>NZ_AUFG01000007.1 GCF_000426385.1 Arsenicicoccus bolidensis DSM 15745
TCAGGTCGCATGCCCGGTCGCGCCCGCGAGGGGCTCGGGCACCTGCTCCAGCAGCTCACCCACCCCTGACCCGGCCCGGTCGGTCGGTCGCGGCCGCTGCCTCACTCCGCCCGTCCTCCGCCCGTCCTCCACCCGCCGTCTCGGCGTGCGTCCTCCGTCTCGGCGACCATCTCCCGTCTTGTGCGGCAGCCCGAGACGGGGAGCGGCAGCCGAGACGGGGAGCGGCAGCCGAGACGGGGAGCGGCAGCCGAGACGGGGAACGGCAGCCGAGACGTCGGCGGCAGGCCCAGACGGGCGGTGCCGCCATACGAGCAGGCCGCGGACCGGCCGCACATCGACCGGCCTGGGGCACATCGACCGGCCTGGGGCACATCGACCGGCCTTCGACACGTCGACCCACCCTCGACACATCCGCCTGGCGGGCGAAGGCGGGTGGATGTGACTACCTGAGGTAGGTCGGGGGTTTGTTCCATCGTGGAAGTGGTATGGCGAAGGTCATGAGCAGCGCAGCCCAGACCGTCATGTCCCCGACGACCGACTCCGCCCGCGACCTCATGGGCGGGCAGCAGCCGGTCGCCCTCGTGGCCGGCGCCTCCCGCGGCCTCGGCCTGCTGGTGGCCCACGAGCTGGGCCGCCGCGGCTTCCGCGTGGCGATCTGCGCCCGTAACCAGGACGAGCTCGACGACGCCCGCGCGCAGCTGACGGCCGAGGGCGCCGACGCGCACACCTATGTCTGCGACGTCACCGACCACGAGCGCGTCGAGCAGATGATCGCCGAGGTCGAGCGCGAGGTCGGCCCGATCACGGTGGCCATGCACGTCGCCGGGATCATCCAGGTCGGGCCGCTCGAGGCCACCGACCGCAGCCACTTCGAGCAGGCGATCGACGTCATGCTCTGGGGTCCGATCAACCTCTCCCTCGCCGTGCTCCCGGCGATGCGCGCCCGCCGCCGCGGTCGCATCGGCGTCGTCACCTCCATCGGCGGCAAGATCAGCGTGCCGCACCTGCTGCCCTACAGCACGGCCAAGTTCGGGGCGGTGGGCTTCACCGAGGGGCTGCACGCCGAGCTGGCCGGCACCGGCGTCACCGCGACCGCGATCGTCCCCGGCCTCATGCGCACGGGCTCGCACCTGCAGGCGCAGTTCATCGGGGACCAGGCCAAGGAGTACGCCTGGTTCGCGCCCGGCGCCTCCCTGCCGCTGGTGTCGATGAGCGCCGAGCGCGCCGCCGCGCAGATGGTCGACGCGACCCTCGCCGGCGACCCCGTCGCCCTGCTCTCCCCGCTCAGCAAGGTCGGCGCGCGCGTCGCCGGGCTCCTGCCCTCCACCACGGTCCGCGCGCTCGGTCTCATGTCCCGCATCCTCCCGTCGGGCACGGGCGACGGCGAGACGATCACCGGCCACGAGGCGCGCCGCCGCCTCAGCAACCCCGTGGTCGAGGTCCTCACCACGCTCGGCACGCGCGCGGCCCACCGCAACAACGAGCACCACCGCGCATGACCCTGCCGTATGCCGACCTGGTCGCCGCCTCGCACGCCGTGGCGGCGACGAGGTCCCGCACGGCCAAGACGACCCTGCTCGCCGAGGTCCTGCGTCGCGCCGACCCCGAGGAGGTCGGCGTCGTGGCCGCGCACCTCGCCGGCGTGCTGCCGCAGGGCCGCGTCGGCGTCGGCTACCGCGCGATCAGCACCCCGCCGTCTCCGGCGGCCGAGGCCAGCCTGACCGTGCAGGACGTCGACCGCGCGGCCACGCAGCTCGCCGGCCTGTCCGGGGCCGGGTCCGCGGCCGCCCGCGCGCAGGCCCTCACCACGCTGCTCGAGACGGCGACCGCCGACGAGCAGGAGTTCCTGCGAGCGCTGCTCGTCGGCGAGCTGCGGCATGGCGCGCAGGACGGATCGCTCGTGGCGGCCGTCGCGGCGGCATACGACCTCCCCGAGGCCGTGGTGCGCCGGGGCGCCATGATGGCCGGCCACCTGGGTCCGGTGGCCGAGGCCGCCGCCACGGGTGGTGCGGAGGCCGTCGAGGCGATCGGGCTCGAGGTCGGGCGCCCGGTGCGGCCCATGCTGGCCGGGTCGGCGCCCAGCGTCCCCGAGGCCTTCGACGAGACCGGCGGCGAGCGCGTCGTCCAGTGCAAGCTCGACGGCATCCGCATCCAGGTGCACCGGGACGGCGACGACATCCGCGTCTACACCCGCAGCCTGGACGACATCACCGGCCGCGTGCCCGAGGTCGTCGAGGTCGCGCGCTCGCTCGACGTGCGACGGGTCGTGCTCGACGGCGAGGCGATCGCGCTGCGCCCCGACGGGCGTCCCCACCCCTTCCAGGTCACCGGCGCCCGGACCGCCTCCTCCGCCGACGTCGAGGCGCTGCGGGAGCGGACCCCGCTGACCGCCTACCTGTTCGACGTGCTGCACCTCGACGGGATCGACCTCGTCGACGAGCCGCAGCACGAGCGGGACGCGACCCTGCGGCGCATCGCCCCCGACCACCTCGTCCCCTCCCTCCTGACGGGTGACGGGGAGGCGGCCACCGCGTTCTTCGCCGACCTGGTCGCCGCCGGGCACGAGGGGGTCGTGGTCAAGGACCCCGAGACCCGGTATGCCGCCGGCCGCCGCGGCAGCGGGTGGATCAAGGTCAAGCCGCGGCACACCTTCGACCTGGTGGTGCTCGCCGTGGAGTGGGGCAGCGGGCGACGCTCCGGGCTGCTGAGCAACATCCACCTCGGCGCGCGCGACACCGAGGCCGGTGGGTTCGTCATGCTCGGCAAGACCTTCAAGGGCATGACCGACGAGATGCTCGCCTGGCAGACCGAGCGCTTCCTGGCTCTCGAGACCTCCCGGTCGGGCCACGTGGTGCACGTGCGCCCCGAGCAGGTCGTCGAGATCGCGATCGACGGGGTGCAGACCTCCCGGCGCTACCCGGCGGGGATGGCCCTGCGGTTCGCGCGGGTGCTGCGCTACCGCGACGACAAGACCGCCGCCGAGGCCGACACCGTCGACGCGGTCCGGGCGCTGTACGAGCGGGGCTCGTCATGACCGCCCGGCGATCGCCGAGCCCGCTGCAGGTGCTCCGCACGGTGGGGTCTGCGGCTGGTGGGCTGGGCCTCGCGGCCGGGCTGGGCGCCGTGGCGGTGGTGCGGCGGGACAAGCCGCTGCACGCCTACGGCCGGGTGGGGACGGGCACGCTCACGGCGCTGGGCGAGGGGCCCGCGTCGGGCGTCCCGCTCCTCGACCACCCCGGACGGCACCGGTGCACGGTGCGGTCGTCGCGCGCCATGTCGCTCGCCCACCACGGCCCCGACGTCATGGGCGTGGCGCTGCGGATCGAGGGCGCGGCCGACGACGGCGGCCCCGCCGACCTGCTCCTCGCGTCGACCGGCACCGGCGCTCTGACCCGGTGGCTGCTGACGGTGCACCTGCACGAGGCGGGCGGCCCGCTCACCACCCTGCTCCCCCAGCTCGGCTCCCGCGGCGCCGTGTGGCTACGGCTCGACCCGGCGGGCCGGTCGGCATACGACCTGTCCTGGTCGGGCACGCACGACCACTGGCACCGCGTCGGTCAGCTCGAGCTCGACGGACCGTGGGGCGAGGACCGACCGCTGCGGTTCGCGCCCGTCGACCGGCCCCTCGCCGGGCTGCGACCACCGACCTGGGTGCGGGTGCTGCGGCGCCCGGCCTACCAGGCGGCGCAGGACCTGACCGATCCCGCCACCCGCCCGACCAACCGATCACACCGATGAAACCGACGCAGAGGAGAAGCACATGACCGACGAGCAGCACGAGAAGGTCGCCGAGATCATCAAGAGCACCCGCATCGCGATGATGACCCAGGCCGACGCGACCGGCCGCCTGGTGTCCCGCCCGATGGCGACGCAGGACGTCGACTTCACGGGCACCGTGTGGTTCATCGCCGAGCGCAACACCGAGAAGGTCCGCGACCTGCAGGCCAACCCGCAGGTCAACCTCGCGTATGCCGGCAACGGCTCGTGGGTGTCCCTGTCCGGCACGGCCCGCGTCGTCGACGACCGCGCCAAGCTCGAGGAGCTGTGGGGCACGTTCACCGGCGCGTGGATGGAGGGCGGTCCGGAGAACCCCGAGAACATCCTGATCGAGGTCACGGGGGACACCGCGGAGTACTGGGACGCGCCCGGTGGCAGCAAGGTCGTCCAGCTCGCCAACCTGGTCAAGTCCGCCGTGACGGGCAAGCGCGTCGAGGGTGACAACGAGACGGTCGACCTCTGACGGTCCCACGCCTCACCCGCCCGGCGTGACCGGCCGAGCGGCTCCACCGATCCAGACAGCAAGGAGAGACAGATGAGCGAGAACCCCAACGAGGTCCAGGCGGCCAAGGACGAGGCCGTCGACAACGTCGTGGAGCGCGTCGAGTCCTGGCAGGAGGGCGCCGAGGAGCAGACCGTGGCGCAGGAGCTGCGCGAGGGCTTCGACGAGGCGGGGGTGGACGTGGCCGAGGCCGACGTCGACCAGCTCGCCGAGCAGATCCACGAGGACGGCAAGGCCGACACCGGCTCGGTCGACCCGTCCTGACCTGCCTCAGGTCGTCACGTCCGCCTGGGTTCGCACCCCAGGCGGACGTGACGACCTCAGGCGGATCCCCCGAAGGAGGAGCCACCCCGTGACCAGCGTGCTGTGGCTGCGCCGCGACCTGCGGCTCCACGACCACCCCGCCCTGATGGCCGCGACCGAGGACGGCTCCGTGCTGCCCCTGGTGGTCGTCGACCCCGCCCTCGACCGGGCCGGCGGGCCGCGCCGCGACGCCTATCTCGGCGCGGTCCGGGCGCTGCAGGAGGCCACCGACGGTGCCCTCGTGGTGCGGCGCGGGCGCCCCGAGCAGGTCGTGCCGGCCGTCGCCGCCGAGGTAGGGGCGCGCCGGGTGCACGTGTCGGCCGAGGCCACGCCCTACGGCCGGCGCCGGGACGAGCAGGTGCGTGCCGCCCTCGAGTCCGCCGACGTGGCGATGGTCGCCACGGGATGCCCGTATGCCGTCGGCCCCGGCACCCTCACGACCGGCTCCGGCACGCCGTACAAGGTGTTCACGCCGTTCTCGCGGGCCTGGCGCGACCACGGCTGGCCGGCCCCCGCCCCCGTCCCGACGGACCTGCACTGGCACGCCGGCGCGGACTCCGACCCCCTGCCGGACGCCGAGCCGATGCACCCGGTGGGAGAGGACGCGGCGCGGGCGGCCTGGGCGGACTTCCTCGACGGCCCGCTCGAGACCTATGGCGAGGACCGCGACCGCCCCGACCTGGACGGCACCTCGCGGATGTCGATGCACCTCAAGCACGGCACCATCCACCCGCGCACGCTGCTGCACGACCTCGCGAGGCACCCTGCAGCACAGGGCGACTCGGCGCAGCGCTATGTCAACGAGCTGTGCTGGCGCGAGTTCTACGCGGACGTGCTGTGGCAGCGGCCCGACTCCGCCTGGGGCGACCTGCGCCGGGAGCTGTCGTCGATGCCGTATGCCGACCCCGCCACGGACGAGGACGCCGCCGGGCTCCTGGACGCGTGGCGCGAGGGGCGGACCGGCTATCCCATGGTGGACGCCGGGATGCGCCAGCTCGCACGAGAAGGCTGGATGCACAACCGGCTTCGCATGGTCACGGCGTCCTTCCTGGTCAAGGACCTGCACATCTGGTGGCCCCACGGCGCCCGCCACTTCCTGGACCTGCTGGTCGACGGCGACCTCGCCTCCAACAACCACGGCTGGCAGTGGGCGGCGGGCACCGGCACCGACGCCGCCCCCTACTTCCGGGTGTTCAACCCGGTCGAGCAGGGCAAGCGCTGGGACCCGCAGGGCGACTACGTCCGCCGCTACGTGCCCGAGCTGGCCCACGTCGCCGGCAAGGCCGTGCACGAGCCGTGGAAGGTACTCGACGGCTACGCGCACGGCTATCCCGAGCCCGTCGTGGACCACGCAGAGGAGCGGCGAGAGGCGCTGCGGCGCTACGAGGAGACCCGGCGCAGCTAGCGGCAGCGCTTCGATGTACATCTCAGCGTTTCCGGCGCACCATGGTGTCATGACCGAACTCACCGTCAGCGACGCCCGCGCGCGACTTGCCGATGTCGTCGACGAGGCACGGGTGCGCCACGACCCCGTCTATCTCACGCGACGCGGGCAGCGGGTCGCGGCCGTCATCGATGCCGACGACCTCGACCGCCTCATCGAGGCCGCCGAGGACCTGGCCGACATCCAGGCAGCCCGCGCTGCCCGCAGCGAGATGACCTCCGAGGGCGCCGTCCCGTGGGACCAGGTCAAGGCGGACCTGGGCCTGGCATGAGCTACCGCATCGAGCTGAGCCCCGCTGCAGCCCGACAGCTCCGCAAGCTCGATGGCGCCGCACGCCGGCGTGTTCAGGCCGCCGTGGAGCTCCTGGCGTCCGACCCCCGTCCTCCGAGCGCGAAGAAGCTGGTCGGCGGAGACGGCGAGTGGAGGGTGCGGACCGGGGACTACCGCATCGTGTACGAGATCCACGACGGCGTCCTCGTCGTCCTGGTCCTGGCGGTCGGCCACCGACGAGAGGTCTATCAGCGCCGCTGAACGCACGCGAGCCGCTGAGCGGTCAACCCATCGCTGCGCTCGGTCCGGCTAGGCGTTGCGGCGCGTGAGCTCGGCGGTCAGTGCTGCGGCAAAGGCCGTCCACGCCGCGTATGGCGCGAGGATGACCCCCTTCTCGGGGCTGGCCCCGGCCGCGCGCCGCACCAGGTCGGCCGAGCTGGCGGCGAGAGCCACGGCCTCGACCGTCGACACCCGCAGCTGCTTCGCGCCGAAGAACAGCGCGCTCCACCCGGCGTTGAGCACCAGGTTGGTCCCGAGCGCCACGGCGTACTCCCGGGCCTCGTCCTCGCGGCCGGACTCCTGCAGGTCCGCGATCGTGAGGGCGGAGACGAGGGCGATGTCGGCATACAGCGCGGTCCAGGCCACCGGGAAGGCCCACGACGGGGGCTGCCAGGAGGGCTTGGACAGGTGGCGGTACCACCGGCTGCTGGGGTCGGTGACGAGCGAGCCCACGACCGCGGTGGCGGTCACGGCGGCACCCGTCCAGGCCAGCGTTCGGCGCCAGCGCCGGGTGTCCGACCCCCGGGCCGCGCGACGCACGGCCTCCTCGAATCCCGTTGCCCCACCGCTGGGCTCGCCCACCAGGTCGGCGAGGTCGTGCTCGGACGCGACGGTGTCGTGCAGCAGCGACCCCACGAGCGGCTTGGCCAGCTCGTAGTCCACCGGCGTCACGAGCCCGATCCAGCGCGCGGCGGCCCGCGGGGTCGTGACCGGCGCGGTCAGGACGAGGCGCGGCCCGAGGCCGAGGGCGGAGGCATAGCGCTTCATCATGTCGGCATAGCTGACGACGTCCGGCCCGGCGATGTCAAAGGTCCGGTTGACGTCGGCCGGCAGGTCAGCCGCGGCGACGAGGTAGTGCAGCGCGTCGTCGACGGCGATCGGCGCGATGGTGTTGCGCAGCCAGCTGGGCGCGATCGCCCCCGGGAGCCGCTCGGACAGGTGCCGCAGCATCACGAAGGACTGCGACCCGTCACCCAGCACCACCCCGGCCTGCAGCGCCGCCGTGGGGACGCCCGACCCGAGCAGGATCTCGCCGACCTCGACCCGCGACGCGAGGTGCTCGGACAGCTCCTCGCCCTCGGGGTGCAGCCCACCGAGATAGACGATGCGCGACACGGACGCCTCGCGGGCTGCGGTCGCGAACGCCTCGGCCATGGACCGCTCCTCGTCCTGGAAGTCGTCGCCGTCCCCCATCGAGTGCAGGAGGTACCACGCGACGTCGACGTCCCGCAGCGCCGTCGCCAGGTCCTCGGGGGAGGACGCGTCGCCCTCGACCACCTCGACCTGACCGGGCCCGGCCGTGCCGTCGACGACGGCGTCGCCCCACTCGGCGTCGCGGACCTTGTCGGCGCTGCGCGACAGGACGCGCACCCGCCAGCCGCGCTCGATCAGCGCGCCGACGACCTGGCCGCCGACATAGCCGGTGGCGCCGGTGACGAGCCCGAGACGGGTCTCCGGGTGAGCAGCAGTCATGACATCTCCAAGAGCTCGAGGGTGGGGCCGAGCAGCAGGAGCATGCCTATCGACCAGGTCAGGTGGGCGACGATGGGGGCGAGCACGCCCTGGGTGAGGCGGCGCAGGACGGCGACGGCGAGCCCGACGAGCAGCCCGGCGAGCGCGAGCAGGGGTATGCCGGCCAGCGCCGTCACGACGGTGTAGACCACGGTGCTGCCCACCACCGCCCAACGTCCGCCGAAGGCGTCGTAGAGCGCCCCGCGGTAGAACAGCTCCTCGACCACGCCGTTGAGCGCCGTGATCGCCACGACGATGGGCAGCGAGCCCCAGCGAGCGTGGGCCAGCAGCTGCTCGACGGGCTCGCGGAGCGCCGGCACCTGGGCGACGATCCCGGCGCCGATCAGGAACACGACGAGGAGCACGGCCCCGACGCCGAGCCCGACGAGCACCAGGCGAGGTGCCCGGCGCTTGCCGAGCTCCTCGGTGGCACGCAGGGGGCGACCGGCGACGAGGGCGCCGACGAGCAGGACGGCCGCGAGGCCGAGGGTGGCGGGGTAGAAGAGCTCGTCGCCGGGCTTGATCCGCAGCGCCCAGGCCAGGACCGAGGCAGCCACGACGACGGTGAGCGCGGCGACCACGCGGCGACGCGTCCGGGCGGACGGGTCCTGCGCACCAGCGGCCGAGCGCTCGGCCTGCAGATGACGTGCGAAGGCCTCGCGCCAGTGCTCCATGACCTCACCCTATCGGGATATCTTTCGGTCATGGAACGATCCGACCCGACGACCTCGCTGCCCCGCGTGTCGGTGGTCGTCCCCGTCCGCGACGATGCGGAGCACCTGCGCCGCTGCCTCACAGACCTCGCCCGGCAGTCCGTCGCCCCGTGGGAGGTGGTCGTCGTCGACAACGGCAGCTCCGACGGCTCCGCCGCCCTCGCCCGGTCGTATGGCGCCCGCGTGGTCACCGAGCCCGTGGTGGGGGTGCCCGCCGCGGCGGCCCGGGGCTACGACAGCGCGACCGGTGAGGTGATCGCGCGCTGCGACGCGGACTCCCGGCTGCCACGCGACTGGGTGGCCCGGGTCGCGGGCCGGTTCGCGAGCGACGAGCACCTCGACGGGCTCACGGGTCCCGGCGTCTTCTACGACCTCGCCCCGCGCCTCGCGCCGCTGGCCACCGTGGCCTACCTGGCCGGGACCTTCGCCGCGACGGGTGCGGCCATGGCCGGCATACCGCTGTGGGGGTCCAACATGGCGCTGCGGCGCAGCGCCTGGGAGCGCGTGCGCCATCTCGTGACCCGCGACGACCCCGAGCTGCACGACGACCTCGACCTCAGCCTCGCGCTCGGGCCGCGCGCCCGGATCGTCCTCGACCCCTGCCTCCGGGTCGGGGTGGCGGGCCGGATGTTCCACTCCCCCAGCCAGGCCTCGCGCCGCGTCCGGATGGCGATGCGCACGCTGCGCCACGGGTGGGCCTCGGGCGGGTCCCCGGGGCTGAGGTGGGTCGACCGGCTGGGCGTGCCCATCGGTCCCGGCCTCCCGGCGCGACCGGCCGTCCCGGACACCCCCGGCGCCGAGCAGGTCGTCCTGCTCGACGCGGCCGGCCACGCCATCGGCACCGCCCCCAAGCGCGCCGTCCACCACGAGAGCACGCCCCTGCACCTGGCGTTCTCCTGCTACGTCGTCGACGACCAGGGGCGGGTGCTGGTCACCCGCCGGGCGCGCGACAAGGCGACCTTCCCCGGGGTCGTGACCAACTCCGTCTGCGGCCACCCGGCGCCCGGCGAGGACCTCGCCGCGGCGGTCGCGCGGCGGGCCGCCGACGAGCTGGGGCTGCGCATCGGCGTCGCCCGGGTGGTGCTCCCCGGCTTCGCCTACCGCGCCGAGATGGACGGCGTCGTCGAGCACGAGCTGTGCCCGGTCCACGTCGCCGAGCTCGTCGGAGCGGCGACCGACCTCGCGCCCGACCCCACCGAGGTCGACGACGCGTGGTGGGTGCCCTGGCCCGAGCTGCGCGACGGCGTCCTCGACGGGTCGACCACGGTGTCGCCGTGGTGCGCGGACCAGGTCGCGCTGCTCGCGGACCTGCCGGACGACCCGCGCGACTGGCCCGTCGGCGACCCGGCAGCGCTCCCGCCGGCGGTCCGAGACCTCCGGCGCCCGGCCTCGTGACGCGGCACGACTGGCTGGTCGGCCAGGGCCGGTGGCGCTGGGGCGATCTCCTGCGCCTCGTCGCGGCCGTCACGGTCCCGCTGGCGTGGACGCTGCACGGCGGCCCGGCCGCGGCCGCGATGTTCCTGGTGCTGGGCGGGGCGATGGCCCTGCGCTTCGTCGACGCCGACACCCCCACCGACCTCGTCGCGCAGGTCGTCCTGCTGGCCTCCGGGTGGTGGGCCGCGGCCGGGACCTACGACCAGGTCCGCGGACTCGACCTGGTGGCCCACGCCGGCTGCGGGGCCGTGATCGCCCTGCTCCTGCTGCACCTGCCGACGCGCCGGCCCCGCCCCGCCCTCGGCACCGTCATGAGCACCACCCTCGCCGTCCTCCTGCTCGGCGTCATCTGGGAGCTCGGTGAGTGGGCCGGTCACCTCTGGGTCGACCCCGCCATCCACGTCACGTATGCCGACTCGCTCACCGACCTGGTCGCGGACGGGGTCGGGGGGCTCGTGGCCGCCCTGGTCGCGACGCGGGTCAGCCGACCAGCCAGCGAGCGATCAGCAGCTGGGTCAGCAGGAACCCCACGACGTAGTTGATCCACAGGAACCTGCGCCACCCACCGTTGGCGCGCGGCGCCTCCTCGTCGGAGAGCGAGCGATAGGGCCACACCATCCACAGGTAGGGCAGGACGAGCAGCGCGGCCAGCAGGCCCCAGCGTCCCGTGGTGGCGAGCAGGAGCCCGGTCGCGGCATACAGCCTGGCGCTGAGCCGCACGGTGGCCTGCGCCCCGATGACGGTCGCGACCGACCCGATCCCGGCGGCGCGATCCGCCGTGACGTCCTGCACAGCCCCGAACGCGTGGCTCGCCATCCCCCACAGGAAGTACGCGAGCAGCACGACCCAGCCCTGCCAGGGCAGGGCGACCCCCGCCAGCACGACGCCGTAGACCGCGGGCGACACGAAGTGGGTGCTCGAGGTCATCGAGTCGACGAACGCCCGCTCCTTGAACCGCAGCCCGGGCGCGGAGTAGGCCACGACCGCTGCGACCGACACCGCCAGCACGATCCCGGCCGCGAGCGACCCGTGCGCGAGCAGCCAGAGCACGAACGGCACGGGCAGCAGCACGGCGGCCCACAGCGTCAGCCGGTGCAGCGACCGGTCCAGGACGATGCCCTCCACGCCGCCCTTGCGGGGGTTGCGCAGGTCGGACTCGTAGTCGAAGACGTCATTCACGCCATACATGAGCAGGTTGTAGGGGACGAGGAAGAAGACGATCCCGACGACGGCCCGCAGGTCCAGCCGCCCGGCGGTGAGCAGGTAGGCCGCCCCGAAGGGGTAGGCCGTGTTGACCCAGCTGAGCGGGCGGGAGGAGGCGACCAGGCGCCCCAGCCGACTCTGCTGGCTCTGCTGACTCATCGCCGGATCTCCTTGTCCCGCAACCAGACCCACAGGGCCGGCAGCAGTATGGCGGCGCCCAACGGGTAGGCGAGGTCCTCCACGGGGGCGAGCCCGAGCTGGAGCCCGCTGCGGTGCTGGTCGCCGTAGTCGAACAGGTCGGCGGCGATCATCAGGTTGTCGAAGACGACCGTGAGCAGGGCCAGCCCGACGAGCGTGAGCAGCAGGGGGCGCAGCCACGGGTCCCGACGCCCCACACCGCCACGACGGCCCGACGCCCGCAGCGCCACGGCAGCCCCCACGACGGCGAGGCCCAGCATGACCAGGTTGACGAGGGCGAAGGTCATCGCGCGTCCCCCCGGTGACGGGCCCAGCGCCGCCCGCCGCACCACAGGCACATCGTCGACCAGCACAGCAGCACGAGGAAGAACAGCTCCTCGACGGGCAGCTCGGGGGCGACCTGCAGGCCGGTCATCCAGCGCGTGTCGCCCCGGTGGAAGAGCCCGAGCGCGATGCCGGCGAGGTCCCACAGGACGAAGTACGCGAGCCCCACGACCAGCACCACCACCGCTGCGCGAGGGCGGTCCCAGACGAAGAGCCGCCACCGTCGGTCGATGGTCGCGACCCCGGCCAGCGACACGAGCAGACAGGCGAGGTAGGCGAGCCCCTCGAGCCCGGCCAGTCCGCTCACGCCCCCGCTCCCCTGGGCCGCCGCACCAGGGCTGCCGCGGCCGTCGCGGCCTTGATCCGGGTCGGCACGCGCACGCGCTCGGTGAAGACGTCGTGGTCCGCCGCCTCGATCCGGTCGAGGATCTGGGAGTAGAGGGTGCGGGCGGTCGCCACGCAGCGCGCCGACGTGTCGGGCAGCATCGGGATGCCGCGGTCGGCCTCGGCATACAGCCCGCGGTTGCGCTCGATCTGCTCGGCCATGAAGGACCGCCACTGCGGGGTGACCCGGCGCAGCGCGGGGTCGGCCCCGTGGGCGCGCAGGTCGGCCTGCGGCAGGTAGACCCGGCCGCGGTCGAGGTCCTCGGCCACGTCCCGGATGAAGTTGGTCAGCTGGAAGGCCAGGCCGAGCGCACGGGCGGGGGCGAGGGCGTCGGGCGTCGTGGGTCGCAGCACGGGAAGCATCATCTCGCCGATCACGGCCGCGGACCCGTCCATGTAGCCGAGCAGGTCCTCCCAGGTCTCGTAGCGCGTCGTCGTGAGGTCGGCCGCCATCGCCCCGAAGAAGCGGTCGAGGACGGCCTGCTCGAGCGCACAGCTGCGCAGGGTCCGGACGACGGCCGCCAGCACGGGATCCTCCACCGGGGCGCCGTCGACGGCCTCCAGGACCGTATGCCGGAAGGCCGCGAGCCGCCGCTCGGTGTCGCGGACCTGCCCGGGCGTGGTCGCTCCCGGCTCGTCGACGATGTCGTCGGCCGCGCGGCACAGGGCATAGACCGCGTGCACGTGACGTCGCCGCTCGACGGGGAGCAGGGCCACGCCCCAGTAGTAGGTGGTGCCGTGGCGGCGCGTGATCGCGGCGCACCGGCGGTAGCCCTCGCGCTCGAGGGGGGCCAGGGGTGCGGTGGCCGGCGTGGCGGCCGGGGCGCTCACCGAGCGCCTCCCGGTGCCGCCGCCAGCGCATCGACGCGGTCGGCTGCGAGCTTGCCGCTGACCAGGACCATCGGGACGCCGACGCCGGGGATCGTGCTCGACCCGGCGAAGACGAGGCCGGGGACCCGGCGCTCGAGGTTGGACGGTCGCAGCGGCCCGGTCTGGGTGACGGTGTGGGCGAGGGCGAACGGCGTGCCGCGGGCGTGGCCGATCCGCGCCCAGTCGGCCGGGGTCCACAGCTCCTCGGCGACGACGTCCGTGGGATAGCCCTGGGCGCCGAGGAAGGCGTGGAGCCGCTCGCGCATCGGGCCGGACTCGCGGTCCCAGTCCTGGCCGCCCTCGAGGTTGGGGACGGGCTCGAGGACGTAGAGCGTGGAGCCACCGGGGGCGGCGAGCGCCGGCTCGGTGACGGTGGGGACGGTCACGAGGCGCGAGGGGTCCGGCATGAGCTGCTTGCGGCCCAGCAGCGCGTCGAAGGACTCGTTCCACTGCTCGCCGAAGTGGATGTTGTGGTGCGAGAACTGCTCTCCCACCGGCGATCCCGTGCCCACGTGCCACACGACCGCGGACGGGGAGTAGGTGCCCTTGCGCACCGCGCGCGGCGGCCGCAGCCCCGGCAGCAACCGCTCGTAGGCCACCGGCAGGTCGAGCGTGCAGACCACCACCGGGGCGTGGAGGCGCTCGCCGTCGACCAGCTCGACGCCGGTCACGGCGCCCCCGGCGACGCCCTGGGCGTCGGTGCCGGAGCGCAGCAGCCGGGCGACCTCGGCGCCGTAGCGCACCTGCACGCCGGCGCGCTCGGCCGCGGCGGCCATGGCCACCGGGATCGCCCCCATGCCGCCCTCGGGGAAGTAGACCCCCTCGACCGTGTCCATGTAGGTGATGACCGCGTAGATGGCGAGGGCGGACTCGGGCGGCAGCCCGGCATACATCGCCTGGAAGGTGAACAGCCGGTGCAGGCGAGGGTCCTGGAAACGGTCCCGGATCAGCGGCCCGAGGCGCCGCAGCGGCCCGAGGCGCAGGAGGCGGGCGACGGCGCGCGGCTCGGTCAGCATGTCGGCCACGGAGTCGAAGTTCCGCTCGATGAAGTGCGGCATCTCGACGGCGTAGAGCTCGCGCAACCAGGTGACGAAGCCGTCGTAGGCGGCGGCGTCGACGCTGCCGCAGGTGCGCCGGATCTCGTCGCGCATCGCCTCGTGGCCGTGGCGCACGTGGATGGTGCTGCCGTCGTGGAAGGTCGCACGGTAGGCGGGGTCCAGGGCTCGCATGGGGACGCTGTCGGCGACGCTGGTCCCCACGGCGCGCAACGCCTGGTCGAGCAGGTCCGGCATGGTCATCACGGTGGGGCCGGTGTCGAAGGTGTAGCCCTCGTGGCGGGAGCGCCCGGCGCGCCCTCCGGGGCCGGCGTCACGCTCGACGAGGGTCACGTGGTGGCCACGTCCTCGCAGGTGGCAGGCAGCGGAGAGCCCCGCCAGGCCTGCGCCGACCACGATGACGTCGGTCTGACGGTCCGGCATACGGTCCAACCTCCTGGGAAGTAGGATCGGGCCGCCTGCCCTTGCAGACCACGCCCTCGTCGCAAGAAAGGTTCTTTCGACGGTCGAGTCATTCCACCATCGAAATACGTCATGGTCAACCGCCACCAGCCACAGCCGGATCCGCAGCAGCGATCCCAGCAGACGCCGACGGACCACCTCGTCAGCGAGGTGGGCGACGCCGTCCGCCGGCTCGGCCTGCAGGTCAACTCGTACGTCGCCGCGGTGGCGCGACAGACCGGCCACCACGCCGCGGACCTGCACGCGGTCGCCGTGGTGCGGCGGGCCGCCGAGCATGGGGCACCGATGGGCGCCGGCGACCTCGGCCGCACCCTGGGCCTCTCCCCCGCCGCGGTCAGCGCGATGCTCCACCGGATGGAGCGAGCCGGCCACGTGCAGCGCACCCGCGCCGGCGACGACGGCCGGCGCGTCCTGCTCGTCCCGACCGATCGGACCTTCGAGGACAGCAGCCACCTGTTCGAGCCCATGACGGACGGGTTCCGGGACGTCCTGGACGACTACTCGCCCGAGCAGCTCGCCGTGGTCACCGAGGTCCTGGACCGGCTGCGTGCCGCGACCGCCGACGCGGAGCACGAGATCGGCCACCGCGAGCGGGGGCTCGGGCCGGCGTGACCGACCCGAGCCCAGCCCGTCAGAAGACCGGCTTGCCGCCCGTCACGCCGAGGACCGTCCCGGAGACATAGCTCGCCTCGTCCGACGCCAGGAAGACATAGGCCGCCGCCACCTCGACCGGGTGACCGGCGCGACCGAGCGGGGTGTCGGAGCCGAAGCCCTCGACCTTCTCCACGGGCATGGTCGCCGGGATCAGCGGCGTCCAGATCGGGCCCGGTGCCACGGCGTTGACGCGGATGTCCCGCTCGCCCAGCTGGCCGGCCAGGTTGACGACCATGTTGTTGAGCGCCGCCTTGGTGCCGGCGTAGTCGAGCAGGTTGTCCGACGGGCTGTAGGCCTGGACGCTGGTCGTGATGATGATCGAGCCGCCGCGCAGCTCCTCCGCCAGCTCCTGCACCAGCCAGAACGGCCCGAACACGTTGGTCGCGAAGGTCCGCTCGATCTGCTCCGGCGGGAAGTCCTCGATGCGCTCGTGGGTCATCTGGTAGGCCGCGTTGGCGATCAGCACGTCCAGGCCGCCCAGGGCCGCGACGGCGGCCCGCGCCACGCGCTGGTTCTCGTCATACGTCCGCAGGTCCGCCTCGATCAGCTCGCAGGTGCCACCGGCCTCCTGCACCGCGGCCTGCGTCGCCCGGGCGTCCTCGGCCTCCTCGGCCAGGTGCGTGACGACGACCTTGGCGCCCTCCTTGGCAGCGACCACGGCCGTCGCACGGCCGATCCCGGAGTCGCCTCCGGTGATCAGGATCCGCTTCCCGGTCAGACGATCCCGACCGACCCACGACGCCTCGCCGTGGTCGGGCGCCGGGTCCAGGTCGGCGACGGTGCCGGGCCACTCCTGCTTCTGCTTCGGGATGGCGGACAGGTCTGGGGTGCTCTGGGGCATGGTCGTCCTCGCTCCGTCGTGATGCGGGTTGGGGTTGGGGGCAGGTTCTTGTCAGGTTCGGGTCAGCGCGGGGGTCAGCCGGGCTGGCAGGTGACAGCAGGTGTGGGGCCGCGGCTGGTGGCTGAACCGCGTGAGCGCCGACCGGTGTTGCCTCATAGGCCGGTTCGCCCCACACGACTCTCACGTACCCGGCGGAGACGAGCCTTACCCTGTGGGACGAGGTGAACGTGGTTCGCTCGGTGAGTAGCATTGCCCCGATGACCCGATCGAGGAGCGAGCCCATGGACCAGCTGCCACCCGAGGCGTCGCAGGTCTTCGCCCGCCTCAACGAGATCGTCCACTCCGGCGCCACCACGCAGGACGTCTACGACGCCATCGTCCACGCCACCGTCGAGCTCGTGGACGGGTGCGACCGCGCGGCCATCCTCCTGCGCGACCGGGAGCGGCTGACCAGCGTCGCCGCCACCGACCCGATCGCCAAGGGGATCGACGAGCTCGAGGTCAGCATCGGCGACGGACCCTGCCTCGACGCGATCCTCGACGAGGCCGTCCAGTTCGACCCGGACCTGTCCACGCCCACGGCGTGGCCCGAGCTGGCCGCGCGCGTCGTCGCCGACACGCCGGTGCGCGGGATGATCGGGTGCCGGCTCCTCATCGACGGCACCAAGGTCGGCGCCCTCGACCTCTTCTCCGACACGCCTGGCGCCCTCACCCAGCGATCCGTCGACCAGAGCGCCATCCTGGCGTCCCTCGCCTCGGTCGCCATCATGACCGTGCGCGCCCGCGGCGAGGCCGCCAACCTGACCAAGGCCCTGGACAACTCCCGCGCCATCGGCAAGGCCGTCGGGCTGATCATGGCGGCCCGCAAGATCGACGACGAGCAGGCCTTCCAGGTGCTGCGCAGGACGAGCCAGGAGCTCAACATGAAGCTCTCCTTCGTCGCCGAGGAGATCGTGCGCGGCCAGTCCCAGCAGGCGCACCGGTGAGCACCCGCCGCCGCGGCTAGACTGGCTCCTCGCGCCGACCACCACCTCACCGGGGTGGCGGTGCACGGGCCTCTAGCTCAGCTGGTCAGAGCAGCGGACTTTTAATCCGCGGGTCGTGGGTTCGAGCCCCACGGGGCCTACCGACATACCCGCAGGTCACATGCCTGCAGGGTGCGGGTCGTCCGACGCTGATAGGCCTCAATCGGGGCGCGGCGGGCCAGGGTCCCCCACAGGCGGTCTCGCTCGGCGCCGTGACTCTCCCGGGGGACGACCCGCACCCGCCGCCCGTCGACGACCACGATCGCCTCGCCGGCGGACCGCAGGTTGCACCACCAGTCGGGCTGCCGGTCGGCACCGGCGTTCGTGGCGGCGACCACCAGGTCCTCGCCGCTGCGCACAAAGACCAGCGGCGTGCTCCGCAGCCGTCCGCTGCGCCGTCCGATCGTCTCCAGGACGAGCAGCCGGGCGCCGAACCACTGGTCGGGGACCCGACCGTCCCAGCACCGAAGGAGACGGGCATGAGCCCCGGAGAGCACGCGCAGGACCGCGGGCGCACCGGCCGCCAGCGATGCCAGACCTGACAACGCACCCTGGAGCGCGGACAACGGGGAGACCGCGGGGACCGGGCGCAGGGACGGCGACATGGCCCTAATATACGGTTACGTATATCCTCCTGTGCAGCCCCTCATCCCGACGGCGGCGGCCACCGGGCTCGGGTCGTCCGGAGGTCGCGTGGTCGACCCCGACCCGTTGACGGGTGGGCCGGGCGACGATCTACTAGCTGGTAGCGCCCAACGGCGGGCGCAGACCGCACGGTCGCTCGACGACGAGACACCGGAGGACATCGTGACCGAGACGCCATCCATGCACGAGCTGCTCAAGGACGCACCCACCAACTGGGGCCGGTGGGGACCGGACGACGAGGTCGGTGCCCTGAACTTCCTGACCGACGACGAGGTGATGCGGGGGATCCGGAGCGTCAGGTCGGGGCGGGTATTCACCCTCCAGCGGATGATCGGTCACCCCAAGGGCGACCCCGTCTGGCCCGGTCGCGCGCCGGCGGTCCGCACCCAGATCCTGGACGAGTCGAGCTGAGACGAGGGCGCGGGCGGACCGGCCTTCCCCGGCGGGCTGCACTATGCCGACGACAAGATCGACGCCTTCCTGCAGGGGTCCACGCAGTACGACGCCCTCGGCCACGTGTGGTACGACGGCCAGATCTGGAACGGCTACGACGCCCGGACGACCGTCGGCGGGCTCGACAAGGCCAGCATCGGCCCCATCGCCGAGCGGGGCGTCGTGGGACGCGGCATCCTCATCGACATCGCGCGCTGGCGCGGCAAGGAGGCGCTCGACCCGGCCGAGACCTTCACCCACGAGGACCTCGTGGCCTGCGCCGAGGACCAGGGGACGCCGATCGAGAAGCACGACGTCCTCGTCGTGCGCACCAACTTCCTCAAGCACTTCTTCGACCAGGGCGAGCGCTTCTACGACGACTTCTGCGAGCCGGGGCTGGTCTACTCCCCCGAGCTCGTCCGGTGGTTCCACGAGATGGAGATCCCCAACCTGGCGACCGACACGATCGCCAACGAGATCACCTACGACCCCAGCAACGGCGCCGCCCTGCCGCTGCACTGCGCGCTGATGCGCAACCTGGGTGTGGCGCTCACCGAGATCTGCGACCTGGAGGAGCTCGCTGCCGACTGCGCGCAGGACCGGCAGTTCACCTTCATGTATGCCGCGGCGCCGCTGAAGGTCGCGAAGGCCGCGGGCACGCCGGTCAACCCCATGGCCATCAAGTGACCACCAGCACCGACCGTCCCTGGCTGTCGCTCTACCGCCAGGGCGTGCCGGCCGAGATCGACGCCGGGCACGGCTCGGTGCTGGCGGCCTTCGCCGCGACCGTCGCCCGCGACGGCGGCGCCCCGGCGATCCGCTACTTCGACGGCGTCCTCACCTACGCAGACCTCGACGCCCGCTCCTCGGCCCTGGCCGCGCACCTCGTCGACGAGGGGTTCGCGGCCGGGGACCGGCTGGCCGTCTACACCCAGAACGGCCCCGCGTTCGTCGTGGCGCTGCTGGCCGCGTGGAAGGCCCGCGGGGTGGCCGTGATGGTCAACCCCATGAACAAGACGGACGAGCTGGCCTACCTGCTGGGTGACTCCGGTGCGACGGCGCTGGTCTGCCTCGACGAGCTGTGGGAGTCGGTGGCCGCACCCTTGGTGGGGTTGGGCGCGACCCAGGTGCGTTGCGTGATCACGGTGGCTGCCACCGACGACCAGACGCGCGACGACACCCGCGTGATGAGCACCACGGCCGGCACCTCGACCGCGGGAGCGGTGCCGCTGCGCGAGATCCTGGACCGGGCGCGTGCGACCGGCGGCGTCACCCTGCCGCGGGCGGAGCCCGGCAGCGACGAGGTCGCCGTCCTCACCTACACCTCCGGCACCACCGGCGAGCCCAAGGGTGCGATGAACACCCACGGCAACCTCGTCGTCAACGCCGAGGTCTATCGCACCTGGATGGACCTCGGCCCCGACGACGTCGTCCTGGGCGTGGCCCCGCTGTTCCACATCACGGGTCTCGTCGGGCACGTCTGCCTGTCGCTGCTGGCCGGGGCGTCCCTGGTCCTCACCCATCGGTTCGACGCCGCCGTCATGGTCGACGCGATGCGCGAGCACCGGCCGACCTTCACCGTCGGATCCGTCACCGCGTTCATCGCCCTGAGCGGTGTTGACGGGATCGCCCGGGACGACTGGTCGAGCTTCCGGTCCATCTACTCCGGGGGCGCGCCGATCGCTCCGGCGGTGGCCGACCGGTTCGAGGCGGCCACCGGCCACTACCTGCACAACATCTACGGCCTGACCGAGACCAGCTCGCCGTCGCACGCCGTGCCCCGCGGCGCGCGCGCTCCCGTCGATCCAGGCAGTGGCGCCCTCTCGGTGGGGGTTCCGGTGTGCGGCACCACGGTTCGCGTGCTGGGGGACGACGGCGAGGCGCTCCCGCCGGGAGAGGCCGGCGAGCTCGCCACGAGCGGCCCGCAGGTGGTGCCGGGCTTCTGGCAGCGGCCGGAGGCCACCGCCGAGGGGATCCGCGACGGCGAGCTGCGCACCGGCGACGTGGGGATCATGACCCCCGAGGGCTGGTTCTTCCTGGTCGACCGCAAGAAGGACATGATCAACGCCGCCGGCTACAAGGTGTGGCCGCGCGAGGTCGAGGACGTCCTGTACTCCCACGACGCGGTCCGTGAGGTCGCGGTCGTGGGGGTGCGCGACGACTATCGCGGCGAGACCGTCGAGGCGTTCGTCTCCCTCGTCCCGGGCGTGACCGTCACGGGCGAGGAGATCGTGGCCTGGGCCCGGGAGCGCATGGCCGCCTACAAGTACCCCCGCGCGGTGGAGATCGTCGACGAGCTGCCCAAGACGACCACCGGCAAGATCCTCCGACGACAGCTACGCGACACGCAGGAGCAAGCACCATGAGCTATCACCCCGCCGACCCCGAGAGCATCTTCACGTATGGCGCCCCCCGGCTGAAGTTCGGCAACGGCGCCTCGGAGGAGATCGGCTACGACCTGTCCCTCACGGGCGCGAGGCGCGTGCTCGTGGTGACCGATCCCGGCATCGCGGCGACCGGCACGCCCCAGCGCGTCGCGGACCAGATGGCGACGTTCGGGATCGAGGCGCTGGTCTACGACCAGGTGCACGTGGAGCCCACGGACGCGAGCTTCCAGCATGCTATCGACCACGCGCGTGCCGCCGGACCGTTCGACGCCTACGTCGCGGTGGGCGGCGGCTCGAGCATCGACACCGCCAAGGCGATCAACCTGCTCACCACCAACCCCGGCGAGCTGATGGACTACGTCAACGTGCCGGTCGGTCAGGGACGGGCGCCGTCCCAGCCGTTGCACCCGCTCGTGGCGGTCCCCACGACCACCGGGACGGGCGCGGAGAGCACCACGATCTGCGTGCTCGACGTCCTCGAGCAGCAGGTCAAGACCGGGATCAGCCACGCCGCGCTGCGCCCCACCATGGCGGTCGTCGACCCGCGGCTCACGCTCACCCAGCCGGCGGGCGTGACCGCGAGCGCGGGCATGGACATCCTGTGCCACGCGCTCGAGAGCTGGACCGCGAGGCCCTACACGACCTACGAGCGCAAGACGCCCGAGGATCGCGTTCCCTACTGCGGCGCGAACCCGGTCTCGGACATGTGGTCTAGCCGCGCGATGCAGCTGCTCGCCACGTCCTTCCGGCGGGCGGTGCACCACGGTGACGACGAGCAGGCCCGCACCGACATGGCCCTGGCCTCGACCTTCGCGGGCATGGGGTTCGGCAACGCCGGCGTGCACATCCCGCACGCCAACGCCTACCCGATCGCGGGCCGGGTCAAGGACTTCCACCCGGAGGGCTACCCCCGCGAGGAGCCGATGGTGCCGCACGGGATGTCGGTGTCGCTGACGGCTCCGAAGGCCTTCCGCTTCACCTTCGACACCAACCCGCAGCGTCACGTCGAGGCCGCCCGCATGCTCGACCCGCAGGCCGAGATGACCGACGACCCGGCCGACCTCCTCCCGACCGTCCTCGCCCGGCTGATGCGCGACATCGGGATCCCCGACGGGTTGGCCGCCGTCGGCTACGACGAGAGCGACGTGGACCACCTCGTCGGCGGCACGATGAAGCAGCAGCGCCTGCTCGCCGCCGCGCCCAAGGACGTGACCGAGGACGACGTCGCGGCGATCTTCCGGGGGTCCTTCGCCAACTGGTGACCCGCACCCGTGGTCCCATGGGGTCATGACCCGACGCCCGAGGCGCAACGCCGGCAAGCCCCAGAGCGCCGACATCATCGGCCACCTCACGACCCTCGCCGCGTGGGAGGAGGGCCGGGATGCCGGCGCCTACACCACGTCGACGCACGGACGCACGCTCGACCAGGAGGGGTTCATCCACTGCTCCTCCCCCGAGCAGCTTCCCGCGACGGCCCGGCGCTTCTACCGCGACGTGCCGGGACCGTTGGTCGTCCTGATCATCGAGCCGGCGCTGCTGGGCCGCAGCCACCTCAAGCTGGAGGCGGCGGAGGAGGGCGGCGAGACCTTCCCGCACGTCTATGGCCCCATCCCGCCGGAGGCCGTGATCTCGGCCGTGCCCGCCCACTTCGAGGACGGCGAGCTGCGGCTGGCGAGGTGAGGGCGTCCGCGACCCTCGCGACCGGCTGACGACACCACGGCTACCGCCTGGCGATCCGATCGATCAGGACTCCCCGTTCGCCGTGCGAAGGAGTAGGCCTGGTGGTACACGCCGGGCAGCCGCTCCGACGCGCACGAGCCGCGAGTCCCCAGGAGTCGCCATGTCGTCCACGATCCGGGTGCGCCGCCTCGCCGCCGCCACCCTCGCCACCCTCGCCACCGGAGCGTTGCTCCTTGCACCCGTGCCCGGCGCCTCCGCGTCCGTGGCTCTTGCCACCGGTCCGCCGGCCTCCACCTCGTCGAGCCTCGTCTCGTCCGCGCTGGGCGCTGCGGCGATCCCGCCTCCGGCCCCGGCGCCCGCGCCCGCCCAGGTGCCCGCCGCCCGACCACGCGGCCAGCGCACCCTCGGGGAGAGCGGCGACCTGCGCTTCGGCTACCTGCGGGGCGCGATCATGCTCGCCACGATGTTCGCCATGGCGGGGTACTTCCTGCCCAACCCGCGCAAGGACCCGCACTGACCGGTCAGCGGTCAGCGGTCTCCGGGCGAGCGGTCGAGCGGTCGCCGGCACGCATAGAGCACGTCCGGCGAGGCGTCCGCGCGCCCCACGTCGAAGCGCCCCACGTCGACCCGCTCGATGTCGGCGTAGACCTGCCGCAACCGCCCCTCGAAGGCGTCGGACGGTGAGGCCGACCAGTAGACGCAGCTGCCGCCCGGCGCCAGGCGCCGGGCGGCCACGAGGAGGGCGGGGACGGCATACAGACCCGCGTTGCGCTCGTGGACCAGCCACTCGGGACCGTTGTCGGTGTCGAGCACGATGGCGTCGTAGGTCTCCTGCGTCGTTGAGAGGTGCTCCCCCACGTCCGCCCGGATGACCCGCAGCCGGTCCAGGTCCCGGCCGGACAGCCCCCAGTGGGCCCGGAAGTAGCGCTCCCACCACCGGACCACGAGGGCCTCGACCTCCACGACGTCGACGCGCCCCACCCCCGACTCCAGGGCCTGGACCACCGACGCCCCGACGCCGAGACCGCCGACGAGCAACCGCGCGCCCGGCCGCACCCGGGCCAGCGTCGCGCTGACCATCAGGCGCTCGGAGACCGTGAGGCGGGTGTCCATCAGGAACACGCCGTTGGCGATCACCTCGAGGTCTGCCCCGTCGGTCCGCAGCACGAGCTCGCCGTTGACCCCCTGGCCCCGGTCGAGCACGACCAGCGAGCCCCCGGCACCCTCCCCGAATCCGCCACCAGCGGTCACCGACGGCATGAGCCGCGTCCGCCGGGGTATGCGCGACGGGACCAACGAGTGCCCAGCCGAAGGAGATTCACATGTCCTCCCGCACCTGGATGCGCCGCGCGGCCGTGACCGCCCTGGCCGCCGCCGTCCCTCTCGCCACGGTCCCCGCCGCGTCTGCGGCACCGTCCGCGACGCCGCAGCGCCTCGTCGTCGCCGTGCCGGCCGACACCACCAGCCCGACCCCCAGCAGCACCACCGAGCGCCCGGTCACCAAGGGCGAGCAGGGAGACCTCAGCTTCGGCTACCTGCTCTTCGGCGTGATCCTCGCGCTCGGCCTGGCGCTGGGCGCGTGGTTCCTGCGGACGCGACGCGGCCGCCCCCAGTGACGGGCTCACCCCTGTGAGCTGCGGTGGCCGTTCTTGAGCTCCATCACCAGCTCGTCCAGGGCACGCGCCAGGGTGGGCATCGCCGCACGCACGCTCTCGTGCTGCTGCGCGGTGTAGTCGGGATTGCTGCCGTTCTCCGTCCACGCCCGGACCACGGCGTCCAGGACCTTGACGCGACGCTCGTCCATGGTGACCTCCTCGTCACTGGTTGGTGCAGGTCATCCTCGCACCTCGACGAGGATGCGGCGCACCCACCCCCGGTGTCGGCCGCGTCCTTCTGGAGACCCGGCACCCGACCGACATACGGGCACCGGTTGGGCGCCCTGTCACCCTCGGTTACGGTCGCGACATGGACATCTCGATGGAGAGCTTCCACGTGGGGGGACGCAAGGTCGGTGCCCTCGTGCGACGTCTGACCTCCACCCAGCTGCGCAGCCTCCTCGTCTATCGCGACGGGCAGCGGCTGCAGCGCACCGACCACCTGCTCACGCACACCGGTGACGTGCGCGACTGGACGTCCTGCTCGATGAGCACCCCTGAGGGATCCACGTCCGCCCGGCGCACCGACCGCACGACGGTCGACGTCGACGGCGCCTCCCACGCGATCCCCCGCGACACGATCCCGAGCAGCGCCCAGTCCGTGGTGCTGGAGCAGATGCTGGCCGGCTCGCACACCGACGAGGAGTTCCACGTGCTCGACGAGTCCGCGCCCGAGCACGCACCCCGCAGCGCCCACCTGAGCGTCGGCAACCCCGAGACCGTGCAGCTGCCCGGGCGGCCCGACCAGCAGCTCGGCACCGTCACGCTCTTCGTCGACGAGTCACCCTCGCACCACTTCTGGTTCGACAGCCACCACGTCCTCGCGGCCGACTGGCAGGGGCCACGGAGCTACCGCGTCACCTCGCACGACGAGCTCCTCGCCGGGCTCGACGACGAGGTCGCCGCCGCCGTGCGGGAGTTCATCGCCTGACCAGCGGACGACCTGCCCCGTATGCCGGAGCCCGCCCCCTACCTCGTCGAGGCAGGCGGCGGGCTCCGGCATACGGAGTGAGTCGTCAGGCCAGGGAGGCCTGCTCCTCGCGCAGCGCGTCGACGAGTCGGCCCTGCGGCAGCTCGACGTCCGCGTAGGTGAAGTACTCGTCCTTCTTGACGTCGCGCCTGAGGACGCAGCCCTCGGCGACGCCCATAGGCAGCAGGCCCTCGTCGGCGGTGACGCCCGCGGCCTCGCACTGGCCGTAGGTGTCGTAGCCGCCGAGACCGTCGATCGTGTCGCCGGCCTTGAGGTCGCGCTTGGCGACCGTGATGACCTCGACGGTGGGCTTCCCGGCCGGGGTGATCGCGTAGTCCCCGAAGAGGACGGCGCGCGCGACGGTCAGCGGCACCTCGAAGTGGCACAGGTGGTACGGCGTGTAGAAGGAGTACAGGGGCCCGTCACCCAGCTTGTAGAGCTTGAGGTAGTGCTGCTGCTTGGGGTCGTCGTGGGTCGCGAAGCAGTACACGCCGGGACCCGGCTGGGCGCCCACGACGTAGTCCACGACGCCACCGAGCTCCTTGAGCTGCTCGACGTCGTAGAGCTTGGTCGCCGTGTCGATGTGCTCACGGTGGTCGGCGCCCTTGAGGCCACGCTTCTCGACCGTCATGCCCGTGGCGTTGGCGACCAGCGCCTGCTCGAAGGACACCTTGGTGCCGTCCGCGAAGCTCGTCACCATGTAGGGGTCCTGGCCCCACTGCTTGGCGAACCCCTCCTGGGTGGTCGGGTTGCGGTACTCGTCCTGCAGGCCCTTGATGTTGCCCATGACCAGCGGCGTGAGCCCGATGGACTTCACGAAGCGGTAGAGGTTCATCTGGACGCCCGGCTGGTCGCCGTCGCAGCCCGTGATGATGACGCCCTTGGCCAGCGCCCGCTGCTTGAGCGCGTAGCCCACGGTCCCGTCGACCTCGGCGTTGAGCAGCACCACGTGCTTGCCGCCCTCGATGGCGTCGGCGACGACGTGCGCGCCGTACTCCACCGCGCCGGTGGCCTCGACGATCGCGTCGATGGACCCGGCCTCGGTGACGGCCTTGTGGTCGCTCGTGATCACGGCCTTGCCGGCCTCGACCGCGGCGTCGACGGCCGTGGCGTCCTCGCAGACCTCCCACTCCGAGGTCCCGGCCTCGGTGTAGGCGCGCTCGGCGTTGGCCTGGGTGCGGTTGACGATGGCGGCGACGACCATGCCGGGCACCGAGTTGGTGACCTGGTTGACGAAGCCGCGACCCATGAACCCGGCGCCCACGAGGGCGACGCGGATCGGGTTGCCCTCGGCCTCGCGCTGGGCCAGGGCGGTGTCGACGATGATCATGCATCCTCCTTGAGCTGCGCCTGGCGCGGGGCCGGGAGCGTCGCGGGCTTCTCGACGTCGTCGCGCTCGGCGAAGAGCGGCCAGGCCGCGTCCTTGTCCGAGATGACCTCGACCTCGCGGCCCCAGTCGATCCCGAACGCCGGGTCGTCGTGGCGGAAGCCGCGCTCGGTGTTGGGCGTGTAGGCGTGCGAGACCTGGTAGGTCACCTCGCAGTCGTCCTCGAGCGTCAGGTAGCCGTGCGCGAAGTACTCGGGCACGTACAGCGCCTGACGGTTGTCCGCCGTGAGCTCGACCTTGACGTGCTGCAGGTAGGTCGGGCTCTCGGGGCGCATGTCGACGATGACGTCGAGGATGCGGCCGCGGATGCAGCGGACCAGCTTGGCCTCGGGGGCCGGGTCGATCTGCTGGTGCATGCCGCGGATCGTGCCGGCCTTGTAGTTGTAGGACATGTTGCACTGGATCACGGCCGGGGTGAGACCGGCGTCCTCGAACTCCTGGGTGCAGAAGGTCCGGGCGAAGAAGCCTCGCTCGTCCTGCAGGAGCTTGAGGTCGATCAGGGCAGGGCCCTCGATGTCGAAGGTGCGGAACTCCATCAGACGATGCTCCCCGCAGGCTTGGTCCAGAACATCTGGTCGTCGATCTGCTTGGTGCGCATGAGGTGCTCCAGCTGCTTCAGGCGCGTGTGGCCGCGACCGGTGAAGGTCGCCTCGTCCAGGTCGATGGTCGTGAAGACCTCGGCGAGCTGCTGGGCGCCACGCTCGGCGTCCCAGTCGCTCGCGTAGCCCGGCAGCTGCGACGCGATCTTGTCGAAGTTGACCTTGTAGGAGCGGTTGTCCCCGGCGTTGTCGCCGAAGGTGACCTCGCAGCCCGGGAAGGCCGCGCCGACGATCTCGGCGATCTCGCGGACGCGCCAGTTGTGCTCGGTCTTGCCGACGTTGAAGATCTGCTGGTGCACGGCCTCGCGCGGCGCGGTGATGGCGCAGCGGATCGACTTGGCGATGTCGAGGGCGTGGACCAGGGGACGCCACGGGGTGCCGTCCGAGGTCATCGCGATCTTCTTGGTGGTGTAGGCGAGGCCCGACAGGTTGTTGAGCACGATGTCGAAGCGCATGCGCGGGGAGGCACCGTAGGCGGTGGCGTTGCGCATGAACGTGGGCGAGAAGTTGTCGTCACCCATCGGCAGGACGTCGCGCTCGACCATGGCCTTGCACTCGGCGTAGGCCGTCTGCGGGTTGACCTGGGACTGCTCGTCGACGACACCGTCGGCGACGCCGTAGACCGAGCAGGAGGACATGTAGACGAACCGGGAGACGCCGGCCTGCTTGGCCAGCTCGGCCAGCTTGACCGATCCCTTGTGGTTGACGTCGTAGGTGACGTTGGGGATCAGCGCGCCCAGCGGGTCGTTGGACAGCTCGGCCATGTGCACGATCGCGTCGTGGCCGCGGACGTCCTCGACGGTCAGGTTGCGGATGTCCTTGCGGAGCGTCTTGGCGCCGAGGTCGACGCCGTTGTAGAGCCATCCCTGGGCGTAGAAGCCCGTGTCGACGCCCGTGACGTCGTGGCCGTCGCGGATGAGCTCCGCGGCGACGAGACAGCCGAGGTAGCCCTCGGTACCAGTGACCAGAACCTTCATGTGTGTCAGCCCTTCCAGATCTTCCAGGGAGCCTTGTCGGCGTCCCACAAGCCGTTGAGTTCCTTCCAGTCGCGGAAGGTGTCCATGCCCATCCAGAAGCCCTCGTGCTCGTAGACGGCGAGCTCGCCGTCGCGCGAGACCTGCTGCAGGGGCTTCTTCTCGAGCATGTCCTCCTCGTCGATGTCGGCGAGGTAGCGGTCCACGAACTCCCGCTTCATCATGAAGAAGCCGCCGCTGACCCAGCCGGTCGCGAGGGTGGGCTTCTCGTTGAACTCGGTGACCATCTCGCCCTTGTCGTCCACGTGCATCTCGCCGTAGCGGCTCGCGGGGTGGACGCCGGTCACGCAGGCCATCTTGTCCATGCGCACGGCGTGCTGGACCTCCGCGCTGATGTCGATGTCACCGATGCCGTCGCCGTAGGTCAGCATGAACCAGGGTGCGTCGAGGTACTTGCTCACGAGCTTGACGCGACCGCCGGTCCCGGCGTCGAGGCCGGTCTCGACCAGCGTGATGGTCCAGTCCTCCTCGATCTCCTCGCCACCGACGAACTCCGGCTCCGCGCCGGGTCGCAGGACCACGTCGGCCGAGAGGCGGCGCCGGTCCAGGAAGTAGCTCTTGATGACGTCGGACTTGTAGCCCAGGCACAGGACGAAGTTGCGGAAGCCGTGCTCGTAGTAGGTCTTCATGATGTGCCAGACGATCGGCTTCTCGCCGATCTCGATCATCGGCTTGGGCAGCTTCTCGCTCGCCTCGCGGATGCGGGTGCCCTGGCCACCGCAGAGGATGACGACGGGGATCTGGGAGACGTCCACGGGAGCGCCCCCGGCTCCTGCTGGCTGTGCGTGGTCGACAGTCACGTGCTCTGCTTCTTTCTCTCGGACGAGAACGCCCGGCACCATCCGGTGCCCGGGCCAGCCGCGCCCCACCGACAGGGACGTCCCGACGTCGGGACGGTCACGTCTCTCCCCCGACCTCCGAGCCCGTCGCACCAGGTGCGGCGGCACCCCCCTTCGAGATCTCGGGGAGATCACGGCCACTCATGACTCTAGGTGCGCCGCCGGGAGCCTGACGGGTGAGCCGGTTTTTCTCACAAGGATGCGCCAATCCGTGCGCGGAGAGTAGTTATCGACCCCGCAGCGTAGTGCCCGGGATGTCCCAGGACGTCCTTCGCCGTCACGCTTGCGAGGATCGTGCCCACAGGTTGATGCCGGCGTCGACGGCGTCGCGATCGATCTCCTCGAGCTCCTCGGGGGTGAGGTCGAGATGCCGCAGGGCGTCGAGGTTCTGGTCGAGCTGCTCCACGCTGGAGGCCCCGACCAGCGTCGACGTCATCCGGGGGTCGCGCAGCACCCAGGCCAGAGCCAGCTGGGACAGGGACGTCCCGCGTCGCTGCGCCACACCGGCCAGCGCCCGGACGTGCCGCAGGGTCTGGTCCGAGAGCTGGTCCGTCGACAGGCTCGACCCCGCCCGCGCTGCCCGGCTGTCGTCCGGAACCCCGTCGAGATAACGCTCCGTGAGCAGGCCTTGGGCCAGTGCGGTGAACGCAATACACCCCATACCCTGCCTTTCCAGCTCATCCAGCAGATCCTCCTCGATCCACCGGTTGAGCATCGAGTACGACGGCTGGTGGATGAGCAGCGGGGTGCCGAGGTCCCGCGCGATCTCGGCGGCCTCCCGGGTCTTGGCCGCGGAGTATGACGAGATCCCGACGTAGAGCGCCTTGCCCGACCGCACGGCGTGGTCCAGCGCCATCATCGTCTCCTCGACCGGCGTCTCCGGGTCGAAGCGGTGGCTGTAGAAGATGTCGACGTAGTCCAGGCCGAGCCGCTGCAGGGACTGGTCCAGGCTGGCGAGGACGTACTTGCGGGCGCCACCGCCCTGCCCGTAGGGGCCCGGCCACATGTCGTAGCCCGCCTTGGTGGAGATGACGAGCTCGTCGCGGAGCCCGGCGAAGTCGTCGCGGAGGTACTCCCCCATGTGGATCTCGGCCTGGCCGTAGGGCGGCCCGTAGTTGTTGGCCAGGTCGAAGTGCGTCACGCCGCGGTCGAAGGCGCGCCGCAGGATGGCCCGCTGGGTCTCGCGCGGCCGGTCCGTGCCGAAGTTCTGCCACAGACCGAGCGAGATGACAGGGAGCCGCAGGCCGCTGCGCCCGCAGCGTCGATAGAGCATGTCGCCGTCGTAACGGTCCTGCGCGGGGCGGTAGGCGTTCGTCATACGACCATCCAAGCGCACCGAGCCGGGGCGTGCCGGGTCAGCACTCGATGACGTTGACCGCGAGGCCGCCTCGGGCCGTCTCCTTGTACTTCACCTTCATGTCGGCGCCCGTCTCGCGCATGGTCTTGACGACCTTGTCCAGCGAGACGATGTGCGTCCCGTCGCCGCGCAGCGCGGTGCGGGCCGCCGTGACGGCCTTGACCGCCGCGACGGCGTTGCGCTCGATGCAGGGGATCTGGACGAGCCCGCCGACGGGGTCGCAGGTGAGGCCGAGGTTGTGCTCCATCCCGATCTCGGCGGCGTTCTCGACCTGTCCGGGCGTCCCGCCGAGCACCGCCGCCAGGCCGGCCGCGGCCATCGCGCAGGCGGAGCCCACCTCGCCCTGGCACCCCACCTCGGCGCCGGAGATCGAGGCCCCCTCCTTGATGATCATGCCGATCGCCGCCGCGGTCAGCAGGAAGCGGACCACCCCCAGGTCGTCGGCACCCGGCACGAACCGCACGTAGTAGTGCAGGACAGCGGGGATGATCCCGGCGGCGCCGTTGGTCGGCGCGGTGACGACGCGTCCGCCGGCGGCGTTCTCCTCGTTGACGGCGAGGGCGTAGAGGGTGATCCAGTCGAGCCCCCGCAGCGGGTCGACGTTGCCCTCCTCGAGGGCGAGTCGCAGCGCCAGCTCGGGGGCGCGCCGACGGACCCGCAGCCCACCCGGGAGCACCCCCTCGGTGGTGATGCCGTTGTCCACGCACTCCTGCATGACGCGCCAGATCTCCAGGAGCCCCGCCCTGACCTCGGCCTCGCTGCGCCAGGCGCGCTCGTTGTCGAGCATGACCTGGGCGATCGAGCGGCCGGTCTCCGCGCAGACCGCGAGCAGCTCGTCACCGGTCCGGAACTCGTGCGCGACCGGGGTCTCGTCCTCGACGATCCGGTGGCCGCCGGACCCGTCCTCGACCACCACGAAGCCGCCACCCACCGAGTAGTAGGTGCGCTGCACCGGCTCCTCCAGCCCCTCGACGACGGCCTCGCAGGTCATGCCGTTGGAGTGACCGGGCAGGGACCGGGTCCGGTGCATGACGAGGTCGGTGGCCTCGTCGAAGTCGATCTCGTGGCGTCCCAGCAGCGCCAGCCGCTTGGTCGCGCGCATGTGCGCGAGACGGCCCTCGACGGCGCGGGGGTCGACGAGCTCCGGCGCCTCTCCGGACAGCCCGAGCAGGACCGCCTTGTCGCTGCCGTGGCCGTGGCCCGTCGCGCCCAGCGACCCGTAGAGCTCGACCCGCAGGCTCGTGACCCGGTCGAGCTGCCCGTCCGCCTCCAGCGACCGGACGAACATCAGCGCCGCGCGCATCGGGCCCACCGTGTGCGAGCTCGACGGCCCGATACCGATCGAGAAGAGGTCGAAGACGCTCAGTGCCATGCCCTGACCGTAGGTGACCCGCGCCACCTCGGCCAAGCCACCCCCTGCGGTGCGACGATGGCCGTATGCCGAAGCCCGCCGCCACCGGACCCCAACGCCACGGCTCCGCCTCCGCCGAGCCGATCGCCGACACCCTGACCCCCGACGCCGCCGGGGTCGTCCTGGCCCTGCGCCGCATCTCGTTCCTGCTCGAGCGGGCGCTGGAGTCCAGCTACCGCATCAAGGCCTTCCGCGGGGCCGCGGCCACGCTGGGGGCGCTCGGCGACGACGAGCTGACGACCCGCGCCGCTGCCGGGACGCTGCAGGACCTGCCCGGGATCGGCAAGGGCAGCGAGGCGATCGCGCAGGCGGTGCTGCGCGGCGAGGAGCCCGTCTACCTCGCCCAGCTCGAGGAGCGCGAGTCCGCACCCCTGGCCCGCGACGGCCAGGAGCTCGTCGTCCTGCAGCGCGGCGACCTGCACAGCCACTCTGACTGGTCGGACGGCGGGTCCCCCATCGACGAGATGGTGATGACCGCGGTCGAGCTGGGGCGGGAGTACCAGGTGCTCACGGACCACTCCCCCCGCCTCAAGGTCGCCAACGGCCTGTCGCCCGAGCGTCTGCGCAAGCAGCTCCAGGTGGTCGCCGGTGCCAACCAGATCGTGCCCGGCAGCTTCCGGCTGCTGTCGGGGATCGAGGTCGACATCCTCGACGACGGATCGCTCGACCAGGAGCCCGACCTGCTCGAAGAGCTCGACGTGGTGGTCGCCTCGGTGCACTCCAAGCTCAAGATGGAGTCCGCCGCGATGACGCGCCGCATGGTCGCGGCCGTCAGCAACCCGCGCACCAACGTGCTGGGGCACTGCACGGGCCGGCTCGTCACCGGAGGCCGAGGCAAGCGGCCGCAGTCGTCGTTCGACGCCCGCGTCGTCTTCGAGGCGTGCGCCGCCCACGACGTCGCGGTCGAGATCAACTCCCGGCCGGAGCGGCAGGATCCGCCGGACGACCTGATCACGCTGGCGCTGGACGCCGGGTGCCTGTTCGCGGTCGACACCGACGCGCACGCGCCGGGGCAGCTGGACTTCCAGCAGCTGGGGGCCGAGCGGGCCTGGCACCTCGGGGTCCCAGCCGAGCGCATCGTCACCACCTGGCCGCGAGATCGCCTGCTGGAGTGGGCCGCTCGACGCTGACTCCGACCCGATTAGGAGTTCTCCGCCGCCGTCCCCTATGCTTTCGGAGTCCTCGACGGGCTCGAGCTACTAGAGCGCTAGCGGCAGAGGGCCCGAGAGATTCGGGTCCCCATCGTCTAGCGGCCTAGGACCCCGCCCTTTCACGGCGGTAGCACGGGTTCGAATCCCGTTGGGGATACAGAGCATGTACGATGGACAAGTTGGTCACGGCCAGCGAGTTGTCGGAGTGCTTGAGGTAGTCACTCCTCACCCTTTGGCCCCGTAGCGCAGTTGGTTAGCGCGCCGCCCTGTCACGGCGGAGGTCGCCGGTTCGAGCCCGGTCGGGGTCGCCAGTCTCTCCCTCGGGAGAGACTTCGCGATATCTTGAGGATGTCGCGAGGCCAGGTAGCTCAGTTGGTACGAGCGTCCGACTGAAAATCGGAAGGTCGGCGGTTCGACCCCGCCCCTGGCCACCAGCAAGCCGCATCCCGACCGGGGTGCGGCTTCGTCGTTCTCGCTGCGGCTCCCCCCGCCTGCGTGCGCCTGGGGCCGCGCATCCCCCTCGTCGGCGCGGCCCCGGCGCAGCACCATGACATCCCGCCCGGCACTCAAGTGCGACGCCCACCTTTTGAGGGGTGCTCACTCGGGGTCGGTGGTGCGCGGCGTGCGCCTCGTCGTTGAGCACCATGTCGGCGACCGGCGACGACTCGGCGATGTCGATGGCCGCCTGCACGTCGGGGGCGCGCTCGTAGCCCTGGGCCGCCCAGTCGATCGAGGCCCGGCGCGAGGAGAACGTCCAGGGCTGGGTCACCGCCCGCACGAAGGTCTCACGGTCCTGGTCGACCTCGAAGTGGTCGAAGACGTAGTCGACCCCCGCCTGCACGATCCGGCGCGAGATCAGCTCGTTCTCTCGGGCGTAGGCGCTGATCAGGATGATGCTGGTGACGCCGGCGGGAGTGTGCCGGCGCACCTCCTGCGCGAGCCGCGCGCCCGGGAAGTGGTCGTGCGCCGGGATCGAGTCCACGCCCGAGCGCCGCGCCGCCGCGGCCCGGCGCTCGGGAGACCTGCGGTCGTGCCCGTCGAGCACGGCGATGTCGACCTGCCCCCAGCGGGTGCCGAGCGCGAGGGCACCCTCGAAGTCGAGGGCGTCGACCTGGGCGTCGGTCGCCTCCCGCAACCACAGCTGACGGGCGTCCCGGACGCTCGGGCTGTCGTCGACGATCACGATCCTCATCCGCGCCCGCCCGTCCTCATGCCAGCCTCGCGCGGGTCTCGGCGAGCAGCCTGCTCACCCGGCGCAGGTCGTCCGCGACCCCCTCGCGCAGCTCCCCGGCGTCAGCCCCGGCGACCAGTCGCTGCCCCTGCTCCACGACCGTCGTGAGGTAGTCGAGCTCGGCACCGGCCGCCGCACGTCGGGCCGCCTCGGTGCGGGCCTGCGCCTGGGCGCGGGCCTCGACCTGGACCTCGTTGCACGCGTCGTCCAGGGTGCGGCTGACGCACTGCGACCCCACATAGGCCATGAGCGGCCACACGAGCTCGGGGATCGCGAACCTCAGGGTGCCCTCGGTCGCCAGAGCGGTCAGCACGAGGCCGAGCACCAGTGCGGCGCGGCAGGCCAGGACGGCCCGTCGCGGCCGCACGACGAGACCAAGCATCATCGCCCACCCCACCATCGGCATGTTGAGCATCATGTCCTCCGGCCCGCGCGGCCCGTGACCGGCGAACCAGAGTCCCCCGAGGCAGGCTATCGGCACGGCACCGCTCAGGGCCACCAGGGGTTCCCCGGCGGTCCCCAGCGGCGCAGGACCCGATGGGCGACCACCGTGGAGAGGAGCAGGAGCGCGGCGACGGGCAGCGCGATCGCCGCCGGCACGACGGAGTGCTGGGGCACCGCGAGGATCAGCACGTATGCCGCCATCGCCGCCACGCCGGCCGCCGTCACCGACAGGGACAGCGGCTGCCCGTCCACCGCGGGCAGCACGACGGTCTCGTCGTCGACCTGCACCGAGACCTCCCCGTTCGGGCCGACCGTCGCGCTCCGGACCCGGACGACCCCACCTCCGCGTCCGGCGAGGTGCTGCCACAGCAGGCGCGCCTGAGACCGGCTCACGACGACCGTGCCGGCCGACGGGTCGACGTCGAAGAAGGTGAAGCGCGAGGCGTCGGGCTCGCTGGACCGGGTGGCCTGGGAGTAGACGTCGCAGGCGTCCCGCAGGTAGTAGGCCTCGGCGCGGGTCGCCCGGCCGAGCTGCTGCTTGTGCTGGGACACGGCCTTGCGCAGCTCGGTCGCCTCGTCCACCCCGGCGCCTCCCAGGGCGAAGATGGTCACCTGCAGCTGGTCGATGGCCTCCGCACCGACCCCCGTCACGACGGCGTTGCGCCCCGCCAGGCGGGCGGCGGCCAGCGACGCCTGCGCCGAGCGCTCGACGAGGGCCTCGTGACGCCGGACCTCCTCGGCGACGAGCCACACGAGGGACCGGCCGAGCAGCACGCCGATCAGCACGAACCCCGTGGTGACCACCAGGTAGGGCTCCGAGCCGACCAGCGACCTCGCGGCCGCCGTCACGCCGATCGTCACGGCGGTCAGCACCAGGCCGGTCGACAGGCGCCGCGCCGACACGAAGGCGACGAGCGGGATCACGACCATCACGGCGGCCGTGTGGGGGTAGTGCGCCCAGCCCAGCAGCGACCACACCGTCGCGTCGACGAGGTCCGCCGCCACTCGCCACCGGACCCCGGGGCCGCGCCCGGCCCGCAGCCGCGACCACAGCCACAGGTCGTGGACCACGCACAGGGCCAGCAAGGCCCAGCGCCGGGGGTGTCGGCCCACCCCCACGTCCCCACCAGCAGCCAGAGGCGCGCGGTGAGTCGCACGACGAGGGTGACCGTCGCCTCGTTGCGATGGACGGCCCTCAGGGCCACGGCGCTCAGGCCGCCGACTGGTGGTGCCACGTCGTCAGGATCGCACCTGCCGCCCGCAACTCGGAGCAGCGGCACTTGAGGCCTTCAGCAGCGTCAGGCGGCGGGGAGCGCGCCGGCCACGACGTCGGCCGCCGACGTGATGGACTGCGCGGTCTCGCTGGAGACCGACCCGTCCTGGACACTGCTCTGGACCGCGCCGCTCAGCTCACCCAGCGCCGCGCGCGCGGCACCGGCATCCTGCTGACGGATGGCCTTGTCGAGCGAGCGCAGGCTCTTGGACGCGTCCTTGCCCGAGGACCCGGACAGCTGCGCACCCTGGACGACGTCGCCCAGCGTCGACGCGGCCGCGGAGGCCGAACCGGTCCAGGTCGGCGCCGGGTCGCTGGGCTCCTCGGTCGGGGTCGACGGCTGCTCGGTCGGGGTCGTCGGCTGCTCGGTCGGGGTCGTCGGCTCCTGCGTCGGGGTCGTCGGGGCACTGGAGGTCGGCCTCTGGGTGGGGGTCTGCGTGACGGTCACCGTCGGGGCCGAGGTCGTCCTCGTGGGGGCGGTCGTGCGGGCGGTGGTGCTCGTCGCCGTGGGGGTCGGGACGGTGGGCGTGTCGGTCGAGGGGCCGGTCCCCCGGAGCACGAACCACCACAGGGCACCGACCGTCGCCGCCAGCAGGAGGAGCATCACCCACAGCGCCCCCATGCCGCGGCGCCGCGGGCGGTCGGGCTCGTCACGGTAGGCCGTGGCCTGCGTGACCGTGCGCGGTGCGGGCTCGGGGGCCCGCACCGCGGGAGGGAGCACGGTGGTGGCGGCCGCCGCGGCTCCGGCGACCGGCAGCACCGTCGTGGAGGGCGCGGCGCCGCGGCGGATGGCAGCGATCCGGCCGGCGACGTCAGCGGCGCTGGCGGGTCGGTCCTGGGGCGACTTGGCCAGCAGCTGGGCGACCAGGTCGTCGACGGCCTGCGGCACCCCGGGGCGGCGCTCGGACGGCAGCGGCGGGGGCGTGCTCAGGTGGTGGTGCAGGATCGACAGAGGGTGCTCGCCCTCGAACGGCGGCTCGCTGGTCAGCAGGGTCATGAGGACGCAGCCGAGGGAGTACAGGTCGCTCTGCGGGGTGGCCGTCCCGCCGGTGGCCTGCTCCGGAGACAGGTATGGCGCGCTGCCGATGACCGTGGCGGTCGCCGTCAGCTGGCTGGTGCGAGCCTGGTCCAGGCGGGCGATCCCGAAGTCCACCATCTTGAGGGTGCCGCGCTCGTCGAGCATGAGGTTGCTGGGCTTGACGTCACGGTGCACGACGCCCGCCCGGTGCGCGGCGCCGAGGGCGGAGGCCACCTCCTGGGTGTAGGCGAGCGCCCGGTCGACCGGGAGCGGCCCCTGGTCGCGGACCAGCTCGTCGAGGCTGGGCCCGCTCAGCAGCTCCATGACGAGATAGGCCGTGTGGCCGTCGACGCCGTTGTCGAAGATCGTGACGATGTTGGGGTGGGACAGCGCCGCGGTGGCGTGGGCCTCCTGCTGGAACCTCTCGGCCGCCACCTCGTCGCCGGTGGCCGCCAGGTCGACCGTCTTGACGGCCACCCGGCGTTGCAGCCGGGTGTCGACGGCAGACCAGACCTGGCCCATCCCGCCGCGGCCGATCTGGCGCTCCAGGCGGTACCGGTTGGCGAGGACGATGTCTCCACTCATGGACGCCATTGTCACGCATGGCCCGGGGCGTGGGCCCCGATCGGCCCGGCGCGCCTGGTCAGAGCGCGAGCAGGGCGCACCCGAGAGCCACCAGCCACGAGGTGAAGCTGCCCAGGAGGAAGTACTCGGTCACGACGTCGATCCGTTGACCCGGCCCGCGCTGGTCCTGCAGCTCGGGGAAGCGCAGGATCCCCTTGGCGGCGATGACGACGGAGGCTGCGGTCGCCTGGCCCGCGAGGGCGAGCCCGACGACGAAGACACGCTCCATCGGGCCCAGCCAGCGCCCGCCGCGCAGGACCCCGGGCTGGCTGTGCGCGCCGGCCGCGTCGAGGACGAGACGCACGACGACGTTGCCGGTGCCGATCTGCGCCAGCATCACGGCGAGGACCATCAGCGCGCGGTCGAGCGGCACCCGGCCGAGCCGGGGCAGGCCGAGCGAGCCCCACCACCGGGCCAGCGGCCCACCGGCGGCGGCGTCGACCCCGGCCAGCGCGAAGAGTGCCACGAGTCCCACCAGGAGGGAGGCGCCGGCCACCAGCCGGTGCCGTCCGGCGCTCCGCAGCAGAGCGGCGGCCGCGGCCGAGGGGTCGTGGGCGCGGTCGTCGCCGTCGCCCTCGCCGTCGCCGTGGTCGCGTGCCCGGAGCCCGCTGCTCACGGCGGCCGCCGACGAGCGGGCCCACACGACGAGCAGCAGCACGATCCCGAGCAGTGCGAGCAGGTGCCAGCCGCCACGCTGCCCGAGCAGGGGCCAGGACAGCACGGCCACGGGGACGGAGACCAGGACTGGCAGCCACGAGGGCCGCCGACCCCCGAGCTCCGCGCCGGGGCGCGCCAGGTCGCCGGCTCCCAGCGCCAGCAGCCACACGGCGAGATAGGTCATGGTGCTCCTCAGCGGTCGCGGGCAGGCTGGGTGAGGATCTCGTGCGCCTCCCTGATGGCTCCGAGGCTCTCTCGCGCCACCAGCTGGGAGACCGCCGACTGCGTGATCCCCTCCTGCTCGGCCACCATTGTCTGCGTGAGGTCTGACATGACCCCCAGGAGCACCCGCAGGGGCCGCGCGTCCAGCCTGGAGACGAGCTCGTCGCGCAGGACCAGCGTGGCGAGGATGGTGGCTGCGGCGCCGGAGGGCCGGTCCGGGTCCTCGACGTACCACGTGCGGCAGGACCGCGTGCCCGCCGAGGCGGCCCGGCGCTCGGCCTCCTCCACGGCCTCTCGGGCGGCCCACCAGGCGCTGCCGTCCTGCAGGGGCGGGACGTGGCCGTGGTCGATCACCTGCACCAGGCCGCGCCCGATGCCACACCTGACGTCGACCTGCGGCAGCGTGTGCAGCCGGACGAGCAGCGAAGCAAGGACGGCGGACCCGACGTCGGCGTACACCCCTTGGAACTCGTCGCTGACCGTCGTGGTGAGCGGCTCGAGCGCGGGCACCACCTGCTCGACCTGGCGGAGCGCGGCGCCGAGGTGCTCGTGCAGGACGCGCCGGTTGCCGGCACGCCGGGACCCGACGACGTCCCCCAGCAGCGCGTAGACCGCGGGGTCGGACGATCCGGAGGAGGTCACGACATCAGAGAATAGCTCATTTCCGACTCAGTATCAGTCATCTGCTGATATCGAGGAGGACATCAGTGGCGCAACCGGCCACCGCTGGGTCACGCGCCTGCAGCGGCTCAGGTCGCCTGCCTCATGCGGGCGGTCTCGCCGACACCGTCGAGCAGCTGGCGGATCTCGCTCTCGCGGTAGCGCCGATGCCCCCCGAGCGTGCGGATCGAGTTGAGCTTGCCCGCCTTGGCCCACCGGGTCACGGTCTTGGGGTCGACCCGGAAGAGCTCGGCGACCTCGGCCGGGGTCAAGAGCTTCTCGCTGTCCTGCTCGCGGTGTGGCATGTGATCTCCCCGCTCTCGACGGAAGGTGCTCCCCCCGTGCAACGACGCCCCCCGGCGCCTCACCACCTGGCCGCTTCCATCTCAGAAGTGACCCTGGGTAGTCGAATCGGGCTACGGGTAGACTCAATTTCCTTCTTAGAATACTACGTATCGTGACATATGCGGGTTCTGTGCATCTCGATACGCCCGTATGGGTGCATCAACGCCCGAACCAACGCGAATCCAGTCAGCCCGGACATCACGTCCCGTGACTGCCCGTGGGCACGCGAGGATGCTCGACTCCACAGATGGCCCTCCCAGCATGTACCGTGTCCCTCACGAAGACACGAGATTCCCGGGGTCGCTCCGCCCGCTACGGCACCAGCCGCAGCCAGCGATGCCACTCCGGCAGACGCGCGAGGGGGTCACGCCATGGGGCGCGGCCGGGCCAAAGCCAAGCAGACCAAGGTTGCCCGGGAGCTGAAGTACTTCTCTCCCGACACCGACCTGAGTGCTCTTGAGCGAGAACTGCACGCATCGACGCAACGGGACACCGGCGAGCCACGCCGTGAACCGGATGACGACGACGGCTACGACGACTACGACCGGTGGTCCGCCGGTGGGCGCTGACCCATCGGGCCCGACCTGCCTCCTCGGCGGGTGGGTGACCCGATGTCGTCAGGTCGTCGCGCCGCCCGACCCCTGACGGGCGGGTCGGCATACCGCACATCGGACGGGGAGGGTGTCACCAGCTGGTGACACCCTCCCCGTCCGTCCGCCGTCCCCGTCTCAGACGCGGCTCCGGACTCGCTCTCAGACCCGGTGGGCGCCGACCAGCTGGACCGATCCCCCGTCGACGCCCTTGGCGCCCCGCACGACCTCGTGCCCGGGGTCTGCCGCGACGTCAGCGGCGTCCGACACCCGACCCATGACCCACGCGGGCAGGTCGCGCTCGCTGCACAGGTCCAGGGCGCGGTCGACCGCCGTCTCGGGAAGCACCGCCACGAAGCCCACCCCCATGTTGAGGGTGCGCTCGAGGTCGGACTGCGGCACCCGGCCGAGCTCCTGGACCAGACCGAAGATCGGCGGCGGCGTCCACGTCGCACGGTCCACGGTGACGAGCACCCCCTGGGGCAGGACCCGCGCGAGGTTGGCGGCGAGCCCACCCCCCGTGACATGGCTCAGCGCGTGGACGTCCACGCCGTCGGCCCGGATCAGCGCGAGCAGGTCGCGGGCATAGACCCTGGTGGGTGTCAGCAGCGACTCGCCCAGGGTGCTGCCGAGCTCGGGGACGTCCCGGTCGTAGTCCCACGACGCGTGGGCGAAGACACGTCGCACCAACGAGTACCCATTGGAGTGAAGCCCCGACGAGGCCAGCCCCAGCACGACGTCGCCCGCCCGCACCCGCTGGGGGCCGAGGACCTCGTCGTGCTCGACGACCCCGGTCGCGGCGCCCGCGCAGTCGTACTCGTCGGGTTCGAGCAGACCGGGGTGCTCGGCGGTCTCCCCGCCGACCAGGGCGACGCCCGCCTGCTCGCACGCGGCCGCGATGCCGGAGACGATGGCGGCGATGCGCTCGGGCACGACCTTGCCGGTGGCGATGTAGTCGGTCATGAAGAGCGGCTCGGCCCCGCACACCACGATGTCGTCGACGACCATGCCGACGAGGTCGAAGCCGATGGTGTCGTGCCGGTCCATGGCTTGCGCGACGGCGACCTTGGTCCCCACCCCGTCGGTCGACGTGGCCAGGACCGGGCGGCGCATCCCGGCGAGCGCCGAGGCGTCGAACATCCCCGCGAACCCGCCGAGCCCGCCGAGCACCTCGGGACGGGTCGCGCGTCGCACCGACGCCTTCATCAGCTCGACGGCCTTGTCGCCGGCCTCCACGTCGACCCCTGCCGACGCGTAGGTGATGGGCTCGCTCACGAGGGACCTTTCGTTGCGGGTGTGCAGGTGGGCCGTCCGGCTCCGGGCAAGACGCGGACGGTCAGGCGTGGGCGGGGTCGAGGACGACCGCCTGGTCGTCGGGGACGCCGAGGGGGTACGTGCCCGAGAAGCACGCGGTGCACAGCTGCTCGCGGGGCTGGTGGGTCGCGGCGATCATGCCGTCCTCGCTGATGTAGCCGAGGCTGTCGGCTCCGACGGACCGCCGAACGCCCTCGACGTCGATGCCGGTCGCGATCAGCTCGGCCCGGCTCGCGAAGTCGATGCCGTAGAAGCAGGGCCAGCGCACCGGCGGCGAGGAGATCCGGACGTGGACCTCGGCCGCCCCGGCCTCGCGCAGCATGCGGACCAGCGCCCGCTGGGTGTTGCCGCGCACGATCGAGTCGTCGACCACGATCAGCCGCTTGCCCTTGATGACGTCACGCAGCGGGTTGAGCTTGAGCCGGATGCCGAGCTGCCGGATGGTCTGGGACGGGGCGATGAAGGTGCGGCCGACATAGGCATTCTTGACCAGGCCCTGGCCGTAGGGGATCCCCGACTCCTCCGCGTAGCCGATCGCCGCAGGGGTGCCCGACTCCGGGGACGGCATGACCATGTCCGCCTCGACCGGGTGCTGGCGCGCCAGCTCGCGCCCCATGTCGACCCGCGCCTCGTAGACGCCGCGCCCCGCGATCGTCGTGTCCGGTCGGGCGAGGTAGACGTACTCGAAGACGCAGCCCTTGGGCTCGGGCTCGGCGAAGCGCCGCGTGCGCAGGCCCTGCTCGTCGACGACGACCAGCTCGCCCGGCTCGACCTCGCGCACATAGCTGGCGCCGACGATGTCCAGGGCGGCGGTCTCGGACGCCACGACCCAGCCGCGCTCCAGCCGTCCGATCACCAGCGGCCGGACGCCCTGCGGGTCGCGCGCGGCATACAGGGTGTGCTCGTCCATGAAGACGAAGCAGAAGGCGCCCTTGACCAGGGGCAGCTGCTCCATGGCCGCCTCCTCGAGGGAGACGTCCTCGGCCCGGCTGCCCAGCAGCGAGGTGACGATGGCGGTGTCCGTCGTGTTGCCACGACGCAGCTCCCCGCCCGCCGTGCCGAACCCGTCGACGTGACGGGCGGACAGCAGCCCGCGCAGCTCGGAGGTGTTGATGAGGTTGCCGTTGTGGGCGAGCGCGATCGTGTGGTGGGCCGTGCCGCCCAGCGTGGGCTGGGCGTTCTCCCACTTGCTGGCCCCAGTGGTGGAGTAGCGGGTGTGCCCGATGGCGAGGTGCCCGGTCAGGGACCCGAGGGCGGTCTCGTCGAACACCTGGGACACCAGCCCCATGTCCTTGTAGACGAGGACGCGCTCTCCGTCGGACGTCGCGATCCCCGCCGACTCCTGCCCGCGGTGCTGCAGGGCGTAGAGACCGTAGTAGGTGAGCTTGCCGACCTCCTCGCCGGGCGCCCAGACGCCGAAGACCCCGCAGGAGTCCTGGGGCCCGGTCTCGCCGGGAAGGATGTCGTGATTGAGTCGACCGTCACCTCGTGTCACGGGCCCAGTGTCCCACAGCGCGGTCGACCCGTCGTCGCCTCGGCGTCAGCGCCTCAGCGTCGGCGGTCGAGGAGCACGGCCACCAGGGCGCCGAGGAGGGCACCCAGGCCACCGCCGAGGACGCCGAAGAACATCATGACGCGCCCTATGCCATAGGTCGCCGTCTGGCTGGCGCCGCTCACCGCGACAGGGTCCGGCCGCAGCAGCAGCGCCACCCCGGTCGCCAGCGCGAAGCCGAGAACCGCGCCGACGACGATGAAGCGGGAGAAGATCGGGCGCCGCCCACCCCGCGCCGGGGAGGGGTCGGTGGCGGGGGCCGGCACGGGGTCCTTGCCGGCGTCCGTGCTGACATCAGGGCGGTCGCTCACCGCCGCAGTCTATCCGCGCGCGGCGGCGAGCCCGGTCGCGACGGGGGGCAGCCCGGGGGCCCGCTCGGCGCCGGTGAGCTTGACCTCGCCCGGGACCGCTTCCTCCATCGCAGGCACCTCGTCGCCCCGCCGGGCGCAGAGGCGGTCCGCCTCGGCCACGACCGCGTCGTCCACGTCCGCGGGCAGCTTGCGGGCGAAGGCGGCCGGGGTCCGGGCCGCGAGGGCCAGCTCGTCGAGATCGAGCCAGGTGGGGCTCCACTCGTCGTAGCGGAACCGGGCGAAGGTCGTCGGGCAGTCCATGATCCGCAGCTGCGCGTCGGCCAGCAGCAGGGACTGGATGTAGGACTCGTCGGGGATGCGGACGGTGCGGAAGAAGGTCTGCGTGAGCCGGTCGTCGTGGTGGCGGCGCAGGAGGCTCTCGACGGCGCGACCCGTCAGGGTCACCCACAGCGCCCCCTTGAGGACATCCACCGGGGCGGGGCGCCGCAGCAGCTCGGGACGTCGCAGACCGAGGATCCACCGGGGGTCCCGCCGACCTTGATAGAACATGACGACCGACCGGAAGCGGCGCGCCACGAGGCGCCAGGCGAGCTTGACGACCCGGCGGACCAGCACCGGCCCCACGTGCGGCAGTTCGACGGTCCACCAGCGGTAGTGCCAGTCGTCGGTCATCGGGGGGTAGACGTCGATCAGCGCGTCGACGCCGGCGCGCCGCACCTCGTCCTCCCAGGCGGCGAGGTCGCGGATCGGGTAGTCCTGGCCGGAGAGCAGCACCACGTGCTCGGCGTCGACGGTGCGCCTCACGTGCTCAAGCACCTCGAGAGCCGCCCGGGTCATCGACCAGTCACCCCAGACGATGTCGATGTCGCTGCGGTGCACGGTCGCGCCGAGCGGCTCGAGGTCCTCGCGCGAGACGAGGCCGGGCACGCTGTGCCGCACGACGATGGCGGCGTCGGGACTGAGCTCGCGGATCCGGCCCACGACGCGCAGGATCCCCCCAGGATCGGCGTGGCACATCAGGACGTAGCAGAACCGCGACGATGTCATGGTCGTTCTCCCCCCCCCCCAGGAAGCGTCCTCCCTCGGACGCCTCAGGACGAGACTAACGGAGCGTCACCTGCCCCGTGAACGGTTGTGCACAGGGAACGCGTCAGACGGTCACCGACGCGTCAGGAGGCGTGCCGCGACCTGCTCGAGGACGGCCGGGTCCCCGGCATATGGCCCGTCTGGTCGCGGCCAATGGGTGATCACGTCGGTGAACCCCAGCTCGGCCACCCGCCCCACCACCTCCTCGAAGCGGTCGACGGACGAGAGGGACAGGTCACCGGACGGGTCGACGTGGACGTAGCGGCGGAAGCCCTGCGGCGGCCCGAGGTCGTCCATCCGCCGCGACAGCTCCTCGAGGCTGCGCCACCAGGCCTCACGGTCGTCGCCGTGGGTTCCGGTCGTGACCCAGGCGTCCCCCAGCGCGACGGCGAGCCGCTGCGACCGTGGGCCGTTGGCGGCCATCACCACCGTGGGGCGGGGGTCCGCGACCGGGAGCGTCCGGGCGTCCCGGCAGGTGAAGTACTCCCCCTCGTGGTCGACGTGGTCCTCGCGCAGCAGCCGGTCGAGCAGGCGGGCGAACTCCTCGAACCGGTCGACCCGCTGACGCACCGTCAGCTCCGGCCCACCCAGCACGCGCGAGTCGAGGTCACCACCGGTGCCGAGACCGAGCAGCAGCCGGCCGTCGCTGACGTCCTGCAACGACTGCACGTCCCGGACGAACGCCGCCGGGTGCCGGAAGTTGGGCGACGCCACGAAGGTGCCGATCCCGACGTGCCGGGTGACCAGGGCGGCGGCCGTCAGGGTCGAGACGGTGCCGTACCACGGCGAGTCCGGCAGACCGCCCCACGTGAGGTGGTCGTAGGTCCACAGGTGGTCGAAACCCATCTCCTCGGCGGCCCGCCAGCGGGGCTCTGCCTCCCTCCAGCGCACCTCCGGCAGGATGGTCAGGCCGATGCGCGGCGTCATACGAGATCCTCCTGGTCGGACGAGGCGCCGGCCGTCCCGGCGCCGGGCGCCAGCGGCAGCAGCGAGGTGAGGTCGGAGCGCTGGCCGCTCGCGCGGACCCGGCCGCCCGAGACCGCGGCCGTCCAGGTCAGGGCCCCGGTCGCCAGCTGCAGCCAGGTGGTCGCGTCGGTCTCGACCGTGCTGGGCGGGGTGCCGCGGGTGTGCACCGGGCCCTCGACGGCCTGGACCGCGCCGTATGGCGGGACGCGCACCTCCAGGGAGCGCCCGGGGTATCGCGCGCCGAGCTCCTCCAGCGTGTATCGCACGGCCGTGGCCACCGTCTGGCGCGGCGCTGCGGGATCGGCCTGCCAGGCGGCGAGCGCCTCGGCGCCCTGGTCGGCGGGGATGCGGCGACGGGTTGGCATGTCACGATGGTGGCATGCGCGCAACGATGATCCATGCAGCCCGTGACATCCGTCTCGAGGAGGCCCCCGCCCCATCGGTCCTGACCCCCACCGACGCCGTGGTCCGGGTCGTCCGGTCCTGCATCTGCGGGTCAGACCTGTGGCCCTACCGCGGCGAGAACCCCACCGACGAGCCCCACCCGATCGGTCACGAGTACGTCGGCGTCGTGGAGGAGGTCGGCGAGGAGGTCAAGAACGTCGCGCCCGGCCAGTTCGTCATCGGCGGGTTCACATACTCCGACAACACCTGTGAGATCTGCCAGGCCGGGGTGCACAGCGCCTGCCTGCACGGTGGGTTCTACGGCTCCAAGGACCGCGCCGGCCTGCCCGTGGGTGGCTGCCAGGCGGAGTACCTCCGCGTCCCGCTCGCCGACGGCACCCTCGTCGCCACCCCCGAGATGCCGTCCGACGACCTGCTGCCGTCGCTGCTCACGCTGTCCGACGTCATGGCCACCGGGTGGCACGCCGCGGTCTCCGCCGACGTCCGCGAGGGCCACACGGCGGTGGTCGTGGGCGACGGCGCCGTCGGTCTGTGCGGGGTGCTGGCCGCCCGCGAGCTCGGCGCCGAGCGCATCATCGCCATGTCCCGCCACGCGTCCCGGCAGGCCATCGCCCGGGAGCTCGGGGCGACCGACGTCGTCGAGGAGCGTGGCGAGGAGGGCGCGGAGCGCGTGCGCGAGCTCACCGGCGGCCTCGGTGCCCACAGCGTCCTGGAGTGCGTCGGCACCGGCGGCTCGATGGAGCAGGCCTTCGCCGCGGCGCGTCCCGGCGGACGCGTGGGGTTCGTCGGGGTGCCGCACGGCGTCGAGCTCCCCGTCGAGCGGATGTTCCGCAAGAACATCTCCCTGGCCGGCGGCATGGCCCCGGTGCGGCGCTACCTCCCCCACCTCGTCTCCTCCGTGCTCGCCGGGCAGATCGCCCCGGGCGCGGTCTTCGACCTGACGCTGCCGCTCGACGACGTCGCCGAGGGCTACCGCGCGATGGACGAGCGCCGCGCGATCAAGGTCATGCTCACGCCGTGACGGCGACCTGCGAGCAGCGGTGAGCGACAACGGCATACGCATCGACTGGGTCGAGGGGCGAGCCGCCGGGCGCGCCGCGACGGTGATGCGCGACGGCCACCCGCAGTCCTTCGTCGACCTCGATGACCCGACCGTCCTGGCGTTCGAGTACGTCCAGCACCTTGCGTGCGTCCTGGACTCCCTCCCGCCCGGTCCGCTGGGCGTGACGCACGTCGGCGGCGCTGGGCTGTCGCTGGCTCGCTACGTCGAGGCCACGCGCCCCGGGTCGCCCCAGATCGTGCTCGAGCCCGACGCCGAGCTCACCGAGGTGGTCCGCCGCGAGCTGCCCCTCCCCCGACGGCACCGGATCCGGGTGCGGCCCGTGGACGGCCGGTCGGGGGTGGCAGCCCTGCGGGACGGGTCGGCTGATGTGGTCGTGGTCGACGCGTATGACGGCGGCCGGGTGCCCCCCGAGCTCGGCACCGTGGAGTTCCTGACCGACGTGCGTCGCGTCCTGCGTGCTGACGGGCTCGTCCTGCTGAACCTCGCCGACGAGCCGTCGTGGCGCTATGTCGCGGCCGTGGCCGCCGGGGCGGGGGTGGCGGGGCTCGACCACCAGGCCGTGCTGGCCACTCACGACGTGCTCAAGGGGCGACGCTTCGGCAACTCGGTGCTGGTCGCGGCGGGCTCGACCGCCGACCTCGACCTGGTCGAGCTGCGCCGCCACGTGGCCCGGTCACCGTTCCCCACGGGCATGTGGTCCGGTGCCGAGCTGGCCCGCCGCGCCCGGTCGGCGCGTGCGCTCACCGACGCGCTCGCCGCCGCGGACCCCGACGCCGCCTCGTCCCCGCGGCCTCCGGACCTCGGACGCTGGCGCCTGCGCTGACGGCCTCGGGGCGACCTCACCGCAACGGCACGAACCGGCAGTGGCCGTGCGGACTCGTGCGCAGCTGCCCCGCCTCGAGCACCACCAGCATCATCTGGCCGCGTGCACCACGTCCATGAGACCTACCCTCGCACACGCCGGCGCGCCAGCCGCGACCTGCCGAACCGGCCCGTCCGCCATACCGGTTCGCGGTCAGCCGAGGTGGCTCCGGGCGTTGCGGAACATCCGCAGCCAGGGGCTCGGCTCGTCGACCGGGCCATCGGTCCACGACAGCTGGATGTTGCGCTGCACCCGCTCGGGGTGCGGCATCATCGCGGTGAACCGCCCGTCCGGCGTCGTCACGGCGGTCAGCCCCCCGGGCGACCCGTTGGGGTTGGCCGGGTAGGTCTCGGCCGGCGCGCCGGACCCGTCCAGGTAGCGCATCGCCGGCACCACGTCCGTCGGCGACCCGTGCCGGGAGAAGTCCGCGCGACCCTCGCCGTGCGCCACCGCGATCGGCAGGCGCGACCCGGCCATCCCGGCGAAGAAGATCGACGGGCTGTCGAGCACCTCGACCTGCGAGAGGCGGGCTTCGTACTGCTCGCTGCGGTTGCGCGTCCAGCGGGGCCAGGCCTGCGCCCCGGGGATCAGCTCGGCCAGCTCGCCGAACATCTGGCAGCCGTTGCAGATGCCCAGCCCGATCGTGTCGCCCCGCTCGAAGAACGCGCGGAACTGGTCGGTCAGGCGCGGGTCGAACAGCACCGACCGCGCCCAGCCCGCACCGGCGCCGAGCGTGTCGCCGTAGGAGAAGCCGCCCGCCGCGACGAGGCCCGTGAAGTCCGACAGGTGCGCGCGGCCCGACTGCAGGTCGGTCATGTGCACGTCGTAGGTCTCGAACCCGGCCCGGTCGAACGCGAACGAGGTCTCGACGTGCGAGTTGACCCCCTGCTCGCGCAGCACCGCCACGCGGGGACGCGCTCCGCGCGAGAGGTATGGCGCCGCCACGTCCTCGCCCGGGTCGAAGGCCGGGGCCACCACCAGACCGCACGACTGCGTCCCGAACGCCGCGTGCTCCTCGTCGGCGCAGTCGGGGTTGTCGCGGAGGCGGGCGATGCGCCAGGACACCTCGTCCCACGCCTGCGCGAGGTCGTGCAGGGGCTCGTCGAGCACCTCGTCCTCACCCACGCGCACGCGGACGCGCCGGTCGTCGGTGGTGCGTCCGACGACGGTCACCAGCTCGGCCAGCCCGTGGTCGGCGAGGACGCGCAGCACGGCGTCCAGGTCGCCCTCCGAGCACTCGAGCAGGGCGCCGAGCTCCTCGGCGAACAGCCCGGCGAGGGACTCCGCCGCGAGCTCCAGGCCCGTGGCTCCGGCGAAGGCCATCTCGCAGGCCGCCGCCCACAGGCCGCCGTCGGAGCGGTCGTGATAGGCGCTGACGAGCCCGCGCGCTCGCAGCGCGCCCAGGGCGGAGGCGAGCGCGAGCAGCCGCGCCGGGTCGTCGAGATCGGGCACCTCCTGCCCGAACGCCCCGCTGACCTGCGCGAGCATCGACCCGCCGAGGCGGTCGCGCCCGGCGCCGAGGTCAACCAGCACCACGAGCGATCCGCCACCAGCCAGCTGCGGGGTCCAGGTGCCGCGGACGTCCTCCATGGAGGCGAAGGCGGTGACCACCAGCGAGACCGGCGAGGTCACCTGCTTGTCGACCGGGTCGGCGCCGCCGGACGCCTCCGAGCGCCCGGACGCGTGCGGTCCCTCGGTCCAGCGGGTGCGCATCGACAGCGAGTCCTTGCCGACGGGCACCCCGATGCCCAGCGCCGGGCACAGCTCCATCGCCACGGCCGAGACGGTGTCGTAGAGCGCGGCGTCCTCGCCCTCCTCGCCGCAGGCCGCCATCCAGTTGCACGACAGCTTGACCCGCGAGAGTTCGACCGGGGCGGCGAGCAGGTTGGTGATGGCCTCGGCCACCGCCATACGGCCCGAGGCGGGGGCGTCGACGGAGGCGAGGGGCATCCGCTCCCCCGTCGCCATCGCCTCCCCGGCGAACCCGGCCAGGTCCCCGAGCGTCACCGCGACGTCGGCCACCGGCACCTGCCACGGCCCCACCATCTGGTCACGGTGGGTGAGCCCACCGACCGTCCGGTCGCCGATCGTGATCAGGAACCGCTTGCTCGCGACGGAGGGGTGGCGCAGGACGTCGTAGGCCGCCCGCCGCACGTCGACCGCCCCCACGTCGAACGCGTCCCCCTGCCGGACGACGCGACTCACGTCACGGGTCATCCGCGGTGGCTTCCCGAGCAGCACCTCCATCGGCATGTCGATGGCCCGCTCGGAGACGGGCTCCGTCACGTCGTCGCCGAGGCGGTCGTCCGTCAGGCGCAGCTGCCCGTCGTCCGTGGCGACCCCGACCACGGCGTACGGGCAGCGCTCCCGGTCGGCGAGCGACGCCAGCAGGCCGAGCGAGGCCGGCGCGATGGCCAGGACGTAGCGCTCCTGGCTCTCGTTGCACCAGATCTCCTTGGGCGCGAGGCCGGTCTCCTCCAGCGGCACCGCCGCGAGGTCGAACCGCGCCCCCAGCCCGGCGCCGTCCACGAGCTCGGGGAAGGCGTTGGACAGGCCGCCGGCCCCCACGTCGTGGATGGCCAGGATCGGGTTGTCCTCGCCCATCGCCCAGCAGTGCGAGATGACCTCCTGCGCCCGCCGCTCGATCTCGGGGTTGCCCCGCTGCACGGAGTCGAAGTCCAGCTCGGCCGCGTTGGCGCCCGCCGCGAGGGAGGAGGCGGCGCCGCCACCCATGCCGATCCGCATCCCCGGACCGCCGACCTGCACCAGCAGGGTCCCCGGGGGGAAGACGACCTTGTCGGTCTGCGAGGCCGAGATCGTCCCGAGCCCGCCGGCACTCATGATCGGCTTGTGGTAGCCGCGGCGCACCCCGTCGACGGTCTGCTCGTAGACGCGGAAGAAGCCGCCCAGCGCCGGACGACCGAACTCGTTGTTGAACGCCGCCGCGCCGATCGGGCCCTCGACCATGATCTGCAGCGGGCTCGCGAGGTGGCCGGGGGCGCCGTACGGCGACTGCTCCCACGGCTCGGAGGTGCCCGGCAGGTGCAGGTTGCTGACCGCGAAGCCGGACAACCCCGCCTTGGGGGCCGAGCCGCGCCCGGTGGCGCCCTCGTCGCGGATCTCGCCGCCCGCTCCGGTCGCCGCGCCGGGGAACGGCGAGATGGCGGTGGGGTGGTTGTGCGTCTCGACCTTCATCAGGACGTGGACCTCGTCCTCGTATGCCGCGTAGCGCCCCGGCCCGTCCTGCTGCTCCGGCACCCAGCGCGTGCGGCGGCCACCCTCCATCACGGACGCGTTGTCCTTGTAGGCGATGACCGTGCCCTGGCCGTTGGCCTGCTCGGTGTGCCGGATCATCCCGAACAGCGACCGCGGCTGCGGCTCGCCGTCGATGACGAAGTCGGCGTTGAAGATCTTGTGCCGGCAGTGCTCGGAGTTGGCCTGGGCGAACATCATGAGCTCGACGTCGGTCGGGTTGCGGCCCAGCCCCGTGAACGCGTCGACCAGGTAGTCGATCTCGTCGTCGGACAGCGCGAGCCCGAAGCGCCCGTCGGCCTCCACCAGCGCCTCGCGTCCCGCCCCCAGGACGTCGACGTGCTCGAGCGGCTCGGCCTCGCGCTCGGTCGCGAGCAGCGCGGCGTCCTCGCGGCGCAGCAGGACGGTCTCGGTCATCCGGTCGTGGAGGACCGCGGCCGCGGCGGCCCACTGCTCGTCGTCGAGGGCCGGCCCGTGCAGGGAGTACTCGACGACGCGCTCGACCCGGTGCAGGTCCAGGGCACAGCTGTGAGCGATGTCGGTCGCCTTGGACGCCCAGGGGGACACGGTGCCGAGGCGTGGCGCCACGACCACCAGGGTGCCGTGGGTGCCGTGGGCGCCGTCGGCACCCTCCGAGCCGTTCGCCCAGGGCTCGCCATAGGTGAGCAGGCTCTCGAGGGTGGCCCGGTCCTGCGGCGTCAGCTCCTCGGCGCTGGACACCCAGTGCACGAACCGCGCGTCGATCCCGGTGACCTGCGGCACGACGGCCTGCACCCGGGCCAGCAGGGCGGCGGCCCGGAAGTCGGAGAGCGCCCGACCCCCCTCGACGACGGAGAGGACGTGGGCGGGCGACGACATGGAGGCTCCTCGGGGGCGCGGCGATCGAGCGCCCTCAGGCTACCGGCTCGGGGTCAGTCGTCCTCACCGGTGTAGACGCCGGTGCTCGAGGTGTCCGTGGCCCGGGCGAGGTCGACGTCGTGGTGGGTGGTGCGACGCGCCTCGTGCCGTCCAGCACCCTCGGGGATGGGGGCGACGGCGCCGATCCCCGCCTCGTAGGCGTCCCAGTCGTCGTCGTAGTCACCCACCGTGATGGTGGCGCCCTCGGCGTGCACCCCGGCGACCTCGTGGTGCTCGGGGGCCAGCGCCCCGCCCAGCTCACGCGCTCGGGCGAGGAGCTCCGCCGTGACCTCGCCGGGGACGCTCAGCACGAGGCGGCGGCCCTGGCGGATGCGCGTGAACTCGCCGTAGCCCAGCTCGGCCGCCCGCGGCAGGGCGTCGTGGCCCTCGGCGTCCGGCGCGTCGCTGGTGGGCATGACGTTGACGACGATGCGTCCCATGTCGGGGGTCTCCTGGGTCCGGCGGGCGGGTCCCCCCAGGATATCGACGACCCCGTATGCCGTCCTGGCGCCCCCGGCATACCGCTCCGGCGTCTCGATCTGCCCCCCTGTGGAGGAGCGGCTCAGCCGAAGCGGCGCCCCGTCAGCGCCTCGTAGGCCTCGACGTACTTGGCGCGGGTCCGCTCGACCACGTCCTGCGGCAGGGGCGGCGGCGCCTCGCCGGAGTCCTTGTCCCAGCCGGAGGCCGGCGAGGTGAGCCAGTCGCGGACGTACTGCTTGTCGTAGGACTCCTGCCGGGCGCCCGGCTGCCAGGTCGCGGCGGGCCAGAAGCGGGAGGAGTCGGGGGTGAGGACCTCGTCGGCGAGGACCAGCTCGGGCTCGGCGCCCTCGCGCCGGCGCACCCCGAACTCGACCTTGGTGTCGGCGATGAGGATGCCGCGGTCGGCGGCGATCGCGTTGCCACGGGCCAGGATCCGTCGCGTCAGGTCGCCGACCCGGGCCGCGAGACCGCGGCCGATCTCGGCCTCCACCTCGGCATAGGTCATGGGCAGGTCGTGCTCGCCCATCGGCGCCTTGGTGGTGGGGGTGAAGACCGGCTCGGGCAGGGCGGACCCGTCGACCAGGCCCTCGGGCAGGGGGATGCCGCACACCGCGCCGGTGGCGCGGTAGTCCTCGAGGCCGCCGCCGGTGAGGTAGGCGCGGCCGATGCACTCGACGGGCAGCATCTCGAGCCGCTCGCACAGCACCGCCCGCCCGGCCACGGCGGCCGGCACGTCCGTCGACAGGACGTGGTCGGGCACGACGTCGGCGAGCTGCTCGAACCACCACAGGCTCAGCTGGGTCAGGACCGCGCCCTTGTCGGGGATGGGGGTCTCGAGGACGTGGTCGTAGGCCGAGAGCCGGTCGCTGGCCACCAGCAGGAGCTGGTCGGTGCGTGCCTCACCGGTCGCCGGGTCGAGCGGGGCATAGAGGTCGCGCACCTTGCCGGAGTAGACGTGGGCGTAGCCGGGGAGCTCGAGCGTGGGTGCCACAACAGGCCTCTCGTGGGTGGGTCTCAGACGACGACCTCGCCGCGCTGGGCGGCGAGGGCGATGTCGGTGCGGTGGTGCGATCCGGGCAGGTCGATCCGGTCGACGGCCGCGTAGGCGCGCACGCGGGCCTCGGCCAGGTCGGCGCCGAGCGCCACGACCGACAGCACGCGTCCCCCGGCGGAGACGAGCAGGCCGGCGTCGTCGAGGCGGGTGCCGGCGTGCAGGACGTAGGCCTCCGTCTCCTCCTCGAGACCGCTGATGGGGCCGCCCGTGACCGGGTCGGCGGGGTAGCCCTCGGACGCGACCACCACGGTCACCGCGTGCTCGTCGCGCCACTGCAGGTCGGGCTGCTCGTCGAGCCGCCCCGTGGCGGCGGCGCGCAGCAGGGCGCCCAGCGGGCTGGCCAGGCGGGCCAGCACGACCTGGGTCTCGGGGTCGCCGAAGCGGGCGTTGAACTCCACCACGCGCGGTCCCCGAGACGTGAGGGCGAGCCCGACGTAGAGGACGCCGACGAACGGCGCCCCGCGGCGCGCCATCTCGTCGATCGTCGGCTGCGCGACCCGCGCCACGACGTCCTCGACCAGCCCGGCCGGGGCCCAGTCGAGCGGCGAGTAGGCGCCCATGCCACCGGTGTTGGGGCCGCTGTCGCCGTCGCCCACGCGCTTGAAGTCCTGGGCCGGGGCCAGCGGGACGACCGTCTCGCCGTCGCAGAGGCAGAAGAGCGAGACCTCGGGCCCGTCGAGGAACTCCTCCACGACCACCTGCCCGCCAGGCTTGTCCAGACAGACCTTTGCGTGCGCCAAGGCGGCGGCCCGGTCGTCGGCGACCACGACCCCCTTGCCGGCCGCGAGGCCGTCGTCCTTGACCACGTATGGCGTCCCGAACCCGTCGATGGCGGCCGCCACCTCGTCGACGGTGGTGCACACGTGGGCCATCGCGGTGGGGACGCCCGCAGCCGCCATGACCTCCTTGGCGAAGGCCTTGGAGCCCTCCAGCCGGGCCGCCTCGGCCGAGGGACCGAAGCACGCGATGCCCCGCTCCCGCACGACGTCCGCCACGCCCGCCACGAGCGGCGCCTCCGGACCGACGACGACGAGGTCGACGCCCAGCTCCTCGGCCAGGTCGGCGATCCCGGCCCCGTCGGTGATCCCGCCCGGCAGGTCGCGGCAGAGCGCCACCTGGTCGATGCCGGGGTTGCCGGGAGCGGCGACGACCGCCTCGACGGTGGGGTCCTGGGTCAGCGCGTGGACGATGGCGTGCTCACGGGCACCGGTGCCGATGACGAGTACCTTCACGCGCTCAACCCTAGTAGGTCCCTGCTGAGGGCGACGCTGCCCGCAGGCCAGGGCGTCGGGACGCCGTCAGCCCCTCCGGCATGCGCCCAGGAGTAGGTCCGCAACGAGGTCAAGGTCGTCCATCGAGATGTCAGCATCTCCAGACTGTCTCAGAGCGCGCAGCGACTGGGCACGCCGACGGACGAACCACAGGTCCACGTGCAGCGCGACGTCCGCAGAGACACGCTGCGAGAGATCTGCCAGCCCGGCCCTGACCAGGGGACCTGACCCGGCATCCAGGGCAAGCCGCACGATGTCCATCAGGTCCGTCGCCTGCTTCTCCGCAGACCGGTTCATGATGGCTTGCAGCTTCATGGCCACGAGCGGCCCCGGCTGCGAGACGCGGGCGACCACGACGACCGGAGGCCCGTCCGAGGGGATCGCCTCGAGCATCAGCGGCGTGGCGGTGTCGTTGGCCCACGCGTGCGCCGAAGCGTGCCGATCTCAACACCTCGAGGTGCGGCGCATCGCGAGACCCTCGGTCGACGATGTCCAGGTCCACCGTGGCTCGATACGGACGAGCCAGGCGCGGGAGGACCGCCAACCCCCCGACGACCACCGGGGGCTCCCCGAGGAGATGGGTGACCTCGCGCACCCCGTGCACCACGGTCGTCATGGCGTCGCCGAAGAAGACGACCCGGTCACCAGACACGCGTGAACTCCTCTGCCGGGTCCCAGTGCTCGAGGACCTCGCGTCCCCGCCCAGCGTCCTTGGCCAGGTCCAGAGCGACGAAGAGAGGATGCGCGAGCGGCCAAGGCCCCCCAGAGCCCGCTGGCGTTCTCAGCGTCACCACGGAGGGCACGGGCGCCAGGCGCAGCGTGATCCGAGCCTCGTTCCCTGACGGTGCCGCGCCAAGGAGCCTCTCGGCCCTGCGCAGGGTGATCTCGTCGGGCACGTAGCAGTCAGGCACCTGGTCGCGCCTCGCCGCCACTGGAGCCCCGTAGGCAGCGGCGGCCAGGGTGCCGGTCAAGGCCCACCCCGGCGAGCCCGGACCCGCCCCGTGGTCGAACAGCCCCATTCGTAGTGCGTCGGCCTGCACCGGGTCAGCCAGATCGGGGGCGCGAACGAAGGAGAACGTGGCGCTCGGCCATCGTGGCACCAAGGCCCAGAACAGCTCGGTGCCAAGGGGGCGATTGTCCTGGCCGATCAAGCCATCTCCCCGCAGGAGCGCGAGAAGGTGCGAGACGGTGCCCGCAGACCTGCCGAGCTCCCGCCCCAGCTCGCGCACACCGCGGCGCCGGGCCGGGTCGAGCAGAAGGGTGGCCGCGATCTCAGCACCCGCCCGACCGGCCAGCGCATCCGACCTGGCCGCAGTCGTTCGCACCGGCTCGATGTCGGCGGCGACGAACAACCCCGGGGCCCGTAGCGACAGCCGCCCGCGCCGGTCCAGGTATCCGGCATGAGCAGCATCCAGCACGGAGCGTGCACCCTGCGTGACCCGATCGGCATCCAGCATGAGCGTGGCGTCGCCACTGTCTCGGGCGTCGAGCAGCCGTCGGGCGACCTCGTCCGTGACCAGGCTCCTCCTTACGACCTCTACCCGCAGCGCCACCCCGTCCGGGTCGACCAGCACGGACGCGCCCTCGAGACCCGCGGCGGGGACCCCCGCTTGAGCCATCGCATCTGCCACCACCCTGGCGTCTGACATAGATCCACCGTCCGCCCTGTTCGACGTTCTGTCAATATCGAACGGTGAACATCTGTTGTTCACACCTACGTGGTCCGGCAACGGGCGGACGCGACTAGAGTGGATGGTTCCGTGGTCGCGCCCCCGCGACCCGCACCGACGCGAGATCAGCAGGTGAGAGCACACGTGACGGATGCCGAGCAGACCCCCGCCACCCCGGCGGAGGAGGCCCTGCGCGCCGAGCTGGCGGTCGAGCAGGAGCACGTCGACCGCGTCTACACCGAGCTCGAGCGGGCGTCCGTGCGGGCCCGGCTGCTGGAGACCGAGGGGCTGAGCCGCGGGCGCACCGACCGGGTCGGAGACGTCCGTGACGAGGAGGCGTCCGCGCTCTTCGAGCGGGACGCCCTGATGTTCAACGCCGCTCGCCGCCGCGCCTCGCTCGACAGCCAGCACGAGGGCCTGGTCTTCGGCCGGCTCGACATCGATCACCCCACCGGCCCCGGCGAGGGACGCGAGGTCCGCTATGTCGGACGGCTCGGCGTGCGCGACGAGGAGTACGAGCCGCTCGTCATCGACTGGCGCGCCCCGGCCGCCGCCCCCTTCTACCGCTCCACCCCCGTCGAGCCCATGGGTGTCCTGCGCCGCCGCGTGCTGCGGTGCCGCGGCCCGCGGGTGATCGGCGTGGAGGACGACCTCATGGTGCCCGAGGCGCCGGACGACATCGTCGTGATCGGCGACGGGGCGCTGATGGCCGCCCTCACCCGCTCGCGCGGCGCCCGCATGCGCGACATCGTCGCGACGATCCAGCAGCACCAGGACGAGGCCATCCGCGCCAAGGCCTCGGGGGTCACCGAGATCACCGGCGGCCCGGGCACCGGCAAGACCGTCGTCGCGCTGCACCGCGCGGCCTACCTCCTCTACTCCGACCGTCGCCGCTTCGAGAGCGGCGGGGTGCTCGTCGTGGGCCCGAGCGCCGCCTACACGGCCTACATCGAGCGCGTGCTGCCGTCGCTCGGTGAGGACTCGGTCTCCCTGCGGGCGCTCGGCGACCTCGTCGACGGCATGTCGACCGACCGCGTCGACTCCCCCGCCGCGGCGGCGATCAAGGGCTCCCTGCGCATGCGCTCGGTCCTCGCCCGCGCCGCTCGCGGCCGGGACCCGTTGGCCCCCACGGAGTTCCGCGCCATGATCTCCGGCCACCCCGTCCGCCTCGACGCCAGCGCGCTCGACCGCGTCCGCCGCCGGGTCCTGCGCCACCAGCGCCGCAACGGCTCGTGGGACGCCGCCGGTGAAGCCCTCGGCGAGGCCGCCTGGGCCACCGTGCACGGCGGGGACCGCGAGGAGTTCTTCGACGCCTACGACGACCACCTGGAGGTCGACGCCTTCCTGCGCGAGTGGTGGCGTCCCGTCGACCCTCGCGAGGTCCTGCTCTGGCTGGCCGACCCCGAGGTCCTGGCCCGGCACGCGCGCGGGATCCTGTCTGACACCGAGCAGGCGGAGGTCGTCGCCTCGATGCAGGTCGCGCTCCGCACCGGCACCTGGTCGGTGGCCGACGTCGCCCTCGTCGACGACGTCGCGGCCCGCCTCGGCCCGGTCGTCGAGCTCGAGCAGGAGGAGCGCGGCTTCTACGAGATCGAGGAGCTGGACGCCACCGAGCGCCACGGCGTGCAGGAGGTCGTCGTCGGCCGTCAGCGCCTGGCCGCCGTCGAGCCCCGCGCCGAGCTCGCGCCCGCCACGGCTCGCGAGCGCCTGCTGTCCGGGCGGATCGGCGACGTCGACGAGTACGCCCACGTCCTCGTCGACGAGGCCCAGGACGTCTCCCCCATGCAGTGGCGGTCCCTCGGCCGACGCGGCCGCTGGGGCTCCTGGACCGTGGTCGGCGACGCCGCCCAGGCGTCGTGGCCCGACCCCGTCGAGGCGGCCGCGGCCCGCGAGGAGGCCTGGGGCGGCAAGGAGCCCGCGCGCTTCCACATGACGACCAACTACCGCAACGCCGCCGAGATCTTCGACTACGCCTCCCGCGTCATCCGCGCCGCGGTGCCGGACGCCGACATCCCGCAGGCCGTCCGCGAGACCGGCGTCGACCCGGTCGAGCTCGACGTCCCCCGCGCCGAGGTCGCCGAGCAGGTCGTCGCCGTGGCCGGGGGCCTCCTCGACGAGGTCGACGGCCTTGTGACGGTCATCCTGCCGGCGTCCTGGGACGTGCTGCGCCCGGCGCTGGAGCCGCTGGGAGACCGCGTCGTCGCCATCGACCCGCTGTCCACCAAGGGTCTCGAGTACGACGCGACGGTGGTCGTCGACCCGGACGCGATCGTGGCCGAGACCGCGGGCGGCATACGGACCCTGTATGTCGTGCTGACGCGCGCAGCCCACCGCATGACGGTGATCCGCCCCGACACACGCTGAGACGGGGCTACCCGCTCACGGGGTGACAGGACAGACTCAGGCCCCATGAGCGAGCAGGACCACCGGTCGACCGAGACGGCGGGCGACGACCCGGTCCTCGCGGCCTACCGACAGAGCATCGACAACATCGACGCCGCCCTGATCCACATGCTGGCCGAGCGGTTCAAGGTCACGCAGAAGGTCGGGGAGTACAAGGCGACCGCTGAGCTGCCGCCGGCCGACCCGTCCCGGGAGGAGCGGCAGATCGCGCGCCTGCGCCGCCTCGCCGAGGCCGCCGAGCTGGACCCGGAGTTCAGCGAGAAGTTCCTGCGCTTCGTGATCGACGAGGTCATCCACCACCACGAGCGGATCCGCGAGCGCGAGCACCGCGACCGCTGAGACCCCCCGCCCCAACACGCAAGATCGTGAGTGTTTCGTCCAACATCCTTGGACCAAACACTCACGATCTTGGAGGGGGTAGAGGGCGGCCGATCAGTCGCGGCCGAGCAGGTCGTGGCGCACGACCACCTCGTCGCGACCCGGCCCCACGCCGATCACCGACACGCGCGCGCCGACCTGCTGCTCGACGAACTCCACGTAGCGGCGGGCGTTCTCGGGCAGCTCGTCGAAGCTGCGGCAGCCGGTGATGTCCTCCTGCCAGCCGGGCAGGACCTCGTAGACCGGCGTGGCGTGGTGGAAGTCGCTCTGCGACACCGGCATCTCGTCGACGCGCTCGCCGTTGATCTCGTAGGCCACGCACACCGGGATCTCGGCGAAGCTGTCGAGGTTGTCGAGCTTGGTGATGACGAAGTCGGTGACGCCGTTGATGCGCGTGGCGTAGCGCCCGATGACGACGTCGAGCCAGCCGATGCGCCGCGGACGGCCCGTGGTCGTGCCGAACTCGTGCCCGATCTCGCGCAGCCGGTCGCCGACCTCGTCGTGCAGCTCGGTCGGGAAGGGCCCCTCGCCCACGCGCGTGGTGAAGGCCTTGAGGATCGCGATGACCCGGTCGATGCGGGTCGGCGGGATGCCCGCGCCGGTGCACGCTCCGCCCGCGGTCGCGTTGGAGGACGTGACGTAGGGGTAGGTGCCGTGGTCGACGTCGAGCAGGGTCGCCTGGCCCGCCTCGCAGAGCACGACCTTGCCGGCGTCCAGCGCCTCGGAGATCTCCAGCGAGGTGTCGGCGACCATGGGCCGCAGCCGGTCGACGTACGAGAGGAGCTCCTGCACGACCTCCTCGGCCTCGATGGCCCGGCGGTTGTAGAGCTTGGTGAGCACCTGGTTCTTGGAGACCAGCGCGGCCTCGACCTTCTGCCGCAGGATCGACTCGTCGAAGAGGTCCTGGACGCGGATGCCGACGCGGTTCATCTTGTCGGCGTAGGTCGGGCCGATGCCCCGGCCGGTGGTGCCGATCTTGCGCTTGCCGAGGAAGCGCTCGCCGACCTTGTCCATCGTCGTGTTGTAGGACGCGATGACGTGGGCGTTGGCGCTGATCCGCAGGCGGGAGGTGTCCAGGCCGCGCGCCTCGAGGCCGTCGAGCTCCTCCATCAGCACGGACAGGTCGACGACGACGCCGTTGCCGATCACCGGCGTGACGCCGGGGGTGAGGATGCCCGAGGGCAGCAGGTGCAGGGCGTACTTCTCGCCGTCGATCACCACCGTGTGGCCGGCGTTGTTGCCGCCGTTGAACTTCACGACGTAGTCGATCTCGGAGCCGAGCAGGTCAGTCGCCTTGCCCTTGCCCTCGTCGCCCCACTGCGCCCCGACCAGCACGATGCCTGGCATGTCAGATAGTCGCCTTCCCTGCTTCAGGTCCGCACGAGACAGGCGCCCGTGCCCCCCGAGTTTACGCGACCGGCCTGTTCAGGGACGTTGCCGACCCGGTATGCCGCCGCTCCCGGCCGCCCGCCGGGCCACCGCCATGCCGAGCTGGAACCGCGTCTCGACGCCCGCCTCGTCCATGAGCAGCGCCACGCGTCGGCGCACCGTCCGCAGGGACACCCCCAGGTGGCGCGCGATCACCTCGTCCTTGTGCCCGGCGGCCAGGAGGGTGAGCAGCCGGCGGGTGTCGCCGTCGTCGGCCGCGGCGTCCGGCGGAGGCTGGCCGGCCTCCCACGCGAGGTCGAAGAGCCGCTGGAACGCGGCGACCAGCATGGGGTCCCGCACCTTGACGTAGTCCGCCTCCAGGCTCCCCCAGTCGGTGGTGGCGAGCACGAGATCGTCGCCGAAGACGACGAACTCGCTGAGCGGCTCGCGCACGAGACGCTGCTCCTCCCCCACCTTCGCGAACCGCGCCATCCACATCCGGGAGGACGCCGACGCGATGGCGGCCATGGGATACAGCGAGCGCATCGACCGGCCCGACTCGATGGTGCGGCGGGACAGGTCGAGGACCTGCTCGATCCCGTCCGGGCTCCAGTCGGCGGTGATGGCCGACGAGCGGATCACGCCCGTCGTGGTCTGGATGCCCTCCAGCACGACGCCCGTCATGAGGTCCGCGGGTACGACCTCCCAGGTGGGGCGGCGGACGCCGGATCGCGCACCGGTGTGGTCCACCGCGAAGTGCGCGATGGCGTTGCGGGTGCGCTCGAGGTTGCCCTGGCGCCGGCGCACGTCGTGCAGGCCCGACTCCACGAGCCTGCCGATGGCGGCGCGAGGGTCGTCGGCGTCCAGCATCCCGTCGGCCGTCTCGGTGACCAGTCCCCGGTCGACCAGGTGCGCCGCCGCCGACCGGACCGCGTCCTCCGACCACCCGAGCCGGCCCGCCAGCTCGTCGACGCTGACGGGGGCGCTGCGGAGTACTCGTCGGTAGAGCCGCTCGGCATCGCGATCGATGTCCAGGGAGCTGAGGAAAGAGGTCATCGCACCTGCTCAGGAAGGGTGTTACAGATTCTTCTTGGCAGGTTAGTGCCATTGGCCGAAAAGCGACACCTGAGCACGCTGCGTTGCGACATACTGGGGACAACGCGAACGAACAACACGCGATGTGACTGAGCACCACGTCGTGATCGATCGCGGACACGAGGCCACGCGCTTGATGGCGGCGCAAGCCTCACAGGGGGAACAGGTGCCGGGGCAGGGGATGCCCCGGCACCACCCATGTCCAGACCGTATGACGAGAGCGCGCCCTCCCGGTGAGACCGGGAGGGCGCGCTCTCGTCATACCTGTGTCGGCAGACGGCAGGGTCACTCCTGCGGAGGGACCAGGCCCATCTGGCGCGCCGCCTCCATCGAGGAGTCGCGCAGCAGCTGGGCGCAGCGCTCCCGCTCGTCCTCCTCGCCGATGGCGTCCGCCGCGTAGGCGAGCGCTGCGACGGCACAAAGGAATCCGCGGTTGGGCTCGTGCTCCCAGGGGACCTCACCCTGACCGCGCCAGCCGGCGCGACGCAGCGAGTCGAGCCCACGGTGGTAGCCCGTGCGGGCGTAGGCGTAGGCCTCGACCGGGCGCCCACCCTGCAGGGCGGACTCCGCGAGCGTGGCCCAGGCCAGCGACGAGGTGGGGTTGGCCGCGGCCACGGCCATGGCGTCCTGCCCGGACGCGAGCGACGCGGCCGCCGGGTCCACCGGCAGCCGCGTCGGCTCGGGCCCCAGCAGGTTGGGGCGCTCAGTCATGCAGTCCTCGACTCACTTGTGGGTGCCGGCGGAACGCAGGTTCTCGCAGGCCTCGATGACACGGCGGGCCATGCCGGCCTCCGCCTCCTTGCCCCACGCGCGCGGGTCGTACTGCTTCTTGTTGCCGACCTCGCCGTCGATCTTGAGGACGCCGCTGTAGTTCTTCAGCATCCAGTCGGCGACCGGGCGCGTGAAGGCGTACTGGGTGTCGGTGTCGACGTTCATCTTGATGACGCCGTAGTCGACCGCGTCCGAGATCTCCTGCGGCAGGGAGCCCGAGCCGCCGTGGAAGACGAGGTCGAGCGGCTTGTCGCCCTTGTCGGTGCCGTACTTGGCGACGATCGCGTCCTGGCACTCCTTGAGGATCTCGGGGCGCAGCTTGACGTTGCCCGGCTTGTAGACGCCGTGCACGTTGCCGAAGGTGAGGGCGGCCATGTAGCGACCCTTCTCGCCCAGGCCGAGCGCCTCGACGGTCTTCAGTGCGTCCTCGGTGGTGGTGTAGAGCTGGTCGTTGATCTCGTTGGCGACACCGTCCTCCTCGCCACCGACGACACCGATCTCGACCTCGAGGACGACGTCGAGCTTGTTGCAGATCGCGAGGAGCTCCTGGGCGATCTCGAGGTTGCGGTCTAGCGGCACGGCCGAGCCGTCCCACATGTGGGACTGGAAGATCGGGACGCCGTACTTCTCGTAGTTAGCCTCCGACGCCTTGAGCAGCGGGCGGACGAAGCCGTCCAGCTTGTTCTCGGGGCAGTGGTCCGTGTGGAGGGCGATGTTGACGTCGTAGTTCTTGGCGACCTCGGTGGCGTAGGCGGCGAGGGCCAGGGACCCGGTCACCATGTCCTTGATGGTCGAGCCGGAGAGGTACTCCGCGCCGCCGGTCGAGACCTGGAGGATGCCGTCGCTGCCGGCCTCGGCGAAACCGCGGATCGCTGCCGTCGCGGTCTGGGAGGAGGTGACGTTGATGGCCGGGTACGCGAAGGAGCCAGCCTTCGCGCGGTCGAGCATGTCGCGGTAGACCTCAGGGGTTGCGATGGGCATGTGCGGGTTCTCCTTCGGTTGGGCTGTCGGTGACCGGCACGGGGCCGGAGGCACGTTCCCATCCTTCCATCACCGGGCCCAGGACGGCGACCGGCCCCCGCAGGGGTCCACCTGGTGGGCGCGAAACGCCACGGGACGGACACCCGCGAGGGCCGGGACGGTGCTGCACATGCTGCTGGGCACAGTGTGGTGCGCAGGGTGCTGGACACAGTGGTGCGCGATGCACCTCCCCCTCTGGTGCATCGCGCACCTCCAGGCTAGGAGACCCTCACCCCCACGCACATGGGTATCCGTACCTACCTCAGGTAGTCACATCCGCCCGCCTTCGCACCCCAGGCCGATGGACCTACCTCAGGTAGGCATATCCGCCCACCTTCGCACCCACGCGTGCATCGCGATCGCGGCAGCCGCGCCGGCGTTGATCGACCGCGTCGACCCGAACTGCGTGATGTGCACGACGGCGTCCGCGGCGTCCAGCAGCTCGCTCGTCAGCCCGGGCCCCTCCTGCCCGAACGCCAGCACGCACCGCTGCGGCAGCTCGAAGGTCTCGAGCGGCACGCTCCCCGGCACGTTGTCGACCGCGATCAGCGGTATGCCGTCCCGCCCGCTCTCCAGCGCGTCACGCTCCTGCGCGCGGCACCAGGCGACGAGATCGGCGACGTCCGGGTGGTGGATCTCGTGCTGGTAGCGGTCTGTGACCATCGCGCCGCGACGGTTCCAGCGGCGACGGCCCACGACGTGGAAGGCAGCGACGTTGAACGCGTTGGCGGTGCGGATCACCGACCCGATGTTGAGGTCGTGCTCCCAGTTCTCGACGGCGACGTGCAGCTCGTGCCGCGTCTCGTCCAGCGCCGCCACGATCGCCGCCATCGTCAGGTAGCGGAAGCGGTCCTCCACGTTGCGGCGGTCGCCGTCCCGCAGCAGCTCCGGGTCGTAGCGGGGGTCCGGTGACCCGTCCGGCCGCGTGGGCCAGGGTCCCGGCCAGGGCCCGACACCGATCGCCGCCGCCCGCCCGCCGCCCGTCGTCGCGTCTCCCCCGCCGGATGCCTGATCGCTCACGGGCGGCAGGCTATCGGCATACGGCCTCGGTCCCCGCCCGGCGAGGGAGCGGCCGGGTCGAGGAACCCTCCCGCCGCCACAGCGGTGCGACAGCGGGGGGACAGGAATCCCCCGTACCCTGGTCGGCGTGATGATCCCCGAGCTGATGTCCTCCCTGAGCTGGATGGACCCGCAGTACCTCCTCGACAACTACGGCAACGCCTTCTTCTGGCTCTCCATGGCGATCGTGTTCGTCGAGTGCGGCCTGCTGTTCCCGATCCTGCCGGGCGACTCGCTGCTCTTTGCGATCGGCATGTTCATCAAGCGCGGAGACGTCGACGTCCACCTGGGCCTCGCCCTGGCGCTGCTGTCGATCGCCGCGTTCGCCGGCAACGTGGTGGGCTACGAGATCGGGCGGGCCATCGGGACCCCGCTCTACAACCGCGACGGGCGCTTCCTCAAGAAGAAGTACTTCGACCAGACCATCGCCTTCTTCGACCAGTACGGCAACAAGGCCCTGGTCATCGGTCGGTTCGTGCCGATCGTGCGGACCTTCATCACGGTCGTCGCGGGCGTCGGCCAGATGGACCGCAAGCGGTTCTTCACCTGGTCGGCGGTCGGCGCGGTGCTGTGGGCCTGCGGCGTGACCCTGCTCGGCTACTTCCTGGGCGCCATCCCCGCGGTGCAGAACAACCTCGAGACCGCGATCCTGCTGATCGTCGCCATCTCGGTGCTCCCCATGGTTTTCGAGTGGTGGATGCACAAGCGCCGCAAGGGCCGCGCCACCATCGACCCGACGCCGGGCGCGGGCAGCACCCGCCACGAGGCCTGACCGGGCGAGAGCCGGCCGACCACCCGACGCGACGACGAAGGACGCCGACCCCCTGGATCGGGGGTGGGCGTCCTTCGTGCTGGTGACTACTGCTGGGGCTTGTCCGGCTGGGTGGACGGCCAGCTGAGGGCGCCGCCCTCCTGGTGCGGGTTGGTGTCTGGGACGCCGCCCTGACGACCGGCGCCCTGAGCGTTGTCAGCGGCACCGGCGGGCAGACCGCCGGCCGGGGCGTGAGCGCCCTCCGCCGTGCCCGGCTGACCGAGACCGGGCGCCTGGGCGGGCGCGGCCGGCTGGGCCGGAGCGGCCGGGGTGGCGCCCTGCGAGGGACCACCGTGCTGGGGCTCGGGGGCGGACTCGTAGGTGCGCGGCGAGTTGGTGTCGAAGTTGACCTGAGGGGTGCTGCGCGCCTGCGCCTCGGCCTCGAAGTACTGCTCCTGGTGGATCCCGAACTGCTTGGCGATCATGTTGCTCGGGAAGGACTCGACCTTGGTGTTGAGCTCGCGCACCGTGGCGTTGTAGTAGCGGCGCCCGGAGGCGATGCGGTCCTCGGTGGAGGCGAGCTCCTGCTGCAGGGCCAGGAAGTTCGAGTTGGCCTGGAGCTGCGGGTAGGCCTCGGCGACGGCCATCAGGCGACCCACGGCGCCGGTGAGCTGCTGCTCCGCGGCGGCGGTCTCGGCGGGGCTGCCCCCGGCGCTGACGGCGGCGGACCGGGCGCGCATCACGTCGTCGAGCGTGCCGCGCTCGTGGGTCGCGAAGCCCTTGACGGTCTCGACGAGGTTGGGGATCAAGTCGTGCCGCCGCTTGAGCTCGACGTCGATCTGGCGCCAGGACTCCTGCGTGCGGTTGCGCAGCCCGATGAGGCTGTTGTGCATGCCGACGAGCCACATGACGATCAGGGCGATGATGACGAGCAGGACGATCAGCGTGATGAGGACGGGTGTCACGTCGGCTCCCTCCAGAGCGGGACTGAGGTCGTGATCAGCCTAGTCGGCCGATCACGGCGGTTGACCGTATGACGAGCCGCCGGCCCCAGGCGTTCCCTGCGGCACCCGGCGGCCGGGACCGCCCGGTCAGCCGGTCAGCCGCTCAGGCGAGGCCGAGCTCCTCCAGGGAGTAGACGTGCAGGTAGGGCACGCCGGCCTCGTCCTGGATGCGCTCGCCGGCCCCGGTCGCGCGGTCGGCGATGGTGGCCACGGCCACCACCTCGGCCCCGTCCTCGCGAGCGGCGGCGACGGCGTCGAGCGGCGAACCGCCCGTGGTCGTGGTGTCCTCGACGACCAGCACGCGACGACCCCGGATCGACGGACCCTCGATGCGCTGCTGCAGGCCGTGCGCCTTGCCGGCCTTGCGGACGACGAACGCGTCGAGCCGCTCGCCCGCGGCGGCGGACGCGTGCAGCATCGACGTGGCGACGGGGTCGGCGCCGAGCGTGAGGCCGCCCACGGCGTCATACGCCAGGTCGTTGGTGAGGTCTCGCATCACGATCCCGACCAGGGGCGCCGCCTCGCCGTCGAGGGTGATGCGCCGCAGGTCGACGTAGTAGTCGGCCTCCTTGCCGGAGGACAGCGTGACGCGACCGTGGACGATCGCCTTGTCCTTGATGATCTCGAGCAGGCGGGCGCGGGCGTCGGCGGGGTTCGTGGGCGCGGTGTTCATGAGGCCCCAGCCTAGTTGCGGCGCGGCGGGGCGGGCTCAGCGGGCGGTGCGGCGACCCGAGGCCAGGCGCCCGCTGACCCGGCGGACGATCCCCCGCGGCGCCACCTGGACGACGCCCACGACGGCCTTGTACAGACCGCCGGGCACGCTCAGCGCTCGACCGCGGGCGACGTCGTTTAGGCAGTCCTGCACGAGCCGGTCGGCGTCGAGCCACGCGGCATCGGGCAGGTGGGACATGTTCATCGAGGCCCGCTGGTGGAACTCCGTGTGCGTGAAGCCCGGGCACAGCGCCGTGGCGGTGACCCCGGTGCCCTGCAGCTCGTTGGCCAGGCCCTCGGTGAAGGTCGTGCACCACGCCTTGGCCGCGGAGTAGGTCCCCATCTGCACGAACGACGCCACCGACGAGACGTTGACGATCGCCCCGCGACCCCGCTCGCGCATCGCCAGCGCCGCGGCCTGCGACACGACGAGCACCGCGCGGGTGTGGATCATCAGGTGATGCTCCTCCCGCTCGATCGGGGTGCGCAGGAAGTCGGTCTTGAGGCCGTAGCCGGCGTTGTTGACGACGAGGTCGACGGGCCGTGCCTGGTCGGCGACCCGGTCGGCCACCCGCTGCAGCTGGTCGCGCTCGGCGACGTCCGCGACGAGGATCTCGCAGCGCGTGTCGTGCAGGTCCCGCAGGTCGTCGGCGACCTCCTGCAACCGGTCGCGGTTGCGGGCGACCAGGACGAGGTCGTGGCCCCGGCAGGCCAGCTCACGGACGAAGGCCAGGCCGATGCCGGCGGACGCGCCGGTGACGAGTGCGGTTGCCATGAGCGACAGCGTAGAGGCTCGGCCAGGCGCCTCCGGTAGGTTGGCGAGGTGCGCATCGCAACCTGGAACGTCAACAGCATCCGGACCCGCGTCGACCGCGTCGTCGCCTTCCTCGAGCGCCACGACGTGGACGTGCTGGCCATGCAGGAGACCAAGTGCAAGGACGCGCAGTTCCCGATGCTGCCGTTCGAGCAGGCGGGCTACGAGGTCGCCCACCACGGCCTCAACCAGTGGAACGGCGTCGCCATCGCCTCTCGCGTCGGGCTCACGGACGTGCAGGTCGGCTTCGAGCACATGCCGACCTACGGCGAGCCGGAGTCGGTCGCCGAGGCTCGGGCGCTCGCAGCGACGTGCGACGGGGTGCGCGTCTGGTCGCTCTACGTCCCCAACGGACGCGAGCTCGGGCACCCCCACTACGCCTACAAGCTCGACTGGCTCGCCCGGCTCAGGGCGGACGGCGAGCGCTGGCTCGCCGAGGACCCCGCGGCCCAGGTCGCGCTCATGGGTGACTGGAACGTCGCCCCGCAGGACGAGGACGTCTGGGACATGGCCTTCTTCGAGGGCAAGACGCACGTCTCGGGGCCGGAGCGCGAGGCCTTCGCGGCCGTGGTGGACGCGGGCTTCGCCGACGTGGTCCGGCCCTTCACGTCCGAGCCCCGCACCTACACCTACTGGGACTACACCCAGCTGCGCTTCCCCAAGAAGCAGGGCATGCGCATCGACTTCTGCCTGGCGAGCCCCGCGCTCGCGAGCCGGGTGACCGGCGCGTCCATCGACCGCGAGGAGCGCAAGGGCAAGGGCGCGAGCGACCACGCCCCGGTGATCGTCGACCTCGACGCCTAGGGGTATCGCCCCGGGCAGCGCCTCAGGCGACGAGCTCCAGCCTGGGGAGCAGGTCCACGCCGTGGGTGCCGACGACGAAGCACCCCAGGTCGATCACCCCTTTCTCCTGCCAGCACCTCTGGGCGACCTCCTGCCACGCGCGATCGGCGGCGATCGCGTGCGCCGGCCCGGGCCGCACGAGCAGGGTGGCGACCGTCGCATGCTCACCCACCACCTCGGCGACCGCCTCGAGGAGCACTCGCACGTGGGCGCGATCGCAGGGGGACGGCAGGTCCCGGAAGGACATGGGGGCGACGAGATGCCCGTTGAGGTCGCCGATCAGGACGGCGACGTCGTGGTCGCGCGGCCCGGGCGGCGGCATCGTGGCCTGGATGGCTCGCCGCAGGTGGACGACGTCGCGCATCGAACGTCCCTCGAGCATCTCGTCGAGGGTGAGCGGGATGTCGGCGGTGGTGGGTGTGGTGTCCATGCAGCGATCGTCACCAGCCCCGGGCTGGGCCACCACCCCCGGCCCGGGGCCTGTGGACGACGGCGCGGATCCACGCGTCGGCGGCCGGGCCTGTGGACAGCCTCCCGTGGGGCCCCGTGGTCCCCTCGCCGACCGCGTCCGTTAGGGTGCGAGGAGACGCGGGGTGCCTGGCCGTCGGCCGGGCTGAGATCACACCCGTCGCACCTGATCTAGGTCGTGCTAGCGAAGGGACGTCGTATGACGGACGCATCCGTGGACCCGGTGGCCGCAGTCACCCCCGACGAGGTGGCCGAGGCGCTCGCCCGGCTCAGTGCCACCACGCCTCTGGTCCAGAGCCTCACCAACATCGTCGTGGCCCAGTGGACGGCCAACGTCCTGCTGGCCGCCGGCGCCGCCCCCGCCATGGTGGACAACCCGCACGAGGCGGAGGCCTTCGCCCGGGTCGCGGGCGGCGTGCTGGTCAACACCGGGACGCCGTACGACGACACGACGGCCGCCATGCGGGCCGCCGTCACGGGCGCGCGGGCCACCGGCACGCCCTGGGTGCTCGACCCGGTCGCCGCGGGCGGCCTGGCCTGGCGCACCGAGGTCGCGGTCTCGCTCATGGACCTGCACCCGCCGACGATCGTGCGCGGCAACGCCTCCGAGATCGCGGGGCTGCTGGGCGGCATCGGTGGCCGTGGGGTCGACAGCGCCGACTCGCCCGAGGAGGTCCTCGACCGCGCCCGCGAGCTCGCCACCTCACGCAGCACCGTCGTCGCGGTCAGCGGCGCCGTCGACCACCTCACGGACGGCGAGCGCCTGGTCCGGGTGCACAACGGCGACCCCGTGATGACCAAGGTCACCGGGGTGGGCTGCGCCCTCGGCGCCCTGATGGCGGGCTTCGCGGCCGTGTGCGACGACGCCCTGCTCGCCGCCACCAGCGCGACGGCGCTGCTGACGGTGGCCGCCGAGCGCGCCGCCCGCGCTGCTCGGGGACCCGGCAGCTTCGCGGTGGGGCTCCTCGACGAGCTGAGCCTGGTCACCCCCGACGAGCTTGCCTCCGGCCTGGTGCTCTCGTGACCGGCCCCCTTCGGTCCGTCCTCGAGGGACGCGACCTGGACCTCACGCTCTACCTCGTCACCGACACGGCCATGTGCGGCGGCGACGACCAGGTCGCGCGGGTCGCCCGCGCCGCCGTCGACGGCGGCGCGACCCTCGTGCAGGTGCGCGACCCCCGGGCCGACGACGAGCGGATCCTGCGCCTGACGCGGTCGGTGATCCGGGCGCTCGAGGGCACCGGCGTCCCCGTCGTCATCAACGACCGGGTCGACCTCGTCGAGGCGGCCGGCGCCGCGGGCGCCCACATCGGCCAGAGCGACCTGTCCCCCGAGCGGGCGCGCGAGCTCCTCGGTCCCGACCGCCTCCTCGGGCTCTCCTGCCAGACCCTCGCCCACGTCGAGGCGGCCCGGGCCCTGCCCGAGGGCACCGTCGACTACCTCGGCCTGGGACCGGTGTGGGAGCAGGCCACCAAGCCCGACGCCGCGACCCCCGCCGGCCCTGAGGGCATCGCGGCGCTCGTGGCCGCCAGCCCCTGGCCGACGGTCGCCATCGGCGGCATCGACGCGTCGCGCATCGGCCTGCTCCCGGCCACCGGCGTCGATGGAGCCGCCGTCGTCAGCGCCGTCTGCGCCGCGGCCGACCCCCGCGAGGCGACGGCCACGCTGCTGGCCCGGTGGCGCGAGGCGGCGGAGCGGCATACGGCCCAGGCACCCGACCGACCTCGGGGAGAGGCGCGATGACCGCCCCGCCCAAAGTCCTCTCCATCGCCGGCAGCGACCCCTCGGGCGGCGCCGGCATCCAGGCCGACCTCAAGACCTTCTCCGCGCTCGGCGCCTACGGCATGTGCGTCATGACGGCGCTCACCGCGCAGTCCACCCAGGGCGTGACCGGGGTGCACGCCGTGCCCGCCGACTTCGTCACCGCCCAGCTGGAGACGCTGCTCGCCGACATCACCCCTGACGCCGTCAAGATCGGCATGCTCGCCGACGCCGAGGTCACCGCGGCCGTCGGCCGGGTGCTGCACCGGCTGCGCGCCGAGGAGACGGACGAGACACCGATCGTGCTCGACCCCGTCATGGTGGCGACCAGCGGCGACCGGCTGCTCGACGAGTCCGCCGTCGCGGCCGTGCGCGAGCTCGTCCCGCTCGCGAGCATCATCACCCCCAACCTGCCCGAGGCCGCGGTGCTCCTCGACACCGAGCCCGCCGGCAGCGTCGACGAGATGGTCGACCAGGCGCGGGCGCTCGTGGCGGCCGGAGCACGCCGCGCCTACGTCAAGGGCGGTCACCACACGGGCACCGAGCTGGCCACCGACGTGCTCGCCGACCCCCGTGGCCAGGTGCTGATCACGGCCGAGTGGGTGGCCACCCGGCACACGCACGGGACGGGGTGCACCCTGTCCTCCGCCCTGGCGGCCCTGCGGCCCCGGCGCCCCGACTGGGAGACGACCTGCCGCGACGCCAAGGCCTGGCTCACCGGGGCGCTGCGGCACGCCGACGAGCTGCAGGTCGGGCACGGGCACGGCCCGGTCCACCACTTCCACGACGTCTGGAGCTGACCGATGACCTTCACCACCGATGCCTGGGCGCGCACCGCCGACGTCCGGTCCGCGATCGACGCCCTACCGTTCGTGCAGGGCCTGGCCGACGGCACGCTCGACCGCGAGCGCTTCACCTACTACATGGCGCAGGACGCGCTCTACCTCGCGGACTACGGCCGGGTGCTCGCGACCCTCGCGGGGCAGGCCACCGACCCCGACGAGATGCTGTTCTGGGCGGAGTCGGCCCGCACCACGGTCGTCGTCGAGCGGGAGCTGCACGGCGCGCACGTCGCCGACCTCGCGGCCGCGCGCCGCTCCCCCAGCTGCCTGGCCTACACGTCCTACCTCTCGTCGCTGACCACCCAGGGCTCGTATGCCGCGGCCGCAGCCGGCGTGCTGCCCTGCTTCTGGATCTACCAGGACGTGGGCGACCACCTGCTGAGCCAGGCCGGCTCCCTCGACGCCCACACCTACGGCGACTGGATCGGGATGTACTCCGACGAGGAGTTCGCCGCCTCGGTGGGCCGCGCCAAGGCGATCGTCGACCGGTGCGCCGAGGGCGCCGACGACGCCACCGTGGAGCGGATGCACGAGGCGTACTCCACGGCGGCGCGCTACGAGTGGATGTTCTGGGACGCCGCCTGGCGCCGGGAGACCTGGCCCGTGTGACCCGGGTCGCACATTCGGGGCACTGCATAGGCATACGCACCGGAGTAGCCTGAGCTCGGACCTCGACGCACCACCCCATCCAGGAGCTGAACCCCGTGGACCCGCTCAAGCTCAACGAGACCATCAACAGCTTCGTGTGGGGGCCGGTGATGCTGGTCGCCCTCGTCGGCACCGGCGTCTACCTCACGGTCCGCACCCACGTTTTCCAGGTGCGCAAGTTCGCCTACACGATGCGCATGACCATCGGGAGCGTGATCGGGCGCAGGGCCAAGGGGGCCGACGACACCAACATCAGCGGCTTCCAGGCCGTCTCCACCGCCCTGGCCAGCACCGTGGGCACCGGCAACATCGTCGGCGTCGCCACCGCCATCACGGTCGGCGGGCCCGGCGCGGTCTTCTGGATGTGGGTCAGCGCCTTCTTCGGCATGATGACCAAGTACGGCGAGATCGTCCTCGCGTTGAAGTACCGCGAAACCAACGCCGAGGGGCAGTACGTCGGCGGCCCGATGTATTACATCAAGAACGGTCTCAAGCAGCCCTGGCTGGCCTACGTCTTCGCGATCTTCGCCACCCTCGCGACCTTCGGCATCGGCAACATGACTCAGGCCAACTCGATCGCCGCCGCCATGGAGAGCAGCTTCGGTCTCAGCCCGGTCGTGGTCGGCATCGTGCTCATGGCCTTGACCGCCATCGTGATCCTCGGCGGCATCAAGACCATCGCCCGGGTCACCGAGAAGCTCGTCCCCTTCATGGCCGTCTTCTACGTCCTGCTCTCCCTCGTCATCCTCGTCCTCAACGCCGGCCAGCTGCTGCCCATGCTGGCGCTCGTCGTCGAGGCGGCGTTCAACCCGCAGTCCGCACTGGGGGGAGCCACCGGCTTCACCATCGCCAAGGCGATCCAGATGGGCATCGCCCGTGGTGTCTTCTCCAACGAGGCCGGCCTGGGCTCCGCGCCCATCGCCCATGCCGCCTCCAACACCAAGGAACCCGTGGCGCAGGGCCTGTGGGGCATCTTCGAGGTCTTCGTCGACACCATCGTCATCTGCACGATGACCGCCTTGGTCATCCTCACGACGGGCGTGTGGCGCGGCACCGAGCAAGGATCGGCCCTGACCATCGCGGCCTTCAATCACGGCCTGCCGGGCACGATCGGCGGGATGGGCCTCACCATCGGCCTCGCACTGTTCGCGTACTCGACCATCCTCGGCTGGTCCTACTACGGCGAGAAGAGCCTGGAGTTCCTGTTCGGGCGCACCGGCGGCACGAAGTACGCCATCCTGACCTACCGGCTCGTCTTCATCGCCGCGGTCTACGCGGGGTCCGTGGGCGGCCTGCACGCTATCTGGGCGATCGCCGACACGCTCAACGGCCTCATGGCCATCCCCAACCTGATTGCCGTCCTGCTGCTGTCGGGCGTGATCATCCGCGAGACCAAGGGCTACCAGCAGCGCGAGCGCACGGGCGAGCTCCTCGGCTGACCTGCGGCAAGCACACCCGCCGTGGCACCACCCCGGTCGGGCCGGGTGCGACGCCATACTGGCGTCATGAACACTGTTCAGGAGACGCCCTTGGTCGCTTGGGACCGGGATCACCTCTGGCACCCCTACTCGACCTTTCCCGCCACCACGGCGCCTCACCTCGTGCGCTCCGCCGAGGGGGTGCGGCTGCGGCTGGACGTGGACGGCGAGACCCGCGAGGTCGTGGACGCCATGTCCTCCTGGTGGTGCGCCATCCACGGGTATGCCGTCCCGGAGCTCGACGCGGCCGCGCACGACCAGCTGGGCCGGATGAGCCACGTGATGTTCGGCGGGCTGACGCACGAGCCCGCCATCCGCCTCGGCCGGCGGCTGGTCGAGCTCGCCCCACGTGGTGGCGGCGACGAGTCCCCGCTCCAGCACGTCTTCCTCGCCGACTCGGGGTCCGTGGCCGTCGAGGTCGCCCTCAAGATGGCCTGGCAGCACCACGTCGCCCTCGGCCGACCACGCCGGCGGATGTTCACGATCCGCGGCGGCTACCACGGCGACACCTTCGCCCCGATGAGCGTGTGCGACCCCGAGGGCGGCATGCACTCGCTGTTCACCGGCGTGCTGCCCGAGCAGGTCTTCGCGCCGCGCCCACCGGGCGGCCTCGACCGGGACGGCAGCGATCCCGCGATGGTGGCCTGGGAGCGGGAGACACGCAGGCTGTATGCCGAGCACGCCGCCGACGTCGCGGCGGTCGTCGTCGAGCCGATCCTGCAGGGCGCGGGCGGGATGCACGTCTACAGCCCGCATGCCGTGCGCGTCCTCGCGTCGCTGGCCCGGGAGTCTGGCGCGCTGCTCGTGGCGGACGAGATCGCGACGGGTTTCGGCCGCACGGGGACGCTGTGGGCCTCGGACCGGTGCGGGATCGTGCCGGACATCATGACGGTCGGCAAGGCACTGACCGGCGGCTATCTCACCTTGGCGGCGACGCTGTGCACCAGCGACGTGGCCCGCACGGTCAGTGGCGGCGCGGCCGGGGCGCTGATGCACGGGCCGACATTCATGGGCAATCCCCTGGCCTGCGCCGTGGCCCTCGCCTCGCTGGACCTGCTCGAGGCCCGCGGCTGGGCGGCGGAGGTCGCCCGTATCGAGCGACGGCTCGGGACCGGGCTCGCCCCCGCTCGATCCCTCCACCACGTGCGAGACGTCCGCGTGCTGGGCGCCGTGGGCGTCATACAGCTGGACGAGCCCGTCCGGGTCGCCGAGGTGACCGCGGCTGCCCTGGACCGGGGTGTCTGGGTGCGGCCGTTCCGGGACCTCGTCTACACGATGCCGCCCTACGCGTGCTCGGAGGCCGAGGTCGCCACCATCACCCGCGCGCTGGTCGAGGCCGTCGCGCTGGCGCACGGCTGAGAGGCTGGTGGCCATGAGGACCGAGAGCACCGCCCCCGTCATCGTCGTCACGGGCACCGGCACCGACGTGGGCAAGACCGTCGCGACCGCAGCCCTCGCCGTCGGGTTCCGCGAGCAGGGCCTGCGCGTGGCCGTGGTCAAGCCCTGCCAGACGGGGGTCGGGCCGGACGAGGACGCTGACCTGGCCGAGGTGCGCCGCCTCGCCGGTGACGTGCAGACGCACGAGCTGGTGCGCCTGCCCGAACCGCTCGCGCCGGACACGGCCGCCCGGCACGCCGGCATCGGCATCCCGCCGGTGCCGGTCCTGGCGTCCCAGGTCGCCCAGGTGTCGCGGCGCGGGGACGTCGACCTGGTCCTCGTCGAGGGTGCCGGTGGGCTGCTGGTCCGGCTCGACCTGGCCGGTGGCACCCTGGCCGACCTGGCGCTGTGCGTCCAGGAGCTCGGCCTGCGGGTCGGCGTGGTCGTGGTGGCCGCCGCCGGGCTCGGCACCCTCAACCACTCGGCGCTGACGGCCGAGGCGCTGCAGCTGCGCGGCCTGGACTGCCTGGGGTTCGTGATCGGGTCGTGGCCCGAGCACCCCGACCTGGCCATGCGGCTCAACCTGGAGGACCTGCCGGAGGTGACCGGCGCACCCCTGCTCGGTCGGATCCCGGCCGGGGCCGGGTCGTGGGACGCCCAGACCTTCCAGGATCGCGCCGGCGCCTGGCTGCCGATCTTCTAGAGCCGCAGCGACCTGGCCAGGGGCGCGTCAGCGCAGTGTCAGCGCAGGGTCAGCGCGTCGGCGCCACCGTCGCGGTCGACGACCACCGTCTGCCCGTCGCGGACGTCGCCGCCGAGCAGCGCCTTGGCGAGGCGGTCGCCGATCTCTCGCTGCACCAGCCGGCGCAGCGGACGGGCGCCGTAGGCCGGGTCGTAGCCGGTGAGGGCCAGCCACTCCCGCGCGGCCTCGGTGACCTCCAGGGTGATCCGCCGATCGGCCAGGCGACGGCCCATCTCGGCAACCTGCAGCTCGACGATGTGGCCGAGCTCCGCCATCGAGAGGGGGTCGAAGATCACGACCTCGTCGAGGCGGTTGAGGAACTCCGGCTTGAACGCGGTCCGCACGGTTGCCATGACGGCGTCGCGCTTGGCGGTCTCGTCCAGCGTCGGGTCGACGAGGAACTGCGACCCGAGGTTGGAGGTCATCACGAGGATGACATTGCGGAAGTCGACCGTCCGCCCCTGGCCGTCGGTGAGGCGACCGTCGTCGAGGACCTGCAGCAGGATGTCGAAGGTCTCCGGGTGGGCCTTCTCGACCTCGTCGAGCAGCACCACGCTGTAGGGACGACGCCGCACGGCCTCGGTCAGCTGGCCGCCCTCCTCGTAGCCGACGTAGCCGGGAGGTGCACCCACGAGGCGGGCCACCGAGTGCCGCTCGGAGTACTCCGACATGTCGATGCGGACCATGGCGCGCTCGTCGTCGAAGAGGAAGTCGGCGAGCGACTTGGCCAGCTCGGTCTTGCCGACACCGGTGGGGCCGAGGAAGAGGAAGGACCCGGTCGGACGGTCGGGATCCGCGACCCCGGCCCGCGAGCGCCGGACCGCGTCGGACACGGCCTGCACCGCGGCGGCCTGGCCGATCAGCCGCTCGCCGATGACCTCCTCCATGTGCAGCAGCTTCTCGGTCTCACCCTCGAGCAGACGGCCGGCGGGGATGCCGGTCCACGCGGAGATGACCTCGGCGATGGCGTCGGCGTCGACCTGCTCCTGCACCATCGGCCCACCCGTGGCGACCGCCGAGACGGCCGCCTCGGACTCGGCGGCCTGAGCCGCCTCGACCTCACGTTCGAGGCGGGGGATCTCGCCATACATGATCGGAGCCGCATCGTTGAGCCGGCCCTCGCGGACCATCATGTCCGCGCGCGAGCGTGCCTCGTCGAGCTGAGCCTTGAGCTCACCGACCCGGTTGAGGCCGGCCTTCTCGGCCTCCCAGCGGGCGTTGAGACCCGCGAGCTCCTCGCTGCGGTCGGCGATCTCCTTGCGGAGCCGCGCCAGCCGCTCGCGAGAGGCGTCGTCGGTCTCCTGCTCCAGGTGCAGCTCCTCCATCTTGAGGCGGTCGACCTGGCGGCGGAGCTCGTCGATCTCGACGGGCGAGGAGTCGATCTCCATGCGCAGCCGCGACGCCGCCTCGTCGACGAGGTCGATGGCCTTGTCGGGGAGCTTGCGGCCGGTGATGTAGCGGTCGGACAGCGCGGCCGCGGCCACGAGGGCCGAGTCGGAGATCGCGACCTTGTGGTGCGCCTCGTAGCGCTCCTTGAGCCCACGCAGGATCGCGACGGTGTCCTCGACGGACGGCTCGCCCACGAAGACCTGCTGGAAGCGCCGCTCCAGGGCCGAGTCCTTCTCGATGTTCTCGCGGTACTCGTCCAGGGTGGTCGCGCCGATGAGCCGCAGCTCGCCGCGGGCCAGGAGGGGCTTGAGCATGTTGCCCGCGTCCATGGACGAGTCGCCGGAGGCGCCGGCGCCCACGATCGTGTGGATCTCGTCGATGAAGGTGACGATCTCGCCGTCGGACTGGCGGATCTCGTCGAGGACGGCCTTGAGCCGCTCCTCGAACTCGCCGCGGTACTTGGCCCCGGCGACCATCGCACCGAGGTCGAGGGAGATGAGCCGCTTGTTGCGCAGGCTCTCCGGGACGTCCCCGGCGACGATGCGCTGGGCGAGGCCCTCGACGACGGCCGTCTTGCCGACGCCGGGGTCCCCGATGAGGACGGGGTTGTTCTTGGTGCGCCGGGACAGGACCTGCACGACGCGGCGGATCTCGGAGTCACGGCCGATGACCGGGTCGAGCTTGCCGTCGCGGGCCACCTGGGTCAGGTCCGTGCCGTACTTCTCGAGGGCCTCGAAGGTGCCCTCGGGCGTCGCGGACGTGACCTTGCGGCCGCCACGGACCTGGGGGATCTGCGCCTCGATCGCGTCGGGGTCGAGGCCGAAGCGTCCGGCGCGGGCGACCGCCGCCAGCAGCTGGTCGGTCGAGATGTAGGTGTCGCCCATCGCCGCGGCCGCGTTGCCGGCCTGCTGCAGGACGGACGCGGTGGCCTGGGAGGCCCCGGGGGTGCTGGTGGACCCGGACACGGTCGGGAGGCCGGCGAGCACCTGGGCGGCGGCGCGGCCCACGGCCTGCGGGTCGGCGCCGGACGCGGTGATCAGCGGTCCGGTGGTGGTGTCCTGCTGGCCGAGCAGGGCGAGCAGGAGGTGGGCGGGCTCCACCTGCGCGTGGTGCGCTGCGGTGGCGTCGTGCACGGCCGCGTTGACGGCCTCGGCCGACTTGGTGGTCAGCTCCATGTGGGGCGGCTCCTCTAGTGGGACGGACAAGGGGTGTATGCCGGAAGGCCCGGCCTCACCTGGTGCAACCTCGACAGAGTTGAGCCTATTCCGCTCAACCCTGAATGCGTCGGCCACCGAGCCGTTCCGACGGCCGAACATCGTGCGACATCAGGGTGAACAGCTGGTGACTGCACGCCGCGGCGTCAGGCCCCCGGTTCGCGGTCGTGGTTTCGCGCCGCACAATAGGTCCCGTGGACGTTTCCCTCATCCTCCTCGTGCTGGTGGTCATCACGGCTCTGGCCTTCGACTTCACCAACGGCTTCCACGACACCGGCAACGCGATGGCGACGTCCATCGCGACCGGTGCCCTCAAGCCCAAGACCGCGGTCGCCCTCTCCGGCATCCTCAACCTCATCGGCGCCTTCCTCAGCGTGGAGGTCGCCCTCACGGTCACCAACGCCGTCATCAAGATCCAGAACAAGGACGGGTCCCCGATCACGACCCTCATGGCCGACCACGGCCAGGCGCTCCTGCTCATCGTGCTGGCGGGCCTCATCGGCGGCATCGTCTGGAACCTCCTGACCTGGCTCCTCGGCCTGCCGTCCAGCTCGTCGCACGCGCTCTTCGGCGGCCTGATCGGCTCGACCATCGCCGCCATCGGCTGGGCCGGCGTCAAGTGGAACGGCGACGGCAGCAAGCTCGACGGCGTCGTCGGCAAGGTGATCATGCCGGCGCTCCTGTCGCCCGTGATCGCCGCCGTCATCGCGGCGTCCGGCACCTGGCTGATCTACAAGATCACCGAGGGCGTCAACGAGCGGTGGAAGGAGTCCGGCTTCCGCTGGGGCCAGATCGGCTCGGCCTCGCTCGTCTCCCTGGCCCACGGCACCAACGACGCGCAGAAGACCATGGGCGTCATCACCCTGGCCCTCATCGGCTACGGGTCCCACACCGACACCCACTCCGTGCCCTTCTGGGTCAAGTTCTCCTGCGCCGTCGCCATCGCGCTCGGCACCTACCTCGGCGGCTGGCGCATCATCCGCACGCTCGGCAAGGGTCTCGTCGAGATCGCCTCGCCGCAGGGCATGGCGGCCGAGTCGGCGTCGGCCGCCGTCATCCTCACCTCGAGCCACCTGGGCTTCGCGCTCTCGACGACGCACGTCGCCACCGGCTCGATCCTCGGCACCGGCATCGGCAAGAAGGGCGCCGAGGTCCGCTGGGGCGTCGCGGCCCGCATGGTCGCCGCCTGGCTCATCACCCTCCCCGCGGCGGCCGCCGTGGGGGCGATCATGTGGTTCATCGGCCACGCCCTCGGCGGGCTCCTCGGGGTCATCACGATCTTCGCCATCCTGTGCGGCCTCGCCGGCTACATGTACCACCGGTCCCGCCAGGCGCCGGTCGACCACAACAACGTCAACGACGAGTGGGACGCCTCCGGCGTGCCGGCCGAGACGGCCGACGCGCTCGCGTCCTGGCGCTCGGCTCGCTGAGAGGAGTTCGTCATGCTGCACAACCTCGGGCTGCTCTTCGACGCGGCGTGGAAGGTCCTGGCCGTCGGGCTGCTCCTCGGCGCCGGACTGCCTGCCCTGTTCGCCCTCGGGATCCGGTCCATGGCCTACGGCGTGGGAGGCGCGGCCGAGATCGACACCACGGCGTCGCCGCACCCGGTCGGCCGAGCCCTGGGCATCCTCTGCTTCGCCCTCGTGGCGGCAGCCGTCCTGCTCGGCATCACCATCATCGTGACGTCCGGCTTCGGCAAGTCCGTCAGCTTCGAGCACATCTTCCCCGTGCTCGTCGACAAGCACTGATCGCCTCCCCGATGACCACCAATCCCTTCACCCGACTCCTCGGCTGGTTGCGCGGCGGCTACCCCCAGGGCGTCCCGCAGTCGGACTACGTGGCACTCTTCGGCATCCTGCACCGCGACCTCACCGAGACCGAGGTGGCCGAGATCGCCGTCGCCCTCCGCAAGGACCGCGGCGTCCCCGACTCCGAGATCAGCCGCGAGGAGATCGCGGCCGGCATCCGCCGCGTCGCGATGGAGAAGCCCTCCGAGGAGGACATCGCCCGGGTGGCCGGCCGGCTCGCCGCTGGCGGGTGGCCGCTCGCGACGGGGGCGGCCGCGGCCGAGCCGGTCGCCCAGCACGACCCGCACGCCCAGCACGACCCGCACGACGACGCCGTCGGCAACCCGTCGCCCGGCAGCGGCTGAGGCCATGATGGAGAGCCCCCGATCTCTGAGGAACCGGCCATGACCTCGTTCATCGAGCGCGCGCTCAACTGGCTGCGCGCCGGCTACCCCGGCGGTGTCCCCGACACCGACTACCAACCCCTGCTCGCGCTGCTGCGCAGACGGCTGACCGACGACGAGGTCGACGAGCTCGGTCAGGAGCTGGTCCGTCGTGGCATGGTGCCGGCGGGCAAGATCGACGTGGGCGTCGGCATCACGAGGGTCATCGACGAGCTCCCCACCGAGGAGGAGATGCACCGCGTCGGCGAGCGCCTGCGCGAGGGCGGCTGGCCCGTCGACCTCGACGAGGCACGGCGACGCCGCGAGGAGTGACCCGCTGACGCAGACCCCACCCACCCCCCACCACCTCGCGTGCCAGACTCGGCACGCGAGGTGGTCCTGCGTCCGGAGGAGGTGAGCATGGACTGGTGGCTCGGCTGGTTCGCATGGTTCGACTGGCCACCCACGCCGGGCAACCTCAGCGTCGAGCTGCTGGTGCTGCTCGACCTGGCGTTCCGCGTGGTGGCGGCCTCGGTCGTGTCCAACAACCGCCGGCCCTCGAGCGCCGTGGCCTGGTTGCTCGCGATCTTCTTCATCCCGTTCCTCGGGCTCTTCGCGTTCATCCTCATCGGGTCGCCCAAGCTGCCCCGCCGCCGCCGCAACAAGCAGCGCCGCGTGTCGGAGGTGATCCTGCAGCGCACGGCCGACATGGACACCCAGGGGCCGGACTCGGCGCCGCCGTGGCTGGAGCCCCTCGCCCGGATGAACCGGCGACTCGGCGCCATGCCGATGGTCGCGGGGTCGGACGCCACCGTCGAGACGGACTACGTCCGGTCGCTGGAGATGATGGCCGAGGAGATCGACCTCGCCCGCGAGTACGTCCACGCCGAGTTCTACATCCTCAGCCTCGACGAGACGACGACACCGGTCTTCGCGGCCCTCGAGCGGGCCGTGGCCCGTGGGGTCGAGGTGCGGGTCCTGTTCGACCACCTGGCCTCCCTGCGGATCCCGGGCTACCGCCGGACGATCAAGCGCCTCGACGCCATGGGTGCCCAGTGGGCCCGGATGCTCCCGTTCACGCCGTTCAAGCGCGAGATCCTGCGCCCCGACCTGCGCAACCACCGCAAGCTGCTCATCATCGACGGCGCCGTGGGCTACATCGGCTCGCAGAACCTCATCGACGCGCGCTACGGCAAGCGGCGCAACCGCCGGCTCGGGCGCGAGTGGATCGACATCATGGCGCGCTTCACCGGACCGGTGGTGCTCGAGCTGGACGCGGTCTTTCGCACCGACTGGTACTCCGAGACCGACGAGCTCCTCGACGTCGGCTCCACGCAGGGGCTCCCGGAGGTGCGGGCGACCGGCGACCTCTACGCCCAGTGCGTGCCCAGCGGCCCGGGCTTCGAGGCCGAGAACAACCTCAAGCTGTTCAACGCCCTGATCTACAACGCCCTGCACTCGGTGCGCATGATCAGTCCCTACTTCGTGCCGGACGAGTCGCTGCTGATGGCGGTCACGACCGCGGCCCAGCAGGGGCTCAAGGTCGAGCTGTTCGTGTCGGAGCAGGGCGACCAGTTCCTGGTGCACCACGCCCAGCGGTCCTACTACGAGATCCTGCTGGACGCCGGCGTGGAGATCTGGATGTATCCCCAGCCCTACGTCCTGCACGCCAAGACCCTCACGGTCGACGGCCAGACCTCGGTCATCGGGTCGTCCAACCTGGACATGCGCTCGTTCACCCTCAACCTCGAGGTGTCGGCCCTCGTCGAGGGGCGCGAGTTCGCCCAGGACCTGGAGGCGTTCGAGGATCAGCTGCGGTCCCGCTCGCGCAGGCTGGACCTCGCGGAGTGGCGACGTCGGCCGTGGCACGAGCAGGTCGCGGACGGCTTCTGCCGCCTCACCTCCGCGCTCATGTGACCTGCCGTATGCCGGGGTGGAGAGGGCTCAGACCACGTCGACGAACACGGGGTTGGTGTAGAACCACGTGTCGGCCCAGGGGTTCCCGGCGTCCGGGGTCCCGTCGTGCGGGACCGGACCGTGGGGATCGACGGCGGCCCCGAGCGGGCCGACGCCGTGGCGGTTGCCGTCGCTGCCGCGCAGGCGCAGGTAGCCCGAGTGCTCCGCGACGAGCTCGAGGCGCAGCGTGACGGGTCCGCGGCGGCCGCCGGTGTCCCAGGTGCGCACCACGCGGGTGCCGGGCGCCCGCCAGGTGTCGCGGTCGGTCGCGGGCCCGGTGACCCTCCCCTGGATCACGTCCACGTGCGCGAGCTGCGGCAGGATCCCCCAGGCGTTGCGATAGGTCGTGGGGTGGATGGTGACCGTCAGGGTGATGCTGGAGCCGCGGCGGACGCGGATGCGGCCGCCGAGCGTGGCGCTGACCTGCCGGCCACCCGCATGGCCGCGACCGCGACCAGCTGGTCCGCCACCGGTGACCTCGACCTCGACGCGGTTGACCAGGTGCCCGTGGTCGACCCAGCTGCGGCCCTCGGGCAGGGCCTGCATGACGGCGCGGTAGCTGCGACGCTCGACGCCCGTGTGGTTGCGGCTGAACTTACCGGGCCAGTAGTCACCGCCCCCCTGGGGATCGGCGGTGGGGACGGGGTCGGGGCGACGGCCCAGGGTGTCGAAGGTCTCGCCGGGCGGGTACGCGCCGACCGTGGTGCGGTCGCGCGACTCGTTGTGGTGGTCGGAGTTGGTGGTGATCCAGTAGGGCCTGGCCCTCGGCCAGCAGGGAGTCCCAGAGGCCACCGACGACCGAGCTGGCCCAGTCGAAACCGCCCCTCGTGCGATAGGCCTCGAGCGGGTAGCCCGGCCAGGAGTAGGCCGAGGGCGCGTTCTCGTACTCCCCGCGCTGGTAGCCGGGCGCCCGGTTGGTCCCGAAGGCACCCGCCTGTGCCCCCGGGGCCCCCTCCATGCCGATCATGATCTCGGGGGCGGCGTCACGCCAGGCGCGCAGCTCGTGCGGCGAGTCGATGCCCAGCCGCAGCGGGTGGTTGGCGAGGACCAGCACGTCGTCGACGACGCCACGGCGCCGTTCGGCCGCGAGCCATCGCAGCGCCTCGACCGCCTTGGCCTCCCACTCGGCGACCTGCGGGGTCCCGGGGGTGGGCTTCTCCCACCGGTTGAGCTTGCCGTCCCACAGCCTCTCGAACTGGCGCAGCAGATCGGCGTCGTTGTCGCCGGGCGCGACCATGACGGTGCAGTACTCGGCCGCCGGGATGTACCACTCCAGGCCCTGGTAGATGAGCAGGTCGGGGTACTGGCGCCGCATCCGCTGCAGGTGGCGCTCCAGGTGCGCGCCCTTGTCGTGGTGCCCGACGTTGGAGTGCTCGGTGAACACCATCCAGTCGACGCCGAACTCGTGGGCCCGCGCGACCTGCGTCTCGACGAGGTACTTCGCGTCGTGCGAGAACACCGTGTGGACGTGGTGGTCGCCGACGAGCCAGTCGTAACGGTCGTGGCGCGGCCGCCGCCCGGCGGGTGCGGCACCGGCGTCCGGCGCCGCGAGGACCCCGGGCAGCAGACCGGCTCCGAGAGCCGCGGCCCCCGCGGCCCCCGCGGCCGTCAGGACGCTGCGACGGCTCGCACCCGTGGCGGTCGGGAGGGGCGTGACCGGCTCGTCCCAGACGTGGGGAAGCGGCTGATGGTCCTGATGGGGGGAGCCGTCGCGGCACATGTCACGGGCCTCTCTGCTGGCAGCGGGTTCTCCAGGACGCTAGGTGGCCCAGGCGTCCAGGCCGGCCCTGGACGGTGAACGCCGCGCGACCGCTGCGGGACGGGGTGGTTCCGGGGCCGCCCGGTGACCGCCGTCGTAGGCTGGGAGCCATGGCTGGCATCGAGATCGTGCAGGGCGACATCACCACCCAGGCGGTGGACGCGATCGTCAACGCCGCGAACTCCTCCCTCATGGGTGGCGGTGGCGTGGACGGGGCGATCCATCGCGCCGCGGGGCCCACGCTGCGCGAGGAGTGCCGTCACCTGCGGGCCACGGACTACCCCGAGGGCCTGCACGTCGGTGACGCCGTCGCCACGGGCGCGGGCGACCTGCCCTGCCGCTATGTCATCCACACCGTCGGCCCCAACCGGCACGAGGGACAGATCGACCCCCGGCTGCTGGCGTCGTGCTACACCCGCTCGCTGGACGTCGCGCAGCAGCTGGGCGTCCGGACGATCGCCTTCCCGGCGGTGAGCGCGGGCGCCTATGGCTGGAAGGTCGCCGACGTCGCGCGCATCGCCCTGACGACGGTCGCGGCTCACTCCCGGGACGGGATCGACCTGGTGCGGTTCGTGCCGTTCGACCCCACGTCCTACACCGCGTTCGAGGCCGCCTGCGTCGGGCTGGGGCGGTCGTGAGGCGCTGGCGCGTCGCGGCCGGGCAGCTCGCCAGCACCGACGACAAGCAGCACAACCTCGAGCAGGCCTGCCGCCTGGTGGCCGAGGCTGCGGAGGCCGGCGCCCGGCTGGTCGTCCTCCCCGAGGCGACGATGATGACCTTCGCCGTGCCGCTGGGCCCGCACGCGGAGCCCCTCGACGGCCCCTTCGCCGAGGCCCTGCGCGAGGCCGCGCGCACGCACGAGATCACCGTGGTGGCAGGGATGTTCGAGCCCGCCGACGACGGGCGGGTGCACAACACCCTCCTGCTCACGGGGCCGCACGCGGAGGCCACCTACCGCAAGGTGCACCTGTTCGACGCCTACACCACGACGGAGTCCGAGACGGTCGCTCCGGGGTCGGGCTACGTCAGCGTGGAGGTCGACGGCGTTCGCGTGGGGCTGGCGACCTGCTTCGACGTGCGGTTCCCCGACCAGTTCACCGAGCTGGGCCGGGCCGGCGTGGAGCTCGTGGCGCTGCCGGCGTCCTGGGGCGACGGTCCGGGCAAGGCACAGCAGTGGGACCTGCTGACGGCCGCGCGGGCGCACGACTCCCAGTCCTGGCTGGTGGCCGCCGGGCAGGCCTGGCGTGCCGACTCCGTCCGCAAGCCCCTCGGCATCGGGCGCAGCGCCGTCGTGGACCCCACGGGGGCCGTGCGGGCGCGACTCGGCGGGTCGCCGGACCTGCTGGTGGCCGACATCGACCTCGACCTGGTCGAGCGCACCCGGGCCCAGGTGCCGATCCTGTAGGGCCGAGCGGGTCGGACCGGCACACCCACGGTGACGGATTCGCCCTTCGCCATCACCCAGCGTATTTGGTTACGGCGCTTGGGCTTTCACCTGGGCACCTGAGGACGGGAACGCGGGCGCCGGCTCCTCCCCCTCGGCTACATTGCGGCCATGGGACGCCACTCTGCCCCTCGGACCATCCCCAAGGTCGCGGTCCTCGCCCTGCCCATCGCTGCCGTCATCGGCATCGCGGGGGCCGCCGCGTTGGTCAACGACGACTCACCTGGGGACGCCGCCGCAGGCTCGACGTCCCCGCGCACCGGCCTGTCGGCCTGCTCCTCGGTCACGCCGATGCGGGTCACCACCACCGAGGAGCTCGCGCCCGTGCTGGGCCAGGTGGCCCAGCGGCAGGAGACGCGCGGCGACGACTGCATCGACTACACCGTCGACGTGCAGAGCTCGTCCGTGACCGCGTCCGGTCTCATGAGCGGGGCGGACGACCGCACGCAGGTGTGGATCCCCGACTCCAGCCTGTGGGCCGAACGCGTCACGTCCGCGGCGCCCAGCACCAAGCTCGACATGGGGCCCGTCGTCGCGACGTCGCCGGTCGTCTTCGCCATACCGCGCGGCGCCGCCGGCACGGCGCGCCCCGGACCGCTCACGTGGTCCCAGCTGATCGCGCAGCGCGCCGTCCCCCTCAAGGTCGCGAGCCCGGAGCGGAGCACCCCGTCCCTGCTCGCCCTGCTCGGCGCCAAGCAGGCCGTCGCCTCCTCGCCGCAGGACGCCCGAGCGCTGCAGGGTCTCCTGCTGACCCTGTCCCGCAGCACGGTCGACGAGGCCGACCTGAGGCGACAGGCCCTGACGCCGGCCGCGTCCGCGCCTGCCTTCCCCACCTCCGAGCAGCAGCTCGCCCACCTCAACCAGGCCAACCCCAAGACGCCGCTGCGGGCGATGACCCCCAGCGACGCCACGCCCCAGCTCGACTACCGCATGGTGACCGTGGCCGGCAAGAACGCCCCGTCTGCGGCCGCCGTCGCCAAGCTGCAGGACGCCCTGGCCGACGCCCAGTCGGTCGACGCGCTCCGCAAGGCGGGGTTCCGGATCGGCGAGTCCGACGGCCCCGACCTCGCCGGTGTGCCCGCCAGCCTCCCCAAGGTCATATCGACACCGCGCGCCAGCGACGCCGACACCGCCCTGCGCACGTGGGTCACCATGTCCCGACAGACCCGCATGCTGGCGGTCATCGACACCTCCGAGTCGATGAAGAAGCCAGCGATCCCCGGCATGAACCGCCTCCAGCTCGCGTCCGGGGCCGCGCTCAAGGCCCTCGAGAAGTTCCCGCCGAGCAGCCAGATCGGCCTGTGGACCTTCGACCTCGCGCACGCCTCGCAGCCCAAGGACTGGGTCGAGCGGGTCCCGATCAGACGCATCGACGCGACGGCGGGACCCCTGACCCAGCGTGAGGCCCTCGCGCGCTCGGCGATGGGCCTGCAGTGGCAGCGCGCCAACGGCACCGCGGTCCACGACACGATCTGGGCGGGCTACCAGCAGCTGCAGCGCACCTACCAGCCGGACTACGCCAACGCTCTCGTGCTGCTGACGGACGGCAAGAACGAGGACCCCAGCTCCATCAGCGAGGCGCAGCTGATCGCCAACCTGAGGCAGGCCGGCAAGGACAGCGCCCGGCCGGTGCGGCTCGTGCTGATCGCGATCAGCCAGGACGCGGATCTCGGTGCGCTGCAGCGCATCGCGGCCGCGGTCCCCGACGGTCAGGCCTACGACGCCCGCCGGCCCGAGAACATCTACGCCATCATGCAGACCGCCCTGACGACGCGGGAGATCGCCGCGCCGGCCCAGTAGGCCTCAGCGCGGCGCGTCGGGGCGCCAGACGACCAGGGCCTGGCTGGTCGAGCGGGGGACCCGCGGACGCTGACCGGGTGGCATGGCCACGACGTCGCCGCGGCGACCCGCGGCGAACACACGGTGGCCGTACAACGCCTGAGGGCGCAGCTGCTCGACCTCGGACAGAGCGTCCGCGAGCCTCGCCTCGAGGGCGCTGACGTGGCTCTCGAGGTCGAGGATCCGCCGTATGCCGGCCAGGCTCACGCCCTCCTCCTGGGAGAGCCACTGCACCTCGCGCAGCTGGGCGACGTCACGCGCGCTGTAGCGCCGCCCGCCGCCCCCGGACCGCTTGGGCACGACGAGGCCGAGCCGGTCGTACTGCCGCAACGTCTGCGCGTGCATGCCCGCCAGCTGCGCCGCCACCGAGATCACGAAGATGGGTGCGTCGTCGTCGGGGACGAACTCGCGTCGCTCGCGGCCGGGCACGAGATCACGCCCTCGCGGCGCGGGCCCGCAGGTCGGCGCGGACGTCGGTCTCGGCGTCCTCCGCGGCCAGGACCTCGACGGCGGCCCGGGCCTCGTCGGTGAGCCGCTGCGGGACCACGACGTGCACGGTGACGATCAGGTCGCCGGTCGCTGACCTGGTGGCGATGCCGCGGCCCTTGACCCGCAGTCGCTGGCCGCTCTGGGTGCCGGCACCGAGCCTGACGCCGACGAGGTCGCCACCCAGGGTGGGCACCTTGATGGTGGCGCCCAGCGCCGCCTCCGCGAAGGTCACGGGGACCTCGACGGTCAGGTTGTCGCCGTCCCGGCCGAACACCTCGTGCGGGGTGACGGTGACGTTGAGGAAGAGGTCACCGCGGGGCGCCTGCGGGTCGCCGAGGCCGCCCTTGCCGCGGAGCCGGATGCGCTGGCCGTCCCTGACCCCTGCGGGGATCCGGGTGGTGATGCGCTCGCCGTCGGCGGCGGTCAGCGTGACGGTGTCGCCGCGCACCGCCTCGGGGAAGCCGATGGTGACGGTGGCCTCGACGTCGGCGCCGGGTCGCGGGCCGGTGGGGGCGCCATACGCGCCGTATCCCTGGCCGAAGGGGCTCTGGCCCCCTCCCCCGCCGAACATGCGCAGGAGGTCCTCCATGTCCGGCTGGCCGCCGCCCGGTCCGCCGCTCGTGGTGAACCGCATGCCGGGGCCGCCCGCGCCACCGCCGGTGAACAGGTTGCTGAAGACGTCCTCGAAGCCGCCGTTGCCGCCGGCCCCAGGAGCGAATCGCGCTCCGCCGTGGGCCATCTGGCGGATGGCGTCGTACTGCTTGCGCTGCTCGGCGTCGGAGAGGACCGCGTAGGCCTCGCCGATCTCCTTGAACCGCTGCTCGGCCGCGTCGTCACCGGGGTTCTGGTCCGGGTGCAGCTTGCGGGCGAGCTTGCGGTACTCGCGCTTGATGGTCGCCGCGTCGGCGTCCTCGGCCACGCCGAGCGTGGCGTAGAAGTCCTTCTCGAACCAGTCCTGACTGGCCATCGGCGACTCCTTCCATGGGTCGAAGGTGCTACGCAAAGGGGGTGGTGCCCGGCCGGCCCGCCAGTCGTGCTGGCGGGCCGGCGTGGGCGGTGCTACTGCGGGTCGGCGACCGAGACGCGGGCTGCGCGCAGCACGCGGTCGCCCTGCCGGTAGCCGGGTTGCAGGACCTGGACGACCGTCGTGGTGGTGGCTCCCTCGGGGAGCTCCGCCTGGACGTGCATCAGGGCCTCGTGCAGGGCCGGGTCGAACTCGTCTCCCGGCTCGCCGTAGGCCTCGAGGCCGAAGCGGCCGAGGGCCTGCTGCAGCTTGTCGGCGATCGACGCGAAGGGCGTGCCCTCGCCGAGGTCGCCGTGCTGGCGGGCCAGCGCGATCTCGTCCAGGACCGGCATGAGCGCCTCGATCACCGAGGCGGCGCCCAGGTCCTTGAGCAGGACCTTGTCGCGGTCGACACGCCGCTTGTAGTTGACGTACTCGGCCTGCAGGCGCTGCAGGTCGGCGAGCCGCTCGGCGGCCAGCACCGTGTCGGGGTGCTCGCCGTCGGCCTTGGCCCGCGCGGCCGCGGCGTCCGCCTCGGCCGCGCCGACCTCGGCCTCGTGCAGGGCCGACTCCTCGGCCGAGAACGGGTCCTGCGGCATGCCGCTCTGCTGGTCACCGGGCTCGTGCTGGTCTGACGGGTCGGACATCGGGGTCTCCCTGTCGTCGCTCGAGGTGGGTGCGGGGGTGTCGGGAGCCGGCTGGCGCACCTCGCCCGTGGCGGGGTCGATGCGTCGCTTGTCCCGGATCACCGGGCCGGTGGGCTCCCCCTCGGGAGAGCCCACGCGACCGGTGGTGTCGTCCATCACTTCTTGTCCGTGTCGTCGTCCACGACCTCGGCGTCGATGACGTCGTCATCGGCCTTGGCCTGGCCGGCGCCGGCAGCACCGCCCGCGGCACCCGCCGCGCCGGCTCCGGCAGTGCCCGCACCCGCGGCGCCCTCGTCGGACTGCTGCGCGTAGAGCGCGGCGCCGAGCTTCTGGGACTCCTCGGAGAGCGTGGTGGCCTTGGTGGAGATGTCCTCGGACGAGGTGCCCTCGGCGGCCAGCGCGTCCTTGAGGTCCTTCAGCGACTCGTCGACGGGCTTGCGGCCGTCCTCGGGAAGCTTGTCGGCGTTGTCGGCGAGGAACTTCTCGGTGGAGTAGACGAGCTGCTCGGCGTTGTTGCGAGCCTCGGCCTCCTCGCGCCGCTTCTTGTCCTCGTCGGCGTGCGCCTCGGCGTCCTTGACCATGCGGTCGATCTCGTCCTTGGACAGCGCGCTGCCGCCCGAGATCGTCATCGACTGCTCCTTGCCCGTGCCCTGGTCCTTGGCGGACACGTGCACGATGCCGTTGGCGTCGATGTCGAAGGTCACCTCGATCTTGGGCATGCCGCGGGGGGCCGGGGCGATGCCGGTGAGCTCGAAGGTGCCGAGACCCTTGTTCTGCTGGGCCAGCTCGCGCTCGCCCTGGAAGACCTGGATCAGCACGGACGGCTGGTTGTCGTCGGCCGTGGTGAAGACCTCGGAGCGCTTGGTCGGGATGGCCGTGTTGCGCTCGATGAGCTTGGTGAACAGCCCACCCTTGGTCTCGATGCCGAGGGACAGCGGCGTGACGTCGATCAGCAGGACGTCCTTGCGCTCGCCCTTGAGGACACCGGCCTGCAGGGACGCGCCCATGGCCACGACCTCGTCCGGGTTGACGCCCTTGTTGGGCTCCTTGCCCGTGAGCTCCTTGACCAGGTTGGACACGGCCGGCATACGGGTCGAGCCACCGACCAGGACGACGTGCGCGATGTCGCTGACCTTGATGCCCGCGTCCTTGATGACGTTGTGGAAGGGCTCCTTGGTCCGCTCGAGCAGGTCGGCGGTCATCTGCTCGAACTGCGTGCGCGTGAGCGTCTCGTCGAGGTGGATCGGGCCGTTCTCGCCCATCGAGAGGTACTGCAGGTTGATGTTGGTGCTGGTCGCGGTGGACAGCTCCTTCTTGGCCTGCTCGGCGGCGTCCTTGAGGCGCTGCATGGCGATCTTGTCCTTGGACAGGTCGACGCCGGTGTTGTTCTTGACCTGGGTCAGGAGGTGCTTGACGATCCGGTCGTCCCAGTCGTCGCCGCCGAGGCGGTTGTCGCCGTTGGTGGCGCGGACCTGGATGGTCGCGAAGCCGTCCTCGGCGTCCTTGCCCACCTCGAGGAGGGACACGTCGAAGGTGCCGCCGCCGAGGTCGAAGACGAGGATGAGCTCGTCCTCCTTGCCCTTGTCCAGGCCGTAGGCCAGCGCGGCCGCGGTCGGCTCGTTGACGATGCGCAGGACGTTGAGGCCCGCGATCTCGCCGGCCTCCTTGGTGGCCTGGCGCTCGGCGTCGTCGAAGTACGCCGGGACGGTGATGACCGCGTCCGTGACGGGCTCGCCGAGGTAGGACTCGGCGTCGCGCTTGAGCTTCATCAGCGTGCGGGCGCTGATCTCCTGCGCGGTGTAGTCCTTGCCGTCGATCTCCTGCTTCCAGTCCGTGCCCATGTGGCGCTTGACCGAGCGGATGGTGCGGTCGACGTTGGTGACGGCCTGGCGCTTGGCGATCTCGCCGACGAGCACCTCGCCGTTCTTGCTGAACGCCACGACCGACGGGGTCGTGCGACCGCCCTCGGCGTTGGCGATGATCTCCGGCTCGCCGCCCTCGAGGACGGAGACGGCGGAGTTGGTGGTGCCGAGGTCGATACCGACTGCACGTGCCATGTGTGGCTCTCCTTGTTGACTAGCGGATGTTGAGTCGTCAGCACTCAAGGTATGACCGCCTGCGATCCATGTGCAAGCTCGTGTCAGTGAACTTGAGTCTATCTGGCTCAACTCCGTCGGTCACGCCTTTGTTCCCCGACGTCGGCCGGCGAGGGGTCAGACCCAGATCGCGGCGTCGATGCCGTCGCTGAAGCGCTCGGGCCGAGCAGGATGGCGGACGGCCTCCCCGCGGACGACGCGCGCCGCGCTCCAGGCCGCGGCGGCGGAGTCGAGGACGTCGTCGGCACCGCGCCGACCGAGGTCGAGGTCCCGCGGCAGGTGGATCCCCTGGGCCAGGAGCAGTCCCTCGCGCTCGCGCAGCCCCTCGGGCGTCTTCTTGCTCGAGGCCAGCGGGGCGCCCGCCATGATCGCGAAGCACAGCTCGGGGTGCACCTCGACCACCGGCAGGGTCGGCCCCTCCCCGCGCACGTAGGCGTCGACGTCCAGGATGGCCCTGCGCATGGCATAGCTCTGCGCGGCCAGGCTGGTCCCGCCCGTGCGGGCGACGCTGATCCGGCGGGCCTCGGCATACGACTCGGCCGCCAGCGCGTCACGCACGGGGGTCGCAAAGACCGAGCCGGCGCGCGGGCCCAGCCGCCCGCGCACCTCGACGTCCGCCCTGCGGCGCCCGGTGTCCGGCAGGCCGATCGGCGCGTCGACCGCGACGAGCTCGACGTGCACAGCGCCGTGATCGACCCGGTCGATCACGGTCCGCAGGTCGGCCCCGGCCACGATCCGCACCGTCCCCGCGCCGGACACGGGCAGGAGCGCGCCGGTCCACCCGCCCCGGGCCCCGTCGACGCCGAGCACCCACCCGTCGTATGTCGGTCCGCCGCCCTCACGAGCAGGCGAGGTCTCGAGCCCCAGATCCCCGAGCACGCTCGACACGGCATCCTCGGGCGACACCGCGTGCCGGGGCGCGCGGACGTCGTCGCCGTCGACCGGCACCTCGTCGAACAACCGCAGCCCGTCCAGCAGCACCACCGGCACGCCGGTGCGCGCCGCGAGCGCGATCTCGCTGACCGTCCCCCAGCTGTGGCCCACCGCGACCACCGCGTCGCAGGCACGGACGAGCAGGGCGTTGCGCATCTCGCCGAGGCCGGTGGGGATGGTGACCGACAGGTGCGGGTTGGCGGCGGAGCGATCCTCGCCCGGCAGGAGCCCGAGGCTCGTCCCGCCCGCCTGCCCGCAGCCCAGCGCGGCGCCCGCCATCACGCCGCCGAGACCACCGGTGACGACGACCAGTCCCTGCTCGGCGAGCAGCCGGCCGACCGTGACTGCCTGCTGCACCTGCTCCGACGTGGCCGCACCCGGGCCGACGACACCGACATACCCTCGTGGTCGCACGCCCCCAGGATGGCATCCTGTCGACTTCCCGGGCGGCGCGCCCGACGCCGAACTACTCTCGACGGCGATGAGCTCGACCCGTCCTCCGCTCGACGACCCCGACCAGCCCAGCCGCCCCACCCGCAGGGAGCGCGTGCGCACCGTCGTCCGGCCCGCCCTGCAGGTCGACCGCGGTGCTGCTCAGCCCGCGGTCGCGGTGCCCTATGCCCTGGGCTTCGGCGCCGTCCTGCTCGCCGGGGTGCTGATGTCCGAGCCGTTGTTGGGCGTGGTCGCCGCGAGCGGCGCGATCAACGCCGGTGGTCTCGGCGTCGATCCGCAGATCGCGCGGCCTCGGCTCACCATGCTGGTGACCACAGCCGTCCTGTCGTCGTCGCTGTTCGTTGCCTGCCTCGTGTCCGACCACCCCCTGCTCGCGGTCCTGACCCTCGCCGCCATCGGCGCGGTCGTGGGGTTGCTCAGCCCGCGCGAGGGCCCGGGTCAGGTCGGGGTGCAGGCGGTGGTCGGCTTCCTCGCCATGGGCCAGCAGGCGACGCCCCTGCGGACGGCCCTGACCTATGCCGGCCTGGTCGCCGTGGGCGGGCTGGTGCAGGTCATGATCGGCACGCTCGTCGGGCCTCGGTCGCGACGCCGACGGAGCCGGGTCGCGGTCGTCCTGCGACGGGAGCTCCCCGGCCCGGAGAGGGCGGAGCCGGCGCCGCTGCCCGAGGTGCGCCGGGCGGTGTTCGACGACCTGCGACACCCCGGACCGGAGTCACGCTGGCATGCCCTGCGCCTGGGCCTCGGCCTGGGTGTCGCCGAGGCCCTCTCCCAGCTCCTGCTCCCCCTGCGCGGCTACTGGGTGCCCCTGACGGTGGTCAACGTGCTGCAACCTCGGCTGACCGACACGATCGCGCGGGGGCTGGACCGCCTGCTCGGCACCGCGGTCGGGGTGGCGGCGGGCGGCGGCGCCGTGGTCCTGGCGCGCCCCGAGGGAATGACCCTGCTGGCTCTCGGCACCCTGCTCGCCTGGGCGATGTTCGCCCTGCAGTCCGTCAACTACTTCTTCTACACGACGGCCCTGACCGCCTGGGTCGTGGTCTTCCTCGAGGTCATGGGGATCGGCGCGCAGGGCTCGGTCCCTCAGAGGCTCCTCGCCACGGCCGCCGGCGGGATCCTGTCGCTGGTCCTCGTGGTCCTGGTGCGTGGTCGCGGTCCGAGGTGAGCCCCCGCACCGCTCGGGAAGGACCTAGAGTGCCGGGGTGGCCGCGCCCGCACCAGCACCCACCGACGCCGAGCTGCGCGTCGACATCGTCGACCTGCTCGGCCGCCGGTCCGCGGACGTCACCATCTGCCCGTCCGAGGTCGCGCGCGGGCTCGGCGGCGAGGACTGGCGGGAGCTGATGCAGCCGACCCGGGATGCCGCCGCCCACCTCGCCGACGAGGGCGTGATCGAGGTGGTCCAGGGTGGCCGGCCGGTCGACGTGCGGACGGCCCGAGGCCCGGTGCGCCTGCGCCGTGGCCCGTCCTGGCCGGACGCCTCGCAGCCGCACGTGCAGGCGCAGTCCGAGGCACCAAGGACCCACTGGCTGCTGCCGATCGACCCGGCGGCGCACGCCGAGCACCAGCCGCCGGACTGGCGGACCCGTCCCGATGCCGGCCCGGTCTGGGAGGCGATCGGTCGCTCTCAGCAGATCGACCGCTGGTGCCTGCGCTCGGGATTCCGGACGATGCAAGCGGGCGACACGATCTGGGCCTATCTGTCGCGCCGCCAGGAGCTGTGCGCCGTCGGAACGGTCCGGGAGGTCGCGCAGGACGGCGGCGCCTGGCAGGTCCTTGTCCGCTGGGACGACGCCCGCACCGCCGCACTGGGACGAGACCCCTTGCCGCGCAGCACTTTCGGTCAGGTCCCGATGTCGACCTGCCGCGCCCGCGAGAGCGCAGCCAGGGTCCTGACGGAGCGCTACGACGCGCTCCCCGGCCCCCGGCATACGGCCTGAGCGGGGCAACCCTCACGTGGCGTCAAGGTAGGATCGCGAAGCCTCACCCCGCCGCAGCTGGCTTCACGCTGCGGCCCTTTTCATGGACGGAGCCATCCTTGGCCAGCACCACCCCCAGCGCCGCCGAGACCCGGGGCGGCGAACGGGGCTTCCCCCTCGTCCCCGACGCCGGCGACCGAGACACCTCGACGCTCGCCGCGCTGCGCGACCCCCGGCGGCTCAAGACCGAGGTGCTGGCCGGGCTCGTCGTCGCCCTGGCGCTCATCCCCGAGGCCATCTCGTTCTCGATCATCGCGGGCGTCGACCCCCGCATGGGGCTGTTCGCGTCGTTCACGATGGCCTGCACCATCGCGATCGTCGGTGGCCGTCCGGCGATGATCTCCGCCGCGACGGGCGCCGTCGCCCTGGTGATCGCCCCGGTCGCCAGGGATCACGGGATCGACTACTTCCTGGCCACGGTGCTGCTCGCCGGGGTGCTGCAGATCGTCCTCAGCCTGCTCGGCGTCGCCAGGCTCATGCGCTTCATCCCCCGCATGGTGATGGTCGGCTTCGTCAACGCCCTGGCGATCCTGATCTTCCTGGCCCAGCTCCCCCACCTGGTCGGCCCCTCCATCCCCCCGATCGTCTACCCCCTCGTCGCCCTCGGCATCGCGGTGCTGGTGCTCCTGCCTCGCGTCACGACCGCGGTCCCGGCGCCCCTGGTCGCCATCGTGCTGATCACCGCCCTCGTGCAGGTGACCGGGTGGCGCATGCCCACCGTCGGCGACCAGGGCGAGCTGCCGGACTCGCTGCCGACCCTGCTCCTGCCGAACGTCCCGCTCACCCTGCAGACCCTGCAGGTCATCGGGCCGTTCGCGCTCGCCATGGCGCTGGTCGGCCTCCTCGAGTCGCTCATGACCGCCACGCTCGTCGACGGGATCACCGACACTCACTCCGACAAGACCCGTGAGGGCTGGGGGCAGGGCGTGGCCAACATCGTCACCGGCCTCTTCGGCGGGATGGGCGGGTGCGCCATGATCGGCCAGACCATGATCAACGTGAAGTCCTCCGGCGCCCGCACCCGGATCTCGACCTTCCTCGCCGGGCTCTTCCTGCTCGGCCTGGTCGTGGGGGCCGGCCCCGCCGTCGCCCGGATCCCGATGGCGGTGCTCGTCGCGGTGATGATCATGGTCTCGGTCGCGACCTTCGACTGGCACAGCGTCGCCCCGTCCACGCTGCGCCGCATGCCGTGGAGCGAGACGATCGTCATGCTCGTCACCGTCGTCGTCACGGTCGCCACCCACAACCTGGCCTACGGCGTGATCGCCGGCGTCAACACGGCGTTCGTCGTGTTCGCGCGCCGCGTCGCGCACTTCTCCACGGTCGAGCGGGTGGCAGAGCCCGACGAGGACGCAGACGGCACGATCGACACCCGGGTCTACCGGGTCCACGGCGAGCTGTTCTTCGCCTCGAGCAACGACCTCGTCTACCAGTTCGACTATGCCGGCGACCCGGAGCACGTCGTCGTCGACCTGTCCGGGTCCCACGTCTGGGACGCCTCCACCGTCGCCGCCCTGGACGCCATCGAGGCGAAGTACGCCGCCAAGGGCAAGCGCGTGGAGATCGTCGGTCTCGACGCCGCCTCGGCGACCCGTCATGCCCAGCTGTCCGGCCACCTCGGCGCGGGCCACTGACGCGACCCCAGGCAGGCCCTGGGAGTACCCCCTCCCACCAGGGACTCCCCCTGCCCCTCTCGACCGGTGTGTGATGGACACATCCGAACCCGTCGACGAGCAGGAGGAATGCCATGCACACCAGGACCTTGGGGCAGGGACTCGAGGTGTCGGCCATCGGCCTCGGCGCCATGGGCATGTCCATGAGCTACGGCCCCAACCCGGGCGACCGTGACGAGATGATCGCGGTGCTGCGCTACGCCGTCGAGCACGGGGTCACGTTCATCGACACGGCCGAGGTCTACGGCCCCTACGTCAACGAGAAGCTCGTCGGCGACGCCATCGCACCGATGCGCGACCAGGTCGTCGTCGCCACGAAGTTCGGCTGGCGCATCGAGGACGGCCAGATGAAGGGCACGGACTCCAGCCCTGCCCAGATCCGCCGCGTAGCGGAGGGTTCCCTGCGGCGCCTCGGCGTCGAGGCGATCGACCTCTTCTACCAGCACCGCGTCGACCCGGACGTCCCCATCGAGGAGGTCGCCGGCACCGTCGCCGAGCTCGTCCAGGAGGGCAAGGTCAAGCACTTCGGCCTGTCCGAGGCCGGCGCCGACACCATCCGCCGCGCGCACGCCGTCCACCCCGTCACCGCCGTCCAGAGCGAGTACTCCCTCTGGACCCGCGATCCCGAGCCCGCCGTCCTGCCCGCGTGCGCCGAGCTGGGCATCGGGTTCGTGCCGTTCAGCCCCCTCGGCAAGGGCTTCCTGACGGGCACAGTCTCGGCCGACGCGACCTTCGGCGAGGGTGAGATCCGCGCTCGCGTGCCGCGGTTCGCGGCCGAGAACCTCGCGGCCAACCAGGCCCTCGTCGACCACGTCAAGGCGCTCGCGGAGCAGCGCGGTGCCACGCCGGGTCAGGTGGCCCTCGCCTGGCTGCTCGCGCAGCACCCCTTCATCGTGCCGATCCCCGGGACCCGTCGCCGCGAGCGCATCGACGAGAACGCCGGCTCCACCGCGGTGGCCCTGTCCGCGGACGACGTCGCCAACCTCGACGGGCTCGCGGAGCGCGTCGGCGTCGCCGGGGAGCGCTACGACGAGGCCGGGATGTCGATGGTCGGTCTCTGACCCCACCAGCGCGTATGCCGTCCCGCCCGCCTCAGTCCGCAGCCGCGGCGAGGCGGGCGGCCACGTCGCGGGCGGCCTGCCGCAGCTCGGGGCCACCGAGGATGCGCCAGGGATGAGGGATCTGGGCGAGGCGCTCGAGGACATACATCTCGGCGTTGCTGGTCGACCCGCGCAGCTCGCAGCCGCCCTCGACCGCGGTCAGCGTGCCGGAGACGGCGCCGACCCAGCGGGCGACCTCCTCGACGGGGGCGTCGAAGCGCACGTGCGTCGTCAGCTCCCAGCCCGCCCCGAGCGCCTCCTCCAGCGCGGCCACGGGGTCGAGATCGGCTGGGGCCGAGCAGGACTCGGCCGTCGCGGTCACGCGCGCCACCCGGTCGGCGCGCAGCGTGCGCGTGGCCTGGGCGTGGTGGGAGTGGCCGAGGAGGTACCACCGGCCGTGGCGCACCACGAGCGCCCACGGGTCCACGAGCCAGGTGTGGGTGCGGCCCGACTCGCTGCGGTAGTCCAGCTCGACCCGGCGCCCCTCGGCGATGGCGGCGACCAGCGCGCTGGTGACGGTCGACTCCGGCAGCGGGTCCGGACGACCCGCCCCGCTCGCGGTGTCGCGCACGACCGCCGCCTGCTGCCGCACCCGGGCCGGCAGCGCACGGATGACCTTGTCCAGCGCCTCGCGCCGGATGTCGGTCCCCTGCCGCTGCCCCGCCGTGGCCGACAGGACCGCCGTGACCAGGGCGATCGCCTCGTCCTCGGTGAACACGACGGGAGGGAGCCGGGCGCCGCGCCCCAACCGGTAGCCGCCATACGGCCCCCTGGAGGACTCGACCGGCACCCCCGCCTCGCGCAGCGTCAGGACATAGCGCCGCACCGCTCGCTCGGTGACGCCGAGCCGGTCGGCGAGCTGGGCAGCGGTGACCCCCGGCCGGTCCTGGATCGCCTCGAGCGCCAGGAGCGTCCGCACCAGCGGGGTCGCGCCGTCGTCCACGCCGCCAGCCTAGGTCGCGCGAGCTCACTGGTTGCGGTGGTAGAACGCGCGTCCCTTGGCGCGGTTGCCGCACAGCCCCATCGAGCACCACGACCGCGAGCGGTTGCGCGAGTGGTCGTAGAACGCCCAGCGACAGCTCGGCTCGCGGCAGGCCTTGAGCCGCGTCCAGGTACCGTCGGCGACGGCCGGTGGCACGGCGGCGACCAGGGTGGCCAGGGCCGCGTCGACGACCGACAGGCCGGGTCGAGGGACGAGCCGGGGCGCGGGCCCGCCGATGTCCAGCACGAGCGGCAGCTCCGCGACGAGCCCCGCGAGGTCGCTCCGCGCGTGAGGGTCCAGGTCGTCGGGACGGGGGCTGTCCACCGGCGGGGCGTTGTTCTCGGCGATCAGGGCCCGCAGACCCTCGCGCACCGAGGTCGCCCGGGTGAGCCCCGCCTCGTCGACTGTGACCCCGGCGGGGGCGAGGTCGCGTCCGGCCAGCCATGCCTGGAGCTGCTGGCGGGTGCTGAGCCCGTCCGCGTCCGGCCCTCGCGTGTTGATGAACTCCTCGATCAGGCTCAGCGGGTGGGGGGTGGCGGGCGATTCCATCCGTGAATTCTAACCGCCTATCGAGGTTGGTCGGCGCGCGACGACGGCTCCTCGACGCCTGTCCGGGCCTGGGTGTCCGGCGTGATGACCGTGAGGGCCAGGACCACCGCGGCTAGGAGGCGACCACGCAGAACTGGTTGCCGTCGGGATCGGCCAGGACGACCCACCCGTCGTCGTCGAACCTCTGCACCTCGGTGGCCCCGAGGTCGCGGATCCGGCCCACCTCGCCAGCCAGGTCGCCGGTGAACAGGTCCAGGTGCAGCCGGTTCTTGCCTGCTCGCGGCTCGGGCACGAGCTGCAGGGACAGACCCACGCCGCCCTTGCCCGGGTCCTCGAGATAGGTCGTGCCCTCGTCCGAGGACGCGACCTGGTAGCCGGTCACCGCCCGCCAGAAGGCGGTGCTGCCCGACAGGTCGTTCGTGTCCACGCACACGTTGCCGATGCTGATGCTCATGGCTCCTCTTCCCTCTCCCTTGACCAGTGATGCCATGACGCCAGTTTGATAACCGGCAAACGTCAATGGATAGTTAGGTCTCTTCCGCCTCGGATTAAGTTAGGGTTGCCTAAGTCGAAGGCTGCTGACGGACGAACGGATGGAGGAGGGCCCCGTGATCGACGCCGACCGCCGCGCCAAGACCGTGATGGCCACCTCGACGCACGTCGAGCTCGGCGTGCTCGACCACCGGGTGCTGCTGCGCCGCCACGCCCTCGAACGCTCCGGCGCCGTGCTCTTCTCGCTCGGCGAGGTCCCACCCCGCTGCGCGCTGCGCGTCGCCCCCGGGGCCGACCTGCCCGTCCTGGACCTGGTCGCGGTCGACGTCTCCTGCGCGCACCGGGCCGATCGGGTGCGGGGCATCGTCCGCATGACGGGGACGGTCGACGTGCATCTCGGACCGATCCGCGACGACCTGGCCGAGCACCTCGCGGTGTCCGACGGCACGCCCGTGGGGCGCCTGACGCCCAGCCGCGTGAGCCTCGAGTGGCGGATCGAGACCACGGACGGCCGACCGACCTATCAGGTCGTCGAGCCGCAGGACTACGTCGCCGCGCGCATCGACCCGCTCGGCGGGTGGGAGGACCGGTGGATGGCCCACCTCGACGAGGGGCACCGGGAGCTGGTCCGGGCGCTCGTCTCGCGCCACCTCCCCCTCGGCCCGGACGCCAGGGCGCGCCCCGTCCTGGCCGACACCCGCGGCGTGGTCGTGCGCGTCGAGCAGGACGGCCGCGTGCAGGACGTCCGCGTCCCCTTCCCGCACGTGGTGGGCTGCGGGTGCAAGGCGGTCCAGGCGCTGAGCGCGCTCCTGCACACCTGAGCGCCGGGCCGCCCATCCCGGCCACGGCCACCCGCGGGGCTACCCTGCAGCACATGACCCATCCCGGCCACGCGTCCGCCCCCGTGGGACCGGCGGTCGCGCGGTGGAGCTGACGACCTTCGCCCTGCTCGTGCTGGCCGGGGTGGCAACGGGATTCGTGGGCTACCTCACCGGCATGGCCTCGCTCGTGTCCTATCCCGCCATGCTCGCGGCGGGACTGTCGCCCGTCGCCGCCAACGTCAGCCAGACCCTCGGCCTGATCGGCATCGGGGCCGGCGCGGCCACCCGGGCGATGCCCACGCTGCTCGCCGGCGGACGCCGGGACCTGCTGCTGCAGCTCGGCCTCGCGGCCCTCGGCGGCGGGATCGGCGCCGCGGTGCTGCTGGTCGGCGGCGAAGGCTCCTTCCAGCTCGTCGTACCCTGGCTCATCCTGCTGGCCTCGCTCATGGTCCTGGTCTCCCCGCGCCTGCGGCGCCTGCAGGGAGACCGGTCCGCACCCCGCTGGGTCTACCTCGCCGGGGTCCTCGCGGTGAGCACGTATGGCGGGTACTTCGGCGCCGGTGCCGGCACGATCTACCTCGCTCTCGCGCTGCTGGCCTCCAGCGACGCGTTCAAGCGGTCGATGATCCTCAAGTCCGTGCTGCTCGCCGCCACCAACATCGTGGCCGCGGTGCTGTTCATCGCCTTCGGGCCGGTGAGCTGGTGGGCGGCACTGGCGCTCGGCCTCGGCTGCCTGGTGGGTGGCAACCTCGGCCCCGCCGCGCAGCAGCTGATCCCCGAGCGGGTCATGCGCTGGCTCGTCGCGGTGGCCGGTGTGGGGCTGGCCGCCTGGCTGGCCCGCGCCTGACCCCGCTCGCGATCCTCCCCCATCGTCGGGTGGGTTCGGTGTCGTCATAGCAGCACCGAAGTGACCCAACGCCGGGGCGGCTCGAGCCGCGAGGCGGCGTAGCTAGGCCTGCTCGCCGGCGACCAGCTCCTTGAGGCGGAGGCCGTTGAACGCGGCATACCCGTAGTTGTCGTTGTTGAAGTAGCAGTAGGCAGGTCGGCCGCCCGCCGTGAGACCCCGCAGGTGCCCCACCCACCGCGTGAGGGCCTCGTCGTCGAAGGACCCGCCATACCGCCACTCGGGGTCGCTGTTGTGGAACCGCACGTAGGCCAGCCGACCAGACGCCCGCAGCACGGGCTCGCGCCCGGCGATCACCGACACCACGAAGCCCGCGCCGTGCCGGTCGAGCAGGTCGAACACCCCGTCGTCGAGCCAGGACTCGTGCTGCGGCTCGACCGCGACCTGCACCCGCTCGGGCAGCATCCCGAGGAAGGTCGAGAGCCGGTCGTCGTCGCGGTGCAGGTCGGCGGGGAGCTGCACGACGAGCGGGCCGGCCTTGTCACCGAGCAGGTCGTGGGTGTGCGTGATGCGCTCGACCCAGTCCTCGGGGTCCTTGAGCTTGCGGTAGTGCGACAGGTAGCGCGACGCCTTGACCGTCATCTCGAAGCCCGCCGGCAGCCGGTCGCGCCAGCCCTCGACGGTGGTGTCGGCGGGCCAGCGGTAGTGCGAGCCGTTGAGCTCGACGGTGTCGAACCGCTCGGCGTAGTAGTCGAGCTGGTCGGCGATCCGCAGCCCGTCGGGGTAGAAGGTCCCGCGCCAGTGCTTGTAGGTCCAGCCCGAGGTGCCGATCCGCACGTCCATGGTCATGCGCGGTCCTCCCGGGGGTCGGGCAGGTCACCGATCCGGCTCACCGGCATGATCACCACGTCGTCCAGCTTCCAGTCCAGGGCTCGTATGGCGGCCGCCGCCGCCTCGACGTCCGCCGTCAGCGCCGCGGATCCCCGTGGCACCACGAAGGACTCGACGTGCAGCACGTGGCCCATGTCGCGGACCCGGTTGCGCGCGTCCGAGACCCACCCGAATCCCCGCAGGACCTCGTCGACCTCCGCGACCAGGGGGTGGGTGTGGGCGGAGTCGTAGGTCCTGGCCCGCCCGTCCATGAGGTTGCGTCCGGCATACCGCAGGTTGGACCACCCGTCCTTGACGATGGACAGGGCGATGGCGCTGGCCACCGCCGCGTCCGCCCACCACCAGCCCAGCCCGATGCCGACGATGCCGGCGATCGACCCGGCCGCGGTCATCCAGTCGGCCTTCTGCATGTCGGCGTCGGCGTAGAGGATCCGGTCATGGAGCGCCTCGGCCAGCGGCATCTTGCGCCGGGCGATGATGATCGGCCCGACGAGGGTGTAGGCCATGACCGCGATCATCACCCAGCCCGCCCAGACGGTGTGCCCGAGCAGCTGGAGGGTGCCGATCGGCGGGTGCTCCGCCTTGACAAGCCCGGTGACGGAGTCCCACAGCAGCATCGCGCCGACCAGCAGCAGCGCCACCGAGGCGGCGAGGTGACCGCTGGCGACCGCGCGGTGGCGGCCGTAGGGGTACTCGGGCGAGGGGCTCTTGCCGACCTGCCTCCGAGCGATCAAGAAGGCGATGGGCGGCACGAACGCCAGCAGGTCCTCGATCCAGGCGGCCTTCATCGCCTGGGACGAACCCATGACGAGGTAGACGGCGACCACGCAGGTCACCATGTAGCCGATGGTGATCCACTCGAGCCGGGTCGCGCGGTGCAGGGCGTCACGCTGCTCGGTCGGCAGGGTCGTCGCCCCGAACCTGGTGCGGGACGTGCCGTGGCGGCTCATGACGCTCCCTCGGCGGCGTCCAGCCAGCGCTCGAGGTCGGACAGCAGGGCGTTCTCCCCCGCGGGCACGGCCAGGACGTGCTGCCGGGTCTGGCCGCCGGGGTCCGTGGACTCGGCATAGGGCCTGGTCAGCCCGACGTCGGCGGCCCAGGGGCTGGTCGCATCGAGCCCGGCCACGACCAGGTCGACCTCACCGTCGGACAGGTCCTCGACGAGGGCGGCCTCGCTGTGGGTGGTCCACTCGACGCGGGCGCCGAGGTGCGCGGCATACCGCTGGGCGAGCTCGGCCTCGGGCCCCGACGGCTCCCCCTCGGGATCGGTGACGACCACGCGTGGCGGCGCGTGGGTCGCCCCGACGCGCAGCACCCGCTCGGACCGGACCCGGTCCAGGGTGCGTCCGGGATCGGTGGGGACCTGCACCCCGCACGCCGAGACTGCCGCGATCACCAGGGCCGCGAGCGCCGACCGTGCGAGCAGCCCTGCCCCTGCAGGGAGTCGACCAGCGTTCATGCACCGAACCCTAGGTGACCTCGGCCGGCACGAGGGCGTTGTCAGCGCCCGAGCGGCTGCACCTCGACCCCCAGCTCGCCGAGGAGCTCGGTCACCCGACGCCGTATGTCCTCCCGGATGGGTCGCACGGCCTCGACGCCCTGACCGGCGGGGTCGGCGAGCACCCAGTCCTCGTAGCGCTTCCCGGGGTAGTAGTGGCAGTCGTCCCCGCAGCCCATGGTGATCACGACGTCGGAGGCCTGGACCGCCTCGGGCGTGAGGACCTTGGGCTTCTCGGCGGAGATGTCGATGCCCTCCTCGAGCATCGCCTCGCGCACGGCGGGGTTGACGGTGTCGGCGGGGGCCGAGCCCGCCGAACGCACCTCGACGGCCCCGCCGGACAGGTGGTGGGTGTAGGCCGCACCCATCTGGGAGCGGCCGGCGTTGTGGACGCACACGAACATGACGGAGGGTCGGCGGTCGTTCATCGGGACTCCTGGGTCGACGATGGGTGTCAGCGGGGGGTGTCAGCGGGGGGTGTCAGCGGCGTGCGGGAAGCGGCGGCGCAGCCAGAGGCTGACGTAGACCAGGCCGACGAGCACGGGCACCTCGATCAGCGGGCCGACGACGCCGGCCAGCGCCTGCCCCGAGGTCACGCCGAAGGTCGCGATCGCCACGGCGATGGCCAGCTCGAAGTTGTTGCCCGCGGCCGTGAACGCCAGGGTCGTCGTGCGCTCGTAGCCCATGCCGAGCACCCGCCCGAGGACGTAGGACACGCCCCACATCAGGGCGAAGTAGACGAGCAGGGGCAGCGCGATGCGCGCCACGTCCAGCGGCCGGTTGGTGATCTGCTCCCCCTGCAGGGCGAAGAGGATGACGATCGTGAAGAGCAGCCCGTAGAGGGCCCAGGGCCCGACCTTCGGCAGGAACCCCCGCTCGTACGACTCTCTCCCCCAACGCTTCTCGCCGATCCGGCGGGACAGGTAGCCCGCCAGCAGCGGGATGCCGAGGAAGATCAGGACGCTCGTGGCGATCTCCCACGGGGAGACGTCCAGGGCGGACTGCTCGAGCCCGAGCCAGCCGGGCAGCACCGACAGGTAGAACCAGCCGAGGGCCGCGAACGCGATGACCTGGAAGATCGAGTTGAGGGCGACCAGGACGGCCGCGGCCTCGCGGTCGCCGCAGGCCAGGTCGTTCCAGATGATCACCATGGCGATGCAGCGGGCGAGCCCGACGATGATCAGGCCGGTGCGGTACTCCGGCAGGTCGGGCAGGAAGGTCCACGCGAGGGCGAACATCAGCGCGGGCCCGACGATCCAGTTGAGGACGAGGCTGGAGCCGAGCATGCGTCCGTCGCGCGTCACGGTGTCGAGGCGGTCGTAGCGGACCTTGGCCAGCACCGGGTACATCATCACGAGCAGGCCGATCGCGATCGGCAGCGAGACCCCGTCGACCTCGACTGACGCGAGAGCGTCGCCGAGACCCGGCACCAGGCGCCCGAGCAGGAGGCCGGCGACCATGGCGACGCCGATCCACACCGGCAGGTATCGGTCGAGGGTGGACAGCCGCGCCGTGACCGAGGTCTCGGGCGCGCGGTCGGTGGTGGTCATGGCTTCCTCTCATCGACGTTCGTCGATCTGGAGCCTGGCACTCGCATTGAGAGTTGTCAATATGGCGGATACCATCGCCGTATGACGACCTTGGCCACCGCCTCGACGGACTGCTGCGCCGCGGGCAGCACCACCCTGATGCCCGCCGACCGCGCCGCCTGCCTCGCGGAGATCTTCAAGGCCCTGGCCGACCCCACGCGCGTGCGGCTGGTGGGTTACCTCGCGGCGGCGCAGGGCGGCACGGTGTGCGCGTGCCACCTCCCCGACGAGCTGGGGATCAGCCAGCCGACGCTGAGCCACCACCTCAAGAAGCTCGTCGGCGCCGGGATCATCACGCGCGAGCAGCGCGGCCGGTGGGCGCACTACGCGGTGGTCCCCGAGGTGCTGGACCTGGCCCGCGACTTCCTCGGCGCCACGACGGGCGACGCGCGCTGCTGCTGACGGCCCCCGGCCGTCGAACCTGTCGCACCCCCTAATTCAGGGCGCCCTCATGGTCACGAACTACGCTGCCCTGCTGTGGAATTCAACGCGATGCAGCAGACTCGCCGACCGATCCTCGAGCGCCTCGTCTCCCTCGACCGGGCCGCCCTGACCCTCACCCGGCTCGGCCTCGTCACCGTCACCCTCTGGATCGGCGGCCTCAAGGTCATCCCCTACGAGGCCGAGGGGATCACCCCGTTCGTCGCCAACAGCCCGGTCATGCGCTGGCTGTATGCCGACCCCGACGGGTACCGGGCGCACCGCAACGCGGAGGGGGTCCTGCACGAGGTGAACCGGGCCTGGCACGCCGCCAACGGCACGTACCCGGCGGCGCTGCTCATCGGCGTCACCATCGTGGCGATCGGCATCCTCATCGCCCTGCACTGGGTGTCGCCGCTCCTCGGCGCGCTGGGCGGGGTGGCGCTGTTCGCGATGAGCCTCGTGACCCTGAGCTTCCTCGTCACGACCCCCGAGTCCTTCGTGCCCGCGCTCGGCGGGGAGCACCACGGCTTCCCCTACCTGTCGGGCGTCGGGCGGCTCGTCCTCAAGGACGCCATCATGATGGGTGCCTCGCTCGTCGTCGCCGTCGACTCGGCCCGCATCGTCCTCGCGCGATGGGCGGCTGCGGATCCCGCCCGGCAGACGGTCACGCCGAGCGCGGCGCGTACATGATGAGCGCCACGCCGGCCAGGCAGACGAGGGCCCCGATCACGTCGAACCGGTCGGGACGAAAGCCGTCGACGACCATCGCCCACACGAGCGAGCCGGCGACGAACACCCCGCCGTAGGCCGCGAGGATCCGGCCGAAGTGGGCGTCCGGCTGCAGGGTCGCGACGAAGCCGTAGGCCCCCAGGGCGATCACGCCGGCCCCGGCCCACAGCCACCCGCGGTGCTCGCGAACCCCCTGCCACACCAACCACGCTCCGCCGATCTCCGCGACGGCGGCCAGGGCGAACAGGAGCAGGGACCGAAGGATCGTCATACGGCCATCATCGACCAGCAGGAGCACCTGGCTGGGCGTCGAGGTCGGTGGCGGCCTTGGCGGGATCGCCGGGCTGGGTCCCGTGCACGGTGTCGTGGTCCTTGCGTCGCCGGCCGGCCGTCTCGGTGTAGTCCGCGATGGGCTCGCGGTGCGGAAGGCCCCGGGCTCGACGACCGTGGCCGTGATCCCGAGGGGCGCGACGGCCTCGTCCTCGCCCTCCTCGACGGCCGACCGATAGCCGTAGCCCGCGTTGTTGACCAGCACGTCCACGCCGCCGAAGCGCTCCTGGGCCTGCGCGACCGCCTCGCGTGTGGGAGACCCTGCGGGTACCCGGAACGCCGGGCACTGCCTCGACCGGCGGATCTGAGGTGGACTGGCCCCATGCCCGGACCGCTCCTCTCCCGCAGATCGCTGCTCGGCGCCCTCGTGGGCGGCGGCTCCGCCCTGGCGCTGGCCGGGTGCAGCCGCCCGACGACAGGGAGCCCGACCATGACCGCCACCCCGCCGGCGACCCCTTCCGGCCCCTCGCCCGCGACGCCCTCCGGACGGGTCCTGCTGGCGTACTTCTCCCGCCACGGCGAGAACTACTGGTACGGCGGTCGCCGCACCCTGCAGGTCGGCAACACCGAGGTGCTCGCCCGGATGATCGGCGACCAGATCGGCTGCGACGTCCACCGGATCGAGGCCGCCGAGCCCTACCCGGCCGGGTATGACGACACCGTGGCCCGCAACGTGCGCGAGCAGGAGGCCGACACCAGGCCTGCCATCGCGAACGCGCTGCCCGATCTCTCGGCATACGGCACCGTCCTGCTGGCCAGTCCGATCTGGAACGTCCAGCCGCCGATGATCATGCGCACGTTCGCCGAGGGAGTGGACCTGGCCGGGAGGGTGGTGCTGCCGGTCACGACGCACGCCATGAGCGGCCTCGGGAGAGCCCCCGAGATCTATGCCGCCGTCGCTCGCGGAGCGAGGACGGGCGAGGGGCTCGCGGTGCGGGGCGAGCGCGTCAGCGAGTCCGCCGACCAGGTGCGATCCTGGCTCGCCGCGCGCGAGCTGGCGTAGCCAACGCCTGCGGACCTGACCTGTCCGGAAGCCGCTGTGAGGGAAGCCTCACCTCTGCCATGCTCTGGGCATGTCATCCAGCCCAGCGGTGATCGCTGAAGACCTCGTCAAGCACTACTCGGGCGGCCGGGGCCACGACGTGGTCCGCGCCGCCGACGGCATCTCCCTCACGGTCCCCGAGGGCAGCGTCCTCGGGGTGCTCGGCCCCAACGGAGCCGGCAAGACCACCACGGTCCGCATGCTCACGACCCTGATCCGCCCCGACTCCGGGCGGGCGACCGTCGCCGGCGCTGACGTGGTCCACGACCCCCAGGCGGTGCGCCGGCTCATCGGCGTCTCCGGGCAGTACGCCGCCGTCGACGAGTACCTCACCGGCTACGAGAACCTCGAGATGGTCGGCCGGCTCTATCACCTCTCCGCGCAGGACTCGCGCCGGCGAGCCCGCCAGCTGCTCGAGGACTTCCGCCTCGAGGACGCCGCCGACCGCCCGGCCAAGACCTACTCCGGCGGCATGCGTCGCCGCCTCGACCTCGCCGGCGCCCTCGTCGCGCGGCCGCCCGTGATCTTCCTCGACGAGCCCACCACCGGGCTCGACCCGCGCAGCCGCGGCGACATGTGGGACGTCATCGGTGACCTGGTCCGCGAGGGCACGACCGTGCTCCTCACGACGCAGTACCTCGAGGAGGCCGACCGCCTCGCCGACAACATCCTGGTCGTCGACCACGGTCGAGTCATCGCCGAGGGCACCGCCGACCAGCTCAAGGACCAGGTCGGCGGCGGCCGCCTGCACGTGACGGTGGCCGACGCCTCCGACATACGGCTGGCTCGCGAGGTCCTCGAAGGACTCGGTGAGGGCCAGGTCGAGGTGGAGGAGCACACCCGCGAGCTCACGCTGCCCGCCGCAGGCGGGACCCGCACCCTCGTCGACGCCGTCCAGCGGCTCGGCGACCGGGGAATCACGGTGCAGGACATCGGCGTCCGGCGCCCCACGCTCGACGACGCCTTCCTGTCGCTGACCGGCCGCCCGGCCGAGGGCTCCGAGGGCACCGAGCACAAGACCGATCAGGAGGACGCCCGATGAGCACGCTGCTCGCCGACGCCAGCACCATCGCCCGACGAAACCTGATCAAGATCAAGCGCGTTCCCGACCTGATCGTCTTCACGACGCTGCAGCCGATCATGTTCATCCTGCTGTTCGGCTACGTCTTCGGCTCGCTCGCGGGGTCCGGCAACGGCCAGGGCTACCGCGAGTTCCTGATGGCCGGCATCTTTGCCCAGACCATCATCTTCGGCGCCACCATCACCGGCTCCGGCATGGCCGAGGACATGCAGAAGGGTGTCATCGACCGCTTCCGCACGCTGCCGATGCACCCCGGCGCGGTGCTGACCGGACGCACCTTCAGCGACCTGCTCAACAACGTCATCGTGCTGATCATCATGACGCTGACCGGTCTCGCGATCGGGTGGCGGATCCGCGACGGGCTGCTGCGTGCGCTGCTGGCCTACGCGCTGATGCTGGCGTTCGCCTACGCGATCAGCTGGGTCATGGCCTACATCGGGCTCAAGGTCCGCGCCCCGGAGATCTTCAACAACGCGACCTTCATGATCATCTTCCCGCTGACCTTCGTCGCCAACACCTTCGTGCCGAGCGAGAACATGCCGGCCGTCCTGCGCACCATCGCCGGGTGGAACCCCGTCTCGACGATCACGCACGCCGCCCGCGACAACCTCGGCAACCTGTTCGCCCTGACGCCGGGTGGGAGTGCCGGCGCCGCAGGGATGCGCGAGCGGATCGAGTACACCTGGGCCCTGCAGCACGCCGAGATCTACACCATCGCCTGGATCGTCGGGCTGCTGCTGGTGTTCGTCCCGCTGTCGATCCGGACCTACCAGCGCTCCGTCGCCCGCTGAGCCATTGCCTCTCCCTGCCCCAGCCCGTATGCCGAAACCCGGGGCACTGTCCACGCAGCGTGCGGCCTCTCGCTACTCTCAGGCACGTGCAACTACCCACGCTCACCCGCGACGCGGTACTGAAGGCCATCGAGGAGTGCCAGGCATCAACTGAGGCCCGATTTCTGCGCTATTACGGGTTCGGCGACCGAAACATCAAGCACCGCATCCAGCATCAGGGAGAGAAGTACCCAGCGAAGGCCATCATGGGTCGCGCTTTCTGGCACGTGGACAAGACGTTGGTCCGCGCGGCCGACCTCCGCGGCAAGGGCGGGAAGCACGCCATGGCGCGGTTGGCAGACGTGGGCTTCCACCCGGAAGAGACGGCCGTTGCGTCGCCCAGCACGAGCGCGGCATCGGCCTCCACCGTCCTTGTTGTTGCGTGCGAGCAGAACACCGCGGATGTATTCGAGAGGGGAGCCCAGCCGAGCGGCGCAGGAACCCGCACTGAGGCGGATCTCATGCGCCGCCTTGAGAAACACCTACGTGTTCTCGGGCACCACCCTGGCAGGCTTCGTATCCAGCCAGCCGACGGCAAGGCCCAGTTCGCCACGGACACCTACGACGTGACATCCAACGTGCTCTACGAGGTGAAGGCGACGGCGGAGCGCAAGTCCGTACGCATGGCCATCGGGCAATTGCTCGACTACGCGAGGTATCGCACGCCTCGCCCGCGACTCGCCATCGTCCTGCCCGAGTCGCCCGGACAGGACCTGCAGGACCTCATCGAGTCGATCGGAATGACGCTGGTCGTCGATTCCGATGTGGGGTTCATCGGACTGCCGGACTCCAGGTAGCTGCTTAAAGCTCCCACCAACGTCAACAAGGTGTGACAGTCTGTCGCCACTTGTGCCGAAGGAGAGATGAGCCATGACAGCAATGTGGGGCATTCACAACGACGCGCTCGGCGCGGAGCTGGTGACGAACGGTTTCATCTCGATCGGATGGGACGAGATCGGAGACGTCCGTGCCATCGGGAGGGACCGGTCCACGCTCAGGGAAGCCGTCGCGCGGACTTACCCCGGGGGAAAACCGGGAGCGTTCCCGGTGTGGGCTGGGGTCTTGCATCGGTTTGCCTACGAGCTCCAGGTGGGCGACCTGGTGGTGGCTCCGTACAAGCCGGACAGCACGATCAACTTTGGCAGGATCGTTGGGGGCTATGAATACGTCCCGGAAGCCCGCACGCACCGCCATCGACGCCGCGTCGAATGGCTCAAGACCGGCGTCGCACGAGGGCTGTTTCCTCAGTCGGCTCTCTACGAGATCGGCTCGGCCGTCACGCTCTTTCGGATCCGCCGACACGAACAGATCTTCCAAGAGTTCCTAGAGGCACCCGACGAAGCGGCGTTTGAGGCTGCCGCCACCGCCGTCGAGGACTCAACGACAGGGCTGGTCGAGACAGCGCCTGAATACGGCTTGTCCCCCACCCTGGACGAGGAAGAGCCCAATGCTGACCGGATTCAGCAGCATACCCAGGACTTCATCGTGCGGACGCTGCACCGCCGCCTCACTCACGAACAGTTCGAGCTCTTCACCACCGATCTGCTCCGCGTGATGGGCTATCAGGCCCGCACCACCAGCTACTCGCAAGACGGTGGCGTTGACGTGATCGCCCACAAGGACCGTCTCGGGCTCGAGGCCCCCCTCATCAAGGTTCAGTGCAAGCACACGACCGTCAGCCAGGGGGCACCCGAGGTCCAGCGGCTCGTGGGCACGCTGTCGCAGGGTGAGGTCGGGCTGTTCGTGACGCTAGGGACGTACACAAGGGAGGCCCAGGCCATGGAGCGCATGCGTCAGGACCTGCGCCTACTCAGCGGCTCCGACATCACCGCGTTCATCCTCGGCCACTACGAGTCGCTCCCGACCCGATGGCGGGACATCATCAAGCTCCGCCGGGTCTACGTGGTGGACCTGCCGCCCGAGGAGCAGTGACGTTCCTACACCGAGAAGTGGTGGTGGAGCGGGGCCCACGGGCCGGTGATCGGAACGACTCGGTGCGTCGTCGGAAGTCTTTTCGGCCGCAACCCCTGCGCAGGTGACTCAGGGGGCGTAGGTTGCCGGACGGGTCGATACACGTCGACCTGAACTCCCCCTGTGAGCTGAACGGAAGGAGGCACCCATGACGGCTGCTGCATCCACCGAGGACAAGCCGGTCCGCAGCATGATCCCGGCGCGCATGGACAAGATGCCCTGGTCGCGCTTCCACTGGATGGTCATCTTCGGGCTCGGCACGGCCTGGATCCTCGACGGCCTCGAGGTCCAGATCGTCGCTGCCGGAGGCTTCGAGAAGTCGCTCGGGATGACCCCTGCCCAGGTCGGCCTCGCCGGCACGATCTACCTGCTCGGCGAGGTCGTCGGCGCCCTGACCTTCGGGCGGCTCACCGACACCCTGGGACGCAAGAAGCTGTTCGTCCTGACGCTGTTCGTCTACCTGGCCGGGTCCGCGCTGGCGGCCATCTCCCCCAACATGTGGATCTTCCTGGTCTGCCGGTTCATCTCCGGGGCGGGCATCGGTGGCGAGTACTCCGCGGTCAACTCGGCCGTCGACGAGCTCATCCCGGGCAGGTACCGCGGGCGCGTCGACCTGGCGATCAACGGCACCTACTGGCTCGGCGCCGGCCTCGGTGCCGCCGCGAGCGCCTACTTCCTGGCCGAGGGCCGCTTCGACGACAACCTCGGCTGGCGCATCGCCTTCATGCTCGGCCCGATCCTCGGCCTCGGCATCATCTACCTGCGCCGCCACATCCCCGAGAGCCCCCGCTGGATGCTCACGCACGGGCGTGGTGAAGAGGCCGAGAAGATCGTCTCCGGCATCGAGCACGACGTCGAGGCGCAGGGCAAGGAGCTGCCGCGCCTGTCCGAGGACCAGGGCATGTGGATCAAGCCTCGTGAGGGACTCACGGTCAAGCAGCTGCGCTACGTCTTCTTCACGATGTACCCGACGCGCACCTTCCTCGGCGCGACGCTGATGATCACGCAGTCCTTCCTCTACAACGCGATCTTCTTCACGTACTCCCTGGTGCTGCAGAACTTCTACGGCCTGTCGGCGGCCAGCGCGGCGATCTACTTCTTCCCCTTCGCCGTCGGCAACCTGCTCGGCCCGCTGCTCCTGGGTCCGCTCTTCGACACCGTCGGACGCCGCAAGATGATCGCGGGCTGCTACTCCTTCGCCGCGATCGTCCTGCTGATCTCGGCCTGGCTGTTCCAGGGCGACATGATCAACGCCTGGGTGCACACCGGCTTCTGGTGCCTGGCGTTCTTCTTCGCGTCCGCGGGCGCCTCGGCCGGCTACCTCACCGTCTCCGAGATCTTCCCCCTCGAGGTGCGCGGTCAGGCGATCTCCTACTTCTTCGCGATCGCCCAGGTGTTCGGCGCCATCGGGCCGGTGTTCTACGGCTGGCTCATCGGCGAGGGCAAGGACCGTACCCCGATGTTCTGGGGCTACGTGATCGCGTCGGTGATCATGCTCTTCGGCGCCTTCGTGGCGGCGAGGTGGGGCGTCGACGCCGAGGGCAAGTCCCTCGAGGAGATCGCGCCTCCGCTCACGAGCTATGACGAGCAGGGCAACGAGACCACGAAGCTCCCGGTGTGAGGAGGCTGCCATGACCGAACGTCCGTACACCGTCGCCGTCGGCGTCAGCGCCACCTCCGGGTCCGCGGCCGCGCTGGCCTGGGCCCGGGACCAGGCGGAGACCCACGGGGGCGAGCTGGTCGCCATACGCGCCTGGAAGGTCCCCTCGCCGCAGGCCACACCCTCCGGCATCTCGTCTGGCCGCATGTCGGTCGCCGAGGACGTCGAGGACGAGGCGATGCGATCCCTCGAGGCGGACGTCGAGGCTGCGCTCGGTCCTGACCACGGCGCCCGGCTGATCCTCGTGCGGGGCGGCAAGCGCAAGGCGCTGCTCGACGCGGCCGAGGACGCGGACCTGCTCGTGGTCGACGCCCCGCGCGGGCTGCCAGCGACGGGCACCGCGTTCGCGCAGCGGCTGGTCTATGCGGCGGCCTGCCCGGTCGTCGTGATGCCGCCGCGCGTCTCCGGAGAGCGTCCGGGCGTGCTGAGCCGGGCGGCGGGAGCCATCGGCCGCGGTGCGCTGAGGGCGGCCGCCACGGCGGGGCGCCCCGGCTACCGGACACCTCCCCCGGGCTGATGCCCCGCGAGTGATCCACGACACCGGTAGCCCCGGCCCACCACGGGCCGGGGCTACTCTCGTCTCGTCCGCCGCGACCATGGGAGCCCCGCGATGACCCTGCCCCTCGACGAGCTGTCCACGACCGTCAGACCGCAGGACGACCTGTGGGAGCACGTCAACGGGCCATGGGCGGACTCCGACCCGATCCCCGCCGATCGCGCCCGCTGGGGGCTGTCCGACTCCCGGCGGGCCGAGGTGGCCCGGCAGCTGCGGGAGCTCGTCCGCGACGCCGACCCCGCCTCCTCCTCGCCCGAGGAGCGTGCCGTCGCCCGGCTGTATGCCGCCGCGACCGACCTCGAGACCCGGGACCGCCTCGGCTCGGACCCGCTGCAGGACGAGCTCGCCGCCGTGACGGCCACCCGCTCGATCGACGAGCTGCTGCGAGTGCTCGGCGAGCGCCGGCGGGAGGGCGTGCCGGGGTTGTGCGAGGTCTGTCTCCTGCCCGACGCCACCGACCCGACGACCTGGTCGATCCACCTCTTCCAGGGCGGGCTGACCCTGCCCGTGCCGCCGCTCTATGCCCGGCTGGAGGGCGAGGTGCGTTCTGCCGCCACCGATCTCGTGGCGGCGTGCGGGCTGCCTCCCGACGTGGGGCAGCGGGCGATCGACCTGGAGCTTGCCATCGCGCAGGTGTCCTGGGACCGCCCCGACGGGGACGACGACGAGGCGCTGACCAACCCGATGAGCTGGGACGACCTGCGTGACCTGGCCGGCGTGGACGTGCTGCCGCTGATGCGCGGGCTGGGCTGGACGGACGCGGAGCGCCTGCCGCTCAACGTCTGCCAGCCGGAGTTCTGGTCCGGCGTCGGGCGGCTGTTGCGCGAGCAGCCCCTGGAGGACTGGCAGGCGTGGGCGCAGTGGCGGATCGTCGACGCGCGAGCACCCTTGCTGTCCGGGGCGATCGGCGCCCGCCACCACGAGCTGCACGGCCGAGCGCTCTCCGGTCAGGCCGGGCAGGCACCGCCCTGGCGCCGCGCCGTCGAGCTCGTGCAGCAGCACCTCGGGATGCCGCTCGCCCGTCTGTGGGTGGAGCGCACCCTCGACCCGTCGGCGCGGGACCGCACGCGCGAGCTCGCCGAGCGGGTCCGGTCGAGCTATCGCTTTGTGCTGCAGGGATGCTCGTGGCTCTCCGACGAGGCCCGGGAGCGTGCGGCGGCCAAGGTCGACGCGGTGGTGCTCAACGTCGGGTGGCCGCGGGAGTGGCCCTCCCCCGAGGACCTCGACCTCCCCGACGAGGACCTGGTCGGGGCGGTTCGAGCGGCGGCGCGTCGCGAGCAGGATCGCACGTGGGACAAGGCTTCTCGCGCCGGTCGACCGCGAGGAGTGGGGACCAGCGCCGACGACCGTCAACTGCCTCTACAACCCCATGCTCAACCAGCTCACGGTGGAGGGCGCGAGCCTCGCCGCACCGTCCGCGTTCGAGGACCCCGCCGTGCTGCTCGGGCGGTATGGCTCGATCATCGGGCACGAGCTCGGGCACGCGCTGGACTCCCGCGGCTCGCAGCGCGACGAGCTCGGCCGGGTGCGGGACTGGTGGTCGGCGGACGACCGAGCCGCCTTCGAGGAGAGGGCGGCTCGGGTCGTGGCGGACGTCGACGGTTGTCACCCGCGCGGCATCGAGGACGCCGTGGTCGACGGTCGCCTCGTCGGGTTCGAGGTCGTCGCCGAGCTCGTCAGCTACCAGATCGCCTGGGACACCTATGCGTCCATGACCACGGCCGACGAACGTGCCACACCCGTCGACGGATTCACCGGCGCCCAGCGCTTCTTCCTCGCCAAGACCTACGGCCGGCGGGGGATCGACCGCCCCGAGACGGCACGGGCGCGCCTGCACGGCGACGTCCACCCGCCGTTCGAGGTCTTCGCCAACCTCGCCCGTCACCTCGACGCCTTCCACGAGGCTTTCGCCACGCGACCGGGCGACGGCATGTGGCTGGACCCCGAGGATCGCGTCCGCGTCTACTGACGGGCGGTTCCGGCATACCCCCCGAAATATCCACAAGGACAGTTGCACAAAAACTCTTGTGCAACTGTCCTTGTGGATCTAGGGTGGTGCCATGACTGAGGACCAGCGACCCCGCAGGGCCAACCCGGCGCACTCCCTCACGGAGGCTCCGGCCCTCGCGGCGTTCGCCAACCCGGCGCGAGCCCGCATCCTCGACGCCCTCGCGGTGGACGGCCCGTCCACCGCCTCCATGCTCGCTCGGCGCACCGGCCAGGCCGTCGGCAGCGCGAGCCATCACCTCAAGGTCCTCGACGAGGCCGGCCTGGTCGAGGAGGCGCCCGACCTGAGCACCGATCGGCGCCAACGCTTCTGGCGCCTCGCGCACGCTCACACCCGGTGGTCGCGCGCCGAGATGACCGACCCCACCGCCCAGGCCGCGGCGCACGAGGCCGAGATGGTGGGGCTCGAGCGCCAGTTCCAGCGCGCGCGCGACGACATCATGACCACCGCCGACAACCCCGGCAGCGCCTCGGGCTCGTTCGCCACCCAGCAGTGGCTCACCATGTCCCCCGCCGAGCTCGACCAGCTCTCCGAAGAGCTGCTCTCCGTCATGCGCCGCTGGCAGTCCCGCGAGCTCCCCGACGACGGGGTCGAGCGCGAGACCTGCTTCGTCTTCGCCCGCGGCTTCCCCGCCCAGCCCTGACCTACCTCAGGTAGGCACATCAGCCCGACCTCGACGCGACCACGTTCGCCGCGGCCATCGCCACGGTGCGCCCTCGCTCGATCCTGCCCTGCCACAAGGAGCTTCGTCATGCCCGCACGCCCCCCGCTCGGCCGCGACTTCCACCTGCTGTGGGCCGGCGAGACCGTCAGCCTCGTCGGCAACGCCACCACCTCGATCCTGCTCCCGCTCGCCGCCGTCCTCGAGCTGCAGGCCGGCCCCGCCTGGATGGGCGCCCTCGCCGCCGCGACCTGGCTGCCCTGGCTCGTCATCGGCCTGCCCGCCGGTGCCTGGGTCGACCGGCTCGATGCCCGCCTCACCATGATCGTGGCCGACATCGCCGCGGCCCTCACCCTGATCACGGTCCCGGTGGCCGCCTGGCTCGACCACCTCACGCTCCCCCACCTCGTCCTCGCCGCCCTGGCCGGAGGCGTGAGCACCGTCTTCTTCCGCACCGCCTACACCACGATCATCCCGAGGCTCGTCGACGACGCCGCGCTGGACACCGCCAACGCCCGCCTCTTCGGCACCGAGGCGACCGCGATGGTCGTCGGGCCGAGCGTGGCCGCACGCCTGGCGGCGGCCGGCGGCCCGGCATTCGGCCTGGCGATCGACGCGGCGAGCTTCCTCGTGTCGGCGGTCTGCCTCTGGCGGATCAAGCCCGGACGCCCCGTCCCCGACCAGGATCGTGAGGGGGATGAGGGGGCCGAGGGGCTCGGGGCGCGCATCCGCGAGGGTCTCGCGTTCGTCTTCCGCGACCGCTACCTGCCCTGGCTGGTCGTCATCGGGGGCCTGTCCAACCTCGGGCTGACGGGGTATGGCGCCCTCCTCGTCCTCTACCTGGTGCGCGACCTGGGGCTCACCACCGACATGGTCGGCTGGTACTTCACCACCGGCGCCATCGGCGGTGTCATCGGCTCGGTGATCGCCGTCCCGCTGGCCCGCCGCATCGGCACCGGTCGCCTGCACACCGTGGCCCTGCTCGCCGCCCCCGCCGCGCTCCTCGTCGGCCTCCCCACCGACCGCAGCCAGGTGTGGGTGTCCGCGTTCGGCTACGTCCTCGTCGGCACCTGCGTCGTCGGCGGCAACGTCGTCCGCGCGAGCTGGCGCCAGCGTTACGTGCCCGCCGAGGTGCTGGGCCGCACGGTCACCGCCATGTCGACGGTCAACTTCGGCACCATGCCGCTCGCGGGGGTGCTGGCCGGCTGGCTTGGCAGCACCGTCGGCGTGCGCCCCACGATCCTCGCGATGGCCGGCCTGCACGTGGTGGCGTGCTGGCTGGTCGTCGCGAGCCCCTTCGTCCGGCTCCGTGAGCTGCCGGCGCGCGAGACCGCGAGCGTCTGAGATGCTGGCGCGCATGAGCGACTGGACCCCGCCCGAGCTGCCCGTGTCGGCGGGCGCCATCCTCCTCGACGAGCAGGGCCGCCTGCTGATCCTCAAGCCGACCTACAAGTCCGGGTGGACGGTCCCCGGCGGCGTCATGGAGGCCGACGGCGAGTCCCCGTGGGACGCCTGCCGCCGCGAGGTGCTCGAGGAGACGGGGCTGGAGGTCGCTGAGGGGCGCCTCGTCGTCGTCGACACCCGCCCGGGCAAGGACGGCGCCACGCTCGGCCTGCGCCTGCTCTTTCACTGCGGCACCGTCACCGCCCGCGCGGCGCGACGGATCCGTCTGCAGGAGGAGGAGATCAGCGAGCACCGCTTCGCGCCGGTCGACGAGGCGCTCGAGCTGCTGCGCAAGCCGGTGCGCCGCCGCGTCGCCGCCGGCCTGGAGGCCGAGCACGCCACCTATCTCGAGAACGGCCGCCCCGCCCCCGGAATCCGTTGAGGAACAACATGTTTGCGCTCATCGCCGTCGACATCGACGGGACCCTGCTCCGCTCCGACCAGACCCTGTCCCCACGCACGCGCGATGCCTTGCGCACGGCACGCGACCAGGGAGCGGTCCTCATGCTCGCCTCCGGGCGCCCCGAGCACGGCCTGCGGCACCTCGCCGAGCGCCTCGGCCTCGGGCTCGACCGGCTCGTGCTCTCCGCCTGCAACGGTGCGGCGGTCGTGGACGCCGAGACCGAGGAGATCATCTGCCACCGGACGCTCGAGCACGCCCTCGTGGCGCGGGTGCTGGACCTGGTGGAGGAGCTCGGCCTCGCCGCCATGACACCGCTCGGGCACGTGGTGCACGCCACCCGCGAGGACGGCTACAACGTCGCCGACGAGGCGCCGGCCAACGGCATGGAGCTCGCCATCACGCCGCGCTTCGAGGAGCTCGACGAGCCCCTGCACAAGATCCTCGTGTGCGCGGAGCCCGACCTGCTGGCCCAGCACCTCGACACCTTCCGCGGCGAGCTGGACGGTCACGCCGAGCTCGCCCTCTCCGCCCCGTTCTACCTCGAGATCACGCCGCCCGGGGTCGACAAGGGGTCCGGCCTGCTCGACTACTGCGCCGCCCGCGACCTCGACCCCGCCGAGGCCATCGCCTTCGGGGACAACGAGAACGACCTGCCGATGCTGCGCGTCGCCGGCACCGGGGTGGCCATGGGCAATGCCCTGGACCACGTCAAGGCCGGCGCCGACCGGGTCACCGCCTCCAACGACGAGGACGGCATCGCTGAAGCGTTAGACCTCTGACCACTGTTGCGGGCGTCCCGCACCCTCGCTATCGTCTCTCTCGGCGGATCACCGCCACCCAGGATTGTTACTCGGCAACGAGGCAAGACCTGAGCCACACGCTTCGGCGTGCAGCTCAGGTCTTTTTTGTTGCCCGGGCAACCGCATCGAGACAGGACCGGACGATGGCGTCGGTGGACTACAAGGCAACAGCACAAGGGATCCTCGATCACGTGGGCGGGGAGGACAACGTCCTCAGCGCGACCCACTGCGCGACGCGACTGCGCCTCAAGCTGCGCGACGCGAGCAAGGCCGACACCCAGGCGGTGGAGCGCACCCCCGGCGTCATCACGGTGATGCAGGCGGGTGGGCAGTACCAGGTGGTCATCGGCAACAACGTGCCCAAGGTCTATGCCGCGCTCGGCGAGATCTCCCGCCTGACCGGGGACGACCGGGTCGTCACGGACGACGGCCCCAAGGGCAACATCCTCAACCAGTTCATCCAGCTGATCTCCTCGATCTTCCTGCCCGTGCTCTGGCCGCTGGCCGGCGTCGGTCTGCTCAAGGCCTTCCTCACGATGGCGGTGCAGTTCAGCTGGATCGACGTCAAGTCGACGACCTACATCATCCTCAACGCCTCGGCCGACGGGCTCTTCTACTTCCTGCCGATGTTCCTGGCGGTCACGGCGGCCAAGCGCTTCCGCGCCAACCAGTTCACGGCCATGGCCATCGCCGGCGCGCTCGTCTATCCCGCGATCGTGGCGCTCGGCGCCGCGACCGGCCCGGTCACCTTCTTCGGGATCCCGGTGACGATGATGAGCTACACCAGCTCGGTCATCCCGATCGTCGTCGGCGTCTGGGTGCAGGGCTACCTCGAGCGCTTCCTCGAGCGGGTGCTGCCCGACGCCCTGCGCAACTTCATGGTGCCCCTGCTCACGGTCCTCGTCATGGTGCCGCTGATCTTCATCACCGTCGGACCGATCACCACGTATGCCGCCAAGGGCATCTCGACCGGGGTCACCGCCATCTTCACCTTCGCCCCGTGGCTCGGCGGCGCGATCATGGGCGGGCTGTGGCAGGTGTTCGTGCTGTTCGGCCTGCACTGGGGCTTCGTGCCGGTCATGATCAACGACCTGTCCACGCAGGGCTACTCGCTGCTCGCCGGGCCGCTGGTCGCCGCCGTCGTCGCCCAGGGCGCCGCGATGGCCGCCATCGCCATCCGCTCCCGCAGCGCCAAGCGGCGCGAGATCGCCGGCCCCGCCAGCATCTCCGCCCTCTTCGCCGGCATCACCGAGCCCGGCATCTACGGCGCCACGCTGCCCCTCAAGATCCCCTTCTACGCCGGCATCGCGGGCGGCGCCGTCGGCGGTGCGATCGCCGCGATCGGCGGCTCGGGCAACACGACCTTCGCCTTCGCCTCGCTGCTCGCCCTGCCCGCGTGGAACCACGGCAGCTTCGCCATGCAGGTCATCGGCGACGCCGTCGCCATGGTCATCGCCTTCGTGATCACGTTCATCTTCATGGACCGCGAGAGCAAGGACGTCGACGCGGCCATCCCTGACGCCGTCCCGGCCGCCGCCACCGTGGGTGACGCGCCCTCCGCCCCAGTGGCCGGCTCGGTGGCCACGACCACCACGACCACCACGACCACCGCTGCAGCGACCGCCGACGCAGCCACCGAGGGCGGGATCGTCGACCTGGCCGCCCCGGTCACCGGCACCGTCGTCCCGCTCGCCCAGGTCAACGACAAGGTGTTCGCCTCTGGTGTGCTCGGCGACGGCGTCGGGATCGTGCCGACCGACGGCACCGTGCGCGCCCCCGTCACCGGGACCGTCGTCACCGCCGCCGCGACCGGGCACGCCTTCGGCCTCAAGACGGACGACGGCGTCGAGGTGCTCGTCCACGTCGGCATCGACACCGTCCAGCTCGACGGCCGCCACTTCACCGTCAAGGTCAGCACAGGCGACCGCGTGCAGCGCGGCGACGTCCTCGCCGAGGTAGACCTGGTCGCCGTGGGCGAGGCGGGCTACGACACGACCACGATCATGACCGTCACCAATACCGCTGCCCTCACCAAGGTCACGCCGCTGCCCGAGGCGACCGTCACCGCGGGCGATGCCGTCGTCGCGGTCCAGCCGTGATCCGCTCCCGGCATACGACCGCTCGCACCCACCGATCCCACCCGACCAGCCCAGCACGACCGACGAAGGAGACATCATGACGACCACCTTCCCCGACGGATTCCTCTGGGGCGGCGCCACCGCCGCCAACCAGCTCGAGGGCGCGTATGCCGAGGGCGGCAAGGGCCTGTCCATCCAGGACGTCATGCCCCACGGCATCACGACGCCGCCCACCGAGGGCCCCACCCCCGACAACCTCAAGCTCGAGGGCATCGACTTCTACCACCGCTACGCCGAGGACATCGCGCTCTTCGCCGAGATGGGCTTCTCCGTCTTCCGCTTCTCCATCGCGTGGAGCCGCATCTTCCCCCAGGGCGACGAGACCGAGCCCAACGAGGAGGGCCTCGCGTTCTACGACCGCGTGCTCGACGAGCTGGAGAAGCACGGGATCGAGCCGCTGATCACGCTGTCCCACTACGAGACCCCGCTGCACCTGGCGCGGGAGTACGGCGGGTGGACCAACCGTGAGCTGATCGGCTTCTACGAGCGGTTCGCCCGCGCCTGCTTCGAGCGCTACGGCTCGCGCGTGAAGTACTGGCTGACCTTCAACGAGATCAACTCGATCGTGCACGTGCCCTTCATGTCCGGCGGCATCCCCACGCCGGTCGAGGAGCTGAGCAAGAGCGACCTCTACCAGGCCATCCACCACGAGCTGGTCGCCTCCGCCCGCGTGACCACGCTGGCGCACGAGCTGGCCCCCGGGTCGCAGATCGGCTGCATGGTCATCGCGATGCCGACCTACCCGCTGAGCCCCGACCCGCGGGACGCCCTGGCCGCCAAGCAGGCCGAGCACACCAACTACGCGTTCGGCGACATCCACTGCCGCGGCTACTACCCGGGCTACCTCCTGCGGTTCTTCCGTGACAACGGGATCGAGATCGAGATCACCGACGCGGACCGCGAGGACCTCACCAACACCGTGGACTTCGTGTCGTTCAGCTACTACATGAGCGTCTGCCAGACCGCCGACCCGGCCAAGCAGGCCACGGGCGAGGGCAACATCATGGGCGGCGTCCCGAACCCCACCCTCGAGGCCTCGGAGTGGGGCTGGCAGATCGACCCGGTCGGTCTGCGCATCGTGCTCAACGACTACTGGGACCGCTGGCAGAAGCCGTTGTTCATCGTCGAGAACGGTCTCGGCGCCAAGGACCAGCTCGTCGAGGTCGACGGCGTCAAGACGGTCGAGGACGACTACCGGATCGCCTACATGAACGACCACCTCGTCCAGGTCGGCGAGGCGCTCAAGGACGGCGTCAACCTGCTGGGCTACACCTCCTGGGGTCCCATCGACCTGGTGAGCGCCTCGACGGCGCAGCTGTCCAAGCGCTACGGCTTCATCTACGTCGATCGCAACGACGACGGGTCGGGCACGCTGGAGCGCTTCCGCAAGAAGTCCTTCGGGTGGTACGGCGAGGTCATCAGGTCCAACGGCGGCTCGCTCGTCTGACCGTATGGCGCCGGGGGCTGCGCGGGCACGGCTCGCGCAGCCCTCGCGGCATGCTGAAAACAGCCTCTGACCTGCAGAGATGTGCGGATGAACCCTTCCCCTGGAGTGCGTTCTGCGGTAGTCTGTGAGGTGTTGCGGGACGAGGTCGAGGAGGTGGTCCCGATGGTGTCGAGGTCCCTGCCGACGGTCGTCGCGGAGCACCTCCCCAAGGTCCTGGCCCCCATCCTGGCGCTCACCACCGACACACCCCGCGGTGGTGACGCGCGTGACGGAGGAGGCCACCTCGAGGGCCATCTGGACCTCGACGACGCGCGGCGAGCGCTCGCCGTCGTCGTGGCCGTCCACCGCGCGACGGCCTGCCTCGAGGCCCTGGCCGTCGCGGCCCACGCCGACCTGATCGACGCGATCGCCGCCGACCTGCGCCGGACCGAGGCCGAGCACGGACGCCACCCGGGCCCTTCGGCCCTGCGATCCGACGCCCGCGTCCTGAGCACCGACGAGGTCGTGGCCGCCACCGGTCTCGGCGTCGGCGCAGTCCAGCGGCGCGCCCGTCTCGCCTCTGCGCCGGCCGCGGTGCGCGAGCCGCTCGTCCAGGCGATGGCCACGGGCATCTGCACCCTCGAGCGCGCCACGACCCTGCGCGACGACACCGACCGCCTGCCCGACGAGGTCGCCTCCGAGGTGGCCGAGCGGGTGCTGCGCCCCAAGCGCGGGTTCGACCCCGAGGACCTGTCACCCGACGCCGTCGTCAGCCACCGCCTGTTCCGCCAGCGCCTCCACGCCGAGGTGGCCAAGGAGGAGGCCCGCCTCGGGCTCGAGGCCGAGGCGCGCGCCGACCACCTGAGCCGGCGGGACGTGCACGCCCGCACCACCAGCCACGGCACCGGCGAGCTGCTGGCCACGGGCACCGCCGAGCAGGCCGCGGCCGCCCGGGACCGCCTCGACGCGATGGCCCGAGCGGCCAAGACCCGCGGGGAGCCTCGCACGCTGGCCCAGCTGCGCTCCGACATCGCCTTCGGCCTGCTCCTGCACGGCACCGTCCCGGGCTGCGAGGAGCTCCGCCCGGCGACGTCCGCGAGCGCGCCGGCAGCGACCGGGCTGCCATGGGTGCCCGGCACGTCCCAGCCAGGCGCGCCGAGCACCGGTGCCCAGCCCTCTGGAGGTGCTCAGCACGTCCTGCCCGGCCGGCTGCGTCTGGTCGGCCTGGACGGGTGCCTGGTCGACCCGATCACCGGTGAGGTGCTGGGTCCCTTCGGGCCTGGCGTTGGTGGCCGGCGGTCCGGGAGGGCCGGGGACAGCGACACCACCGGGGACGGCGACGCCACCGAGGACGGTCAGGACGAGACCTCGCCCTTCGCCGACCTCCCGCTGCACGACCCCGTCCACGCCGACCCGCCGCCGACGCCGCCGGAGCACCCCGACCCCTGGCTGGTCGCCACCGCAGCACTCATCGCCTCCCTGCCTGCCCCCGCCGCCCGCATCGACGTCCGCGTCAACCTCACGACGCTGCTCGGGCTGCAGGACGACCCGGCGCAGCTCGTCGGTCACGGCTGGCTCAGCGCCGACCTCGCCCGCGAGATCGCCCTGCGCACCGACAGCGTGTGGCACCGCGTCGTCCACGACCCCGTGACCGGGACGCTGCTCGAGCGCACCGCGCACACCTACCAGCCCACCGACACCATGCGCGCCGACGTGCAGGCCCGCGACCTGACCTGCCGCGTCCCCGGGTGCGACCGACGGTCCGAGCAGTGCGACCTCGACCACAGCACCCCCTGGCCGGCCGGTCCGACCAGTCCCGCCAACCTCGTCCCCCTGTGCCGGCACCACCACCAGCTCAAGACCAAGCAACGCTGGGAGCACCGCCTCGACGCGGACGGCGTCCTGCGCATCACCACCTATCTGGGCCAGCAGCTCACCAGCCGGGCGCACGAGCACCACGACGAGTCCCTCCAGGCCGCGCGACGCGCCCGGTGGCAGCACCTCGCCCGTGCCGGATGGCTCATCTACCCGCCGCTCGGACGTGCGTCATGACCACGGTCCTGGGCAGGGGGTCGACGTGCAGATCCTGAGGGTCTTCAACAACAACGTCGTCCTGGCGCGCCGTGAGGACGGCACCGAGGTCGTGCTCACCGGACGCGGCCTGGGCTTCCAGACGCGGCCCGGGCAGGAGGTCGACCCGATCAAGGTGGTCCGGGTCTTCGAGCCGACCGACGGCCGAGACCCCGACACGCTGGGCGGGCTGGTCGCCGCCATACCGCCCGAGCACATCGCCCTGGCCGAGGAGGCCCTGGACCTGGTCGGTGTCCCCGTCACCGCGACGACCCTGGTCGCGATCGCCGACCACATCAGCTTTGCCATCAAGCGCGTGCACCAGGGCATCGAGCTCGAGATGCCGCTGCGGGCCGAGGTCGAGCACCTCTATCCCCGCGAGCTCGACCGTGCTCGCCAGGTGCTCGCCCACGTCAACAGCCGACTGACCGAGCCGTTGCCCGAGGACGAGGCCGTCGCCATCGCGATGCACCTCGTCAACGCCGCGATGATGGGAGGCGACCTCACCGAGACCTACGCGATGACGGGCATCATCAAGCAGCTCTTCGAGGTGATCGAGAGCTCGTTCGGGCGGCGCTTCGACATGGCCACCGTCAACGCCGCGCGGTTCATCACGCACCTGCGGTACTTCCTGGTGCGGGTGAGGAGCGACCGGCAGCTGACCGACGAGGCCGGCCCGCTGCGGGACGCCATCCGCGCCTCCTACCCGGCGGCCTACGCGTGCGCGCAGCGCTGCCGGACCGTCCTCGAGCTGCGGCTCGGCCGGACCGTCACCGAGGACGAGGTCGTCTACCTCACCCTCCACGTCGCGCGGCTCACGACGGAGGTCGCTGGAGAGGCCTGAGCCTCAGCTGCCGGCCTTGCGGCGGAACATGTGCTGCGAGGCCTCACGGCCGTGCCCCTGGCCCGAGACCTTGGAGCGATCGCTGTCGTCGGCCGACACGTCCCGTCCGGCGTGAGCCTTCTTGGCGTCGAGGGCCGCTCGCATCTTCTGCTTGACCTCGTCCGGGACGGGTGCGTGCTGCGGCTTGTCCTTGGCAGACATCTCTGTCTCCTCTCGCTGGGCGTCCGCCCACTCTCCCACTCCGTCGCGCCGGCCCCAAACGCCTTCCGCCGCCCGTGGCCAAGGTGGACCCGGGGTGAATCTCTCCAGCCGGCCCTTCACCCCGACCGGGACCGCTGGTTACGGTGCACCATCCAAGGACTCGACGACCACAGGGGAACGCATGTCCGAGCAGCAGTCGACCGTCGACATCCAGGCACCTCGTCAGCTCGTCTGGGACGTGCTGACCGATGTGCAGAGCTGGCCCGAGTGGATGGCGGAGGTCAAGGAGGTCCGGACGCAGACGCCCGCCGGCGGGCTGGGTGCGGAGTACTCCCTGAGCCAAGGTGTCCCCGCGCTCGGGCTGCCGATGACCGTGCGGGTCGCGGCCTTCGACGTGCCGGAGCGGCTCGTCCTCGAGCAGAGCCAGGCGGGCAGCAGGACCGAGGTGACCTACACCCTCACCTCGGTCGACGAGCGCACCACGCGCATGCACACCGTGCTCTCGGCGTCCGGTCTCACCGGAGCCTTCAACACCGTGCAGGGCGGCACCTACACCAGCATGCTCGAGGAGGGCGGCACCGCGCTCAAGGACCGCTGCGAGGCGCGGGTCTAGCCCAGCGTCCAGCGTCGGAGCACCCGGGTCTCGCCGCGGCGGTACCAGACCAGCTCGACGCGGTCCGCGCGGCAGCGGGCGGGCAGCACGGTCGCCAGCTCGCGCCGCACGGACTCCTCGTCCACCCCCGGTCCGGTCGCGTCGATGGTCACGTGCGGGACGGGTCGGAACACCCCGCCGTAGGGCGGGTGCCCCGGCAGCGCCTCGACCAGGGCGTCCGTCAGCCGGTCGAAGGGCCTCGGGTCGGCGGGCAGGACGTGGATGACGCCGTTGGGGAAGGTCGCGACCTCGGCCAGCTCCAGGTCGATCGCCGGCGTGTCGGCGCACACCGCGGACACGGCGGCGTCCTGGGCGGGCGTGAGCGCGGCGGGGACCGGGCCGAGCACGGTCACGTGCGCGTGGACGTGGCCCGGGTCGAGGGCGACCAGGCTGGCGTCATACCACTCGTATCTCTCCCGCACGACCCCCTCGAGCGCAGGGACCGGAACCTGCAGGACCGCGTGCCCGGGCCAGGTCGTCACGAGCGGGAGGCTACTCCCGCCGACCAGGTCGTGTAGCCACCGTCGAGGTTGCGCACGGAGCGGCCGGAGGCCTGCAGGATCCGGGTCGCCACGTGCGCGCGGATGCCGACCGCGCAGTGGACGACGAGCTCTCCCTCGGGCACCTCGTCGAGGCGCTCCCGGACCTCGTCGACCGGGACGTTGACAGCCCCCGGTATGGCGCCCGCAGCGAACTCCCCCGGCGTGCGCACGTCCAGCACGGTCGCGCCCTCGCGCTGCGCGGCCTCCACCTCGTGCCACTGGATGGTGTCGGTGAGCCCCTCGGCGAGGTTCTCGTCGACGAAGCCCAGCATGTTGACGGGGTCCTTGGCCGAGCCGAACTGCGGCGCGTAGGCGAGCTCCAGCTCAGCCAGCTCGCTCGCGGTGAGCCCGCCGCGCATGGCCGTCGCGATCACGTCGATGCGCTTGTCGGCGCCGTCACGGCCGACGGCCTGGGCCCCGAGGATCGCGTCGGTGCCGGGGTCGACGAGCAGCTTGAGGGCGAGCCCCTGCGCCCCGGGGTAGTAGCCCGCGTGCGACAGCGGGTGCGTGTGGATGATCCGGTGGGGGCGGCCGGCGGCGACGAGGCGCTTCTCGCTCCACCCGACGACGGCCACCTGCAGCCCGAGGACGCCCACGACGGCGGTCCCGAGGACCGGTCGGTTGCGCACCTCGCGGCCCGCGATGTGGTCCGCCACGCGACGCCCCTGCAGGTTGGCGGTGTTGGCGAGCGGCACGAGGACCGCCGAGCCGTCGAGGGCGTCGGCCTTCTCCACGGCGTCCCCGACGGCATAGATCGCGGGGTCGCTGGTGCGGTAGCGCTCGTCGACGACGATGCCGCCGCGGGACCCGACCTCCAGGCCCGCGGACTCGGCGAGGGCCGCGTCCGGACGGACCCCGATCGCGGCGACCACGAGGTCGGCGGGGACCCGCTCTCCCGTGGACAGCTCCACGTCGTGCTCGCCGATCGCGGTGACCGAGGTGGACAGACGCAGGTCGATCCCGGCGTCGCGCATGACCGCGTGGACGGGCGTGGCCATCTCGGGGTCGACGGGGGCCATCACCTGAGGGGTGGCCTCGACGAGCGTCACGGCCAGGCCCCGGTGCAGGAGGTTCTCGGCCATCTCGACGCCGATGAAACCCCCACCGATGACGACGGCGGTGCGCGCCCCCTCGACGGCTGCGACCATCGCGTCGGTGTCCTCGACGTCACGCAGCGCCAGGGCACGCTCGATGCCGGGGATCGGCGGTCGCACGGGGCGAGCACCCGGGGCGAGGACCACGGCGTCGTACGGCAGCTCGCTCTCCTCGCCGGTCTCGACCGAGCGCACCACGACCACCCGTCGCTCGCGGTCGATGCGCACGGCCTCGGTGAGCACACGCACGTCCAGCTCGAAGCGCGCCCGGAGCGCTTCCGGGGTCTGCAGGAGCAGCGCCGAGCGCTCGGCGATGACGCCGCCCACGTGGTAGGGCAGTCCGCAGTTGGCGAAGGACACGTACCCGCTGCGCTCGACGACGGTGATGGTGGCCGACTCGTCCAGGCGGCGCAGTCGCGCGGCCGCGGACATGCCACCGGCGACGCCTCCGATGATCACGATGTTCATGTCCCAAGCATACCCCCTGGGGTATATGCTCATGCCCTGACCCAGTCACTGGAGCACTCGAGGAGCATCGACATGTGTCGTTCCGTCACCTGCAAGACCTGCGGCAAGACCACCTGGGCCGGCTGCGGCCAGCACGTCGACCAGGTGCGCCGCTCCGTCCCCGCCGGGCAGTGGTGCACGGGCCACGCCGACCGTCAGCCGGAGGGTCGAGGCTTCCTCGCCCGCCTTCTGGGACGCTGAGCCCACACGACCGAACACCTGCCACCGATCGACGACCCTAGGGAGGCCCCGTGCAGCTCGACGTGGAGGATCTGGACCCCGTCCTCAAGCGGCTGCGCCGCGCCCAGGGTCAGCTCGGCGCCGTGATCCGCATGATCGAGGAGGAGCGGGACTGCCGCGACATCGTCATGCAGCTGTCGGCGTGCAGCAAGGCCCTCGACCGGGCGGGCTTCGCGCTCATCTCGACCGGGTTGCAGCAGTGCATGACCGAGGACAACCCGGAGCGCGACGTCGATCTCGCGGCGATGGAGAAGCTCTTCCTCTCCCTCGCCTGACCGCACCGGCTGACGGCACCGGCTGACCGCCGCAGCCCTGGGGTACGCAGGTCTCATGGCCGATCATCTGCCCGAGACCCTGACCCGCGGACTGGACGTGCGCCGGGCCACCCCCGTGAGCGGCGGCGACATCGCGCTCGCCTACCGGCTCGAGACGGCCGACGGCACCTACTTCCTCAAGACCAAGGACCGGCCGACCCCCGACCTGTTCGAGCGGGAGGCTGCGGGGCTCGCGGTGCTGCGCGAGCACGCCCCCGACGACCTCGGCGTGCCGCAGGTGGTGCGGGCCGACGCGAGCGGCCTGGTGCTCGAGTGGATCGACGAGGGTGGAGGCGGACGGGCCGGACGGGGCGCCGAGGAACGGTTCGGGCGGGGGCTGGCCGGGCTGCACCGCAGCACCCACGACACGCTCGGGGCGATCGACGACGCCCTGGCGGGCTACCTCGGATCCGCGCAGGTGGACCTGACGCCCACCAGCAGCTGGCGAGAGTTCTTCGTGGACAGGCGGATCCGCCCGCTGACCGAGCGCGCGGTGCGGGAGTCGCGGATCGACCCCGTGGCGCTGCAGCTCGTCGACGAGCTGGCCGGACGGGCCGACGAGCTGTGTGGTCCGCCCGAGCCGCCGGCGCTCGTGCACGGCGACCTGTGGGCGGGAAACCGGTTGGTGGACAAGGGCGGTCGCAGCTGGCTCATCGACCCCGCGGCGCACTGGGGGCACCGCGAGTACGACCTCGCGATGATGCAGCTCTTCGGCGGCTTCGGCGAGGAGTGCTACCGGGCCTACGACGAAGCCTTCCCCCTGGCGGAGGGGTGGCGTGAGCGCATCGCATGGCACCAGCTGCCGCCGCTGCTCGTGCACGCCATCCTGTTCGGCGGCGGCTACGGCGCGAGCGCGCTGCGCGTGATGCGTTCCTACGCCTGAGGATCCGCGAGCCAACGGGCCGCCAGCTCCGCCCCCAGCCCGCCGTCGAGGACCACGCCGTGCCCGGCACCCCGCAGGATGGCGAGGCGTGCGCCGGGGATGGCGCGGGCGACGAGCCGCGCCTGGCTGGCCGGAGTCAGCCGGTCCAGCTCGCCGTGCACCACGAGGGTCGGCGCGGTGATCGCCCCCAGGTCGGCCAGGGCGTCGTGCGAGCGGCTGGCCCGGAAGTGACGGCTTCGGTCCAGCGAGCGGCCGCCCACGGCAAGGAGATCCACGAGCGACTGCGGGTTCGGGCCGCCGGGGAAGAACAGCTGGGCGAGCCGGCCGGTCTCCCCGGACCTCAGGATCTCGTCGGCCTCGGGATCACGAGCGGGCGTATGCCGGTCCCCGGCCGACGTGGCCGCCAGCACGAGCCGCCCGACCCGCTCGACGTGGTCGATCGCGAGCCACTGCGCGATCCGGCCGCCCATCGAGTGGCCGAGCACGTCGGCGCGGTCCACCCCGGCGTCGTCGAGCACGGACACCGCGTCCTCCGCGAGCCGGCGTGTGCTGTAGCGGGACCCGTCGCCGCGCTCGCTGTCCCCGATCCCCCGGTGGTCGTAGACGAGGACCCGTCGCCCTGCGCCCAGCCCCGTGAGCGCTCGGTCCCACGAGCGGTGGTCGACGGCCTGCCCGGCGACCAGGAGCAGCGGTGGGCCGTCGCCATACGACCACCAGGAGATCGCGGCACCGTCAGGTGCGACCGCACGCCGCCGCTCGCCCCAGGTCATGGCGAGAGAACCTACCGCGTCCCCCGGGATTCCTAGGCAACTCATAACCTCACGACAGGCTCGCGACAGGACCGCGCACCAGGCTCGCTGGCGACGCAGCAGACGGCGTCGGCTCCGGCGCCTGTCCCCTCGGGCGCCGGCGCCACCACACCGACACGGGAGTCACGATGTCCGACAACAACCGCATCCTCACGGCCGGCGCCGTCGCCGCCGCCGGGCTCATGATCGCCGGTGGCGCGGCCGCAGCGCAGGCGGCCACCTCGACCGCCCCCGCAGCGACGGGCTACGGCTCGACGCCTGGCTACGGCGCCCCGCCCGGCTACGGCGACGGGCGGGGTCGCGGCGGCCACGAGCACACCACCGTCACCGGCGACGAGGCGACCAGGGTCAAGGAGGCCGTGACGGCCAAGGACTCGGCGGTCACCGTCGAGCAGGTCCTCAAGGACCCGGACGGGTCCTACGACGTCATCGGCACCAAGGCCGGCCAGCGCGTGATGGTCGAGGTCAGCAAGGACCTCAAGACGGTCGAGGTGCGCACCGGTGG
>NZ_AUFG01000008.1 GCF_000426385.1 Arsenicicoccus bolidensis DSM 15745
GGCCCGCTGATGGACGGCGCCAAGGCGGAAGTGCTCGCCTTCGCGGCGTTCCCGCGCGAGCACTGGCGCAAGATCTGGTCCACCAACCCCCTTGAGCGGCTGAACAAGGAGATCAAGCGACGCTCCCGCGTCGTAGGCATCTTCCCGAACGAAGCCGCCGTCATCCGCCTCATCGGAGCCGTCCTGGCCGACACCCACGACGAATGGCAGGTCGATGACCGCCGCTACCTCTGCGAAGGCTCCATGGCCAAGCTCTACCCAACCCGCGATACTGAGACCGTCGCCCTCGAAAAGAGCGACCGGTAGGCAACGAGCATCACCTCAAAGCCCACCACTCAACGGGGCTCTATCGCGCTGGATGCCCTCGTGGTCTCGGATCAGCGCGGCCCCGTGATCGGGGTCGGCCTTGACCGTGATGATCGGCTTGTCCGGGTCTTCGGTGACGATCAGGAAGACCCTGCCCGCGACCTTGATGACGAGCAGGTGCTTGGTGAACGGGTGTCCCTCGGTCACGCCGGGCAGTGCTCGGGCGACGTCCAGAGCGGTCTGCTGCAGCCGCTCCCCGTCGAGGCTCACCGGTCTCGGCCGAAGGTCGCGGGGTCCACGGGCCGCTGCCGCCGGGGCAGTCCCTCGATCACCAGCAGGTAGGACTCAGTGACCAGGTCCTCGACGAGGCCGGGCTCGATGGTGTCGCCCGGGTGCACCGTGATCCAGTGCTTCTTGTTCATGTGATAGCCCGGCGTGACGTCAGGGTGCGCCTCGCGCAGCGCCTTCCCGTCCTCGGGTGCGGCCTTGAGGATCACGATGGATTCTCCGGTGATCTCGGTCTGCAGCATGAACACCCTGCCGCGGACCTTCCACACCTCCCAGTCCTCGCCGAACGGGTGGGTGAGCTCCGAGCCGGGGAGCTCCTCGGTGCGCCGCGCGGCGAGCGCCGCCAGCTCTGCTTCCTGCATGTCTGCGCCTCCTACAGGTTCGCCTCGGGCCGGCTGTGGTGGAGGAGTGGTTCAGGCGGCGAGGCGCTTCTTGAGGCCCATCAGCAGCAGCACCAGCGACACGGTCAGCAGGATGTGACCCAGCCCGGAGATGCCCGAGATGGCAGGGCTGGACGCCGCGGCGCTGCCCAGCACCTGCAGCGTCCCCTTGATCGTCAGCATGGCAACCGTGACGACCAGCCCGGCGTGGTACGCCACGAGGAAGGGCTTCCACTGCGCGGTGCGGCTCAGCGCGAACGTCCGCTCGAGCACCAGCAGGATCAGCCCCAGCAGCGTCCCGAGGGCGAGCAGGTGCGTGTGCACGACGGACAGCTGCGTGCTGCCCAGGTAGTCGTGGGCCTTGGTGAGCTCGCGGTAGTACACGCCACCGATCAGCCCCAGCGCCGTGTAGGCGACCACGCCCCAGTAGATCGGCGTGAGGGTGCCCGGGTTCGGGGCGTCGGTGCGGGAGGTGGCGGCGTTCGTCATACGGCCCATCCTCCCCGACGGCACCGGCCACCCCCTCCATCAGAAGGTTGACCGGGCCGCTCCCCTGCCCGGGTTCCTCTGCGGGGAGCACCCCTGCGAGGGACCACCCCTGCGAGGGACCAGGCCGTATGACGCGACGGCGGCCCCTCCACCAGGAGGGGCCGCCGCCGGGACGCTGGGGTCGCTCAGTCGCGACGCACGTCGTTGTCGCGGGGCTTGTCGGTGCCCGCGTTGTGGTCCATGGTCTGGCCGGCGCCGTCGTCCGTGCGGTCGAACGCGGTGGCGTCGGAGGGCGTCGTCGCGGCGAACTCCTCCTGGTCCTTGGCGTCCAGGATGACCGGCTCGGTGGAGACGGCGCTGAGCGGGTCGCCGGCCTCGTGGTCGGAGACGATCGCGTCGTCGGAGGTCGTGGCGGTGGTCGTCGACGCGTAACCCGTGGCGGCGCCGGCGCTCGTGCCGATCGTCGAGGAGGCCGGGGTGTAGGGGTCAGCGAGCGGCGTCGCCCACGGGTCGTCCTGCGGGGCGGTCTTCTTGTAGACGACGGCGGCCACGGCGGCAGCCGTGGCGAGCAGGCCGAGAGTCACGAGGAGCTTACCCTGCTTGCGCTCGCGCGCCTTCAGCTCCTTCTTGAGCTGGCGCTTCGACAGGTGGGTCTTGGGGTAGGAGTCGTCCTTGGCCTTGTCGGCGACCTTCTTGGTGGCGAGCAGGCCGAGCGCGGTCTTGCCGGCGTCCTGCGCCTTGTCGCTGGTGGCGGCCTTGGCGGCCGTGCCGGCGGCGAGGAGACCCGGCAGCGCCTCCATCAGGTCCTCGATCAGGCCGTTGCCCTTGTCGGCCTTGCTCGTCTTGGCCTCGACGACGTCGCTGCCGTGGGAGACGGTGTCCTTCACCTTGTCGGCAGCGGCGAGCGCACCCGAGGCGACCGCACCGGCCGCCAGCTTGGGGGCGGTCATGACGCTGTCCTTGACCTGGGCGGCCTTGTCGCCGGCCGAGCTCGTGAAGGCGTGCGCCTTGGCGGCCGCGTCCTCCTGGGCCAGCTCCAGCCGGCTCTTCTTCTCGATCTTGTACTTGTTGCGGAACATGTGTGTCCTCCTGGAGATCGATTTCGCGGGGCGTCGTGCGCCCATCTTGCCCGTGCGGGACAACGCGTGCACGTTTCCTTCGGTTCCTCCACCTACCCGGCCGAGCGGGGTCGTATGCCGCCAGTCTGTGGTGCCGTCACGACGCCTCCGCCATATGGGCTCGTCGTGCGAGGATGAGGCCCATGAACTGGACGCTGCACACCAACCACGGCGACATCTCGATCACCCTCTTCCCCGAGGCTGCCCCCACGACCGTGGGCAAGATCACGGGTCTGGCCAAGGAGGGCTACTACGACGGCCTGACCTTCCACCGCATCATCCCGGGCTTCATGATCCAGGGCGGCTGCCCGCAGGGCACCGGCACGGGCCAGCCCGACAAGCCGGGCTTCCCGTTCGACGACGAGATCTCCCCTGACAAGGACTTCACCAAGCCCTACATGCTCGCCATGGCCAACGCCGGCAAGCGCATGGGCCGCGGCACCAACGGCTCGCAGTTCTTCATCACGGTCGGCGCCACGACCTGGCTGCAGGGCAAGCATACGATCTTCGGCGAGGTCGCGGACCAGGCGTCGCGCGACGTGGTCGACAAGATCGCCGCCGTCCGCACCGGCGCCCAGGACAAGCCGGTCGAGCCCGTCGTCATCGAGAGCGTCACCGTCACCGACTGACCTCGACCCGCGCACTCTCCATCAGCGCACGGGGGCCCCGCGAGCACTCGCGGAACCCTCGCGCCCGACGGCCCGTTCCCTCTCAGGCAGCCACGTGCTGCCGACCGGGACGGGCCGTCGCGCTGTCCCGGACGACCTCCGCGCCTAGGCTCGGACCGACCACCCCCGCTCAGATCTCGACGAGGACGTGCCGATGAGCTCCTCCTACCCGCCGGTGAACCCGCCGATGCCGCCGACCCCCTCGGGGTCCTCGGGGCCCGGGGCCGGGCAGGCGCCGACCTGCCCGCGTCACCCCGACGTGGTGGCGTACGTCCGGTGCAGCCGGTGCGGCCGACCCGCCTGCCCGCAGTGCCAGCGCCAGGCGGCAGTCGGGATCCACTGCGTGGACTGCGTGCGCGAGAGTGCCCGCACCGCGCCGCGTGCGCGCAACCCGCTCGGAGGCTCGGCGTCGGCGCTGTCGATCGGCGGCGGCACCCCCGCGACCACGATCCTGGTGGCGCTGTGCGTGGTGGTCTACTTCCTGCAGCTGATCGTGCCCGGCCTCGAGCAGTCGCTGTGGTTCGCGCCGTATGCCGGGCGCGACGAGCCGTGGCGGTTCGTGACGGCGGCGTTCCTGCACGGCGGAATCACCCACATCCTGTTCAACATGCTCGCGCTGTGGACCATCGGCCAGCCGCTCGAGCGCGCGATGGGCGTCTCGCGGTTCGTAGCGTTGTTCCTGGTCAGCGCGGTCGGCGGCTCGGTGGGCTACCTGCTGATCGCGCAGGCCACCGCGTCGCCGGGGCAGGTGCTGACCCAGTGGCAGACGAGCTGGTTCCAGCCGACGGTGGGGGCCTCCGGCGCGGTGTTCGGGCTGTTCGCAGCCGAGCTGGTGCTCGCGCGCCGGCAGGGCCGAGACCTGCGGGCGATGCTGATCTTCCTCGGCCTCAACCTGGTCATCGGGTTCACGGTCCCCAACATCGCCTGGCAGGCGCACCTCGGTGGCTTCGTGACCGGCGCGGCGCTCGCGTCGGTGATGTGGGCGACCCGGTCGCGCGAGCGACAGCGGTGGCAGTGGCCCGGCGTGGCCGCGGTGCTGGCGATCCTGGTCGCCCTCGCCGTCCTGAAGTACGCCCTCTCACCGCAGCTCACCGGCTTCGTCGTCGGCGGCGCCTGACGCAGGTCCGCCTGGCGGCGGGGCTTCTGTCCACAGCCGGGATCGGCGATCCACAGACGTGACGCTCTGTCCCCACGTCCTCCCCAGGGTTGTCCACCGGGTTGTCCACAGTTCCTGTGGACAACCCGCCCCGGAAGCGTCTTACACACGTGTAATTACCCACACGGTGGGGATAACCCTGTGGATAACTTCATTGGCCATCCACCGGCTTCGCCGAGAGGGCGCAAGTGGCTGCGTCAGGCGCCTCGGGATCGCCATACGCACCCTGGTGGCGAGGATGTCTCGGGCTGCAGGGTGAGACGGGTGAGGCGCCGCGAGCCGGGGCGGCAAGACGCGAGAACCTACCTCGGGTAGTCACATCGACCTGGCGTGCGAAGCCAGGCGAGTGTGACTACCTGAGGTAGGTCCGGGAGAGGGGTGCGTCAGCGCCAGCGGGTCGTCATCATGAAGCCGATCAGCATGAGGCCGAAGCCGATCCCGAGGTTCCAGTACTGGATGTTGGGGATGGGGTACTGCCCGGCGGTGAGGTAGAACGCGACCACCCACACCAGCCCGATCAGCATCAGCGTCACCATCACCGGCGCCCACCAGCGGGGGCTGGGGGTCTTGATCCCCGCGCCCTTCTCGGCGGGCGGGGTGTACGACGCCTTGGCGCGGCGCTTGGACTCGGGCACGGCTCACTCCTCGTTGCGGGGCCCACCGGATACGGTAGGTCTCGGGGTCTGACGCACAGCCTAGCGAGGGGAGGAGGGGCCATGGGTGACACCAGCGCTCGCCGCGCGCGCCTCGGGCGGCTCCTCTTCGGGGGGCGTCCCACCGCGTGGGGGCTGCTCGTCCCTGTCGTCCTCGTCCTGGCGGGTCTGCTGTTCGCGACCAGCGCCGTCACCTCCCGGGGCAGCTCGTTGCGGCCGTCCGACACCCGTGACCTCGCCGGCGTCATCGACGCGCAGGACGCCTCGCTTGAGGCCAAGCAGCGCACGGTCAGCGACCTGACCACCCAGGTCGAGAGCCTCAGCACGCGCAACGCGCCGGCCGACTCACGGCTCCGCGCGATGACCCAGCGGGCCGCGACCCTCGACCGGGCGGCGGGCATGCAGGGGGCCACCGGGCCCTCGTTGACGGTGACGATGACGGACTCGACGCGCTCGGTCGACAGCTTCGGTGGTGAGTTCACGGCTGACGACCTGGTCATCCACCAGCAGGACGTGCAGGCGGTCGTCAACGCGATGTGGCGCGGGGGCGCCGAGGCGATGATGATCCAGGACCAGCGGGTGATCTCGACGAGCGCGGTCCGCTGCGTCGGCAACACCTTGATCCTGCAGGGGCGCGTCTACTCCCCGCCATTCGTGATCAAGGCGATCGGTGACGTCGACGGCATGCGCCAGACCCTCGACCAGGACCCCACCGTGCAGATCATCCAGCAGTACGTCGCGGCCGTCGGCCTCGGCTACGACGTCTCCACGCAGCCGTCGGCGACCTTCCCGGCCTATGACGGCTCTGCCGCGCTGCGGCATGCGTCAGTAGTCGAGTGAAGGCTGTTCGGGCGTTAACAGGGACTCTGGGTGAATTGCTCATCAGCCTCGGTGTGCTGACCTTGCTCTTCGTGGGATGGCAGCTGTGGTGGACCGATGTCGCCGCCAACGCCGTCCAGTCCGACACCGTCGGATCGCTCAGCGAGGACTTCCAGCGCCCCGGAGCGGTCAGCCCGGCGATCGCCAAGCTCAAGGACGTGCCCCTCGGCGAGGCCTTCGCGATCGTGCGGATCCCGGCGCTGGGCCGCGACTACGCCGTGCCCGTCGTCGAGGGCACCACCCGCGACGTGCTGCGCAAGGGCATCGGGCACTACGACGGCACCGCGATGCCCGGTCAGGTGGGGAACTTCGCCATCGCCGGCCACCGCATGACCTACGGCGGGCCCTTCCGCGACATCGAGCGGGTCCTCCCCGGCGACCGGGTCATCGTCGAGACCGCCGCCACCTACTACGTCTATCGGGTCGGCCCGCACACGCTCGTGCCCCCGTCGTACGTCGCTGCCATCGCGGCGATGCCCGAGCGTCCCGGCGTCCGCCCGGACAAGCCCTACATCACCCTCACCGCCTGCCATCCCAAGTACGCCGCCCAGCAGCGCTGGATCGTCCACGGCGAGCTGGAGCGCGCCATACCGCGCAGCCAGGGCCTGCCGGCCGGCTATCTGGACCTGGCGGGAGACCGCTGATGTATGCCGCACTGTGGCGCGCCCTCCCCGGCCCGACCTGGGTGCGGGTGATCCTGTGCCTGCTGCTCGTGGCGCTGGTGGTGTGGGCGTGCTTCCAGGTGGTCTTTCCATGGCTGGCGGACCTCATGCCGTTCAACGACCAGACGGTCGAGCCCTCCGGCTGACCCCGCGACTAGGGTTAGGGAGCCGGACCTCGTCCGCGGCACCCTCGCACCCGCATCCTCTCGCGCCAAGGCAGACCCATGACCCGCATCCTCGTCGTCGACAACTACGACTCCTTCGTGTTCACCATCGTGGGCTACCTCCAGCAGCTCGGTGCGCAGTGCGAGGTCGTGCGCAACGACGCGGTGACGGCGGCCGAGGGCGCGGCCTACGACGGGATCCTGGTCTCCCCGGGCCCGGGCACGCCCGAGGAGGCCGGGGTCTCGATGGCGATGATCGAGGCGTGCGCCGAGCGCGAGCAGCCGATGCTGGGCGTGTGCCTCGGCCACCAGGCGCTCGGCGTGGTCACCGGCGGCACCGTCTCGCGGGCGCCCGAGCTGCTGCACGGCAAGACGTCCGAGGTGCTGCACGACGGGCAGGGCGTGCTGGCGGGGCTGACGAGCCCGTTCACGGCGACGCGATACCACTCGCTGACGATCGAGCCGGAGACGATCGGCGCGGAGCTCGAGGTCACCGGCCGCACCGAGTCCGGCATCGTGATGGCCGTGCAGCACCGCTCGCTGCCGCTGCACGGCGTGCAGTTCCACCCCGAGAGCGTGCTCACCGTCGGCGGCCACCGCCTGCTCGCCAACTGGCTCGAGACGTGCGGCCTGGACGGCGCGGTCGCCGCGAGCGAGGGCCTCAGCCCGTTGATCCACCGCTGACCTCCGCCTCCGATCACGCAGCCGCAGCCTTCCACCCGGGGCCACGCACCGGGAGCCACGCCCTGCAGCCTCGCACCATTGGTCACCAATGACGTTGTGGAACGTTTATATCGGGGTCCCAGACGCCATTGGTGACCAATCGCGTCTGGAGGGGTGTGAGTGCGGCGCGGCTCGGCGCGGCTCAGGGCGTCGGCGGCGTGACCGGGCTCGTGGGGGGCGAGGTCGGCGGGGACGAGGTGGGTTGCGTGGACGGCGGCGTCGTCTGGGTGGGGCGCGGCCGAGGGGTTGTCGGCGTGGGAGCCGGAGCCGTCGTGGTCACCGTGACCGTCGGGACGGCAGCCGGCACGGCCACCGTCAGGGTGATCTTGGTGCCGGGTGGCTGCGAGCCCTCGCGGACGTCCTGGTCGAGGACGAGGTCGCGGGTGTCCCGGCTGGGCTCGTCCTTGCGCGCCACGCGGAAGCCGGCGTCCGTCAGCGTCTTGGCCGCCGACGTGTAGTCCTGCCCCACGACGTTGGGGACCGCCACCTTGCCGGTCGACACGAAGAGCGCGACCGTCGAGCCCACAGGCACGGTCTGCCCGATCGCCGGGTCGGTGCGCACGACCTGACCTGCGGGGATGGTCTTGTCGTCGATCTCGGTGACCTTGCCCGCCACGAGGTTGTAGTTGACGAGTCGTTGCTTCGCGGAGGCCACGGTGTACTTGGTGACGTCGGGCACCGCCGTGTCGCTCGGGCCGGTCGAGACCTGCACCGCGACGGGATACGCGGGGTCCTGCTGGGCGCCCGGCTGGGGGTTCTGCCCGACGACGATGCCCTTGGGCTTGTCGCTCTCCTTGGGCTGGAAGGACCCCTTGAGCTGGCTGGACTCGAGCAGCGAGCGCGCCGTGCCCTCGGTCTGGTCCATGAGGTTGGGGACCGTCTTGTACTGGATCGGGTCGGGCCGCGTCATCCAGTAGACGCCGAACCCCGCCAGCCCGATGAGTAGCAGCAGCGCGACGATCCACGCGATCCAGTTGCGGTCGCGCTCCTCGCCGATCGACGGGTAGCTGGACGTGTGGTGGCCGTCGCGGGGGGGTCCGGCGGCGACGTCGTCGCGCAGCACCGGCTCGGGGCGCTGGCCGGGATCGGGCCGTATGCCGCCCGCCGCCGCAGCACCGGCCGCCGCACCGCCGGCGGACCCGCCTGCTCCGCCGCCCGCCAGGGCGCCTCCGGCCAGGTCGCCTCCGGCCAGGGCGCCCGCAGCACCACCGGCCAGCGCGCCGCCGGCGCCAGCAGCCCCGGCACCGACAGCCGTCGCGGACGTCGCCCCGCCCGGGCGGCCCGCCAGCACGTCGGCCCGGTCGATGCTCTCGGTGGGGGCGAACAGGGCGGCGGCCGTCGCCTGCGCCGCCGGGCTGAGCGGGCGTCCCGCGCGCGCCGCCTCGAGGTCGTCACGGAACTCGTCGGCGGTCTGGTAGCGGCGGTCCCGGTCCTTGACCAGCGCGTGCATGATCACCGTGTCGAGCGTGCGGGGGATGCTGTGCTCGTGGCTGGACGGCAGCGAGGGATCCTCGCCGACGTGCTGGTAGGCGATGGCGAGCGGTGAGTCGCCGACGAACGGCGGCCGCCCCGTCACCAGCTCGAAGAGCAGGCACCCGGCCGAGTAGAGGTCGGAGCGGCCGTCGACGTCCTGGCCGCGGGCCTGCTCGGGCGAGAGGTATTGCGCGGTGCCGATGACGGCCTGGGTCTGGGTCATGGTGGCGGTCGACTCCCCGCCCCCGCGGGCGATCCCGAAGTCCATCACCTTGACGTCGCCGTCGTCGGTCAGCATGACGTTGCCGGGCTTGACGTCCCGGTGCACGATGCCGCGCTGGTGGGAGTAGCCGAGGGCGGACAGCACCCGCATGACGATGCGCATGGCCTCGTCGGCCGAGAAGGCGCCGCGGTCGTGCATGAGCTGGCTGAGGGTGTGCCCCTGGACCCGCTCCATGACGATGTAGGGGATGACCTCCTGCACGCCGACGCTGTTGGTGACGATGTCCTCGCCGGAGTCGAACACCGCGACGATGTGCGGGTGGTTGAGGCTGGCGGCGGCCTGCGCCTCGCGGCGGAAGCGTCCCTGGAAGGTCCGGTCGCCGAGCCGGCCGGCGTGGAGCATCTTGATGGCGACCCGGCGGCCGAGGCGGACGTCGTGCGCCTCGTGGACGGTGGCCATGCCGCCGCGGCCGATCTCCTCGCCGAGCTCGTAGCGGCCGCCGATCAGCCTGCTCACTTGCGGATCACCGCCTCCATGACCTGCTTGGCGATGGGGGCGGCGACCTTGTTGCCACCCGTCTCGCGTCCGGCGGACCCACCATCCTCGACGACGACGGCGACCGCCACCTGGGGCTGGTCGGCGGCGGCGTTCAGCGGCGCGATGGAGGTGAACCACGCGTGCGGGGCCTTGTCGTTGCCCTGCTGGGCCGTGCCGGTCTTGCCGCCGACCTCGACGCCCGAGATGCGGGCGTTGGAGCCGGTGCCGTCCTCGACGACGCCGCGCATCATCTGGGCGATCTGGTCGGCGACCTCGGAGGACACGGCCTTGGACAGCTGCTCGGGCTTGGTCTCGTCGAGGACGCTGAGGTTGTCGCCGCGCACGGAGGCGATGAGGTGGGGCTTCATGACGACGCCCTTGTTGGCGATGGCGGCGCTGACCATGGCGACCTGCAGCGGCGTGACCCGCACGTCGTACTGCCCGATCGCGGCCTGGGCGGACTGGGCCTTGTCCATGCCGGCCGGCACCTTGCTCGGCGTGACCCGCTGGGGGACGCGCAGCTCGTCGCCGAAGCCGAACTTCGACGCCTGCTCGACCAGCGCGTCACCGCCCAGCTTGATCCCGATGCCGCCGAACGCCGAGTTGCACGACGTCTCGAGCGCCTGCTGGAGCGTGATCTGGTCGGAGCCGGTGCACAGGCCGTTCTGCCAGTTGGTGAGCGGCACGGACGACAGCGGGAGCTTGAGCTGCGCGGGCGCCGGGATGCGGGCCTTGCCGTCATACTGCCCGGAGGTCAGGGCCGCGGCCGTGGTCACGAGCTTGAAGACCGAGCCGGGGGGATAGAGGTCGCCGCCGATGGCGCGGTTGACGAGAGGCTTGGAGCGGTCGGCGTTGAGGGACTTCCAGGCGTCGGTGACGGCGGAGAAGCGGTGGCTCGACAGCTCGGCGGGGTCGTAGGTCGGGTGGCTGACCATGGCGAGGATCGCGCCGGTGCGCGGGTCGAGGGCGACGACGGCGCCGCGCTGGTCGCCGAGGGCCTTCTCGGCCGCCTGCTGCACCTCGGGGCGGATCGTCAGCTCGACTGAGGCCCCGGCGGGCTGGCGTCCGCTGACCAGGTCGCTGATCCGGCGGTAGAAGAGCTTGTCGGAGCTGCCGGACAGCAGCTCGTCCTCGGCGCCCTCGATGCCGCCGCCCGCGCCGTAGGTGAACGAGTAGTAGCCCGTGACGTGGCTGTAGAGCCGCCCGGAGGGATAGGTGCGCTCCCACCTGAGCTCGTCGTCGGTGGCGACGGACTTGGCGATGGGGGTGCCCCCGACCAGGATCTGGCCGCGCTCGCGGTCGTACGACGCGAGCACGCTGCGGCGGTTGTCGCTGCGGTCGCCGAGGGCCTTGGCCTGGAAGAACATGATCGAGGTCGACGAGATCAGCAGGCTGCAGAACATGATGGCGGCCACGATCGCAAGCCGGCGGATGGGCGGGTTCACCGGGTCTTCACCACCTGGGTCGCCTCGTCGGAGCCGAGCGGCTGGTCGGGGTCGTCGCCGTCGTCGATCGGGCGCCGGGCCTGGTCGCTGATGCGCAGGAGCAGCGCGATGATGCTCCAGTTGGCGATCAGGCTAGACCCTCCGGCGGACAGGAACGGCGTGGTCAGACCGGTCAGCGGGATGACGCGGGTGAGGCCCCCGACGATGACGAAGACCTGCAGCGCCATCCCGAACGCCAGGCCCGCCGCGAGCAGCTTGCCGAAGCCGTCACGCACGCCGATCGCGGTGCGCAGGCCACGCTCGACGAGGATGGCGTATAGCGCGAGGATCGCGAACAGCCCGAACAGGCCGAGCTCCTCCGCGAGGCTCGCGACGATGTAGTCGGACTTGGCGAACGGTGTGATCTCGGGGTGGCCCTGGCCGAGACCGGTGCCGAGGAGCCCGCCGGACGCCATACCCATGATGCCCATCCCCACCTGCGACAGCCCCTTGTAGAAGGGGTCCATCCACAGGTCGACGCGCGTCTGCACGTGGCTGAACAGCAGCCACGCGACGTAGGCGCCGCCGCAGAACATCGTCAGGCCTAGCGCGATCCAGGACACGCGCTCGGTCGCGACGTAGAGCATGGCGACGAACAGGCCGAAGAACAGCAGGGAGGACCCGAGGTCCTTCTCGAAGACGAGGATGCACAGGCTGAACGCCCACGCCACGAGGATCGGCCCGAGGTCGCGGGCGCGCGGCAGCGGGAAGCCGAGCACCCGCCGGCCGACGAGCGAGAGCACGTCCCGCGTCTGGACGAGGTAGCCGGCGAAGAAGATCGCGAGGACGATCTTGGCGATCTCGCCGGGCTGCAGGCCGAACGGCCCGATGCGGATCCAGATGCGGGAGCCGTACTGCGCGTCGCCGATCACGGGCAGCAGCGGCAGGAGCAGCAGGATCACGCCCGCGGCCATGAAGGTGTAGGTGTAGCGCCGCAGCCGGCGATGGTCGCGCAGCCACAGCAGCAGCGCGATCGCCGCCACCACCGACACGGCGCTCCACAGCAGCTGGCGCGGTGCGAGGACGCCCTCCTGGGTGCCCTCGAGGTCGATGCGGTGGATCATCACCAGCCCGAGCCCGTTGAGCAGCAGCGCGATCGGCAGGAGCAGCGGGTCGGCATAGCTCGCCCGCCAGCGCAGCGCGAGGTGGAAGGCGACGCCGATCCCGAGCAGGCCGGCACCGTTGGTCACCATGTCGGTGGGCAGGCGGCCCTGGGTCTGCAGGCCGACGTTGGCATAGGCGAGCATCACGAGCGCGACGGCGAGCAGGGTGAGCAGCAGCTCGACGTTGCGACCGGTCCGAGGGCGGTATGACGAGACGGTGGTCACGGGGTCACCGCCGTGCTGGAGGCGCTGGTCGCCGCAGGCGGCGAGGCTGGGGTCGTGGCCGGCGTCGCGGCAGGCGTCGTGGTGGTGGTCACGGAGGGGCTCGCGCCGCCGGACGGCGTCGGCGCGGCACCCGGCCCACCGCACGGTCGGCCCTGGGCCTTGGCGGACGCGCAGGCCGTTGCCTGGGTCCGCAGGTCGGCGACCACCGCCCGGGCGGCCTCCAGGCTGCCGGCCGTGACGCCGTCGGTGACCCGCGTGCGATAGAAGTCGGGCAGGTCGGCGACGGGGATGTCGGTGCGCTCGGTCGTGCTGGACAGCGAGACCGGGCCGACCGTCTGGTCCAGGCCCCGATAGATGGTGACGCGGTCGTCCTGGGTGCCCACGTAGTACTGCTGCTGGGTCCAGCGCCAGCCGGCGTAGGCGAGGCCGGCGAGCACGACCAGGGTCAGGACGACGGCGGCGACGACCTTGGCGAGGCGGGACCATCGCGACACGCCGCCCTCCTCGGCCAGGGTGACCTGCGGCTCGGCGGTGGCGCCGCTCGCGGAGCGCGTCAGGGCGGCGGCGCGGGCGGCGGGGGTGTCGGGGATGGCGCGGGGCATCTGCCGCGCGGCGGCGGCCCCCACGACCTGCGGGCGCGTGGACGGGCCCTCCCCGTCGGACAGTCGGACGACGTCGGCGACGATAGCGGTGATGTTGTCCTGACCTCCGGAGCGCAGGGCGAGGTCGACGAGCCGGTCGGCGGCGCGGCCGGGGTCGGGCACGGTGGCGAGGATCTCGGCGATGGTGTCGTGCGCGACGAACCCGCTCACCCCGTCCGAGCAGACGAGGTAGCGGTCGCCGTGGCGCAGCTCGCGCCAGGACACGTCCGGCTCGTCGCCCGGCTGCCCGGTCAGCACGCGCGTCACCATCGACCGCTGCGGGTGGTGCTCGGCCTCGTCGGCCGAGATGCGCCCGTCGTCGACCAGCGTCTGCACATAGGTGTGGTCGTGCGTGAGCTGGGTCAGCTCCTCCCCGCGCAGCAGGTAGGCCCGCGAGTCGCCGATGTGCGCCAGCGCCAGCTTGTTGTCGGTGCGCAGCAGCGCCGTGACGGTCGTCCCCATGCCGTGCAGCTCGGGCTGCTCCTGCGCGACATCGTGCAGCTCGGCATTGGCGCTCGCGATGGCGTCCTCGAGGTGCTGCAGGGCCCGCGACCCGTGGGTGTCGTCGTCCAGGTGCACCATGGCGCCGATCGCCGTGGAGCTCGCCACGTCACCGCCCGCGTGGCCCCCCATGCCGTCGGCCACGGCGAGCAGGTGGGGGCCGGCATACCCGCTGTCCTGGTTGCTGTCCCGGACCAGGCCGACGTGGGATCGTGCGGCATAGCGCACGGCCATGGGCATGGGCTACTTCCTCAGCTCGAGGACGGTGCGACCGATCCGCAGCTGGCTGCCGACCCCGACCGGCGTGATGTCGGTGAGCCGCTCCTCGCCGAGATAGGTGCCGTTGGTGGAGCGCAGGTCCTCGACCTTCCACCCCTGGTCGTCGCGGTAGACGCGGCAGTGGCGCCCGCTCGCGAAGTCGTCGTCGAGGATCAGCGCGCACTCCGGGTTGCGACCGACGAGCACGCCGGACTCCTTGAGGTTGATCGTCGTGCCGCGCAGACCACCCTCGGTGACCACGATGCGGGTCGGCTCGTTGGACCGGCGCCGTGGTGCCACCGCCGGACGACGCCCGGCGCGGGGAGAGACGCGCGTGCCGTAGAGGTCGCGACGCAGCACGCCCGCCAGGCTGAACACGAAGAACCACAGCCCGACCAGCAGGCCCAGCCGGATGATCGTGAGGGTCAGCTCGCTCATGTCATCCCCGGCCCAGGCGGAAGGCGAAGGACGTCCGCCCCACGGTCACGCGATCGCCGTCGGCCAGGCGCTGGCTCGTGATCCGGTGGCCCTCGACGAACGTGCCGTTGGTGCTGCCGAGGTCGCGGATCGAGCCGACGAGGTGCGGGCCGTCGTGGGTGATGCGGATCTCGGCGTGCTGCCGCGAGATGCCCGGGTCATCGAGCACGATGTCGGCCACCCCGTCCCGCCCGACGACCGTGATCGCCCCCAGCAGCGGGTAGCGGTCACCGTCGATGTCCAGCCACGGCCGGCGGGTCGGGTCTGGGCGGCGAGGCTCGGGCGCGGGGCGGGCGGGCTGCTGCGGGCGAGTGGCCTGCAGGTCGTCGTAGTCGTCCTTGTAGGCGCCGAGGTCGTCGCGGTAGCCGATGTCGTCCCGGCCGTAGCGGTCCCCCGCGTCACGGTGGTCTCGGCGCTCTCGGTGGTCGCGGTCGCTGCGGTCGTCGTGCTCGAGCGGCCGGAAGGTGCTCGCCGCCGCTGCCGCTCCCGCCCCGGCTGCCGCGCCGCCCAGGCCTTGGCCGACGCCGCCGGAGACGCCCCCGGGGATGGCGGCCGAGCCCGGGCCGTATGCCGGCGCCCCGCCGCCTCGCGGGTCGGCGTCCTCGCGGCGGCGGTCGGCATACCCGCTCTCGACAGGACCCGGGGCGGGTCGGCGCGCGGGCCGCCGCTCGGCCGACACGGCCCACGGGTCCTTGGCGCTCGCCGGGCGCAGCTTGAAGACGCCGGTCTCGAGCTCGGCGTCCTCGCTGAGGATCACCCGCAGCGGCCCCGCCGGGCGGTAGCGCTGGCTGTCGGCGTGGTCCTCGGCGGCGGCGACGAGCTCGTCCGTCAGGCCGTCGGAGTACTGGCTGAGCTGGTCGTAGTCGCTCGGGCTGAGCGCGATCGTGTAGAGGTTGGGCACGATCGTGCGCCCCTGGCCCACCACCGCCGCCTTGTCGTCCATCGCCGTGCGGATCGCGCTCGCGATCTCCACCGGCTGCACGCTCGACTTGAACGCCTTGGCGAAGGCGCCGTTGACCATGGACGAGAGCTTGCTCTCGAGATTGTCGAACAGTCCCACCGGCGCTCCTCCCTCTGCGACCTACGGCGACACACGGACTCGTCTGGCATCGTAACGGCGGCGTCTGTCCGGCCGGTGGAGGCTGCCCTGGCGCGGGGTCTCGGTTTGGTGACTGGCGCGGGCATAGGGCAAGATGGGGCGTCGCACGTGATCCCCGGATCGCGCGCAGCCACGGGCAAGTGGCGGAATGGCAGACGCGCTGGCTTCAGGTGCCAGTGTCCGCAAGGACGTGGGGGTTCAAGTCCCCCCTTGCCCACCAGGGGTATTTCACGCAAGTGAGCCCAACTGCTTCACGAAACTCCCGACCAGAGATCATCTGGCCGGGAGTTTTCGTGTTCTCGGGCCTGTTTGTCCTCAGGGCTGCCTCCAGAGCGGGCCCACCGGTCGGGCTCTCAGGTCGGAGGCATGTAGAAGCCCCTGCCGGCGCGGGGCATCACCTTGCCTTGGACGTCCTCGGTGAAGTTGCCGCCGATGCGGCGGACAGCCTCCACGTTGATGCTGAGCAGAACCTCGGACGGCCTGGCGCCCTGTGGACGCGCGAGCAGCTGATTCGTCATCATGGCCCTGCTCATGGCGACGCCGAACGGGTCCAGGAACGTTACTACGGGGTCGTTGCCGACCAGGCGCCACGCCTGAGGTAGGCGATCCTCGACGTCGCCCTTCAGGACGGTGACACCGAGTCCGTGCGCCCGGAAGTGTGCCGTGTTCACCTCCAGCGCACTTGCTATCGCGGGGTTGCGCTCGATGAAGATGCTGTTGATGGTTTGCGTCTTGGCCAGTGACCGTGCTGTCTTGAGCATGACCAGCGGTGATCCTTCTGGATGCGAGGCTTCGGGGTTGTCTGACTCGTGGGCACCCGCACCTGCATGGCCGTCGATCACCCAGACGGGGGGAGGCCCCACGGCGCTCGCGAATACGCGCGTGTACTCGCTCAGCACCGCGTGTTTGAGGACCGCAGCGGGCTGCTTCTGCTGGAAGAACGACTCATGCTGGGTCACTGCGCTGTCCTCTGCGCTCTGGTCCGCTGGTGTTCACGCCCGGCGTCAGCCTGTCGCGTAGTCGACATGGCAGCCCCGCCCGTGGGTGTCAGCAACATCGTGGCATGACCGATGTCCGACTGGGCTTCCGTTTCAGGTTTGAGCGTCAATGAGAGCCCCGTTGGGCTTCGCCAAGAACCTTCAGTGCGCCTTCTGTCGGTACTGTCTGGCTGAATAGGAGCATGAAGTTCTGGGGCCTCGACGCGACTGCATGGACAGCCATCTACACACTGCTCACTCTCGGGCTGCTGCTCGTCGCCGCCGTCGCTGCGGTGGTTGCCTGGGGGCAGTGGAAAGCCAGCAGGGAGCAGGTCGCCGACGCCCGGCGCGCAGCCCAAGAGGCAAGCCGCCCCTACGTGATCGTCTCTGCGGTGGAGTCACGGGCAAGCAAGCACTTGTTCGATCTGTCGATCCACAACATGGGCGAAAGGCCCGCCTTCGATGTGAAGGTGGACCTGGACCCGCCCCCAAGGCGGGCCCGTGAGACACATGACGAGTTCATCTTGGCCAACATCAAAATGCTCAAAGAGCCCATCGCCATGCTGGCCCCCAGACAAGAGATGCGAACGTTCTGGGACAACCACATCGAACGCAACGGCAGGGACGACCTGCCGACCGTCCACCACGTGGAGGTCCACTACAAGGACAGCTCCGGGCGCGCTTACAACGAAACATCGGTGATCGACCTGGACGCCACGCGCGGCGCCCTGTTCACCAACATCGAGACCATCCACACCATCGGCAAGACGTTGGATGATCTGGCCAAGCACCTCAAGCAAGCCTCCGTGTTTGGCAAAGCAGGCGAGCTGGACGTCGGAGCCGTCGTGGAGACTCGTCCTGACTACCTAGAGCGCAAGAATCGGGAAGCCGTCCAGGAGCGTGCCGACATGATCCGGACACAACTGTGGGCCATGCGATGGGTGAACGACGCACAGCCCGGCGAGGCCGAGGAGCTTGAGACGCACCGCCGCCAGCTGACCGAGTTCCTGAAAGCTCACCCCGAGCTGGCTACCGAGGAGGACTTCACGGCCTACGGGGTGTCGCGCGAGACGGTGGTACATGCACTGCGTGTCCAAGGGCGGAGCAGGTGGCGGATGTACAAACTCATCGCTTCCCTACGTACCCGATACGAGCGGGGTGGCGGCCCAGCCCGTAGTCACAGGATTGTGTGAACTACCCACCAGATCGGCCCCGGATCTCGCCGTCCGGGGGCCGTTCTCTTAGCCCCCGTCACTCGCCCCGGCTGCCCCCAGTGCTTGGGTGAGGCGAACGGAGTCGCCGCTCGTTTGGACGCCGAGGTCTTCCAGGGTGAACCAGGCGACCTTGAGCCCTTCCTCGACGGCTTGCCGACCGAGGGCTTCGAGAGGAACGTCTTCCCGGTCCCCGACGGGTCGCACACCACCGGGTTCTCCCGTCGGCGGACCCACCCCTCAGGGTCAGCTCAGTTGGTGGCGGGGCTCAACGTGGCGCGGATCTTGTTGTTGGCCTTCTCGACGTCGAGACGACTGAGGAAGAACAGGATGATGGCGGTGGCGATGGCGGGGATCCACAGGTACATGAAATAGAGCATGTTGATCGCCGAGGCGCTCTGGGTAGCGGCCTTGCCGACGTAGCCGCTGGCGGCGAGCAGCCAGCCGGCGAGTGCGGTGCCGATGCCTCCGCCGATCTTCACACCCAGGGTGGTGCAGGAGAACATCATCCCGTCGATGCGCTTGCCCGTGCGCAGCAGCGTGTGCTCAGAGGCCTCGGCGATGAGGGCGTTCAGGGTGCCTTGCAGGGGGCTCATGCCGAACGAGGCGATCGCAGAGAAGGCGAGCATGAGGGGGATGTTGCCCAGATAGCCGCCGATCACGACGCCGATGCGGCCGACGACGGCGATGATGTAGCCCCACAGGTTGACCTTGTACATCTGTCCGAACCTGGCGACCAGGACCGGGGTGAACAGCAGGCCGAGGATGATCGGGATGTTGATGGCCCACGCGAACATGCCCAGAAGGGTCGCGTCGTTGAGGACGTAGGTCATGAAGTAGATGCCCATGTTCAGCGTCGCGGTAAAGATCTGCTGCACCAGGTAGACGACCAGGATGATCAGGTAGAACTTGTTCGCCAGGAGCAGGCGGGCGCCTTCCTTGAAGGTGTACGTCTCGGCGGCCTGGACGTCGCGTCCTTCGTCGAGCTCCGTGGCGGGCAGTTCCTTGACCGACAGCACCGACAGGGTGTTGACCGCCAGGCCGATGACGGCGTAGATCACGGCGATCCAGCGCCATCCGTCGGCGCCGCCTCCCAGGGCGCGCACGCCCTGGACCGTGAGGATCTGGATGAGCATGCTCGTGGTGAAGGCGAACATGAAGCGGATCGAGCCCATCTGGACACGCTCGGCGGGGTTCTTGGTGATGAGTGCTGTCAGCGCGGAGTAGGCGATGTTGTTGGCAGTGAAGAAGACGCTGTTGAGCAGGGTGTAGGCGATGAAGAACCAGACGTACTGGCTGGTCTCGCCGAGGCTGTCGGGGATGGCGAAGCAGGCCACCAGGGTCAGCGCGCAGCCGAAGTAGGGCCACAGCATCCAGGGTCGGGCCTTGCCCATGCGGGTGTGGGTCCGGTCCAGCAGGGCACCGAAGCCGATGTCGGTGACACCGTTGAACAGCTGGGCGACCATCATCAGTGTGCCGATGACGCCGGCGTTCAGTCCGACCTGGTCGGTCAGGTAGATCATGACGAAGGCCGACAGGAGGGCGTAGACGACGTTGCCGGCGACGTCGCCGGAGCCGTAGCCGATCTTGTTGCCCCAGGTCAGGTATTTCTTGTGCGTCAGGGACGCAGGGGATGCCGTGCTCATGGTCGTGTCCTTGTGCGATGGGGGTCAGCGGGCGACCGGGGTGAGGGTGAAGTCGATGAGGTACGTGTCGGCGTCGACGCGGTACTGCTCCAGCAGCTCGGGGCCGCAGCTGTTCGACCCGATGCCGGCCATCGCGTGGTCCAGGCACAGGACGGTGGATCCGCTGGGCTGGACCTCGGTGTCGTGCCGTGCTGCCTGGAGCGCTTCCTGGGTGGTGGTGGAGGCGTTGAAGGAGAACGGGGCGGTGCCGGTCACGGTCAGGGACGCGTTGCCGTCGGTCAGCCTCAGCCAGTCGCAGTCGCCGCGGCTGCCGTTCTCCTGCGGGCGCAGGTAGGGCGTGCCGAGGGTGTCGACGGTGCTGTCGAACCGGCCGTGCCAGCTGGCGCGACGCTTGTCGGGGTAGTTCTCCCCGGGGCCGAGCCCGATGTAGCAGACCTGGTCGACCTGGGGGGGCAGGAAGAAGCGCAGCCCCAGGCGTGGCAGAGGGGGAAACTCCGGCGCGCGGCGCACGTCCATGCGCACCCTGAGGGTGCCGGAGGCGTGGACGGTCCATCGAGTGCTCATCCGCAGGATGGGCTGCACGGTGGGGGCCACCATCGACATGTCGGCGTCGATGATCACGGCCCCGTCGGGGGTCGTGGTGACGTCGCACGTGTAGGCGCGTGCCTGTGCCTGGTGGTAGTGGGCTCGTTCCCACTCCAGGCGGATGCGTCGGTCGTTGTCGGTGGGAGCGCGCCAGATGTTCATCTCGGCGGGCCGCTCGAGCAGGTCCGTGCCGTTCACGCGCAGCGTCTGGGGCAGGCCGGTGGTCGGGTCGAAGACGTACCGGAAGCCCTCACCGGCGACGACGATGCTGCGGTCGGTGCGTGCCACGGTGGGGGTGGCGCCCCTCGCCGCGGGCTTCTCGGCCAGGGCGCGCTGGTTGCGGGGGTCGGCGGTGGGCACCTCGACCTCGTCCATCCCGAGCTCGTGACCGGCCGGGCGTATCCCGTCGTCGTGGCGCAGGTGGTAGCGGACCTGCAGGTGGCATCGTCCGGCCGCGGGGACCGCGGGTCGGCACGACACCTGCACGACCTGGTGGGGGGCCACAGGGCCGTCGAGGACGATGCCGTCCTGGGCGTCGACGACCTCGCCGTCGCACACGAGTCGCCAGGACAGGGTGGCGTGGGCGGCCAGGTCGGTGAAGTCGAGGTCGTTGCGTACGGTGAAGGAACCGTTGTCGTGGTCGTAGCCGAGGACGCGTGCGGGCCGCTGGACGTTCTTCAGCTCCAGCAGCCCCGGATGGGGGCGCCGGTCCGGCGAGACCAGCCCGTCGACGCAGAAGTTGCCGTCGTGAATCGTCTCTCCGGAGTCGCCGCCGTACAGGTACCGCGGTCGCCCGTCAGCGGTTCGGCCCGCAAGGACCGCATGGTCGCACCACTCCCACACGAACCCGCCGCACAGGCGCGGGTCGTCGTTGATCAGCTGCCAGTAGTCCTCGAGGTCGCCAGGCCCGTTGCCCATGGCGTGGCAGTACTCCACGAGGATCAGCGGCTTGTCCGGGTCGGTCTCCAGGTAGTCCTTCATCTCGGCCTGGGTGGGGTACATCCGGCTGTACAGGTCGATGTTGGAGTAGTCGTAGCGCCGCTTGGAGTCCCGATAGTAGGAGCTCTCGTAGTGGGTGAGGCGGGTAGGGTCGAAGCCCTTCATCCACTGCAGCGCCTGCTCCAGGGTGCAGCCGTAGGCGCACTCGTTGCCGGCAGACCACGAGATGATGCTGGGCCGGTTCTTCTCCCGCCGGACGCACAGCTGCACGCGGTCGACCGTGGCGCCGGTCCAGTCCGGGTTGTCGGCGATGAGGTCGTTCCAGTGCTCGACGACGTTGTCCCAGGAGTCGTCGGCCAGGAACTGCGTCTGGGTGCCGTGGCTCTCGTTGTCGGCCTCGGACATGACCAGGAAGCCGTACTGGTCGCACAGCTGGTAGAACCGGGGGTCGTTCGGGTAGTGCGAGCTGCGGACGGCATTGATGTTGTGCTGTCGCATGAGCGCCAGGTCGTGTCGCATGTGTTCCAGGTCGACCACCGGGCCGGTCTCGGGGTCGGAGTCGTGGCGGTTGACGCCACGGATGGTGACCGGGGCGCCGTTGAGCTGCAGTACCACGTCCTGGATCCCGACCTCCCGGATCCCGACCTGGTCCGTGATCACCTCACCGGGGGTCTGCACCTGCAGCGTGTACAGGTAGGGGGCCTCGGGGTTCCACAGCCGCGGCTGGTCCACCCGCAGCTCGCACCGGTGGGTGTACCCCTGCTCGTCTCCTCCCGGCCCCATGTCGCCGGTCGCGACGATCGTCCCGTCCGCGTCGGTCAGGGTGACGCGGGTGGGCACAGGCTCCCCCCGGTAGGTGCCGCGCACCAGGACGCACGCGTCCTCGATGCCCAGGGTGGTGGTGACGAAGTAGTCGAAGAGCACCCACTCAGGACGCGTGAGCAGGTAGACGTCGCGGATGATGCCGCTCGTGCGGAACTTGTCCTGGTCTTCCAGATACGTCCCGTCGCACCACTTGACGACGAGCACGACAAGTCGGTTGCTGCCGGGCTGGAGCATGTCCGTGACGTCAAACTCGCTGGTCGCGTGCGTCACCTGGCTGTAACCCACGTAGCGGCCGTTCAACCACACGTAGAAGCACGAGTCCACGCCCTCGAACACCAGGTAGGAGCGTGGCGTACCGGAGCGGGGCTCGTGCTCGAGGTCCAGGCTGTACACCCCGCACGGGTTGTCCTGGGGGACGAACGGCGGATCCAGCGGGATGGGGTAGCGCACGTTCGTGTACTGGTGCGCGTCATAGCCGGCGGCCTGCCAGGTGCCGGGGACCTGTACCGCGTCCATAGCCCCCAGGTCGCGCTCGGGCGAGCAGAAGTCGTCCGGGAGGTCGCGCACGCTGGCGTGATAGCTGAAGGCCCAGGTGCCGTTGAGCAGGCGCAGCCGGTCGGAGTCGCGACGGGCATTGACCACGTCGGGCAACGGGCCAGACCCGGGGACGTAGTAGGACCGCGCCGGCAGGGTGTTCTCGTGCAGGACGCTCAGATCTTCGTGGTGCTTCGGAACCATCATCGTTGGTGCTCCTGAACAGCTGGGGTGCTCGAGCTCGTGACAGTGAGCCACGAGGGGACTTTCGAGGCCGCGGTCGCCGCCAGGACCGCCCCCGGCCCCCGGAGGGACCCACGACGGACTCGGTCAGCGTCGACCGCGCCACACATATGTTTGCGTCACCATAAACGCGATTTCGTCAAGCATGCGCTCGACGTGGGCAGTTGTCAAGGGTTGCGCAACGGTTGTGATAGCGCAAACATAGGAGTGCTTCCGGTGCCCGTGTCGGTGATGGCTCGCGAGGGACGCATCGGAGGCGACGACAACGACGTCCGACCAGGCAGGGGAAGAAGATGGGTCTCGCACCAGCAGCATGGGATGACGCCGAGGGGGCCAGCAGGGCCCGAGACCTGTTCGCCAGCTGCTTCGCGGCCAAGACCGACGGTGTGTGGGCCGCGCCGGGGCGGGTGAACCTCATCGAGGACCACGTCGACTACAACCAGGGCCGGTGCCTGCCGATGGCTCTGCCTCACCGCACCTTCGTGGCGGCCTCTCGGCGGGGCGCCATCGTGCTGGCCCCCCAACAGTCCGCCAGCTCGATCGCCGTCGCCGTCCTGGAGGCTGCCTCCCGGGAAGGGCTCGCCGAGCCGGTGGTCCACCGGGCCGCCCCTGGCAGCCCAGCCGAGCGGGTGCTGTGATCTCGCCGGGCGCCCGGACGAGCAGGCCCGTGACGGTACCGTTGCCGCGTCCTACCGCCGCCATCGGCCGTGCCTCCGCGGCCACCACTTCCCAGAAGGGGCCCCGCCCATGACCCAGCTGAGCAGCACCGGGCGCCGCGGCGGCGTCGGATGGAGCGGGCGCCCTACCGCCAAGGACGTCGCGTCCCTCGCCGGCGTGTCCGCGCAGACCGTCTCCCGGGTGGCCAACGGCGCCGACAACGTCCTTCCCGAGACGCGCGACCGTGTGCTGGAGGTCATGGCCCGCCTGGGGTACACCCCCAACGCGGCAGCACGTGTCCTGCGTGCCGGCCGCTCCACCAGCCTCGGTTTGGTCGCGCATCACATCAGCCGCACCGGCGAGGCCAACATCATCGAAGCCGTCTGCGCCACGGCCCGCGAACGCAGCTACGACGTGTCCCTGACCATCGCTGCCACCGGCTCCGCCGACGACCTCAACCGCGCGATGCTGCGTTCGCGCCAAGGAGTCGCCGGCCTGGTCGTCCTGGGTCTGGAGACCGCCGAGATCGACCAACTGCGATTCCCCGCGAACATGCCCGTGGTCCTGACCGACTCCCGCACCCTGTCGCTGCCCACCGTCGGACTCGACCAGGCAGGTGGCGCGCAGCTGGCCGTCGAGCACCTGCTCGGCACCGGCGCCCACACGGTGCACCTGGTCGCGGGCCCCAAGAACTCGATCCAGTCCCAGCAGCGGCAGCAGGGGTGGCGACGAGCTCTTCAGACAGCCGGTCGCCCGATCCCCGAACCCCTCCATGGCGACTGGACCCCCGCCTCGGGATACCAGGCGGGACGGCACCTAGCGGCGCAAGACGGCGTCCGGGCCGTCTTCGTCGCGAACGACGAGATGGCCAGCGGTGTCATGCGCGCGATGCACGAGGCCGGGCTGCGAATCCCCGACGACGTCGCCTTGGTCGGTTTCGACGACGTCAGCGCAGAGTGCCTCTGGCCTCCCCTGACCAGCGTGAGGCAGGACTTCCGCGCCATCGGCGAGCACCTGGTCACCCTCCTGCTTGAACGCCTCGACAACCCACCTGCCCAAGGCGCCATCCCAGTGTCCCAGGCCATCGTCGTCCCACCGCGCCTGATCGTCCGCGCGAGCACCGCACGACGGTGATGACCGGCCGGACGGGATCGGCGGTGTCGCCCAGCGTGATCGCATATCGGACCACCCGACGGCGCTGACGCCCGACGAGGAGCCGCCGACGTTCCAGCCGATCCCCTGGCCAACGTCCCCGCCTCCGCCTGACCGGTGCTCACGAGATCGGGGCTGCTCCTGGTGATAGCCACCAGAAGCAGCCCCGATCTCGTGCGTTCGCCCCGTCCGGGCGGGTAGGGCGGCTCGGCATACGAGCGTCTCTGGGCTCTCCCGGTCCGGCGAGACGGTATGACGACGCGCCCGGAGCAGGCCCTGCCGCCGTCAGCTCGCGACGGTGAAGCGCTCGCCGCGGTGGGCGGGGCGCTCGAGCTCGTCGATGAGGGCCACCGCGAAGTCCTCGGCGCTGACCTGGTCGCCGGCGGGCACGTCGAGCTCGACGGTGTAGCGCCCGGTCCGCTCGCCAGGCGCGATGACCGGCGCGGGGGCGAGCATCGTCCAGTCCAGCCCCTCGGCCGCGCGATAGAGGTCGAGCACGGCGGCGAAGGTGTCGGACTCGGGCTTGTACTCCGCGGGGAAGCCTGGGGTGTTGCGCAGCTGGGTGTCCCCGACCTGGAGCGCACCGGCTCCGCCGACGACGACGAGGCGACCCTCGGGACGTGCCTCGATGAGCGCGCGGTGCGCGGCGAGGGTCGGCTCGTGGCTGCCGCCGTCTCGTGCCGGGGGCACCGAGATGACGGTCGCGTCGCTGGCGGCGATCTGGGCGATGACGACGTCGGTGTCGGACAGGTCGATGGTCAGGGCCTCGGCCCCGTCGACGGGAGTGCCGCGGCGCGATCCGGCGACGACCTCGTGGCCGCGGGAGAGTGCCTCCGCGACGACGCGCTGACCGACCATGCCGGTGGCCCCGATGACGGTGATCTTCATGTCTGCCTCCTGTGATGATGTGCTGCCTGGACCAACGATAGTATGGATAGGTAACCAAGTACCTCAAGGTAACCATCACCCCCAGGAGCAGATTCGTCGTGGACCGCCAGCCCCGCTTCGACGTCCTCGACCCCGGCTGCCCCTCGCGCAGCGTGCTCCGCCACCTCACCGACCGGTGGACCCCGCTGGTGGTGGGGGTGCTCGCGGAGGGGCCTGCGCGCTTCGGCGAGGTCCGGGACCAGGTGGGCGGCGTCACCGCCAAGGTGCTCACCCAGACGCTGCGCTCCATGGAGCGGGACGGCCTCGTGAGCCGGCGCGCCCAGCCGACGATGCCGCCGCGGGTGGACTACGAGCTCACCACGCTGGGGCTGACGCTCGTCGAGCCGCTGGACGCGCTGCGGGGCTGGGCGGAGCAGCATGCGGGCGAGGTGCTGGAGGCGCGATCGTCCTACGACCTGGGGCCTGCGCCGGCGCTTGACGGCGGCTGACCGCCGATCAGGACAGGACCCAGCCGTCGGGGGTCTCGCGGATCACCCGGTCCGCGCGCGACCGGGTCGCCCGGATCAGCTCGGCATTGACCTCGTCGACCTCGTCCACCCAGGCCCGTGCCGCTGCGGCCGCCTTGCCAAAGGCCATATGCCGGGCGACCAGCCGCTCGCGGCGCACCGCGTCGTCGAGCTCGACCCACCACACCTCGTCGCACGCGGCGCGCACCTGCTCCCACCCCGGCAGCAGGAGGTAGTTGCCCTCCGAGACGACGACTTGCGCCGCCGCCTCCATGACCAGGGCCGCTGCGAGGGGCTGCTCCAGCTCGCGCTCGAAGCCGGGCACGTAGACGTCCTCGTCGGCAGTGCTGACCCGGGCGAGGGTGGCGGCGTACCCGTCCCGGTCGAAGGTCTCGGGCGCTCCCTTGCGCTCGCGCAGGCCCAGCCGGTCGAGCTGCGCGTCGGCGAGGTGGAAGCCGTCCATCGGCAGGTGCGCCGCGAAGCCCTCGCCGTGCCGGGCGCGCAGCGCGTCCAGGAGGGCCAGCGCCAGCGTGGTCTTGCCGGCGCCGGGCGCCCCCGTGATTCCGAGGACGAGTCGCCGGCCCCCGCCCGGGCCGCGTTCGCCCGAGCCGGGCCCGCCAAGCCCCTCGAGGAGCGTGTCGACGAGCTGCGAGAGGGTGGCGGTCGTCATACGGGACCACCCGGGTGGGCGGTCGAGTCCGGCCGCCTCCCAACCCGGCTCACCAGATCTCGAACGACCCGCGGAACACCCGGGCGGCGTCGTCCTCGGTCACCTCCTTGGGGCAGGCGCTGAGCAGGCGCTGCTGCTTCATGGTGCCGGTGACCAGGTCGTCAACATCCGCGTCGCTATAGCCGACGGCGCCGAGCCCGTTGGGCAGCGCGATGTCGCGCATCAGGCGGGATAGCACGGTCGGCAGCAGGTCGGCCGGGTCGTCGGTCATCGGGGCGTCCGGGTCGAGCATCCGGGCGGCCTCGACGTGCCGGTCCGGGTTGGTGTCGAAGGTGAACCGGAAGGCTTCCGGCGCCGTCAGCGACACCGACATGCCGTGCGGCACCATCGGCTCGTCCCCCGCGTAGTCGTCGGGGTGGAAGTCCTTGACCTGCCCCGCGATCGGGTAGGCATTGGCGTGCGGCAGGTGCACCCCGGCGTTGCCGAAGCCCATCCCCGCGAAGGTCGCTGCGAGCGCCATGTCATAGCGCGCGCCCTCGTCGTCGCCGTGGTGCACCGCCTGGCGGAAGGCGTGCGAGAGCAGCTGCAGCGCGCGGCTGCACCACATGTCCGAGACCGGGTTGGCGCCGCAGTACGGCACGCGCTGCTCGGGCTGCTTGCGGGGGTAGGCGGCATACGGCTTGGCGGTCCAGCTCTCGAGCGCGTGGCACAGGATGTCCATGCCGGCGCTCGCGGTGACCCCCGCGGGCTGGGTCAGGGTCAGCCGCGGGTCCACGACGGCCAGGGTGGGGCGCAGCCGCGCGTGGCTGATCCCCGTCTTGACCTTCTGCGCGAGCACGTCGAGCACGCAGATGGTGGTGCTCTCGGCGCCCGTGCCGGTGGTGGTGGGGACGGCCACGAGCGGCATGAGCGGGTTGACGGGGTCGCGGCCCTCGCCGACGGGCACGTTGACGTAGTCCATGAGCTCGCCGGGGTTGGTCATCAGCAGGTTGATGGCCTTGGCGGTGTCGATGCTCGACCCACCACCGACCGCGACGTAGGCGTCGTAGGGGCCCTGCGCGCGGGCGTGGTCGATGGCCTCCTGCAGGCTCGCATCGGTCGGCTCCACGTGCACCTGGTCAAAGACGTCGGCCCGTATGTCGAACCGGGCCATCTGCTCGGCAACGCGCTGCGGGGTGCCGGTGGCGGCGATGCCGGGGTCGGTGACGACGAGGACGCGCTTGGCGCCCGTGAGGGACAGGTCGTAGCCGATCTCCTCCGACGCGCCGAGCCCGAACTTGAGCTGGGGGGCGCCATACGTGAAGACGGTCTCCTGGTGCGCGTGCTCGCTCACTTGATCGCCACCGGGTTGACGGGGGTGCCCGCGGCCTTGGCGACCTTGAGCGGCGCCGCGACGTAGAAGAAGGTGAACTGGCCGTCCTCGGCGCAGTCCGCGGCGAGCTCCTCCAGGTCGCAGATCTCGGTGAGGGCGACGCCGAGGTTGCGCATGAGCGCGCAGTGAAGCGGGAGCGCGACGCCCGAGCCCGGGTCGTAGGTGACCTCGTTGGCAATGGTGTCGGTCGCGAGGTTGGGGATCTCCATGTCCTGGAACCACTGGGCGAGCTCGAGCGAGTAGGTCAGGCCCGGCTCGCAGAAGTCGTCGTAGAAGGCGTCACCCTTGTCGAAGAAGTGCTTGAGGTAGTTGGTGCGGACCACGAGGATGTCGTGCTTCTCGATCGGGGTGCCCTGCGCCTCCGCGCACGCGACGAGGTCCTCGTGGGTGAACGTCTCGGCTGGGTCCAGAGCCTCCTTGCCGCGCCACCGCGCGATGTCGAGCAGGATGCCGCGGCCGGCCACGCCCCGCTCCGCGATCGGCATGATCGACGCCTTGTCGAGCCCGCCGACGGTGGTGTCGGCGTCGTAGCCGTTCCAGATCTTGCCGTCGTACCAGAGGTGGCCGAGGGCGTCATACTGCGTCGATCCCTGCAGGAAGGCGTCGAGCTTGTCGTCGGCGTAGTGCAGGCCGCCGGGGTACTCGGGGCCGCCCGCGCCGTCGTACCAGTTGGACTCGTCGAGGATCTGGGTGCGCACCGCGGGGGTGCGGCCGGGCCAGACCGGGTCGCCCTTGGGGTCGCCGATCATGCGCTGCAGCGTGAAGACGCGGCCGGTCCTGACGCTGCCGATCCCGCGCATCACCTCGCCCGGGGTGAGGTAGTTGAGGGCGCCGACCTCGTCGTCGGGACCCCACTTGCCCCAGTTGCTGGGGGCGTCCTTGAGCAGCTCGTTCATCGAGGGTGCATCGGTCATCGTCGTGCTCCTGCACTGAGGGGTGGGGCGCCTCGTCGCGGCCCTACGCACCAGTAGACCCCGTCGGCCCGGACACCGCTACTCCGGGATCAGGGCGTATGCCGGGGCCCGCCGCGCGACCCCGTGACGTGCTGGCGCCGTGGGGCAGCGCGTGGGCTAGCGTCCGGGCTAGTCACTCCGGGCTAGTCACTCTGGGCCATCTTTCAGGTCATCGAGGCACCTGGCGCGCACGAGGGTGGACTCGTCACGCAGGATGAACCCGTCGTGACCTCCCGATGACACCGACCACCCGAAGGGCCCACCCCGCATGTCCGCTGCCTCTGTCTCCACCTCCGCCTCTGCCGTGCTGGCTGCGGCCCTGGCCGTGTCTGTCGTCCCCGCCTCCGCTGCCTCGGCCGCTCCGGCCGCCGCGCCGCCCCCGCCGCCGCTGCAGCTGGCGAGGTTCCAGGCCGACGCGGGTGGCACCAAGGTCAAGGACGACAAGAAGAACGTCAACGGGGAGTACCTCCAGGTGCGCAACGCCGCCGCGAAGGCGATCAACGTCACCGGCTACTGGTTCCGTGACACCCACGGGAACCGGTTCGTCTTCCCGCGGGGGTCGGTGATCGGGGCGCGCACGACGGTCACGGTCTACACCGGCGTGGGCACCAACCGCGGCACCGCGTTCTACTGGAAGCAGGCTTCCACAAGTGGAACAACACGGGCGACACGGCCAGCCTCCACTCCCCCAAGAACGTCCGGCTTGACGTGTGCACCTACACGAAGAACGTCGTCGGGTTCGTCAGCTGCTGACCTGCTCGAGGCGAGCCGTAATGCGTGGGCGCCGCGTCCCGGCTGCGCCTACCACCGACGCATCTCCTCACGTCTGACAGCGGTGGTCCACGACGCCGACGACCCCGACCGCCGCGCCCGCTTCTGGGGCGCCCTGCTCGGGCGCACCGACGCGCCCGACCCCCGTGGTCCGCTGCACGCTGCAGACGCCGAGTGGTCAGGTGCCGTTGTCCGTGTAGGTCAGGCGCACGCCGTCGGTGGTCAGGAGGTTAGGCATGGATCTCCTTGAGGGGTCGGCTGTGCCCTGGGTGGCGCACCACGGGGAGAGGTCACGAGGATGACCCCGACGCAGGATCCGCTGTCAACATCTGAGCCACGGGTTCGCGTGGGTGGTCGGGCCAGTCCCGGCGATCAGGCCGTATGCCGAACTGCCCCCCATCCAGACTGGGGAATATGCGCTGGTCATGCCACTTGGCATAGTCATTATGGATCATCTCTGATGGCCAACATCGCAACTCGCAGCGGATGACACGGGCGGGCGCACATAATGAGTCGCTGGGGTTTTCGCCTCAGTTGGCGAGACGACCCCCCCCACATCGAGAGTTGGCCGACGTGATCAAGTACGCTAAGCCCCTCAGTCTGGCGTTGTTCATACCGCTCATCGGCGCTTGTGGCTCGGTGGGCGGGACGTCCGGCTCGATGAAAACCGTCACTGCGTCGCCTGCACCCGCCACCGTCACAGTGACAGCGACGGTGACGGCGGGTGGCGCCCCAACTGCGGAACCAACATCGACGCCCACGGCCGCGCAGGCTGAGGCGCCGGATGATCCGGGCGACGGTCACGGCATGAAAATGGGAACCGCCTTCCCCTTCAACAACACCTCGCGTCTCGATAGCTCAGAGACGGGCCAGGGGACGGTCACAGTGATCGCAGTGAAGGACAGGGACCGGTGCACTGATTCATATTGCTCGGTGGAGTCGGGAAAGCGCCTGTTCTCGATCCAAGTGAAGTACACGGGGACAAAGGGCGAAGTGCCCTACAACCCGTTCAACTGGTCCTTGGTGGACTCCGAGGGTCAGCAGTACAACGAAGGCTTCTTCCAGGATGTGGCAATGGGGCCGAAGCTCAACAGCGGCGATCTGGGTGCGGGTCGTACGGTCAAGGGTGTCGTCTCGTACGAGGTCCCGAAGGCCGCCAAGATCGTTAGCGTGGACTTCTCGAACATCGGTGACTGGAAGGTCGAGTAGCAGGGAGGCGGCCGCGCCTTGGCATTGCGGGTGGGGCGAGGCGCGCTGCTCGGCCGTTCCGCCGGTTGCGCCATCCGCCTCCGGCCTGCCTACGCAGCACCCCTTGATCTCCGCCTTCGTTGACCACGGCGGCCGACTTGCTGGCGTCGACCTGATGTGTACGTTATGCCGTACGCTGGATGTGGAGGGTGGTCCCATGACCGCAGTGAGCGCTACATCTGCGCGCGCCAGCCTGTACCGCCTGATCAACCAGGTCAACGAAGACTCCTAGCCCCTCACCATCACCGGGCAGCGCGGCAACGCCGTCCTGGTCGGGGAAGCGGACTGGAAGGCCATCCAGGAGACGATCTACCTGGAGACCGTGCCTGGATATGCCGAGTCGATCCGGCAGGCCCGCGCCGAGGGCGTCGAGGCGGGTTCGACAGAGCTCGACTGGTGAGAGGCTGGCGGCTGGTCTACTCGCGCCAGGCGCAGAAGGATGCCAAACATCTCGCGGCCTCGGGCCTCAAGCCCAAGGCCCAGCGACTCCTTAAGGCCATCGCGGACGGTCCCTTCCCGACTCCGCCACGTTACGAGAAGCTCGTGGGCAACCTCGCGAGCTGCTACTCGCGACGCATCGACATCCAGCACAGGCTGGTCTACGAGGTCCTGCCGGAGGACCGCGTCGTCCACGTCCTGCGCATGTGGACCCATGACGAGTGAGCGCCTCAGCTCCCGTATGCCGAACCGCCCGCGATGCCGGCGAGGGGACGCGGAGCGGCGGGACACGCCGTCATACGGGTCATGTGCGTCCCCTCGGGCCGAACGATCTCTTCATCTGCGAGGACTCGCACCAGACGGCGCAGAACCTCCGATGGGCGATGGGGATCCTCTCTGCAGGCGCGTTCACCGATATGGAGGGCGAGGACGAGGCGCACGGCTATCGATCGGCGCGCTCGGGACCCGTGCCCCACCTCATCGAAGCTCCGTCGATGGCGGGTGAGCTGGACATTGCCGCTGAGCTGATTCAGTCCTGGCTGCCGGGGTCCCAGCCCATGGCGGAGGGACGAGCGCCGGCACCCGAAGCGATCGCAGTGCTCGTGCCAGATAGGTGGGTCCGCAGCAACGTCGTCAACGGCCTGGCCGAGCGCGGCCTGGATGCGCGCTCGGTGGAGCAGGAGAACGTCAAGCCCGGCAAGCCCTTGGTGATGACCATGCATCGGGCCAAGGGCCTTGAGTTCACCCATGTGTTGCTCTTTGGCGTGCACGAGGGGGCCGTTCCTCGGGTCGTCAAGGACTATGAGGTGAGCGAGCAGGACAAGGCTGACGCGCTCCTGCGGCAGCGATCCCTCGTCTACGTTGCGGCGACGCGGGCCCGAGACGTCCTTGCTGTGACGTGGTCCGGGGCTCGCTCACCCTTCATAGGCTGACTCGCGTCCGTCTGCTCACGCGCCCGGTCCAGATCAGTCGGCGGGGCGAGGGCTGCTTCGCGTTGGGCGGTGGGAAGCTGTCGCCATGCTGAGTCTTGAGGACGAGACGCGCCTGCGGACCGAAGCCATGGCGTGGCTTGCCGCCCGGACGAACGATGGGCGGGACGCCATCACGCGCCAGGAGCTGACTCAGTTCGAGTTCGACGGGCAGCGACTCACGCTCATCGACACCGGTCGAGGCATCCGAAAGCCGAAAAGCTGCCGAGCCGCACTCACGATCATGACCGTCCACACGCCAGAGGGGCGCGAACGTCCCTACGAGGACGTGCTCGGATCTGATGGGCTGCCTCGCTACAAGATGCGCGGCGATGCGCGCAGTGGCGCCGACAACCGCGGCCTTCAGGCCGCCATGGAACTCGGTCTCCCTGTCATCTGGCTCGTCGGCGTCGCTCCAGGACTGTTTCAGACGGTGTTCCCGGTATTCCTCATCGGCGAGGAGCCGGCTCTGCATCAATACGTGCTTGCGTATGACAAGGATCAGGTTCATCAGGCACCCGACTCACCTCTGGAGGAGGTCATGCGGCGCTGGGCCACCCGCGAGACCGAGGTGCGGCTGCATCAGCGCGTCTTCAGATCCATGGTGATGCTGGCGTACAACACGACGTGCGCCGTGTGTTCGCTCAGGCACAGCTCACTTCTCGACGCGGCCCACATCGTCGAGGACAGGCACGCGCTGGGTGTCGCGGCCGTTCGGAATGGTTTGTCGCTCTGCAAGATCCATCATGCTGCCTACGACGCGGGCATCCTGGGCATCAGCCCCGAGCTCACCATCCACATCCGTGCGGACATCCTGGATGAGATCGATGGGCCACTGCTCGAGTACGGCATCAAGGGCCTGCACGGACAGAAGGTGTCAGTGCTGCCTGAGCGGCGTGGAGATCGCCCCGACCCTCAGCTGCTCGATTGGCGCTACCAGCGCTTCCTCTCGGCCTAGGCCGCGCGACCATCCAGGTGGGCTGTCGCGGCAAAAGCCGGCGCCTGACACCTTCTCTACGTTAAGTTGCAAGTTGTCACTCTATGTAGTTGGGCCAGTCGGGAGTCGAAGATGACAGACGTGTTGAGCCATGACGCCGCGACGGTGCGATCGGCGCTAGAGGCGGTCTTGCCTCCAGAGCCGGAGGCCTGGCCCGGCGGCTACCCCGACGATGTCGAGCTTGCGCTCATCGACGCAGTCCTATCGGTGAGGACTCATTACGGACAGCCCCACAACGGTGTGCGTGGGCGAACCGCGAAGTGGCGCGACCACAGGGCCGGCTCAGCCAACGACCTAGCGGCCTTGGCCGGGGACCCGGACCTCGCGGCGGTGCTTGATACCACGCAGAAACTCGGCGGCGGCAAGGTGCTCAAGACGGATGCGATTCGTGAGGCTGCTCGGCGTCTCAGTGAGGCAGGCCTGCGCACCGCTGCCGACGTGGTTGGCCAGCCCGCGATGGCCAGATCGGCCTACACGAGCGTCAGAGGGTTGGGCGGCGTGACGTTCGCCTACTTCATGATGCTGGCGGGCGCCGAGGGCGTGAAGGCCGACACCTGGGTGCTTCGGTTCCTGGAGCAAGCTCTGGAACGCCCCGTCGGCCCCACCGAGGGCGAGGAACTGCTCAGGGCCGCGGCGGAGCAGCTGGGTCACTCGCCCAAGCAGATCGACCACCTGGTGTGGAAGTACATGCGGGGCTGAGCAGCACGAGCTCAGCGTCAAGTGACGTTCGGCGCTGAAGGGTATGTCGGTGGGCGGCGCCATCATGTGAAGCATGCCCCTCATCAACGAGTTGCTCGCTGTGCAGCCGACTCCCGTCCCCACTCTGGTGTCGACGGGGTGGCCGACGCTCGACAAGGTCATGGGCGGGTTCCCCAAGGCCGGGGTCTGGGTCGTCACAGGCGGGCCGAGGAAGGGTGCCAGCACGGTCCTCGTCGAGTGGGTGGGGCGCCTCGCGCTCGCCGGCGCCCCGTCGTTGCTGACTGGACCGGAGCTGGACCCTGTCGCGACAGCTCACCTCCTGGCAGGGGTCCACCGAGACCGATCGGACTGGGGCGACGTGCCTCTACACATCGAGCGCTCCCCCTCGCTGCCGCGCAACGTGGCGACCTGGCGGGCGGTTGCGCTCGACCGGGCGGACCGCGTCCGTGGCGCAACTCCCGGCGCCATACGAGCGATGGCGGATGAGGGCCGGTGCGTCATCGCCAACGTGCCGCTGCGCAAGGTCGTGCATGGGGCTGGGGCGACGGCCGAGCTGGACCACGTGTGGGCGGAAGCGGCCGATGTCATCGTCGAGGTGGAGCTGTATCGCGGTCTGGGGAAGCAGCTCGAGGACCACGAGGTGACCCTGTCAGTGCTGCACAACCGGCACGGGCCGATGACCCAAGGCGCGGGGACGTGGCTCCGCGGGTATTCGCCGATCACGGAGTACGACTTCTGACAGTGGGATGCCTCGCGCCTGGCGGCATCACTCCTGGCTTGGCCTCAAGGGAAAGTCTGGGCCGGGGAAGTGCCGGACCTCCACCAGGTGGTTGCTCAGGTCTGGGACCGCACCCCTGATGGTCACCTCCACCAGCGCATCCCCCGACTTGCCACGCTTCCGCTGCCAGGCGGCGTGGTCGTAGTCGGCAAGGCGCTTGAAGGTGGTCTTGCCGCGGACGGGCGCGTTGGGCACGTGCGCCGAGCCCGAGTTGTAGGGCGACAACTCGATGAGGTCCTCGTAGCCAGACACCAGTGACGCGGTGTCGAGCGTCAGCACCACCTGCTGCATGGCGCGGTAGTGGCGCCCGTTGAGGAGCCGGAGCAGTCGCGCCTCGCTCGCCCAGAAGAAGCACCGGCTGTCGAGGATCTCGAGGAACTGCTCAACCGACGTCTCGTCGTCCAGCACCTGCGAGAGGAACTTCAGGGGCTTCTGATCGCGCAAGATGGCGACATGGCCCTCACCGGGCAGCGTGACGAGCTCAGAGTCAGCGCGGCGTGCGGACGGGGTCGACGCGCCGAGGCCGGCCGTGTCCCTGAGCTGGTTGGCCGGCAGCAGGCCGAAGCGCTGGATCGCCGGCCACGCTCGCGCGTCCGCCGTGTGGTAGATCCGCGGGTAGCGGCTGATCAGTTCGTCTGGGGTCACCGGCCGATCGTAGGGCCGGGCCTGCGGCGACCACGGACTGGAGGGTGTGCAGGGAGCCGGCCGCTGCACGTCTGAGGCGGGCAGGATGGAGGCATGGCTGCACGCTGCAAGGTCCTCAAGGTCACGCTCGTCAGCGGTCGCGGGGAGGACTTCGACCCCGCTCCGGGACGGGTCTTCGCGATCCCGCCGCGCACCACGTACGCGGTCCTCGCCGATGCCATCGACCGGGCGTTCGGCCGCTACGACCTGGGTCACCTCGTCCAGTTCGCATTCGAGGATGATCTGGTCGTCACGGACGAGGAGATGATCGACGAGCTCGACGACGGCAGCGGCACGCCGCGCTACAAGCCGCTGGAGAGTCCGCTGACCGAGCTCAAGGTGGGTGTCACGTTCACCTACACCTTCGACTTCGGCGACAACTGGCTGCACCACTGCGAGGTGCTGCCCACGATGGACCCGCACGAGGTGCTCGGCGGCCTGGTCCTGCAGGTCGTGCCCCTTGACGGGTGGGGTGACCTGCCCGACCAGCACGGGCGGGAGTCTGACCCCGACGAGCGACCCTAGATCGAGCCTGGCTAGGCGCTCGACCCAGTCCACGCACCATCACGAGCACGCTCGTCCGATCGGCGCGACGACCGAGGGTTAAGTCGGATACAACTATTCAGTCATGGGCTGTATCTGATGTTCCGATTTTGGGTTACCCTGGGGATGGGTGCTCGTGGTGACGAGGGGGGCGCGTGAGGCTCGAGTTCGAGGATGACGAGCTGCGTCGCCTTGCCGCCGGCGAGATCCAGGACGTGAAGCGGTGGCCGCCAGCGGTCACCAAGATGTTCCACCGCCGCATCCAGTTCCTGGCGGGTGCGGCGGACGACCGCGACCTCAGAGCGATGAAGTCACTGCACCTCGAGCAGCTCAAGGGCAACCGATGGCGTGGGCACTCGTCCATCCGCCTCGACCAGCAGTACCGACTCATCCTGCGCTTCTACACAGACTCGCAGGGCCGCGTGACCGTCATCGTCGACGGACTCGACTACCACAAGGGGTGATCAAGATGTCCACACAGAGCGTCATGGCCTTCCCCCCTGGCGACTTCCTCGCCGAGGAGCTGGAAGCGCGAGGGTGGACCCAGGCAGACTTCGCCGAGATCATCGGCCGTCCTGCGCAGCTCGTCTCGGGCATCGTCTCGGGCAAGAAGGAGATCACTCGCGAGACGGCCTGCGAGATCGGCACTGCCCTCGGCACGTCCGCGGAGGTGTGGCTCAATCTCCAGAACGCCTACGAGCTGTGGCTCCGAGAGAGCGACCCCAGCGCTGCCAGCAAGCTTGCTGACGTCCGCACGCGCGCCAAGATGAATCAACGCGCACCCATCTCGGTGCTGCGCAAGCGTGGCTTCCTCCCCTCAGGTCCCCTTGTCCAACAACGCGACGCGCTCCTCCGCCTGCTGGGCATCGAGACCTTGGACGACGAACCCGCGTTCGCGGCTGCAGCCCGCCGTCACAACTCCGGCCAGCCCATCACCTCCACGCAGTGCGCCTGGCTGGCCTGCGCGCGTGCGGTCTCACGCGACCTGCGCGTCGCTTCTTACGATCGGGATGCCCTGCTCAAGCTCGCCGCAGGGCTGACTCAAGACGTCCGATCGCCCGAGGACCTGGCGGCGCTTCCGGAGCGTTTCGCGGCTGCAGGTGTGCGGCTTGTCCATGTCGAGGCATTCCCGGGGAGTCGTCTCAGTGGGGCCTCGTTCTCCGAGGGCGATGGCGGCCCCGTCATCGCCCTGTCGGGCTATGGCAAGCGACTGGACCGGGTCGTCTTCACGCTCCTGCACGAGATCGCGCACGTCGTCCTGGGTCACCTGGTCGGCGGCCGCATTGTCGTCGACGAAGGCGTGGATGCCAGCGATCCCCAGGAGGGCGAGGCAGACGAGCTCGCCGGACGATGGGCGCTCCCGCATGTCATGGATCCACCGGCCAACGTCCGTCGCCCTTGGGTGTACGCCGAGGCGGACCGCCAGGGAGTGCACCCCATGATCATCGTCGGTCGGCTGCAGCACGAGGGCCGACTCGACTGGAAGACCGAGCTCGCACGGGGAGCGCCGACGGTCGACGCTGTCCTGGCTCGGTGGTGATCTATCGGGCCCAGGCGAAACATTGTGGCCTGCACCGCGACACAGGGCGGAAACGCGTGAGGCCTAGCTTCTCGGCATACGGCCAAGACACCCGCTGAGGAGCACCCATGCCGAGCACCGACCCCGCCCACCTCGTCGCCGCGCTGGAGCACGGGCTCGGGCGACGGCGCCTGCTGCAGGCCGCTGCCGCCACCGGGCTGGGCGTCACCGCCGCCGCCGTCGGGGCCGAGCAGGCGCACGCATCCCACCAGCTGCCAAGGGGATTGACCGAGGCGCCGCTCGCCTGGCGCAACCCCAAGGGCGTGCTGCAACCGCACAGGGGGCCGATCAAGGGGCAGCACTACCTGGCGTCGGAGACCGACGAGGTGCTGTGGGGCTACGTGCCGACGGTGCACGCCACGCCCGTGCTGAGCGTCCGCTCGGGGGCCACCGTCACGATCGACGCGCTGTCGCACGAGGGGATCCTCGAGGACCAGGGACGCGACCCGGTGGCCTGGTTCGGGTCCAAGGGGGTGCCGCGCGCCGGGGTGCTGCGCGACGCCGTCGACGTGGCGGCGCACTACGACCGCACGCCGCGCAGCTTCGACAAGGACGGGCCGCACGTCGTCACCGGACCGATCGCGGTGGCGGGCGCCGAGCCCGGCGACGTCCTCAAGATCGAACCCCTGCACCTGCTCCCCCGCGTCCCCTACGGCGTCGTGTCCTCCCGCCACGGCAAGGGCGCGCTCGCGGTCAAGGCGGACGGCACTGCGCCGGCGGGCATCTCGCTCGCCGAGGTCATGCCGCCGCGCGCCACCGACGGCCGGGCGAGCGGCGACCCGACGCGCTACGGCAACGTCTCGGCCTTCACCGGCATCGAGCGCGGCAAGGCCGTGATGCGCAGCGGCAGCCGCTCGATCCGGTTCCCGCTCAACTACTTCTTCGGGATGATGGGCGTCGCGTATGCCGACGCCAACGGCCTCACCGACCCGCTCGCCAACTCGGTCCCGCCCACCCTCGGCGGCGGCAACATCGACATCCGCCAGCTCGGGGTCGGCTCCACGTTCTACCTACCGGTGCGCGCACCGGGCGGGCTGTTCTACGTCGGCGACCCGCACATGGCGATGGGCTCCGGCGAGGTGGCGCTCACGGCGATGGAGGGCTCGCTGCGCGGCACCTTCCGACTGACGGTGTGCAAGAAGGGATCCGGCGACGCGCCCGCCGTCGCCCACCGCTATCCCTGGGCCGAGACCCGCGACCACTGGCTCCCCATCGGCCTGTCCGACCCCGACGGCTCCGGTGGCGGCATCAACGACTCCGACCTCGACGTCGCCATGCGCCGCGCCGTGGTCAACGCCCTGGACTTCCTCGAGCAGGAGCAGGGCATCGACCGCGCGGTGGCCTATGCCTACCTGTCGGCTGCGTCCGACTTCGTGGTGTCTCAGGTCGTCGACCGCACGACGGGGGTGCACGGCCTGATCAGCAAGGCCGACTTCCGCTGAGTGCCGTCCTCACTGCATTCCTCAGTGCATTCGTCACTGACATCACTGCATTCGGCACTGTTCAGTGAAGGAGGTAGCACGCCACTGATTGCGGAAGCCTGAGCACCGTCCAGCGTGCCCAGGCTTCCGCAATCGGGCCTGCTGAGGCCTTCACCGTGACGTATGCCGCTGCGGGGCGTCAGGACGATCAGGGGGTGTAGCGCTGCGCCGTGAATGCTGGCGCCGACCCGGAGCACCTGCCGATGACGTCCGGGTTGAGCACCGCTCCCTTGGCGCGCAGCTCGGAGCACAGCGGCACGTCCTGACCGGACCAGACCTTGATCCAGCGCCCCTTCTTGACGCCCCACATCGCCATGCCGCCGCCGCAGCCTGAGCCGAACTCGCTCACCATGGCCGAGCTCTGGGCGTCGAGGGTCTCCACCGTGATCGTCATGGGGCAGCCGTCGTTCTCCTTGGTGACCTGGGCGAGCTGAGCGCGGGCGAAGGCGCGAAGGCCGTTGGTGTTCGGGAGCTTCTGCACGTCGGAGGGCTCGGCGATGGTGAGATTGGGGCGCGTGACGGGGCCGAGGGCACCGGTCGCGCCCGTGCCGCCAGACGACCCAGAGGACGGGGCTGCCCGGATGAACCACGCCTTGGTGATGCGCTCCTTGGTGATCTTGCCGGTCTTGACGGTGTCGTAGCCCAGGGGCCCGCGTCGGGCGTACCACACGTCGCCCTCCTTGATCAGCCCGAAGTCATCGACGTTGCCGGGCGCCGTCAGCAGTGCCTCGCTCTCCCCGCCGCAGCCCTCAGAGCACGAGTACATGGCGGCGGTCTCCTGCGGGCCGGGCGGCCAGGCCCCGCCGGAGCGGATGAACCACCGGGACCCGTCGGCCAGCTCGATCCCGAGCGGCACGGGGTTGGCCGGCTTGGACGTCGTCGGCAACGTCCCGTCGACCGGGAAGCGAGTGGCCTTCCTGGCCCACGGCTGCATCGCGCACAGGATGTTCGAGCCACCGTTGTCCGCCACGCAGGCCACGGCGGAGGCGGCGCTCGCCCCGCAGTGATAGGTCCTCCCGCTCGTCGCCACCAGCGATGGCTCGCCGCCGCAGTTCAGAGCGTCGGCGGACTCCTCGACCTTCCACCCGCCGTCAGGGTTGGGCAGCGTGAGCACGATCTGCTTGGTGGCGGATCCCCCGGTCGCCGTTGAGGTCGCGGTGGCTCCCGACGTGGCCGACGCGCTCGACGCGCTCGCCGTGCCCGGCGCAGCGGTCGACGTCGGTGCCGCCGTGGTGCTCGTGCTCGTCGGCGATGCGGTCACCGTCACCGTCTTGGCGGACTGCGCGCCGGGCGACCCTCCGCCCCCGCACGCAGCCAGCAGTGCCGCGGTCAGCGCGGCGATTCCCCAGCGTCCTGCACGCATGTGAGCCCCCCTCAGAGATGCAGTGACAACACTGTGGCATCCCTGATCGCTCCATGTGAGCAAAATCCCCCAGCTGGCCGCCTGACCAGCGTCACCCCATACCCCGCCGCCCCAATCGACCAAGATTGCGGAAACCTGAGCACCGTCCAGCGTGCCCAGGTTTCCACAATCAGGTGTACCAAGGGTTCCGCTGTGTCTGCACGCGACGCCAGGCTGGAGGACCGGCAGGGTCATCTGGGTGGGTCGCTACATGATTTTTGGAGTAGGCCCCACGCGGCTCCGGGCAGAGCGGATCCACGACGGGCATGCAAGACCCAGGAGTGTGGCGCAGGTCACATCCACAGGTCTAGCGTGGGGACGTGGAGATCCAGCTCGTGCGATCCTTCCTCGCCGTGGTGCGGACGGGTTCCGTGACGGCGGCGGCGCGTGAGCTCGGCTACTCCCAGCCCGCGATCACCGCTCACCTCAACGCTTTTGATCGCCAGGCCGGCGGCTCGGTGCTCGAGCGTGGCCGGGGCGGCGCCATGCTCACCCCGCTCGGTGAGCGCATGCTCCCCCGAGCCGCGCGCGTGGTCGCCGAGCACGACGCGCTCCTCGCCGAGGCGTCCGACGCGGGCGGGACGGGCACGCACCTGGTCGTCGGCTACGCGACGTCGACGATCCTGCCGTATGTCGAGCGCCTGGCGCAGATCGCCGCCCGGGTCCTGCCGCGGGTGCGGCTCAGCGTGGTCGCGCTGGAGCGGCCCTCCCAGATCGGCAACGACCTGCTCGCCCACCTCGTCGACCTGCAGGTCGTGCCCGGTCCGCTCGACGACCCCCGGCTCGTCTCGCGGCTGCTGCACCCGCTGCGGGTGGGGGTCCGGGTGACGGCCGCCAGCCCCCTGGCCCCCATGGCGAGCGTGCCGCTGGAGGTGATCCTCGGTCGACCGCTGCACCGCCTGGAGGGCGTCCCTCTGGCGTGGGACCGCTACTGGTGCGCGTGGACCGGCCACGGCGGTCCGCCCGAGCCTGGTCGCGACGTCGCGACGTCGGGACGTTCGCCGAGTGCCTGTCGACGATGCAGGATCGGCGGCACGTGATGATCTGCCCGTCAGCGCCGTTCGTGGTGCCGCCCACCGGAGACGTGTGGCGCCCCCTCGCCGGCGTCGGAGAGGTCTGGCTCGAGATCGCCCACCGCGCCAACGACCACCGCCCGGCGGTCCGGGCGGTGGCCTCGTTGGCTCCGGCGACGGTCCGGTCGGCCCCCTCGGCGACCGTTCCCACCGCTGACGAGCCGGGTCAGGGCTGGGGAGCCTCGACCACGCTGGCGGCGAGGGTCTCGAGGACCTCCGCCATCGGATAGGACCGTCCCGCCTCGAAGGCGGGCGGCGCCGGCTCGCTCGGGATCACCACGTCGCGCGAGGGATCCGCGTCGTCGTGCAGCCACAGCCCCATGAAGAGGCACGCCGGCACGCGCAGCAACCGCTGCTCCAGCGGGGCCCCGCCGGCGAGGTCGCCGTCCAGGGACCGCGCCGCCTCGCTCAGCCTGGCGACGCCCTGGGCGAGGTCGCCATACGAGACCTGCCGGACCTCGGGCGACGCATCCGCCCGCACGTCCAGCTCGGCCAGCGCGGTCAGCCCGGCGCGCTGCACGACCGCCAGCCAGCCGATCGGCACGACCTGCGACAGCGCGTCGCCGGAGCGGAGGGCGTCGGCACCCAGGTGGTATGCCGGCCACGACGCCTGGGGTGCGGCACCGCCTGCCTGGTCGTCCACGGGTTCCTCCGTCCGGGCATCGATGAGATCGGTGACGGTGCCGGCGATCTCGTCGCCGAGGCCGGGCGGTGGTTCGGGCACGTAGGTGCTCATCGGCATACCTCTCAGCGTGTCAGGTAGGTGTGGGTCACCGAGCCGGTGCCCAGGTAGGAGCTGTGGAGCGTGGAGAGCCGCACGTCGGACGCGCCGTACCAGGGGTCCTCGACCCCGACGAACTGGTCCACCGCGAGGTAGCCGTCGACGACGACCGCGTGGCCGCCCCCACCGCTCCACTCGATGCGCACGCCGACCGGCCGGCCCCCGTCGATCTCGCCCCGCACGGTGTCGAAGCTCGGCCGCGACTCCGAGAAGCTCGCGAGGTGGCCGGCCGCCCGGATCGCGGCGCCCAGCCCGGTCTGCTGGTTGCACGGCCCCGCGCCGCCGGTCGCCGTGCAGCAGTCGGTGCGGCTGAGGTAGGTGTTGGCGAACGTGCACTGCATGAGGTTGGCGCCGTAGAAGTTGGCCACGCTGACCGCGACCGCGCACCAGCACCAGTTGGTCTGCTGCTGGTGCTGCACGGTGAAGGCGAGCCGCCGCCAGTCCAGCGGCGGATGCTGGGAGCCCCGCGGGCGGTCGAGCAGCACGATGTCGGTGACCACGTTGAGCGGTGCCCCCCACGCCACGTCCACGACGAACGTCACGCCGTGGTTGGCGTCGTAGGGCGGGCCGTGCGGCGTGACGTTGCGGACCGTGATGGTCGCGTCCCCGACGAACCGCTGCGACGTGGTGGGCGCCGCGCCGTTGGGCGTGTACTCCGACGCCGTCACGTAGACGGCCGAGTCAGCGTCGACCTGGTCCCAGTTGATGTTGAGCGGGACGCGACCCTTGAGGCCGCGCCAGTACTTGCGGATCGCGACGTCGCTCATGGCGTCCCGATCCAGACCGGCTTGGCGTCCAGGACGGTGATGTCGGTGACCACGTTGAGCGGTGCCCCCCACGCCACGTCCACGACGAAGGTGACCCCGTGGTTGGAGTCGTAGGGCGGGCCGTGCGGCGTCACGTTGGCGACGGTGATGCTCGCCGCGCCGACGAAGCGCTGCGACGTGGCCGGCGCGGCGGCGTTGAGGGTGTACTCCGAGGCCGTGACGAGCACGACGGAGTCGTGGTCGATCGCGTCCCAGTTGAAGTTGAGGGCTCGGCGGCCCTTCAGTCCGGTCCAGTGATGTCTGATGGTCTGGCTCATGACGGTGACGCTAGGGATGACGGGGGCGTCGTGGTCCGCATCATCACGAACCCTGATGACCTACCTCGGGTGGTCACACTCGGCCGGCTCGCGGCACGATGTGGTCATGGCTCGTTGCAAGCTCATCAGGGTCCAGCTCGTGTCCGGCCTCGGCCAGCGCCTCGACCCCTCGCCGGTCCGCCTGATCGTGGTGCCTCGACGAATCCCCTACGCGCAGCTGGCGATCGCCATCAACCACGCCTTCGCGCGCTGGGACGTGGACCAGCCGTGGACGTTCACGCTGCCCGACCGCTCGCAGGTGACGCACTCCCTCGACGGGGCAACGCCGCTGCCGGGGATCCTGCCGCCGTCGACGTCCATCGGCCCGCTCAGCGACCACCAGGAGTTCACGTTCGACTACGACCCGCAGCGCGGCTGGCGGCACGAGTGCCGGGTCCTCGTGACGCGAGAGTCCGTGCAGGAGTGGGGTCGTGAGATCACCGAGCCCACCGTCATCGACGGCTGGGGGCCCATCCCGGACCCCTTCGGCCGCGACGACCCGCTCGACCGGGTCGCGCGTCTCGCGCCGGAGGACGGCGGGCCGGAGGTGGCCCGGCTCGACCTGGGTGCGCTTCGTATGGCGCAGACGCCCGCCGACCTGGCCGCCGCCATCGGCTCGGCCGACGTCACGTTCGCGCTGCAGCAGGTGGGGCTGCGGCTGCTGGCGATGTGGCTCGACGACCGCGATGGTGCGGCGGAGGTGCTGGGCGACCTGACGTCTCGGCTGACCACCCAGATCCAGGAGCGGGAGTGGTACGGCGACGACGAGCTCGCCGCGCTGCTCACCCTGGTGCGGGACGGTGGCGCGCTGCCAGAGGGGGCGCTGGCGATCGACCTCCAGGAGGTGGCGGACGCGCCGGGTGGGGAGGGCGAGGACGGGGCCTACGTGAATCGCCATACGGGCGAGGTGGTCCCGGCGTTCCTGACCGAACCGGGGATGACCATGGACGACGAGCTGGTGGACGTCGACGGGCCGGAGTGGGTGCACGTCGTGCCGGACGGGCGCAGCGAGTACCGCGACATGGAGGTCTTCGCCGCCTGGGTGGAGGACGAGGACCCGCGGTTCGCCGACCTGCTGCGGCGCTCGATCCAGGGCCGCGGGGCGTTCCGCCGTTTCCGGGACGAGCTGCACCAGCAGGGCGAGTGGGTCGACCGCTGGCACTGCTTCGTCGAGGACCGCACGCTCGGCCGGGTGCGCCGCGACCTGACGTGGGAGGGCATCACGCCCCTCCCCGCCTGAGGTCATCCGTCTGGCCTGTAGTCCATGCACCGGGCAGGGCGGGCGGCTAAGCCGACTCCTCAGCCCTCAGCATCGCGGTGGCGGTCTCGACGTCCGTGATCAGGACGTTGATCCAGCGTCCCCGCACTGCGGCGCGGATCGCATCGACCTTGTTGCCACCGCCGGCCACGCCGATACGTCGGGGGATCTGCATGAACGACTCAGGAGATATGCCGAGAACGCTGTCGTTGAAGTCGGATTCGATCAGCTCGCCCTGGCTGTCGAAGTACCGCAGGAGCACGTCCCCGACAGCTCCAAGATCACGAAGCTGTTCCTGCTGTGCCGAGTTCACGGCGTTTCCGCTGCTGCGCAGCATTGGTGAGGGTTCCACGCTTCCGATACCGACCAGAGCGACGGTGAGTGCCGACCATGCTGCCTGCGTCTTGAGAGTTGCTGGGTCGCGTAGATAGACCGCCCGGTCCCCAGGGTCCGGGACTGAGGCAGGGGTGGGCAGGAAGAGGGGCTGCGCACCGGTCGTGGTCGCCAGCCGGTCCAGCAGTCGCGTGGCCGCCACCTGCACCTGGGGGTCCCCGAGCCCGCCGACCAGCTGGGCAACGAGGTCGACGACGGTCTTGTAGCGCGGCCGCAGCGCGTCCACAGTTGCGAGGAGGCTGGCACTCCAGGATGAGATGCCCACACGGTCGCCGCCGGTGAACGTCTCACCGAGGTAGGTCGCGGCGGCCGCGCCGAGCGCCGGAATCACATCGCCGAGAGCCCCCTCGGCATCTACGACGACGCTGTCCACCAGCCCATAGGTCTTTTCCAGGTGCTCCTCCACGTCGGTGTGCACGTCGGCGGGGAGGGTGACGATGGTGCGGACGATGCCGGCTTCCGCCGCCTGCGTGAGCAGCCGAGAGACGCGCGATTGGGAGATGTGCAGGTCAGAGGCAATCTGCGGCTGCTTGATCCCACGCTCGTGGTACATGCGGGCGACCTTGGCCATGAGTCGAAGTTGCTCCGGGCTCGTGAACGTAGGCACGGCTCGAGCATACGACTAGAAATTCACTCTTGACGCTCTATTCACACCGGTGTCAGACTCCTGCATACACGTTCAATGATGAATGGAGATGCATGATGGCAGGTAGGTTCGGCGGGGCATCCGCCGCGGCGGCGCCAGACCTCGTGCTGTCGATCGACCAGGGCACCAGCGCCACCAAGGCCGTCCTCGTGGACGCATCGGGGGCGATAGTCGGCAAGTCCGCGATCCCCTTGGCGCAGCACTTCCCTCGTCCTGGATGGGCCGAGCAGGACGCCTTTGAGATATGGACGTCCGTCCAGACGTCGGTCGCCGATTGCCTCTCCGGGATAGACCCGGCCCTCGTCGTGGCAGTGGGCCTGAGCACTCAGCGTGAGTCGACCCTCCTGTGGGACCGCGCAACCGGCGAGCCACTGGGGCCGGTGCTCGGATGGCAAGACACCCGTGGAGCAGGCTGGTGCGACCGTCTCAGGGCAGCTGGCCACGCCGACGAGATCCGCCGAATCAGCGGGCTACCCCTCGACGCGATGTTCTCAGCCGCCAAGGCCGCCTCCCTGCTGGATGAGCACGACCCCGACCGCACGCGCAGCGCGCGAGGCGAGCTGTGCCTCGGCACCGTCGATGCGTGGCTGTTGTGGCAGCTGGGTGCAGGGCATGTCACCGAGATCGGCAACGCCTCACGCACGCAGCTGCTCAACATCGACACGGGGCGCTGGGACCCCTGGCTGCTGGAGCTGTTCGGCGTGCCCGCAGAGGCCCTCCCGACCGTCGTTCCGTCCGTCGGTCGTATTGCCGACGCCCAGGGCTTGAGCCCTCTCCCTCCGGGGACCCCCGTTACGGGCGTGCTGGGTGACTCGCACGCCGCGCTGTTCGCCCACGCAGGTTGGCGTCCTGGTCGCGTCAAGGTGACCTACGGCACCGGCTCCTCGATCATGGGCATCACCGCGGGCCAGGGAGCTTCGAACGGTGTGGCACGCACCATCGGCTGGCAGGTCCATGAGCCCGCCTATGCCGTCGAGGGCAACATCCGCTCCACCGGGGCAACGCTCGTGTGGCTGTCCCGGATGTTCGGTCTCGCGCCGGCCGACGTGGCCGCACAGGCCGCCGCGGACAGCGACGGCGTGTTCGTCGTCCCTGCGTTCACCGGCCTTGGGGCCCCTTGGTGGGACAACCAGGCCCAGGCCCTGATCAGTGGTCTCAGCGAGGCGACGCAGGCCCCCCATCTGTTCCGAGCGGGTCTGGAGTCAATCGCGTTCCAGATCGAAGACGTGGTCGCCTCGTGCGAGGCGGGAGGCGCACCCATCGACGTCATCCTCGCCGACGGCGGCCCTTCGGCGAACCCCGACTTGATGCAGCTGCAGGCCGACACCTCGGGGCGGCGGGTCGACACCTCACAGGTCTCAGAGCTGTCGGCACTGGGGGCGGCCCACATGGCGGGGCTCGGTGTCGGCCTGTGGACGCAGGCCGATCTCGACCTGCTCGAGCGTCCACGCAGGACCTACCTACCCGTGCTCGACGACGACTGGCGAGCACAACGAACTACCGCGTGGCACAACGCCGTCCACGCGTCACGAACCGTCGGGAAAGGACTAGCGCCATGACGCACCACCGCTTTGAGGGCAAGGTCGTCGCCATCACGGGGGCGGCGAGGGGCATCGGCCGCGGCATCGCCGAGCGTTTCGCCGGGGAGGGCGCCTCCGTCGTCCTTGCCGACCGCGAGGAGCTGGTGATGGATACGGCATCGTCGATCCGCGAGGAATTCGGCGCGGAGGCCATCGGCGTTGTCTGCGACGTGACCGACGAGGCTGCGGTGGCAGCCTTCGCCGAGGCGACGGATGACCGATTCGGACGGCTCGACGTCCTCGTCAACAACGCTGGCGCCATCACCATCGCGCCACTGGATGAGCTGACCCTCGAGGCCTGGGATCGCGTGCTTCGCGTAAACACCACGGGGGCCTTCCTGTGTGCCAAGGCGGCCGTTCCGCTGATGCGGCGCGGTGGGCGCGGGGGCGTCATCATCAACGCCGCTTCCGGGCAGGCCAGGCAGGGCTTCATCTACACACCGCACTACGCCGCCAGCAAGTTCGGGGTGGTCGGGCTCACGCAGTCGCTCGCCAAGGAGCTGGCCAAGGACCAGATCCGGGTCAATGCCTACTGCCCGGGGATCGTCGGCTCGGACATGTGGGACTACAACGACCGTGAGTGGGGTCGCCTCCTGGGTGACTACGGCCCAGGTGAACTCATGGCCGAGTGGGTGTCGAACATTCCCCTCGGACGCCCCGGTAGCAACGACGACGTCGCCAATCTCCTGCTCTTCCTCGCCTCGGACGAGGCGGCCTACATCACCGGCCAGTCGATCAACATCGACGGCGGGATGTTCATGAGCTGACGGCTCAGATGACCACCTCGACCTTCTCCCCACAGGACTTCTCATGAGCACTGGACAAGCTGCAGCCCCCGCCCCCACCAAGACGACGACACGCACCAGCAGATCTGGTGGTCGCCTACGTCAGGTCCTCGGCGGAGCGGGCGGGCCCTTTCTCGGACTCGTCGTCCTGGCTGTCGCGCTCTTCATCGCGACGCCGGCTTTCCTCACCGTCAACAACCTCCTCAACATCCTCGACCAGATCACGATCCTTGGCGTGCTGGCGCTGGGCATGACCTTCGTCATCGTCACGGGTGGCATCGATCTCTCGGTCGGTGCGGTCCTCGCGTTCTCGATGATGGTGCTCGGTTGGACCTCGCACGATGCCGGGTGGCCACTGCCGCTGAGCATCCTCGCCGCGATCCTCGCGGGGGGACTGTGCGGGCTCGTGTCTGGCCTCGGCATCACGAGGGCCAAGCTGCCCCCGTTCATCGCCACTCTTGCCATGCTCTCGATCGCTCGCGGTGCCGCCAACGTCATCACGGACGGTCAGCAGATCGTCGGATTTCCGGACTGGTTCACGGGCCTGTCCACCACGCGCTATTTCGGATTCCTCACGGTCACGGCAGTCATCCTCGTACTCCTCCTTGTCGCCGGGTGGGCATTCATGAGGTACCGCCCGGGTGGCAGGGGGCTATACGCCATCGGCGGTAGCCCGGAGGTGGCTCGGCTGGCGGGCATCGACGTCAAGAGGGCCACCACCGGTGTCTACGTGACCATGGGCCTGCTCGCCGGCCTGGCTGGCGTGATCCTCGCGACCCGCCTCGACTCGGCCCAGCCGAGCGCCGCGAATGGCATCGAGCTGGACACTATCGCCGCCGTGGTCATCGGCGGAGCGAGCCTCAGCGGCGGGGTCGGCCGCATCACCGGAACCATCGTGGGCGTCCTCATCATCGGCGTGCTGCGCAACGGGCTGAACCTCATGTCCGTGTCCCCCTTCGTCCAGATGATCGTCATCGGCGTCGTCATCGCCCTCGCCGTCATGGTCGACGTTCTCCGCCGTCGTGACCAGGTCTGAACCAATTCTCATCCAGCGCAACTCGTCGAAAGGCAATCCCATGAGCACTCGAAAGATCGCCGTCCTGTCCCTGGCCTTCGCCGCCGCCATTCCCCTCTCGGCGTGCAATCGCGACAGCAGCGCCACCTCTGCGGCTGACAGCGGGGGGAAGCCTGTCGTCATCGGCCTGGCCGTGGCCAACCTGCAGGCCGACTTCTTCAACCAGATCAAGCAGTCGGTCGAGGCAGAGGCGAGCGCCAAGGGCGTGAAGGTTCAGGTCTCCGACGCCGGTGGCGACTCCGCCACCCAGGTCAACCAGATTCAGGACTTCATCTCCCGCCAGGTGAGTGCCATCATCTACATCCCCGCAGGGGCCACGGCTGCTGGGGTTCCCGTCAAGGCAGCGCAGCGCGCGAACATCCCCGTGATCAACGTGGACCGTAACGCGCCCGACGCGCCGGGGAAGACCTTCATCGCGACCGACTCCGTGGCTGCCGCCAAGACCTTGGGCGACTGGGTCGTCAAGCAGCAGGGCGGGAAGGGCAACATCGCCATCCTGCAGGGGCAGATCGGCACGACGCCGCAGGTCGATCGTCAGAAGGGGTTCCAGGAGGCGCTGAACGCCGCACCCGGCATGAAGGTCATCGCCCAGCAGCCTGCGGACTGGGCTCAGGACAAGGGATTCAACGTGGCGCAGGACATGATCCAGGCACACCAGAACATCAACGTCTTCTGGGGACAGGCGGACGCCATGGCCCTGGGAGCGGCCCAGGCCGCCTCCAACGCGAACCTCAACCCCAAGCCGCTCATCGTCGGCTTCGACGGTGACAAGGCGGGGATCCAGGCGGTTCGTGACGGCAAGATCGACGCCACGATGGTGCAGCAGACCCAGCTCATGGGCCGACTCGCGGTGGATGCCGCCATAAAGCTGGCCAAGGGAGAGCAGGTTCCCGCGCAGCAGCTCCAGACGGCCACCCTGCTCACCAAGGCCGACAGGGCCAAGGCGGACGAGTTCCTCGCCAAGCACCCGTGACCACCGGCGAGCCGTCCCCAGCAGGGAGTTGAGCACCATGACAACGAGCAGCCATGTGCCGGCGGGCCTGATTGTCCGCGGCGTCTCCAAAAGATTCGGTGCCACGCAGGCACTGCACAGCATCGACCTCGAGATCAGGCCGGGAGAGGTCGTCGCGCTCCTCGGTGAGAACGGGGCCGGCAAGTCGACCCTGTCCAACATCATCGCAGGCGTGTTCACGCCCGACACGGGTGAGATGACGTGGGACGGGAAGCCCTACGCGCCGACGGCCCCGCGGGATGCGCTCGACGCGGGCATCGGTCTTATCCACCAGGAGATGCGGCTGCTGCCTGAGCTGTCCATCGCCGAGAACGTCTTCGTCGGGCGACAGCTCATGTCCGGAGGCCGCATCGATACCAAGGAGATGGAGCGTCGCGCTCACGAACAGCTGCAGCGTCTGGGGCTGGACGTCTCGCCTCGCCGCAAAGTAGGAACTCTTCGGGTCGCAGCCCAGCAGCAGGTCGAGATTGCGAAGGCCCTGGCCCTGGAAGCACGGTTGCTGATCCTGGACGAGCCAACAGCCGCCTTGGGCGCCGAGGAGACCGACAACCTGTTCGCCCAGGTCGAGGCGCTCAAGGCGGAGGGCGTCTCGTTCATCTACGTGAGCCACAGGCTGGAGGAGATCGCGAGGATCTGCGACCGCGTCGTTGTCCTCCGTGACGGCCAGTGGGTGACGTCTCACGACACTGCGCAGGTGCCGGTGCGGACTCTTGTGGAGGGCATGGTTGGACGCAGCATCGACAACGTCTTCCCTGAACCTGTCGAGGCGACGGACGACGTCGTTCTATCCGTCGAGGGACTCACATCAGCCTCAGGCGCCTTTCGAGACGTGAGTTTCGACGTGCGCCGGGGCGAGATCCTTGGCATCGCAGGGATCGTGGGCGCTGGTCGCACAGAGGTCGTTCGGGCCATCGCCGGCGCGGACGGGGTCGCCGCCGGCACCGTCACGGTGGATGGGCAGCGACTCAGGTCTGGCGACATCGGCACGGCCATCAAGGCTGGAATCGTCCTGGTCCCCGAGGATCGCAAGTCCCAGGGCATCGCCCTGGACATGTCGATCGAGGACAACATCGCCTTGGCCAACGTCGAGAGCGTCTCGGGTCCAAGCGGATTCATCAAACCGTCAAAGGTGCGGTCGGTCGCGTCGGAGGCTTGCAACATCCTGACCGTCAAGGGGCGCCCGGAGCAGCCCGTTCGTGCTCTGTCGGGGGGCAACCAGCAGAAGGTCGTCATTGCCAAGTGGCTCGAGCGCAAGCCGAAGGTGGTCATCCTCGACGAGCCCACCAGAGGCATCGACGTGGGTGCACGAGCCGCGATCTATGACGTCATCTCAGCCCTGGCGGCCGAGGGCGTCGCGGTCATCGTCGTCAGCTCCGAGCTGGAGGAGGTCCTGGGCCTGTCTCACCGCGTCCTCGTCCTGGCACGCGGGCAGCAGAAGGGAGTCCTCGACCGTGGCGATGCCACCGACGTCTCGGTCATGCAGCTCGCCGTGGACTGATGCAGGTCGCACGGCGCCATAGCCCATCAGCAGAAAGGCAGGACATGAGCAACGAACCAGATTTCCGCCTGGACGGACGTACCGCGATCGTGACCGGCGCTGCCAGCGGCATCGGCCGGGCCATCGCCCAGGGCATAGCGTCGTCGGGGGCCAGCGTCGCGGCCTTCGACCTCAGCGGCCCCGGCTTGGACGAGACGGTCGCTCGTATCAACGACTCGGGCGGGCGGGCAATCGCGGTTCCGGGCGATGTGACCGACGCTGCCAGTCTCGGCGACGCGGTCGCCCAGACCCAGCGCGATCTCGGACCCCTCAGCCTCGCGGTGAACGCCGCTGGTATCGCCAACGCCGCCCCGGCGGAGGAGATGGCACTAGAGCAGTGGCAGCGGGTCGTCGACGTGGACTACACGGGCGTCTTCCTCTCCTGCCAGGCAGAGGGGAGGGCGATGCTCGCCAACGGCCGGGGATCCATCGTCAACATCGCCTCGATGTCCGGCAGCATCGTCAACCGGGGACTGCTGCAGGTCCACTACAACTCCGCGAAGGCTGCGGTGATCCACCTCGGCAAGAGCCTGGCCATGGAGTGGAGCGACCGTGGGGTCCGGGTCAACACGATCAGCCCGGGCTACACCGCCACCCCGATGAACACTCGACCCGAGGTCGCGGACCAGGTTCGTCAGTTCGAGCAGGACACCCCCCTCGGTCGGATGGCCACGGTCCAGGAGATGGTCGGGCCTGCCGTATTCCTCCTGTCGGACGCCTCCGCCTTCGTCACCGGCGTCGATCTCCTCGTGGACGGCGGCTTCGTCTGCTGGTGAGGTCCCCCGCAGCAGCAGTCAATTTCTCTACGCAACCCCCAGCAAACCATCACCTCCAGACCTGACCCATCAGGAAGGACGCAGTCATGACTGCCCTCAGCACCGAGCACGCGACCATGCCCGTCATGGGACGCTTGGCTCCGGACGCGCCCCGCGAGGAGCTCGTCGCTCATCTCGCCGAGGCCGCCCGCCAGATCCGCCTTCAGGACCTCAAGCTGGTGCACTACGCCAGCGCCGGACACATCGGCGGCGACTTCTCGGCCATCGACATCCTTGCGACCCTATACGGGGCTGTCCTCAACATCGATCCGGACGACCCGGAGGATCCGGAACGCGACCGATTCATCCTTTCGAAGGGGCATGTTGCCGGAGCGCTGTACACGACTCTCGCCGCGTTCGGATTCATCCCCGTCGAGGAGCTGGCGACCTTCCTGAAGCCACTCTCCCGCCTCAACGGTCATCCCAATCGCAACAAGGTGCCCGGCGTGGAGGCCAACACTGGCCCTCTTGGTCATGGTCTGCCCATCGCGGTCGGCCACGCCCTGTCCGCCCAGCTGGACTTCTCGCGGCGACGGACATTCGTCCTGACCGGAGACGGCGAGCTGCAGGAAGGCAGCAACTGGGAGGCCATGATGGCGGCCGCTCAGTACGAGCTCGACAACCTCACCGTCATCTGCGACCGCAACCGGCTGCAGCAGGGCGCCACGACCAAGGAGACCAACGACCTCGATCCCCTCGACCAGAAGGCTGCGGCGTTCGGGTTCGCGGTCGTCGAGGTCAACGGCCACGACCACGCCCAGCTCCTCGACGTCCTCTCCTCCACCCCGGTGCAGCCCGGCAAGCCGACGTTCGTCATCGCCCACACGCACAAGGGGCACCCCATCTCCTACATGAGCAGCAACGTCGCCTGGCACCACAAGGTCCCGAGCTTCGAGCAGCTGTCGTCCGCACTCGAGGAGCTCGACCCGACCCTCGCCACGAGCAAGTGAGGAACCACCATGACCACCGCTGAGCAGCATGACGTGACGTCCATCGTCGACCAGCCCCGTTTCGACTGCCGGAACGCCTATGTCGTGACCCTGGCGGAGCTTGCCAAGGCCGACGAGCGCATCGTCGGTGTCGTCAACGACTCCGTCGGTTCGTCCAAGCTTGATGCTTTCAAGAAGGCCTTTCCCGACCGCCTCATCAATGTCGGCATCGCAGAGCAGGACATGGTCGGTGTGGCGGCCGGTCTGGCCAACGGGGGCCGCATCCCGTTCGTGTCCGCAGCATCCTGCTTCCTGACGGCCCGTGCCTTGGAGCAGATCAAGGCCGACGTGGCCTACTCCAACCGCAACGTCAAGCTGTGCGGCATGAGCCCGGGGATGGCGTATGGGGAGCTGGGCCCGACGCACCACTCGATCGAGGACATCGCCTGGCTACGGGCGATCGACAACATCACCGTCGTCGTTCCCGCCGACCCGACCGAGACCGCCGCGGCGATCCGCTGGGCGGCAGAGACGGAAGGGCCGGCCTTCATCCGCGTGTCGCGGATGGCGGTGCCGGAGGTCAACGCCGAGGACTACACCTTCGAGCCGGGCAAGGCGCACGTCTTGCGTGACGGTGGTGACGTGACTCTCATCAGCAACGGCACTGTCGTCTGGCGATGCCTCGCAGCCGCCGAGAAGTTGGCACAAGAAGGGATCTCGGCTCGCGTGCTGTCGATCCCCACGGTGAAGCCTCTCGATGAGGTGGCCGTGCTTGAGGCCGCTCAAGAGACTGGCGGCATCGTCACGGCGGAGGAAGCCACCGTTGCCGGGGGACTCGGAGGCGCGGTCGCCGAGTTCCTCGCCGAGCGTCATCCCACGCGGATGCGACTGCTGGGCGTGACCGAGTTCGCCCCCACCGGCTCCGCAGACTTCCTGCTCGACCGATTCGGGATGTCGATCGATGGCATCGCGGATGCTGCTCGCAGCGTCCGGCAGGCCTGAATCGCGCTTCGTGATCGCGGAAACCTGAGCACCGACAGAGGTGCTCAGGTTTCCGCGTTGTCCCTGCGGGGGCGCGACCGCCGACGTCGTGGGTCGGGTCGCGGCCGAGCAGCCATGGGATGCCGCCAACAGGACCGACCCTTGACCGCCCCCGGAGCACCTCGCCACCTGCCGCGAGACGGCGGGCCGCGACCTGCAGGACCCCGCCGACGACCCCTATCCCGCCGCGCCGGCCCGCGCCGGACCCGCACCAGGCGCAGGTGCAACACCAAAGGGTCCGGGGATACACTGAGATATGCCGACCACCAGACCGCGCCACATCGTCACCGAGACCGATGACGTCGCCGCCGCACTCGATCGGGCCGCCCGCCGTTGGCCGGCCGAGTCTCGGGGGCGCCTCGTTGCACGGGTGCTCCAGGACTGGAGCCGTCACGCCGAGGGTCAGGAGCGCGCGGACGCCCACGACCGGGTCGCTGCTGTCCGCGAGGCAGCCGGCGCCGGCGCCGGTTACTACGGATCGACGTACCTCGCCGACCAGCGGCAGGAGTGGCCCTCGTGATCGTCCTCGACGCCAGCGTCGTGGTCGCCTGGCTCGAGCCGGAGGATCCGCAGCACGCCGCTGGTGTGAGTCTGCTGGAGGCGTCCGCCGCCGCGACGAGCGACCTGGCCCTCTCGACCCTGACGTTGGCAGAGGTGCTCGTCGGACCCGCTCGCGTCGGGGTCGGTGCGGTTGCCGCAGTCCAGCGGTCGCTCGCCGCGACGGGGATCCGCGAGGTCGCCCTGCCCGCGGCCGCCCAGCTGGCCACCGTGCGCGCGTCGTCAGGGTTGAAGATGCCCGACGCCTGCGTCCTGGCGACGGCTCAGCACCACTCGGCTCCGCTGGCGACGCTGGATCGGCGCCTCGCCCAGGCGGCTCGGGACGAGGGACTCGACGTCATCAGCTGAGGGCCCCGTGACCTCAGGGCTCGCCTCGAGCGTCAGAGCAGTCGTCAGCCGGACGACGTCATTCCGGAACGGGTGGGATCGGCCACCGTCATCGGTGGCCGATCCCACCCGATGGGGCGGCGGCAGGACAGGTGGCGTCAGTGGGCGCGCAGGAAGGGCTCGAGCGCATCGGCACCCGGGGCGGTTCGTCATACGACCGAGACCGGCTCTGCGACGACCGCGCTCGGCTCGGTGAGAGCATAAGGACCATGACAGCGACGTCTTCACCAGGCCAGACCGCCACCGAGGTCCGCCGCCGCGGGGTCGAGACCACCGGCATCGAGATCATCGACGAGTCCGCGCGCACCGCACGCCCGCACGACCTGTTCTGGCCGTGGTTCGCGGCCAACGTCAGCGTCTTCGGGATCTCGTACGGCGCCTACGTGCTCGGCTTCGGCATCTCGTTCGCGCAGGCTGCCGTGGTCGCCGTCGTCGGCGTGATCCTCAGCTTCGCTCTGTGCGGGATCATCGCGATCGCCGGCAAGCGCGGGTCCGCCCCGACGATGATCCTCAGCCGCGCGGCCTTCGGCGTGCAGGGGCAGAAGGTCCCCGGCGTCATGTCCTGGCTCGTGTCGATCGGGTGGGAGACCTTCCTCGCCATCATGGCCGTGCTGGCGACGTCCACGATCTTCGGCCGCCTCGGATGGGGTGGCGGGACGCCCACCAAGGTCGTCGCGACCGTCGTCGTCGCGGCGATCATCGTGCTCGCCTCGGTCGCCGGCTACCACATCATCATGCGGCTGCAGTCGGTCCTGACCTGGGTCACGGGTGCGGCGACGATCGTCTACATCGCCCTCACCGTGAGCCACGTGCGGTGGGATGCCGTGCGCGAGCTCCCCTCGGGCCCATGGCAGTCCGTCGTCGGCGCGCTGGTCATGGTGATGACCGGCTTCGGGCTCGGCTGGATCAACATCGCCGCGGACTGGTCGCGCTACCAGCGCCGTGACGCGTCCAGCGGCGCCATCGTCGCGTGGAACACCCTGGGCGGCGCCGTCGCTCCGACGCTGCTCGTGCTCTACGGCCTGCTGCTCGCCGGATCCGACCCCAAGCTCTCCGAGGGGATCACCGCCGACCCCATCGGCACGCTCGCCACGATCCTGCCCACCTGGTTCCTCGTGATCTTTCTCGTCGCCGCGGTGCTCGCACTCGTGTCGGGGGCCGTCCTCGGCATCTACTCCTCCGGCCTCACGCTGCTGTCCCTCGGTGTCCGGATCCCCCGTCCCGCAGCGGCTCTCGTCGACGGGATCATCCTCACGGCCGGCACGATCTGGGTCGTGTTCTTCGCCCAGAGCTTCCTCGGGCCGTTCCAGAGCTTCCTCATCACGCTGGGCGTCCCGCTCGCGGCGTGGGCCGGCGTGATGATCGGCGACATCGCCCTGCGGCGGCGCGACTACGACGACGACGCGCTGTTCGACGGTGGCGGGCGCTACGGGAGGTTCGACTGGACCTCGTTGGCGCTCATGGCGATCGCCTCGGTCGTGGGCTGGGGTCTCGTGGTCAACACCTTCGCCGCCGACGCCCCGTGGAACAACTGGCAGGGCTACCTGCTCTCCCCGCTCGGCCTCGGCACGCGCACCGGCGACGCGTGGGAGGGCGCCTGGCCCTACTCCAACATCGGCGTCCTGCTCGCCCTGCTGATCGGTCTCGTCGGCTGTCTCCTGCTGCGCCGCAACCGGGTTCGTCGACAGGAGGCCGGCACCTATGGCCGACTCGACGCCTGACGGTGACGCCTGGCTGGTGGTGATCGACCCACAGGTCATCTTCGCGTCGCCCGAGAGCGACTGGGGCTCACCGATGTTCGCGTCGATCGTGCCCCGGGTGCACGCTCTCGCACGGGAATTCGCGGGGCGGGTGGTGGTGACGCGCTTCGTCGCGCCGACGTCGCCGCAGGGGTCGTGGGCGGACTACTACACCCGGTGGCCCTTTGCGCGCGTCGAGGAGAGCGACTCCCTGTATGCCGTCGTGCCCGAGCTGGCGTCACTCGCGGCCGGGGCGCACGTGGTCACCGAGCCGACGTTCGGCAAGTGGGGTGCCGCCCTGCGCGAGATCGTCGGCGCCACACCGCGGCTCGTCCTGACCGGCGTCTCGACCGACTGCTGCGTCATCGCGACGGCCCTGGCGGCGGCCGACGCGGGCGCCAGGGTGACGGTGGTGACCGACGCGTGCGCCGGCTCCACGCCCGACGACCACGCGGCGGCGCTGCGGGTGATGAGCCTGTTCGAGCCGCAGATCACCCTCACCACCACCGCCGAGCTCCTGGCCTGACACCGCTGCCACGCGCCGACCTGACGTCGTGGGTAGGTCTGGTTACCAATAGCGGTGCCCAGACTTCCCCGCGATCAGCGAGGAGACCCGAGCGAACGTTCGGGCGCTCGGGTCTCCGCACTGGTGCTCGGCCGGGGCCTAACCGACGGTGATGGTCGCGGTGCGGGAGTAGACCTTGTCACCCACCTTCGCCACGACCGTCACCCGGACGAGGCCACGGCGGGTCGCCAGGAGTCGGCCGTCACCCGAGACCATCGCCCCTGCGGTGTTGGCCTCGTTCGGCGCCAGCCGGTAGGTGTAGCTCGTGTCGGCCGCAGCAGGCGTGACCTGTGCGCGCAGCCACACCCCGCGGCGAGCGTCCCGCAGCGCCAGCCTCTGGTCGGCGAAGGAGACCTGACCGTCCCCGATGACGACGTCGCCGTCCTGCAGTGCCCCGTCTCGCACGACCACGGGGAAGGTCGTGCTCTTGGTGCCGCCGTCAGCGGTGACCGTCGCGGTGATGTGCGCCTGACCGGCACCGACGGGACGCACGGTCCCAGAGGCGTCCACGCGAGCCACCTTGGCGTCTGAGCTCGCATAGGACACGCGAACCTTCTGCAGGTCGTAGAACGAGTCATCGTTGCGCGTGGCGGACAGGTTGGCGTGGATGACGTTGCTCGGAGCGTCGGTGTTGAGGACGACCCCGTCCGGAACGGCGGCCACGGTGCCGATCTGCGAGCGCAGGTGACCTCCGAGGGCGAAGGTCCCGCGAAGCCCCTGAGACGGCTCGGACGACGGGCCGACGTGCAGCCCCCAACGGCCGAGGTCGAAGGTCTTGCGGCCGGCGCGGGCGTCCCAGAACCACAGGTCCTTGGCGTCGACCTTCATCGTGACCCTGCGGGTCGCGCCTGCCGGTACGGCCACCTTGTCGAAGCCCTTCAGCTGGCTGTCCGGCCGCAGCTTCGAGGAGGCCTTCGGGGACGAGACGTAAAGCTGGACGACCTCGTCGCCGTCGACCCTTGAGGTGTTGCGCACGTCGACGCTCACCTCGAGGGTTCCGTTGACGTCCACCCGCGGACGCTTGACTTGCAGGTTGGAGTACCTGAAGCGGGAGTAGCTCAGGCCGTGTCCGAACGGGTAGGAGACGTTGCCGGTGAAGTACTGGTAGGTCCGACCCTCACGGCCGCCCGTCGGGGTCATCGTGTAGTCCCGAGGATCCGCGAGCTGCTCGATGTCGGCGTACTGCGTGAACGGCAGTTTCCCGCTGGGGTTGGCCAACCCGAACAAGACCCGGCCGACGGTGTCGCCCTGGTACATGCCGTTGTACGTCGACCACACGATGGCGGCCGCGTCGTTCTTGAACGGCTCGATGTCCACGGTGCTGACCGACTGGATCCAGGCGACCGTCCGTGGGTTCATCCTCGCCACGGTGCGCACTAGGTCGGCCTGTCCCCGCGGAAGGTCGATGTTGGGACGGTCCTCGTCCTCCGACGAGTCGGAGGGGTTGCCCGCGATCCTGGGGGTGGTGGAGTCGTTGCCTGCGATCGTGCCCACGTAGGCCACCACGGCGTCGGCCTCCCTGATCGCCTGCTGCTGCTCCGGGGTCAGCTCCGGGACGAAAGACTCGTTCTCGTAGACGAAGGAGAGGCGCTGGCGACCGGTCGGGCCGGCATAGGCCCCGGCCTGCGCAGTGCCGGGGGCCGGCACCTGAGCCACGACCCGTCCCTCGCGGCCACCGAGACGGACGTCAAATCGTCCGCCCTCGAGTGTCGTCGCGGAGCCACCCTGGACGACTTCGACCCGGCTCGTGCCAGCGGGCACGTCGACGTCGGTCTCGAACCAACCTCCCCAGGCGCCGAGCGTCTGCATGCTGTCGTATGCCGTCGCCGGGTTCGACCATGGCTGCACGCCGCGCCAGCCTGAGAACCTCTCGCTGCGCAGGATCGTCCCGGGGGTGACCCGTCCGAGCTCTGCTCCGGAGGCGTCGAGGAAGCGCACGGCGGCGGGGGTGGCGGTCTTCCCGGGCCCCGCAGCGACTCGCGCACCGATCGAGGGCTTGCGCTTGTTCTCCAGGCCGGACTTGTTCATCCCAGGGATGTAGGTCACCTGGGTGCCCGGTGCCGCCTCGCGGACCGCCTTCTGGATGCCCTGGAGGGCGTTCGAGCTCTCAGCAACACGGGTGGGCGAGTAGTCACCGTGGACCTCGGTGGTGGCGAGCGGCCCCACCACGACGACCTTCTTCGCGTCCTTGGCCGTCAGGGGGAGGGCCGGCGCGCTCGTGGTGGCGCCTCGTGGACGGTCGTTCTTGAGCATCACCGCGGCCTGGTCGCTCATCTGCCGGGACGTGGCCAGGTGATCGGGGCTGGAGACCTGGTTGGCGATCGTGTACCGGTCGTTGCGCCACGGCACCTTGGTGGCCGGGTCGAACTCGCCGGTGCGCATCCGCAGCGTGAAGGTGCGCACCAGGGAGACGTCCAGGTCCGCCTCTGTGACCGCGCCCTGAGCGTAGGACTGCTCCAGGTAGGTCGGGTAGTCCTGGTCCATGCAGTCCAGGTCGACTCCGGCCTTGAGCGTCCAGGCGACGGCCTCGGGCGCGGTCAGCGGTGTGGAGGAGCCGGGCGGTGCCCACTGGTGGTTGCCGGGCTGCCAGACGTCGCGGACGGCGTCGCAGTCCGAGGTGACTGCGCCGTTGAAGCCCCAGGTGCGGCGGGCGAGCTTCTCGACGAGGTTCTTGTCGGCCGAGACGGGGATGCCGTTCACCTCGTTGTATGCCGTCATGAGGGAGCCCGCCTTGTACTTCCCGACCAGGTCGGCGAAGGCCGGTGTGTAGTACTCCCGGAGCTCGGCCTGCGTGAGGTTCGAGCTGCCGGTGTGCCGGTTGTTCTCGGAGTTGTTCGCCAGGAAGTGCTTCGGCGTCGCGACCGTCTTGAGATAGGTGGGGTCGTCGCCCTGCATCCCTCGGACGAACTGGCCGCCGATCCGCGAGGTGAGGTGCGGGTCCTCGCCGTAGGTCTCCTCGGCGCGGCCCCATCGCGGGTCACGGTCCATGTTGATGGTCGGGGACCAGTAGGTGAGCCCCTTGTTCGCGGCGGCGACGCCGGGGGACGTGAAGTTGTTCATCGCGCGTGCCTCGTCGGATGCCGCAGAGGCCATGCGCCGCACGAGGTCTGGGTTCCATGTCGCAGCGATGCCGAGGCCGGTGGGGAACTCGGTCGCCTCGCCCCCGTCGTTGAGCTTGTGGTCCGGGTCCTCGGCGGCCCTGGCGACGCCGTGCAGCGCCTCGTTCCAGTAGTTGTAAGCCGGCACGTCCAGGCGTGGGATGGCCGGGGCGACCCCCTGGTTGTGCTGCCGCTCGGCGCGGAACTGCTGGATCTTCTCTGCCCTGGTCATGCGGGACACCAGGTCCGCCGCCCTGACGTCGAAGGGAAGGGACACGTTGCGGTAGGCGGGTTCCTGCTGCGTGGCGGCCTGGGAAGCGTGCGCGGCCGAGGAGATGGTCATGGTGCCGGCGCTGGCCGCCGGCGACGTCGCGGCCAGCGGGAGGAGCATCGCCACGGTGGTGAGGAGTCCGACCAGGGGGGTGCGCCGGGAGGGGTTGCGGTTGTCGCGTGACGTCATCGTCATCTCGTCCTTCGTCTGGTTCCTTGGGGGGACCGCGCGGATGGAGCGCCGGCTGTCGGCAGGGGTGCGCGGGGTGGGGGAACGAGCGCCGGCGTGGGCCTGGCTCGCTCGGGAGGGGAGTTGAGTCAACCGATTTGTTGCGTGATTAAACTAACCCGTGCAGCCCGTAGGGGCAAGAGGTGTCGCCCAGTTCTTTCTGGGCCTGTCCACAGGTGGCTCAACGGTTCTCGTGGTTGCCCCGGGGCGCCGCGCGTCCCGTGACGACGTCGGCCGCGCACCCCGAGTCAACGAGGTCGCGCGGCCGACGTGTGGCGCAAGGGGTCACGCAGAGGCGTTCCTGCGCTTGTTCATGAGGTCGAAGGCGACTGCGGCGAGCAGGACCAGGCCCTTGATGGCCTGCTGCCAGGCAGGGTTGACCGCCATGATGGACAGGCCCATGTTGAGCACGCCCATGATCAGGGCGCCGACGATGGCCCCGCTCACGCGGCCCACGCCACCGGTGACCGCCGTGCCGCCGATGAAGCAGGCCGCGATGGCGTCCAGCTCGAAGTTCTGACCGGCGGCGGCGATGCCCGCACCGGCGCGAGCCGTCGTCACGACGGACGCGACGGCGGCCAGCAGCCCCATGTTGACGAAGACCCAGAAGTTGACCTTCTTGACGTCGACACCGGACAGCACGGCGGAGTGCACGTTGCCACCGATGGCGTAGATGTGACGGCCGAAGACCGTCTGGCCCATGAGGAAGCCGTAGCCCAGGACGAGCAGCGCCACGAGGATGAGCACGTAGGGGAGGCCAATGGCGCTCGAGGCCAGCACCCACGTCAGGAAGACGATGAGGGCCCCGATGACGACGAGCTTGAGGACGAACATGCCGGTCGGTTCCATTGCGAGCCCGTGGCCACGCAGGGTGCGACGCGTACGCAGCTGGCCGAGCACCAGGCCGGCGATGGCGACCAGGCCGATGACGAGGGTCAGGACGTCTGCCTGGCCGAGGAAGCCCAGCCCGCCGAGCAGGCCACCGTTGGAGATGGACACGAACCCGCCGGGCAGCCCGGCGATCGTCTCGCCCACCACGATGATCGCCAGCCCGCGGAAGACCAGCATGCCGGCCAGGGTCACGATGAAGGCGGGCACGCCGACGTACGCGATCCAGAAGCCCTGCCAGGCGCCGATCGCGGCACCGAGGACCAGGGCGAGCAGCACCGCTGCGGGCCACGGGAGGTTCCAGCTCATCATGGCCACGGCGAGGACCCCGCCGACGAAGGCCACGACGGACCCCACGGACAGGTCGATGTGACCGGCCACGATGACCATGACCATGCCCGCCGCAAGGATCATCACGTAGGCGTTCTGCTGGATGAGGCTGGCCACGTTGTCGGCCATCAGCAGCTTGCCGCCGGTGAGGACCTGGAAGAGTCCGACGATCACGATCAGGGCGCCGATGATGCCGTACTCACGAAGGTTGATCCGGCGTCCCCTCGAGGTGGTCTCGGCCGTCGACGAGCTCTGCTCCTCGCTGGTCGCCACCGAGGCGCTCGCGTCTACGTTCGGTGCTGGGGTAGTCATCGTCCCGGCGCCTGCCTTTCCATGGTCATGAGGTGCATGAGTCCTTCCTGGGTGGCCTGCTCACGATCGAGCTCGCCGGTGATCCGACCCTGCGACAGGGTGTAGATGCGGTCACAGATCCCCAGAAGCTCCGGAAGCTCGGAGGAGATGACCAGGACCCCCTTGCCCGCGTCGGCCAGACGGTTGATGTGCGTGTAGATCTCGTACTTGGCCCCCACGTCGATGCCGCGCGTGGGCTCGTCCAGGATCAGCACCTCGGGCTCGGTGAACATCCACTTGCTGAGGACGACCTTCTGCTGGTTCCCGCCCGACAGCTGGCCCACCCCGGCATCCACCGTGGGCGCCTTGGTGTTCATCCGCCGCCGGTAGTCCTCCGAGACGTGGTACTCCGACCCGGCGTCCACGACGCCTCGCCGGCTCACCTTGCCGAGAGCGGCCGAGGTCGTGTTGTGGCGGATGGAGTCGATCAGGTTGAGCCCGAAGCGCTTGCGGTCCTCGGAGGTGTAGGCGATCCCGGCGCGGATGGCGCGCCGGACCGTGTCCACCCGGACCGGGCGGCCGTCGACGCTGACCTGACCGGAGATGCCGGTGCCCCAGCTGCGTCCGAAGATGCTCATGGCCAGCTCCGTGCGCCCGGCGCCCATGAGCCCGGCGATCCCCACGATCTCCCCCCTCCGCACGTGAAGGTTCGCGGAGTCCACGACGACCCGGTGCGGGTCCTGAGGGTGGTGCACCGTCCAGTCCTCGACGCGGAAGACCTCGTTGCCGACGACCGACACGTGCTCGGGGAAGCGGTTGTCGAGGCTGCGCCCCACCATCCCCTGGATGATGCGCTCCTCCGTGACCGGCACGGAGCCGTTCATCTGCAGCGTCTCGATCGTCTGCCCGTCACGGATGATCGTGACCGCATCGGCGATCGCGGCGATCTCGTTGAGCTTGTGGCTGATGATGATGCAGGTGATCCCCTCCTTGCGCAGTCCGCGGATCAGCGACAGAAGGTGCTCGCTATCGTCGTCGTTGAGGGCAGCCGTCGGCTCGTCGAGGATCAGCAGTCGGACGTCCTTGGACAGTGCCTTGGCGATCTCGACAAGCTGCTGCTTGCCGACCCCGATGTCGAGGACCTTGGTGTCCGGGGCCTCGCGCAGGCCGACCCGTTCGAGAAGCCGCGCCGCGGCGCGGTTGGTCTCGACCCAGTCGATGCGCGGCCCACGTCGCCGCTCGTTGCCGAGGAAGATGTTCTCCGCGATCGACAGGTAGGGGGACAGGGCCAGCTCCTGGTGGATGATGACCACCCCGTCGGCCTCGCTGTCGCGGATGCCCCGATACGCGCACGTCCTGCCGTCCAGGACGATCTCGCCCTCATAGCTGCCGTGGGGGTAGATGCCCGACAGGACCTTCATCAGCGTCGACTTGCCGGCGCCGTTCTCGCCGCAGATGGCGTGAACCGTGCCGCGCTCGACCGTGAAGGTGACGTCGGACAGGGCCTTGACGCCCGGAAACGTCTTGGTGATCTCTCGCATCTCAAGGATCACGTCACGTGTGTGCTCGCTCGACATCGTTGTCCTTTCGGGCCGGGCGCCGCGGCAGTCTCTGTCCGCGGCGCCCCGGAGGGTCACAGACCCAGGTCGGAGGTGCTGTAGAAGCCGGAGTCGACGAGCTGGGTCTTGACCGTGTCCTTCGTCACCACCACCGGCGCGAGCAGATAGGTCGGGACGACCTTGACGCCGTTGTTGTAGGTCTTCGTGTCGTTGGTCTCCACCGTCTGGCCCTTCACGACCTGGTCCACCATCTTGGCGACCTGGTCGCCGAGCTTCCGGGTGTCCTTCCACACGGTCATGGACTGCTTGCCTGCCAGCATGTTGATCACATTGGCCTTGTCGGCGTCCTGGCCCGTGACGATGGGGTAGCCGGCGCCGGGCCGGTATCCGGCGCCTTCCAGCGCCTGCACGATGCCCAGCGCCAGGGAGTCGTTGGGGGAGAGCACGACATCCACCTTCTTGCCGCCGGTGTAGAACGAGTTGAGGCGGTTCTGCATCTCGGACTGAGCCGTGTCAGAGGCCCAGTTGAGGACACCGATGGAGGTCCACTGGTCGTTCGTGGCCGGGGCCTTTCCTGAGGGCACGGTGATCTGCCCTGACTTGGCCAGCGGCGACAGCACGTCCCACGCGCCGGAGAAGAAGAACTTGGCGTTGTTGTCGTCGGGGGACCCGGCGAAGGGCTCGAGGTTGACCTTCTCGGCGCCGATCTTCTCCTTGATGAACTGCCCCTGCAGCTGGCCCACCTTGTAGTTGTCGAAGGTGGCGTAGAAGTCCACGTCGGGGGTGCCGTTGATGAGCCGGTCGTAGGCGATGACCTTGGCTCCCTTGGCCTTCGCGGCGGCCAGCGCCGGCGCGAGGACCTTGCCGTCGATGGCCGCGACCACGAGGATCTTCGCACCTTGGTTGGCCATGTTCTGGACCTGGGTGATCTGCTGGTCCGGCTTGTTGTCGGCGTACTGCAGGGTCGTCTTGTAGCCCGCCTTCTTGAGCAGCCCTTCGAGGTGGGCGCCGTCCTTGTTCCAGCGCTCCAGTGACTTCGTGGGCATCGCGATCCCGACGAGCGTGTCGGATGCCCGTGCAGAGCCGTCTGCAGCCGGGGCCTCGGTGGTGCGGCTCGAGCTGCACGCGGTCACGGACAGAGCGAGAGCGACCGAGGCAGCCAGTACGGAGCGGGTCGTCAGGGTGCGGGTCATCGTTGACTCCTTGAACTCAGGTGAGTAGTTTGTTTCGCAGGTAAACATACTACGTCCGGACGCGGTCGACAAGGGGTCTTGGGGTCGAGCCGGAAAAGAGACGACCTGAGGGGAGCGTATGTGCCGATGGTGAAGAGCTGGGGCAGGATGGCCGGCGGCCAGGAGGTGTACGGCTGCACGATCGGGACCGGGAGGCTGCAGGCGACTGTCCTGACCTACGGCGCGACGCTCAACCGGCTTGTGTGGCGAACGGCCAAGGGTCCGCTGTACGTGGTGCTCGGCCTCACCTCGCTCGAGGCGATCCTCACGCATCGCCAGCTGTTCCTCGGTTCGGTGGTAGGTCCTTTCGCCAACCGCATCAGCGGCGCCCGGATGGTGATCGACGGCGCGCCGTATGCTCTGACCGCGAACGATGGGGCGAGCTGTCTTCATGGCGGGGATGCCGGCACGGACATCGCGGTGTGGCAGCTGGCGGACGTCGCACCCGATCGGGTGGCGCTGCAGCTCACGTGTCCGGACGGCGCTGGTGGCTTCCCGGGACCCCTGCACCTTCGTGCGGCCTACGTCCTGGACGACGAGGAGCTGCGGCTGGACCTCTCGGCAACCACCGACGCGCCCACGGTGATCAGCCTCGCGAGCCACGCGTACCTCAACCTCGCCGGCCGCGGCACGATCGACGGCCACGTGCTGCGGGTGCCGGCCCGGCAGCTGCTGGCGGTGGACGAGCACGGCATACCGACCGGGGTCGAATCGGTCGGCGACGTCGCTCTGGACCTGCGGGCGGGCGTCGAGCTGGGCGACCTACGGCGCCGAGACCACCGCCTCGTCGGCATGCTGGGTGGTCTGGACCTCCCCTTCCTCCCCGACGGTGCGGGCACGCGTGTGCTTGCGGAGCTGACGCTGCCGTCGGCCGGGCGGTCCATGCACCTGCGGTCGGACCAGGACTGCCTGCAGGTCTACACGGGTAACAGCCTTCGATCGTCGGCGCCGGGCCATGCCGGGATGCAGTACCGCGAGGCGGACGGCCTCGCGCTAGAACCCCAGCGGTGGCCCGACTCTCCCAATCAGACCTGGATGCCGTCACCCTCGCTGCGGCCCCGGGAGACGTATGCCACGACGACCTCCTGGTCCTTCCGCGAGGAGCGGTAGCTGCCTCAGGCGAAGCTTGCGGCTACCCCGGAGGCCTGTGCCCGAAAGGCCGCGACGACTTCGTCTGCCGGGGCGTCGTCGTGCCGCGAACCCTCGATCAGCCGCCACGCGACGGGTGAGGTCAGGCCCAGCAGGACGGTGGCAGCCTGCCGGGCGGCACCGTCCGCTACGTACTCGCCGGGGTCTGGGACCACCACCGGGATGCCGAGCAGCTGCGAGGCGAGAGCCTGGACGGCGGGCGCCTGCGCCCCACCTCCGACCAGGTACCCCTCGGCAACGGGTGGCCCGAGCGCCTCCACGGCGTCCAGCGCGCCCCGCATGTGGCACAGCAGTCCCTCGACCGCTGCGCGCGCGAGGTTCGAAGGCGTCACGTTGGCGAGGGTCATGCCGTGCAGCGAACCTGTGGCTGTGGGCAGGTTGGGCGTGCGCTCGCCCTCGAGGTAGGGGATGTGGACCAGACCCCCGGCTCCCGGCTGGGCAGACAGGGCCAGCTCGCTCAGCCGGTCGTAGTTCACCCCTAGCAGGGATCGTGCGGCATCCAGGATCCGGCTCGCGTTGAGGGTGCAGGCGAGCGGCAGGAAGGCTCCCGTGGCGTCCGCGAAGCCCGCGATGTCGCCCGACAGATCCACCGCAGGCGTCTCGGACACCGCGGCCACCACGCCCGACGTGCCGAGCGAGATCATCGCCTGCCCAGCGTCCAGCCCGAGACCCAGCGCAGCGCCCGCGTTGTCTCCGCACCCGGGCCCGAGCACCACGCCGGATGGCGTGCTACCCGCGCTCTCGAAGGGTTGCAGCACGCGCGGCAGCCGCACGGTCTCTGCCTGGGGAAACGCGAGTCCGAGCAGGTCTCGTCGGTACTCGCCGGTGAGGGGGGACCAGTACCCGGTGCCCGATGCATCACTGCGGTCGGTGACCAGATCGGCGATGTCGGTCGACCCCGACAGCTTCCAGGTGAGCCAGTCGTGGGGCAGCGCCACGGCCGCCACCTGAGCCGCTGCCTCTGGCTCAATGTCGGACAGCCAGCGAAGCTTGGTGACCGTCAGGGAGGCCACCAGCCCCGAGCCCGAGCCGCGGACCCACGCCTCGGTCCCGTCCCCACCGCCGAGGTGCGCCAGCTCGGTGGTGAGGTCCACGGCCGCCTGCGCCGAACGAGTGTCGTTCCACAGCAGGGCGGGTCGGACCACCTCGCCGCGCGAGTCGAGACACACCATCCCGTGCTGCTGACCTGCCACCGAGATGGCGGCGACGTCGTCCAGGCCGCCGGCTTCGGCGATGGCGCGCCGCAGCGCGTCCCACCAGGCGGCGGGGTTGACCTCGGTGCCTGGAGGGTGCGGCGCACGGCCGTGCCTCACGAGTTCACCGGTCTGGGCGTCCCGGATGACGACCTTGCAGGACTGGGTGGAGCTGTCGACTCCCGCGACGAGGGCCATGACCTCAGCCGATCAGGTGCTCGATGGCAAGCTGGTGCAGCTTCACGAAGCCGTAGTCACGCTGTGCGGCCTTGTCGACGTCGAACTCGTCGGTGCCCTTGAGGAGATCCGCGGCCGTCTCGCCGGCGGCCAGTGTCGGCTCGGCCAGCTCGAAGATGCCCGAGTACGTCATTGCCTCCTGGACGCGCGAGTCCTGACGGAACGCGCGAGCCTTGTCGGCCAGCATGAGGTAGGTCGCCATGTTGGCCTTCGCGGACTCCCATACGCCGTCCATGTACTCGGTGCGCGACGGCTTGTAGTCGAAGTGCTTCGGGCCGGTGTAGCGCGGGGCGTCCGGACTGGCCGCGAAACCGTTCTCGAGCAGGTCGACCGTGAAGAAGGCCGAGAGCAGGTTGCCATGCCCGAACACGAGGTCCTGGTCGTACTTGAGCCCGCTCTGACCGTTGAGGTCGATGTGAAAGAGTTTGCCGCTGAAGAGCGCCTGAGCCAGGCCGTGGGTGTAGTTGAGGTTGGCCATCTGCTCGTGACCGACCTCGGGGTTGAGCCCCACGATGTCGCCATGCTCCAGGTCGGCGATCAGCGCCATCGCGTGGCCCAAGGTCGGCAGGAAGATGTCGCCGCGGGGCTCGTTGGGCTTGGGCTCGAGGCCGATTCGCAGGTCATAACCCTGGCTCTTGATGTAGCCGGCAACGGTGTCGAGGCCCTCCTTGTAGCGCGCCATGGCGGCGTGCAGGTCCTTGGAGGAGTCGTACTCGGCGCCTTCGCGGCCACCCCACATCACGAACGTTGAGGCGCCCATCTCGGCGGCCAGGTCGACCGCCTGGAGCACCTTGCGAAGTCCGTAGCGGCGGACGCCCCGGTCGTTCGACGTGAGGCCGCCGTCCTTGAACACGGGGTGGGTGAAGGTGTTGGTCGTCACCATCTCGATGACCAGGCCCGCCTGGTCGGCGGCGTCCTTGAGTCGCGTGACGATCCGGGTCTTGTCCTCGTCCGAGGATCCGAACGGGAACACGTCGTTGTCGTGGAAGGTGATTCCCCAGGCTCCCAGCTCCGCGAGCTTGTCAGAGTACTCCCAGGGGTCGAGGGCCGGTCGACTTGCGGTGCCGAACGGGTCGATGCCCGTCCAACCGACGGTCCACAGACCGAACGAGAACTTGTCTTCCTTGGTGGGCTGACGGGTCATGATTGCTCCTTCGCACTCGTTTGTTTCATGACAAAACTTATCCTAGTGCTGGGCTACAGTCAATGGGTGGCAACCAACTCTCCAGCCCAGCCGGCGGGCGCATCGTTGAGCGGCCAGGTCAATGCGACGCAGGAGACTCTGCGCGAGTCGAACCTCGCGCTCGTGGCCCGCACGATCTTTGCGTCGATCAACGGCATCTCGCGAGCAGGCGTCTCCGCCGAGGTGGGGTTGACCAGGGCGACGGTGTCAAGGCTCGTCGAGGATCTCCTGAGCGGGGGGCTCGTGCGGGAGGAAGGCCAGGTGTCGGGCGGGCCGGGTCGGCCGGCCACTCGGTTGGTCCCTGCGAGCACGTTGTGCGCGCTCGGGATGCAGGTCAACGCGACCTATCGCATCTGTCGCTTGATGGGCCTCGACGGGTACATCGTCGACGAGATCCACGTCCCCGGAGAGATGGTGGACAGCGATCCTCGTGAGGTGCTCAGCGCACTCGGAAATGACGCTCGTGAGCTGCTGGCACGCTCGCTGGCAGGCCGTCGGCTGGTCGGCGCTGGGCTGGCACTCCCGGGAATCGTCTCCGAGCGCGAGGGCTTGTTGAGGCGCGCTCCTAACCTTGGCTGGACCGATGCCCACCCCGCATCCCTCATGGGCCTGGAAGACCTCGTCCAGCTCGAGGTGCTGGGGAACGAGGCCGACCTCGCCGCCTTCAGCCTCGCCCGTCCAGCTCCGGGTCGCACTAGCGGTCCATCCAGCTTCATCTACGTCTCCGGTGAGATCGGGATCGGTGGCTCGGCGGTCATCGAAGGCGAGGTAATGCGGGGACTGCACGGGTGGGCCGGGGAGCTGGGGCATATGTGCGTCGATCCTCGGGGCCCGAGCTGCCCGTGCGGGTCGCACGGCTGCCTGGAGAGGTATGCCGGATGGCGAGCGTTCGAGGTGGGGGCTGGCCTGCCACACGGGTCCGATGTCGACGACTTCCTTGCCCGCCATCGCGACGGCGACCAGCGGGCTGAGGCCACCCTGGCGGCTGCTGCCGAGGCGCTGGAAACGGCTCTGGTCAGCGTCGTCAACCTGCTCGACATCCCGACCATCGTCATCGGCGGCCATCTGGCCGAGCTGGGGGCCATCATCCTCCCCGGCGTCGAGGAGGGGGTCCGGAGGCGAGCGTTATCCGGGAGGTTCGACGGCCTTACCGTCACCATCTGGCCGGCCGCGACTGCCGATGACCCAGGGCGAGCCGCGGCCGGAGCAGCGGCTGCGGTGCTGGACGAGGTCGTCAAGCACCCCGCTTCGTGGCTCGGCCGCTGAGCTCCTGGGCCGCCGTCGACGACACGCGCGGCTTGACCTCGTGCGGACGTCCGCGTACCGATAGTGGCAACGCACCATTCCTACGAGGCGCGTTCAGCCGGCTGCCGAGCCGGGTCGCCTTCAGTCCGCAGCATGACGGGATGGCGGCGTTCGTCAGCACGCTGAGGTCCGCGGCGAGGGGTTCGCTGCTGGTCGAGGCCGGCGGCGGCACGTGCGACGGTTCAGTGCTGGGAGCGGAGGTGGAGCTCGACGTGGCGGGGCTGCTCGATCTCGCCGCGATCGATGCGGCGGCCGACGTCGTCGTGGTCCTCGTCGCATCTCCCGTGGCCGAGCCGCACGCGCTCACGAGCGCCCCAGCCACCAGCACAGACCCCCACCCCGGTACGGACATGTCTCCTCCTCGAGCGCCGATGAGGTCACTATGGACCTGAACGACACCTGGGAGGGGTGGCTTTGCGGCATACCGTCATGGGACGTCGCGCACAGTGACGGTCTGCCGCAGCCGCCGCCCTCAGAGCTTGCGGGAGTAGGCCCGGGGCAGCGGCATACCGCGCTCGGCCATCACCAGGCGACCACGGTCCGGGTAGTTGGTGATCAGGCCGTCGACCCCCAGGTCGATCAGGTGGTGCATGACGGCCGGGTCGTCGACGGTCCACGGCACGACCTTGAGGCCGGAGGCGCGGGCCTGGCGGATCATGGCCGCGTCGACGTAGTAGCCGGACGGCTTGTTGCCGATGTCCCAGCCGGAGGAGAAGACCTTGACGCCCTCGATGGAGGCGGCGGCGCGCACCACGTTGCCGCCGAAGTCGTCGATGTCGATCCCGCCGAGCCACGGGGAGGCGCCGGGCTTGCCGACCTGCTGGTTCTCGAAGTTGTCGAGCGCCACGAGCGGGATCCGCCGGTCGAGCTTGTGCATGAGCCGCAGCGTCGACCAGTCGAAGGACTGGATCATGACCTGCTCCTGCAGGCCCGCGCGACGCACCTCCTGATAGACGCGCTTGACGAAGTACGGCAGCGGCGCGCTGTTGCTCCGGTCGCCGGCATCCGACTTGGTCTCGATGTTGAGCATGACGCCGCGGGCGCGGTAGTCGTTGACCAGGTCGAGGACCTCGCGCAGCTCGACCAGCGGGCCCTTGACCAGCTGCTGGCCCGGGTGGTCCGGCAGCGTGCGGTAGCCGCACTCGACGGTCTTGATCTGCGCGAGGGTGAGCTTGGCGATGCTCTTGCCGACGTAGGGGTACATCGGGTCACCGGCCGTCAGCGGCTTGGTGTCGCGGCAGTTCACGGCGTTCATCGAGAAGTCGTGGTTGAGGACGACCGCGCCGTCCTTGGTGACGACGGTGTCGAGCTCGAGGGTGTTGACGCCGAGCGCCAGCGCCTTGGCGAAGCCGGGCACGGTCTCCTCCGTGGTGAGGCCGAGGCCGCCGCGGTGCGCCTGGAGGTCGAACGCCGGCAGCGGACGGTAGAGGCCGCCATGCTGACCGGGCTTGCCAGGCTTGCCCGGCTTGCGCTTGTCGGCGTCGGCGGAGTCCGCCGGGGCTGATGCGGCGGCTGGCGTTGTGGAGGTCGCGGGCGTCGCGGCGGCGGGCGTGCCGGTCGGCTTGGGCTGCTGCTCGGCCTGGGCTGCGGTGGCCAGGCCGGCGAGAGCGGTCGCGGTGGCGAGGACGGTGGCGATGGAGCGGCTCGTGCGGATCATGGCTTCTCCTGGAGCGCGTGGGATGGATCCCTCGACGCTAGGCCCCGCCCGGCCAACCTCGCCCGAGAGCGAGATGACATGTGCGTGAACGCACCACACGTGGGGCAGGGTCGTCAGGCCATCCGGTCGAGCCGGACGAGCACCCCACCCTCGTGCTCCCGCACCTCGCCCGTCCGCAGCACGCCGCCCTCGGCGACCCGGTCACCGAGCGCCGACGCCTGCTCGAGCGTCCCGAGCTGCAGCACGGCGGCGCCGCCGGGCACCAGGTGGTGCGAGATCACCTCGAGGCAGAGCCGCGCCACGTCGAGGCCGTCGTCGCCACCGTCGATGGCGAGCAGCGGGTCCTGCGGGAACCGCCCGGTCTCGGCGCGGGGCACCCACGGCGGGTCGGCGATCGCGACGGCGAAGCGTTCGTCCGCGTCCAGGACCTCGTCGAGCTGCCCCAGGCGCACCTCGACCTGTCCCGCGAGCCCTGCGGCGACGGCGTTGTCGGCGGCATGCTCGGCCGCGGTCGGGCTGGCGTCCACGGCCACGAGACGCCGGTCCGAGCCGGCGATCGCGAGCAGCCCGATGTGCCCGGCGCCGGTGCACAGCTCGAGCACGTCGCCCGCGGGTGCCTGCTCGATCAGCTCGGCGGCCCACGCCGACTGGGCCGTCGTCCACGGGCGGGGCTCGAGGACGCGGTCGTCATACCGGATCTGCAGCGACCCGAATCTCATGGTGCGCGTAGCGATCTCAGCCACGGCGCACCACCTTGTGGGTGCCGTCGCACCAGGGCCGTCGGCTGGACTTCCCGCACGCGCAAACGGCGACGACCGGTCGGGTGACCGGGTGGGACCCGCCTTGCTCGTCCCGTATGACGTCCGCCCCCCGCACGAGGAGCGGGCCTCCGGGGCACAGGCGCACCGTGACCTCGGCGCCTCCCGCGCTCATGACGCGCGCCCGACGGACGCGTCGGGAACCCCGACGGGAACCCTCACGAGGGAGGTCGTGCCGGCCTGGACGGACGCGGCGTCCCAGCGCTCGAGCATCCGGGCCCCCGTCACGGCGTCGAGGTGGAGCGACGTGGCGACGCCGAAGAGCACGTCCTCGCGCAGCTGCGGCTCGCGGGCGACGAGCCCTGCGCAGACGTCGCGCACCGCGACCTGCTCGTGCACGGCGTCGGCCTCGACGTGCTCGGAGAAGTACTCGGCGGTCGCGGCGGGCAGGCCCACGCGCTCGATCCCGGTCGCGATCTTGCGGCAGGGCAGCGAGCTCGTCGTCTCGAACGCCGCGAGGAAGCCCATCGCCGCCCCGCGCAGCCGCCGGCGCATCCCGAAGACGGCCTGCACGGTGTTGGCGGCCAGGGTCTCGACGCGCACCTCGGGCAGGTAGGCGCCGTAGGTGCTGTCGAGCCCGGCTGCGTCCAGCGCCGCGGCGTACAGGGTGGAGTGCAACCGTTCGGGGTGGCCGCCGCCGTACTCGTCGTACTGGATCTCGGCGAGCGCCGCCTTGACCGGTCCGTCGAGGCGCCCGAGCACGAACGAGTGCGCGTCGGACTCCTTGAGGGCATAGAGGCTCCGCTGCCGCAGGAACTCCAGCACCTGCTCGCGGGTGGCGTGCCGCTGGAGGTATGACGCCACCGACGGCCCGTCGTCCGCCGCGACGAGCGCGAACAGGTCCTCGGCGAGGTCGCCGCTGTCGGGTGCCGCCTCGACGACGGCGCGGGTCGCCGCGCGCAGCTCCTGCTCCATGCCCGCCTCGAGCCCGCCGCGCAGGCGCAGCAGGTCGGGGTCCCACTCGCGGTCGCCCACGGCGTCCTCGAAGCCGCGGAAGTGCAGCTCGAAGAGCATCCACAGCGCCAGCTGGGCGTCCTCGTCATCGAGGACCGCGGACGGCGCGGCGACGTGCGTGGGCAAGGGGTCGCCGGTGCGCAGCGCCGCACCGACCGCCTCGCTGAGCGGGCCTCGCGGCTCGGGAACTCTCATGTCCTGGTGGTACCCGGGGCTGCGCACCCCCAACCCGGTTCGCCTCCGGCCCCGCGCAGAGCGGTGCAGGTCGATGGTCAGATGTGACGTCGAACCTGCACCGATGTGCGGAGGATGGCGTCGGCGACGCGGTGCGGGTGCTGCAGCATCACCATGTGCCGGGCCGGGCGGATGACCTCGCGCGTGACCTGCGCCGCCGGGTTGTCGCTGGACAGCGCCGCGGCCTGTCGCCGCTGCTGACGGGCCCACCACGACCAGCGTCCCGGCATCGAGCCCGCCAACGCCGTGACCGCGTGCACCGGGATGGCGGGCAGGGGCCGGGTCGAGCGCAGCTGCGCCATCTCGTGCCGCAACCGCGCGTATGCCGCGTCCTCGGTCGCGATCGTCCGCCAGACGTGGGCCCGGGCATAGGTGCGGGCGGAGCGCTCGCGGTGGCGGCGACCCCACTCGCCGGTGGGCAGCCCGCGGTCACCGAGACGCCGCAGCAGCGGTCCCAGCCATCGCCATCCGACCGTGCGGTCACCGATGGTGATCAGGGTGGCCACGGGGCTGGAGTCCTGCTCGGGAGCCGTCTCGTCTCCCTCGCACACGCTGCCGTCCACCGTCACCACGGCCGACACGCGGCGGGGGTGCAGGCGGGCGGCCGCCTCGGCATACCAGGCACCCATGGAGTGCCCGACCAGCACCGCCGACCCGACCCCGCAGGCGTCGAGGACCCCGACGAGGTCGTCGGCGCACCCCACCAGGTCCACCACGACCGGCTCCACGGGCTGCGGGGAGTCGCCGCACCCGGGCCGGTCCATCACGATCACGCGGGCGTGCGGCTCGAGCAGCGCCTGCACCCCTGCCCAGTCGAACCATGCCCCCGCGAGCCCCGAGGCCAGGAGTATGACGGGCGCCGGCCGCCCCTGCGGCCACCCCGAGTCGGCGACGTGGACCTCACGCCCGCCCACGTCGAGCACCCGGGACGTCATCGCGTCCGGGCCCGTCGTCGCGCGGGACGTTCCCAGAGCGGGACCGCGGCGACGACGGCGAGCCAGGCGGCGATGGAGGTGATCTGCAGCCGTTGGCTCTAGCCGAGGGCGTCGAGACCCGTGAAGGGCAGCATCCCGCTGTGCAGCGCCACCTCCACCAGCACCCAGGCCGTGACGAGCACGAAAAGGCCGGCGAAGACGACATACAGGCGCACGACCCACGGCCGCAGGACCGCGGCGCGGGCCCGGGCCACCAGTGCGGTGGCGACCATGGCCGCCGCGGTCAGCACCCACCTCGGCACGTCGGTGACGTGGCGCCGGCGCCGCCAGGCCAGCACGGCGGCGAGGGTGACGAGGCTCCCGGCCGCGACGTCGGCCGCGCGCAGCAGCCCCGATCCGGGCTGGTCGTGGACCAGCAGCTCGCTGACGAATGACGTCCGCGGCGACAGCTGGGAGGGCGAGAAGACCCACATCATGTAGAGCAGGGCCGCCCCGATGGCCAGCACCCTGATCGCGAGCGGCGTCCGCGGCGTCGAGGTCATGCACGCATTGTCACAGACTCGTCGCTGGGTGCGATGGCCCCGCGGTCGCGGCATACAGCCTGCTGACGGTGCGCACCCGCCCGCTCCAGCCGATCGGGCAGCCGCCCAGCGCAGCGCACCGTCACCGGCGCCCACCTCGACCGATCCGGTGACATCGTCGTCGAGCTCGCGCACGGCGAGGGCGTGCCGGGGGCCTCGACGCTCGCCTACGCCACCAAGCCCGGGCGCAACGTCGTGCTCGACCTCACCTACTCGCTCACCCAGACCGCGCCCGTCCGCCTCAAGAGCGGCGCCGCCGTGCAGCTCACGTCCTTCCACCAGGGCGGGGTGGTCGACCCCGAGGTCGACGCCTTCGGCGCCGGCGCGTCCCGCAACGGCCTGAAGTACCGCTACTACGCACCCAAGAAGTCCCTGCGCCCGGCCCGGTCCAAGGCGCCGCTCATCCTCTTCCTCCACGGCGGCGGCGAGGGTGGCTGGAGCAAGGCCAGCAACAACGACCTCCCGCTGCTCGCCAACCGGGGTGCGCTCGCCTTCGCCACCACCGAGTCCCAGCAGATCTTCAAGGGCGCGTATGTCGTCGCGCCCTTGAAGATCTGCTGGGACCCGGTGGCTCGATGACGGCGAATACTCCTACACGCGCCGGCTCAAGAGCCTGGTCGACGAGTTCGCCAAGGGCCACGACGTCGACACGTCCCGGATCTACGTCGTCGGCCCGTCCAACGGCGGCTACATGGCGATGAGGCTGGCGTCGGCCTACCCGCGCTACTTCGCCGCCAACGTGCCGGTCTGCGCGGCCTACGTCCTCAAGGACCAGGCGACCGGGACGACGCAGCGGATGCTCACCGACGCGCAGATCCTGCGGCTGCGCTCGACCCCGACGTGGTTCGTCCACGCCACCAACGACCCGGTCGTGGACTACCAGGCGACGACGGGGCGCGCGGTGCGGCTCCTCGGCAACGCCCGCCTCACGGCCTACCCCAACGTCGTGTGGAACGGCCACGAGTTCCCCGGTCACTGGTCCTGGATCTACGTCGCCCGCAACGACCCGCAGACGGCGTCCGGCGTGACGATCTGGGAGTGGATGGCCAAGCAGCGCCGCCGCTAGCCGGTGCCGGTCAGGCGCGGGTGGCGCCCGACGTCTCGCGGTCGGCGGCGACGAGGTCGACGCGCCGGGAGTCGCGGTGCTCGCCGCGGCGACGGGTGAACAGCAGGAGCAGGCCGAGCAGCGTCAGGAGCGCGCCGGCGATGAAGCCGATCGGTCCGAGCAGGTCGCGCACGAACGCGAGCTTGCCGGCCTTGTCGCCGTACTCGTCGGCGAACTTCCGCTGCGTCTTGTCGTTGTAGCCGATGACGCCCTTGATCAGGGTGACCGTGCCGGCCTCGGAGACGGCCTCGCGGTTGATGTTCTCCTGCGCGCGGATGATCGCGCCGGTGTTGGGCTCGACCCAGAAGGTGCGGGTGTTGGCGTAGTCCGACTGGACCTGCACGTTGCCTGCGCCGCTGCCGAACATCGCGCGAGGCACCTCACGGGACCCGGGGAGGCGGGTGGTGGGGATGGTCTGCTCGTAGACGTAGGTGTTGAGGCCCTTGACCTTCTCCTCGCGCACGAAGGCCGCGTCGCGGGCGGCCTTGAGCTCGCCGTCCCAGAAGGGATAGGACTTCTTCTGCGCGTCGAAGGGGAACTTGAAGAACAGTCCCTCGTGCGTGATCGGCTGGGTGGCGTTCTGGTTCTCGGTGGTGCCCACGCCCACGAAGTCGCCGCAGCAGTTGGTCGCCAGGCCGGTGCGCCGGTTGATGGAGACGCCGTCGGTGCTCAGGGACAGCGGCTGACCGTCGACGATCTCGGTGCGGAGGCCGATCTGCCAGAAGGCGTTGTCGTCGCGCTGGCCCTCGGGCACCTTGCCGGGCAGGCCGATGATGGTGCGGGTGTTCTTGACGTGCTGGTCGGTCAGCTTGTCGAACCTGACCGTGCCGCCCTGCGCGGCCACGCGCAGGGCGCTGACGCCGGTGCCCTCGGACTCGGCCGTGGTCTTCTGGTCGAGCGGGACCGTGGCCAGCTGGTCGTAGATCGAGTCGGCCCGCATGCCGAGGACGAGGGCGAGGATGCCGAGGAAGACGGCGAGACCGCCGAGGATGCGACGCATGGGGGACTCCTGCTCAGGGAACGGCAACAGTGACGTTGACGAGACGAGGTGTGTCGTTCGGTCGGCGACGGGTGCCTACTGGTGAGTAGAGCCGCGGTTCTTGGGACCATAGCAGCGCGGCTGGGAGTTGTCTGCCCCTCGTGACCCAGACGTTGCGCTCCGACCGCCATCCGTGTCGTCCGTGTCACACCAGCAGGCGCTCGGGGTTACTCGCTGGTTACCCTCCTCGGGTGGCTGAGCCCAGGACCACCCGCTTCGCGGCCCTCGACGGGTTGCGGATCGTCGGTGCCCTCATGGTGGTCACCACGCACGTGGGCTTCACCAGCGGGCTGGCGATCCACGGCCCGTATGCCGGGCTCCTCGCTCGCCTGGACGCAGGCGTCCCGCTGTTCTTCGTGGTGTCGGGCTTCCTGCTCTACCGTCCGCACGCCCGGGCCCGCCTCGGGAGCGCGACCGCCACGCAGGTGTCCGGCGCCCGTGACCTGCGGACCTACCTGCGGCACCGGGTGTTCCGCATCCTGCCGGCCGCGTGGGTCGCCGTGCTGGCGGCCTACCTGCTGCTCCAGCACGACAAGGTCGACCTCGTCCACTACCTGCGCGTGGCGACGATGTCGCAGATCTACGTGCCGTCCCCGTCGGTGCCCGGCCTCACGCAGATGTGGAGCCTGTCGACCGAGGTCGCGTTCTACCTCGTCCTGCCCCTGGCGGCGTGGGGGCTGTCGCGCCTGCCGCGGTCGAGCTGGCTGAGCTGGTCCGAGCTCGCCCTCGTCGTCCTCGCCTGCCTGCCCGCCGTCTCGCTCGCCTGGATCGTGCTCACCCACGACAACGTCGAGGGTATGACGAACTACTGGCTCCCGGAGTACGCCGCGTGGTTCGGCGGGGGCATGGCCCTCGCGGTCTGGCACGAGGGGCGTCTCGCGGGCGAGCTGCCCCGCACGGTGGTCGACGACCTCGTCGCCTCGCCGGGGACGCTGTGGGCTGCCGCGGGTGCGCTCTACCTGCTCCTCACCACCCGCCTGGCCGGGCCGTACGGCCTGGATCGCGCGACGCTGCTCGAGGCAGGCAGCAAGAACCTCGGCTACACGATCCTGGCGGTGCTGGTCGTGCTGCCCTGCATCGCCCCCGAGCCGAGCTCGTCCCGCGTCGTCGCGGCCCTCGGCAGCCGCCCGGCCCGGCTGCTCGGAGACCTGTCCTACGGCGTGTTCGTCTATCACCTCGTCGTGCTCGGCCTGCTCGCGCGCGCGATCGGCCACAAGCCCTTCACGGGGGACTTCCTCGTGCTGTGGCCCACGACGATCGTGGCGTCACTGCTGGTGGCGTGGGTGAGCTATCGCTACGTGGAGGCGCCGATCATGCGCCGCGCGCGTCGCCGGGACCCGCGCCGGAGCCGCCCGGCGGCCGTCCCCACCGCGCGGGTCACCGCCGAGAGGGACGCGGCAGCGTCAGCGGCAGCGGCAGCAGCACCGTCGCCACCGCCACGGCGATGAGCACGGCGGCCTGAGGCCACCACGACGCGAGCGCGGCGTTGCCGGACGTCCAGGGACGTGCGGCGACCACGGCGACCGCGACCGTCGCGGACACCGCCACCACCGCGGCCCGGACCAGGTCCGGGCGCGGGGCGAGGCGGGCGAGCAGGCCCACGAGGACGGCCACGCCCACCGCACCCAGCCCCGTGAGCCCCGTCGCGACGGGCAGCAGCACCGCGACGACGCCGGTGGCGGCATGCGGGCTCCAGGCCCCGTCACGCAGCGGTGGCGCGCCGGTGGGGACCCCCTCGAGCAGCGCCGCGCGATCACGACGACCCTCGCGCCAGACGGCGGCGGCGAGGAGCAGCAGCCCGAGGAACCCGGCGACGAGGAGGGCGGCATACGGCCGCTGGGGGGCGAAGCGGGGGTGCACCGTCGTGGCGGGCCCGGCGGGCAGCACCCAGCCCTGACGTCTCCCGTCGAGGCGGATCGGGGTGAGCTCGTGGCCGTCGTCGTCGGTGGCGACCCAGCCGGCGTTGGCGTTGTGCGGGAGCGCGAGCACGGCAGGGGTGGCGCGCTCGGGCACGGCATAGGCATCGCCGTCGGCGACGACGTCCGTGCCAACCGCGCGCGAGGCCGTGGGCACGAGCTCGGGGGTGGTGAGCAGGAGGCTCTCGGGGACGTAGGCCGCCGTGGCGAAGACGGTGACCCGGTGCTCGCCCGGGTCGAGGGTGATCGGCTGCGTGGAGCGTTCGCCGGCCAGGTCGGTGGGCCCGCCGCACGGCACCCAGCGCAGCGGCCGGTCGTCGAGCACGTCACCCACGGTCGCCACCAGGCGGGAGGCGCGGGCGACGCCGTCGATGCGCACGGTCGGGCCATCGCCGCAGGTCGCACCGACGGGCGCGTCCCGGTCGAGCGGGGTCCGGACGTCGTCGGCACCGAGGAGCTCGACCTCGGAGACGCCGACGGGGAGCGTCTCGGCGAGCTTGGTGGCGGCGTCGATCGAGCGCACCTCGTCGACCCCGGTGAACGTGATGTCCACGCGGTCGGTGCGTGCCGTGAAGCGCACGGTGCCGTCCGGCGCGACGGTGAGGTTGCGGGTGCGCCCGTCGCCGGTGCGCACCTGCACGCGACGTGGCCGCGAGGCCGCGAGATGGGGATCGGACAGGAGCCGCACGCCGGTCAGGGCGCGGACCGAGGGGAGGGTCAGGGTCAGCGTGGGCTGCCTGTCCTGGGCGGAGGCGACCCACCCGGTGCCGAGGTCGTCGTCGACGGCGGCTCCGGGGCGGCCCGCGAGCGCGGGCACGCGGGAGGTCGTGGCCTCGGCGTGGACCTTGCCCGGTATGGCGAGGAGCGCCCGGCCCCCCGCGGTCGCCCGGGCCCGCACGTGGCCGGACCAGGCATAGCTCGTGCGCGCGGCGGTGGTGAAGGTGCGGAACATCCCGGCCGCCTCCTCGCCGGTCGCGACGAGGCCCCCGGCGCAGAGCGGGCGGTCGCCCTGGCGCAGGCAGCCGGTGCGGCCGGGCTCCTGGCGTCGGAGGCTGACGATGTCGGGGGTCCCCGAGGGGGTGGGCGGGAGCACGAGACGCGGCACCGGCACGATGCCGGGCAGGGTCAGCTCGGTGATCGCGAAGGCCCGCTCGGTGCCGGCGCCGACGCCCCGCAGGGTGAGGCGCAGGCGCGTCGTGGGGCCGGGGGGCAGGGGGACGGCGGCCGTCGCGCCGGCCGCCTGGTCCGAGGTGATGGTCATGGGGACGGTGCCGGCGTCGGTGGTGACGTCGACGGCCACGGGCGGCGCGGCGCCGGCCCACGGCGAGGCGAGGGTGAGCGTGCTGCCCGTGAGGTCGCGGGGGCGGTCCAGGCGCACCTCGAGCCACTCGCCGACCGCCTGCTGGAACCGGCCGGACACCCACCGGGTGGTCGGGTCCCCGTCGAGGGCAGCGGCCGGGCCGTCCCCGCTCGAGGTGCGGACGAACGAGCCGGCGTCCGAGCCAGAGCTGGAGGCCTCGGCCCCGGCGATGCCCTCCCAGCGCAGGGTGACCTGTCGCGCGCGGGGGTCCACGAGGTAGTCCTGCACCCGGCGGCCGGTCGTGCCGGGGTCCGCGGGGCGCAGCACGGGCGACCGGTTGTCGGAGGCCCGGCCGAAGATCGTCTCGCGCCGCTGGTTGCCGTCGGTGAGGATCTCGGGGAGCGCGGGGGTGGCGGGCAGGGCCGTGCGGTCGTCGCCGAGCACGGTGGCGCCACCCGGCAGGACGCGGTCCAGCGAGGGCAGGTCCTCCGGCCCGCCGGTCAGCTGACGCAGCGCGGACGCCGGGACGAGCCGGGCGTCGGCCACGTCCCCGACGTCGTAGACCTCGACGCTGGGGTAGGGCAGCAGGGTGCGCTCGTCGACCGTGGTGTCGGCGGTCTCGAAGGCGCTGCCCGCGGGCGGGCCGAAGGAGCGCACGCGGTCGATGCCCGCGTCCGTCAGGGCCTGGTGCACCGCGAGGGCGGGGGCCCGCCGGGCGGTGGCGCGCAGGTCGTTGCGGACGACCAGGTAGCGGATGCCCGCGTCGCGCAGCGAGCTGCGCAGGCCGGAGCCGCCGACCCCGGTGCGCAGGTGGCGCTCGACCTCGTCAAGGTAGCGGGTGGAGCCGGCGGACCCGAGGGGCACGGCGTCGCGCACGGCGAAGGGTCGTCGCATCAGCGCCTGGAGCGGCTCGTCGCGAGGCGACCCCCAGGTGAGCTCGGCGGCCGGGGCCGCGGGCACGACGAGCACCGACCCGGAGCCCGGCTGCTCGTCGAGCCAGCCCGCCACGTCGCGCCAGTAGCCCGCGACCTGCTCGTAGGCGCCGGCCCGCGGCAGCATCGCGGCCACGGCGGGGGCGGCTGCCGCGACGACGAGGATGCCGGTGACCGCGGCGACGAGCTCCCGTGGGACCCACCGGACCGGCCCTGCGGGGCCGGCGCTGCGCTCGCCGCTGGACCGGGTGCCGACGACATGGACGGCGTGGACGAGGCCGATCAGCAACGGGATCCGCAGGACCAGCTCGAACTTGTGGATGTTGCGGAAGGGCGCGAGCGGGCCGTCGAGGAGGGTGCGGACGTCCTCGGCGAAGGGGCCGTGCGCGGGTCCGGCGAAGCCGGCGACCAGCAGCACCAGGCCGACGACGGCGCCCAGGCGCCAGAAAGACCGGTCCGGGAGGCCGCGCAGGGTCAGGCCGACCAGCCCGATGACCGCCGGCACCGTCGTCGTCACCACGAGGATCGGCACGGTCACCGTGACCCAGCCGGCCGGCCAGGTCGGGCCGTCCGCCACGCGCAGGTAGGACAGCCAGTGCGTGGTCCCCTGCAGTGCCGTGAAGGGGCTCGCGGTGCCGGTCGTGGCGGCGGCGTTCTCGATCCAGTCGAGGAACGGCGGGCTGTAGCGACCCAGCACCACGAGCGGGCCGATCCACCACAGACCCGCGAGGACGCACGCGCCGAGCCACGCCGCGAACGCCCGCAGGGACCGGGCCGGGCGCTCGCGGGTCAGCCACCACAGGGTGGGCAGCACAAGGGCGGCACCCGTGGCGATGGCGTTGACGCCCCCGATGCAGCCGAAGGCGAGCGCCGAGCGCAGGACCCGAAGGCGGGTGCGCTGGGGGGTCGGGTCGACCAGCGGCAGCAGCACCCACGGCGCCACGGCCATGGGCCACACCTCGATCGAGGTCACCGCGATCTCGGCGAGGAAGCGCGGCGACAGGGCGAACAGCAAGGCCCCGAGGTAGCGCGTCCACGGCCCACCCACCCCCACGGCCCGCGCCAGCCGCCAGAAGCCGAGGAAGGCGGTGCACAGCACCAGCGACCACCACAGCCGCTGCGTCACCCACTCGGGCACCTGCAGCACCCGCAGCACCAGGTGGAACGGCCCCATGGGGAAGAGGTAGCCGTAGGCCTGGTTCTGCAGCTGCCCGAGGTGGCCCCCGTCCCACACGTGCAGGGCCCGGCCGAGGAAGGCCGCCGGTGACAGGGTCAGGTCGAGCTTGGTGTCCGGGACGACCCGGCCCCCGCCCTGCAGGAAGCTCGCGGCCGTGAGCAGCACGCACGCCGTGAGCAGCCGCACCCGCCATACGTGCTGGTCAGCACGACCCGCACGATCGGACCGACCGGCCTGGTGGGGCCGGTCGGTCCGGGGAGCGGGGGGAGCCGAGGTCATCGAACACGCAGGACCAGCACGGCGTTCCACGCGACGATCTCGCGGACGCCCGGCACGCGGATCAGCCACCGGGCCCAGGCCGGGTGGTAGCGGGGCAGGATCTCGACCCGCTCGACCCGGCCGGCGCGCTCCGCGGCGGCGAGCCAGGTGAGCATGCGGGCGATGGAGCAGGCATAGAGGGAGCGGCCGAAGTCGTTCTTGGGGCGATGGCCGTGCCGGTCGGCGTAGCGGTCCGCCGCGCGACGGCCGCCGAGGTAGTGCCAGGGGGCGGTCTCGTGGCCGCCCCAGGGGGACAGCCAGGGCGTCCAGGAGATGACGACGGTGCCGCCGGGTCGGGTGATGCGGACCATCTCGTCCGCCATCTCCTCCGGCGCGGGCACGTGCTCGAGCACGTTGCTGGAGTAGGTGAGGTCCACGACGTCGTCCGCGATGGGCAGCGACAACCCCGAGGCGCGCAGGGTGTTGGAGGCGACCGTCCCGCGGCGCTCGAGCTCCCCGGCGTCGGGGTCGATACCGGCATAGCGGGCCCCGGTGGCCATGAAGGCGTCCGCGAAGTAGCCCGGTCCGCCCCCCACGTCGACCATGGTGGCACCGTCGAGCTCGCACCAGCGGCTCGCCTCGCGGACCGAGTCCAGCGCGAGCAGGCCGTAGAAGTAGGCGGGGTCGGTCTGCTCGACCGTGAACGCGCGGAAGAGCTGGACCGAGCGGGCCAGGGAGCCGACGCGGGCCAGGGGCGGCAGCGGGCGCCCCGCACCGGGATGCTCCGGCACGGGGGCGCGCTGCTGCTGGTCCGCGGTCATGCGCTCGCGCGCCGGCCGGGTCGGTGGCCGACCCGCTCGGGTGCGGCGACGACCTGGTCGATCTCGGCGACGGCCGGGCGGTGCGCGGCAGCCCGGGCGAGCGTGCGCTCCCAGCTGTCGACGGTCGCGCCCCAGGAGAAGCGGCGGGCGTGGGCGCGGGCCGCGAGGTCCATCTCGTGCCGCAGGTGATGGTCGGCGAGGAGCTCGGCGGTGGCCTCGACGAACTCGTCGAGGTCGTGCGCGAGGGTGCCCGTATAGCCGTCGACCACGGACTCGGACAGGCCGCCGGCGTCGTGGAAGGCCACCGTGGGGGATCCGTGGATGGCGGCCTCGATGACGTTGAGCCCCCAGCCCTCCTTGAGGCTCGGGGCCAGCGAGACCCACGCCGACGAGAGCTCGTGGTGCTTGGTGACCTCGTCGACGAAGCCCAGCACGTCGACGATGTCGTCGGCCCCGACCGAGCGGGCGTGCTCCTCGACGCGCTCGCGCCACCAGCCGTCGCCGACGACCCGCAGCCGCAGCCCGGGGAACCGGTGGCGCAGGCGCTGGGCGGTGTCGATGGCCAGCTCGACCCGCTTGTGGGGGACGAGCCGCCCGAGGACGACGAGGCTGGGGTGCTCGGTGCGCGACTCCCGCGTGCTCCACGGCAGCTCGGTGCCGTTGTGGATCACCGAGACGTCCTCGGCGTCGACCCCGAGCTCGACGAGCTCGTCACGGGTGCGACCGGAGACGGTGACGTACTGGCAGCCGCGGTAGAGCCACGGCGAGATGCGGGACTCGAGGAACCAGCCCACGGAGGCGACGGCGCGGTTGAAGACGACCGGCCACTGCTCCTTGTGCACGTGGTGGATCAGCACGACCACCGGGGACAGGGTGCCGAGGCGCGAGCCGAAGGGCAGGCCGTTCTGGATGTCGACGACGACGTCGAAGTGGCCCTCGGTGCGCTCGAGCTCGCGCAGCCGCCGGACGGTCGCGGGATAGACGGAGGCGCGTCCCCCTTGACGGAGGATGCGGTAGCCGTCGAGGTGCTCCTGCTCGGGGGCGTCGCCGTGGGCGGCGCACAGCAGGGTGATGTCGTGGCCGCGGGCGGCGAGCCCGCTGCAGACGGTCTGGGCGTAGCGCTCGGCCCCGCCACCCTCGGGGTGGGTGAGGTCGCGCCAGCTGAGGAAGGCGATACGCACGGCTGTGGGCGTAGTCGTGGTGCGGAAGGTGTCGATGCGGTGACGGGGAGCCGTCAGCCGCCGTAACCGATGATCTCGGCCGGGGCGACCTGGGCGGCCGGTCCGGACGTCGCGGCCTTGGCGTCGTCGGGAGCGGCGGCGCTCACGGCGTTGACGGCGAGGGCGGAGGCGCCGAGGCCGAGCAGGCAGGACAGGGCGGCGATGACGACGGCGGCGGTGCGGCCACTGAGGGAAGACATGGTCAGACCTCGATCTGCAGGGGGCGGGAGGCGGGGCCCGCGCTGGATGGCGCCGTTGCAGGTGGTGCTGGGTGCTGGGTGCTGCTGGGGGTGCTGCTCGCTCGTGACCAGTGCTACTGATCGGTACTACTGGTCGGTAAGAGTACGTGCCGCAGCTCAGCCTGTCCTGTGGTCTGTGTCACCTTACCGACATATCGCCCCGATGGGCGGACTCAGGACCGGGCGCTGGAGGGCCCGTCGAGGGGTCGTCGACGAGCCAGACGCGCAGGGGTCCGGTCGTGTCGACGCGGCGTGCCCCGGGTGGTGGCTGCGGCGTCTCCCCTGGAGTGTCTGCCCAGGTCACGACCGCTTCGACCCCGGCCGATCGGAGGGCCTCCAGGTCGCCTCTGGCCCAGGCCTCGACCGCGGTCGTGTCGTCGGACCCGACCACCACCGCGCCCCCGTCGCGGGCGACCGAGAGGTTGCGTGATGCGATCGCACGACCACGCAGAGCGAGGGGCAGGGGGTCGAGGAAGGGCTGGTCGCCCACCCAGGCCTGGCGTCGGAAGGGCTGCCAGGGCAGGACGAGCGTCGTCCGGTCGCCCACCGCGGCGACGGCCTCGGACCAGCCGGCGGGGAAGCTCGTGGGGCGGTAGGCCGCGTGGACGCGGGCCGGGGCGTCCGGGGCGCCGAGCACGGCGAGCGCCACGACGGTCGCGGCTGCGCCGGCGGCGGCCACCGGTCCGAGGCGCCGGGCCAGGGCGGCCACCCCGAGGCCGAGCAGCACCGCGGTCGCGAGCACCATCAGGCCGAGCAGCCGGTGGGTGTCGCGCAGGATGCCGACGCCGGGCACGCGCTGGGCCTCACCCCAGAGCACCAGCCCGGGTCCGGACGCCAGCGTCAGGGCGACCACGACGGGCAGCGACAGCGCGACGGCGAGCACCCACCGGTCCGCCCGGCCGGCTAGGACACCGCCCACGGCCAGCACGAGGGCCGCGACGATCACCAGGGCTGCCGAGGCCAGCAGGGCCGGGGCGTGGGCGCGTGAGCCGAGGGCGGCGGCGGGCGCCCAGATGCCCCCACCACCGAGCACGTCGAGCGCCCCCTGCACCCCGTCCGCCCGCACCGCGAACGCGCGGGCCCCCGACGTCTCGCCCGCCGCGCTGGCCCCCCGCAGGCCGGCGACGACCCAGGGCAGGCACCAGGCCGCGCCGAGACCCGCGAGGGCCAACCACTCCCGACGATGCCGCCCGGGGCGATGCCTCGTCGTCAGGGCGGTCACCACCACGACCGCCAGCGCCAGCAGCCCGCCGAAAGGCGTCAGGGCGGCGGGCAGGGCGGCGACCAGCACCGCGAGGATGCGGCGTCGCGGCGACCCGTCGAGCCGCACCGCCGCCACCAGCCACGGCACCATGGCCCACCCCAGCAGCGTGGGGGGCTGTCCGACGAGCAGCCGCTGCGCGGCATACGGGCTCCAGACCGCGACGGCGGCGGCGATCACGCAGGTCGCGGCCCCGTGCCGGCGCAGGAGGACGGCCAGGCCGCACCCGGCGAGGGCGAGGGAGGCCACGAGCATGACCTGCTGCTGGACCCCCGACGGGACGACGGGCGCGAGCAGGGCCGTCACGGCGTCGAGCGGGACCGCGCGCGGCGCCTGGCCGACGGCTCCCAGGACGGAGGGGCCCAGCACGGGGTCGGGCACCTGCACGAAGTCGCGGTAGAGGAGCTGACCACGGCCCAGCGCGGGCCAGGTCCAGGCCAGGGCGAGGAGGATGGAGGCGACGCATCCGGCGAAGGCGGCCCGTCCAGGAGATCCCGGCCACACGTCGCGGCGTCGCATGCTGGCACTATGGCACGCTGACGACCCCGTGCCCGGGCATCACCGACCAAGGAGCTCCCATGAGCCGCACCACCTCGGACGCCGCCGCGCGGCCCGTCGTGTCGCGAGCGCTCGCGCAGGTCACGTCGGCCCTGTCGTCCGGTGGGCTGCTCTTCGCCGGCACCTTCCTCGGGGCGCTGCTCGGCTACGCGTTCTTCGTGGTGCTCGGGCGGTCGATGACCCCCGACGACCTGGGCGCCGTGGGCTCGCTGATCAACCTGTCGACGATCCTGACCGTGCCGGGCCTCGGGCTGCAGCTCGTGACGGCGCGCGGCGTCGCGTCGCAGTCGGCGCCCGCGCACGGCCGATCGGGCGGCCCCGTGGACGGCGGGCTGCTGGTCGGGGCGCTGCTGGTCGGTGGCGTGCCGGCGTTGCTGCTCGCCGTCACGGCACCCCTCGTGGCTCCGCTGCTGCACCTGCCCTCCGTGGCGCCGTTGGTCGTGCTGGCGCTGTCGGCCGTGCCCATGACCGTGGCCTTCGCGGCGCTCGGGGTGCTGCAGGGCGCCGAGCGGTTCGCGGCGCTCGGGCTCTCGGCGCTGCTGGTCGGCGTCGCCAAGATCGCCTCCGCCGTCGCCGCCTCCGCACTCGGCCAGGGCGTCCTGGGGGTGATCGGGTGGTATGCGGTGGGCTGGGTCGTGGTCGCCGTCGTCGCGGGGGCGCTCGCCGTCCGCGGGGCCGGCCGGGGTGGCGCCGGCGAGGATGGCCCGGGCTCGGACGGCATACCTGATCTTGAACGAGGTGGATCGGTGACGGCGCCCTCGTGGTGGGCCGCCGGGATCGCGCGCGCCCGGGCCGGCCTGGTGGGGTCCATGCCGACCGCCGGGCTGCTGGTCCTGTCGAGCCTCGACCTGATCCTCGCCCGCCACCACCTGTCGCGCGACGGGTCCGGCGTCTACACGATGGGCGCGCTGTTCGAGAAGGTCGCCTTCTGGGGGCCGCAGTTCATCGCCACCATCTACTACCCGCGCATGGCCCGCCCCGCCGAGCGCGCCGCCGCCGTCCGCGCCGCCGTGGGGATGACCGCGGCCGTCGGCGTGCTGGGGGTGCTGGTCGCGGCGGTCGCGGGCGACCTGCTCACCTCCTTCGTCGGCGGGCGCGCCTATGTCGGCGAGCTCGGCCACCAGGCCTGGGTGTTCACCGCCCTCGGCGTCGCCCTCGCCCTCGTCCAGGTGCTCGTGTATGCCGACCTCGCCGACCACCGCCACGGCGTGGGGGCCCTGGTGTGGGTCGCCGTGGCCGTCACGGTCGGCGCCGTCGCCCTGTGGCACGGCAGCGTGGCCGCCGTCGTGGCGACCGTGCTCGTGTGCGTGCTGGGCCTGCTCCTCGTGGCCGGGACGGTGGTCGCCCGGCGCGCCTGAGGGTCCCGCCCGTGAGACGGCGGCGTTCGGCATACGGGACGCACCTGTGCCAGGGGAGTGCTCGGTCAGCGGACCTGCCCCGGGCAGGGAATACTTGACGCGCCCGAGCGGCTCCCCCAGGAAAGAAGTACCTCATGGCATCAAGCCCTGCCAGCGACATCGTCTCGAGCGTCGGCGGCCCCTCCAACATCACCAGCCTCACGCACTGCGCGACCCGGCTGCGGTTCCAGCTCAAGGACGCGTCCGGCGTCGACCAGGCGCAGGTGGAGAAGATCCCCGGCGTCATGGGCGCCGTCCCGCAGTCCGGCGACCGCTACCAGGTCGTCATCGGTGGCGCGGTCCAGAACGTCTTCAACGACATCATGGCGCTGCCCGAGATGGCGTCCGGCGGTGGCGGCTCCGCGGCGGCCGCAGGCGCATCTGGCGCCAAGTCCGACGACGAGCTCAAGGCCGAGCTGCGCTCCGGCGGCCCCCGCGGCGGACGCGCCTGGCTCGACAACTTCTTCGAGTTCCTCTCCGACTCGTTCCGCCCGATCCTGGGCGCGCTGCTCGGTGCCTCGCTGTTCATCACCTTCATGGCGCTGATGTCCACCCTCGGCGTCATCGGCAACTGGGCCGACCCCCGCGTCAAGCTCGAGGGCGGCTGGGCGTTCATCAACCTGCTGTGGCAGGGCGTGTTCACCTTCCTGCCGCTGATGGTCGCCTACAACGCGTCCAAGAAGCTCGGCGCCGACCCCTGGGTGGGCTTCGCGATCATGGGTGTGCTGATGCTGCCCGGCTTCACCGCCCTCGGTGACGCCGCCCGCACCGCCACGGTCGCCGGCTCCGAGGTCAAGATCTTCGACGTCTTCGGTCTGCCGCTGACGATCTTCAACTACGGCTCGACGGTGTTCCCGCCGCTGCTGATGGCCGCGGTGCTCGGCCCGCTGTACAAGCTGCTCAAGCGCCTCATCCCGAGCAACCTGCACCTGATCTTCGTGCCGTTCCTCGCGATGTTGGTGATGATCCCGCTGACGGCCTTCCTCATCGGCCCGATCGGCGTCTACGTCGGCGCCGGCCTCGGCAGCTTCCTGAAGTCCATCAACGACTTCAGCCCGCTGATCTTCGCGATCGTCATCCCGCTGGCCTACCCCTTCATGGTGCCGCTGGGCCTGCACTGGCCGATCAACGCGATCATGCTGCTCAACATCCAGCAGAACGGCTTCGACTTCATCCAGGGCCCCATGGGCGCGTGGAACTTCGCCTGCTTCGGCGCCACCGCCGGCGTCCTCTACCACGCCATGAAGGACAAGGACGTGGCGATGCGCCAGACGGCGACCGGTGCCCTCGCGGCCGGACTGCTCGGCGGCATCTCCGAGCCCTCCCTGTACGGAATCCACCTGCGGTTCAAGCGGATCTATCCGCGCATGCTCGTCGGCTGCCTCGTCGGTGGCGTGATCATCGGCCTCGGCGGCGGCCTCAAGACCAGCGCCTTCGTCTTCACCTCGCTGCTGACGATCCCCGCGTTCGACAACATCCCGCTCTACGCCATTGCCGTGGCCGCGTCCTTCTTCATCTCGATGCTGCTGATCGTGTTCACCGACTACCGCACTCCCGAGCAGAAAGCCGAGGCGCTCGCCGCCAACGCCGGCGCCACGGACACCGCGATCCCGGAGCAGGACCCGGTCGACAACGAGAACGTCACCCTGTCCACCGACGACCGTATGGCGCACGCCGGGGCCGTCGCTGGTGGGGCTGCTGCCGGCGCTGGCGCTGGATCGCTCGCGGGCGACGCCCCGACGACCGGTCGTGCTCCTGAGGCTCCCGCCGGGCACTCCCGCCCGGAGGCCGCCGCGGGCGGCGCGAGCGTGGTCACCGACACCGCTGGTGCGGGGACGGCCGGTGCGGGTGCCGCGGCGACCGGTGCTGCTGCCGGCGCGGGTGCTGCCGGTGCTGCTGGCTCTGCCGGTGCTGGGGTCGTCGAGGTCGGCGCGCCCTGCGACGGCGTCGTCGTGCCGCTGGCCGAGGTGCCGGACAAGGTGTTCAGCGCGGGCCTGGTCGGCCCGGGCGTCGGCATCGACCCGCGCGACGACACGATCTGCGCGCCGGCCGCCGGCACCGTGGTCGTGGCCCAGTCGACGGGTCACGCCTTCGGCCTGGCCGTCGAGGGTGGCGTCGAGCTGCTCATCCACGTCGGCATCGACACCGTCAACCTCGACGGCCGTGGCTTCGACGTGCATGTCAAGGCCGGCGACAGGGTGGCCGCGGGCGACCCGCTCGTGACCTTCGACCGTGCGGTGATCGAGGAGGCGGGCTACTCGCTCATCACGCCCGTCCTCGTGACCAACTCGTTCGCGACGGGTCCGGTCGAGCCGCTGGACGTGTCCGGCGAGGTCGCCAAGGGCACGCCGATCATCCGCGTCACCCCCGCCTGACCTACCTCAGGTAGTCACATCCGCCCGGGTTAGCACGCCAGGCGGATGTGACCGCCTCAGGTAGGCACATCGGCCTGGGTTCGACGGTCCTGCCCCTCCCGGCTGATGGACCTACCCCCGGCAAAGGCATCGACCGGCCTCCGTTCCCCAGGCCGGTGTGACCAGGGCCGGTTGATCTGATCAGGCACCCTGCACCGGCCGTATGCCGAGAGGCCCGGCGTCATCCCCGATCGGGGCATGGCGCCGGGCCTCCCGCACGCCTGGACCCCGGCCTGGGGGCGTTCTTCCGGCATACGGACCGATCGGTGCCGGACCGAGGTCAGGGTGTGCGGGCTCGGCGGGAGGTGATGAGTTGCGCGCAATTGAGTTGCACACAACCGACTAACGTGGCAGGGTGGACGACATGGAGGACGACCTGGCGCTCGACCAGCAGCTGTGCTTCGCGCTCTACAGCGCGTCGCGCGTCGCGACCGGCGCCTACCGCGAGGGGCTCACGCGTCTCGGCCTGACCTACACGCAGTACGTCACGCTGCTCGCGCTCTGGGAGGCCGACGGCCCGAGCGTCTCCGAGCTCGGCGAGCGGCTCCAGCTCGACAGCGGCACGCTGTCCCCGCTGCTGCGGCGGCTGGAGGCTGCCGGGCACGTCGAGCGTCGGCGGGACCACCGCGACGAACGACGGGTCACCGTCCACCTCACCGACCAGGGCTGCGGGCTCGAGTCGGAGGCGGCGGGCCTGCGCCGGCAGCTCTACGACTCCATGCACCTGACCCCGCAGGAGGCAGAGACCTTGCGCACCCTCGCGCAGCGGTTCTGCCACCTGCCCACCCCGCACGACTCGAACGAAGGGCACACGTCATGAACGCGATCTACACCGCAGAGGCGCTCGCCACCGGCGCCGGCCGCAACGGCCACGTCCTCACCAAGGACGGCCGCGTCGACCTCGACCTCGCCGTCCCCACCGAGATGGGTGGCTCCGGCCAGGGCGCCAACCCCGAGCAGCTGTTCGCCGCCGGCTACGCGGCGTGCTTCCACTCCGCGCTGCAGATGGTCGCCCGCGAGGCCAAGGCCAACCTCGGCGAGTCCAGCGTCGGCGCCCGCGTCGGCATCGGCCCGCGTGACGGTGGCGGCTTCGGGCTGGAGGTGACCCTCGAGGTCGTCATACCGGCCCTGCCCCACGACCAGGCGCAGCAGCTCGCGGACCAGGCCCACCAGGTCTGCCCGTACTCCAACGCCACGCGCGGCAACATCGACGTCACCGTCACGGTGGTGGAGGACTGATGACGGCCCCGACCAGCACGCGCCAGATCGTCCTCGCGGCGCGACCGCAGGGGTGGCCCACGCCCGGCGACTTCCGCATCGAGACGATCGAGCTCCCCGAGCTCGCCGACGGCCAGGTCCTCGTGCGCAACACCGCGATGTCCGTCGACCCCTACATGCGCGGTCGCATGAACGATGTGAAGTCCTACGTGCCGCCGTTCCGGCTCGACGAGCCGCTCGACGGCGGCGCGGTCGGTGAGGTCGTCGCCTCCCGCAGCGAGTCCGTGCCCGTCGGGGCGCGCGTGCTGCACGGTCTGGGCTGGCGTGAGCACGCGATCCTGCCCGCCGACGGGGTGACGGTGATCGACACCGAGCGGGTGTCCGAGACGGCATACCTCGGGGTCCTCGGCATGCCCGGGTTGACCGCGTATGCCGGACTGACCGCCGTCGCCGGGTTCCGCGAGGGCGACGCAGTGTTCGTGTCCGGCGCGGCCGGCGCCGTGGGCTCGCTCGTGGGCCAGATCGCCCGGCTGATGGGCGCGTCGCGGGTCATCGGGAGCGCCGGCTCGCCGGACAAGGTGCAGCGCCTGCGCGACCTCGGCTTCGACGCCGCGTTCGACTACCACGACGGGCCGGTCGCCGACCGGCTGCGCGAGGCGGCCCCGGACGGCATCGACGTCTACTTCGACAACGTCGGGGGCGAGCACCTCGAGGCCGCCATCGGACGCCTCAACGTGCAGGGACGGGTCGCCATGTGCGGCGCCATCGCGCAGTACAACGCGACGGAGCCCACCCCCGCCCCGCGCAACCTCGCTCTGGCCATCGGCAAGCAGCTCACCCTGCGCGGCTTCATCGTCGGGTCCTACTCCCACCTGGCCGAGGAGTTCCGAGGCCGTATGACGGAGTGGATCGCGGCGGGCGAGATCAGCGTCGACGAGACGCGGCGCGAGGGGCTGGATGCGGCCCCGCAAGCGTTCATCGACCTGATGCGCGGGGCCAACACCGGCAAGATGGTCGTCACGCTCTGACCCCACTGCCTCGGCCTCTCGCCCCTGCAGGATCGAGGGTCTCGTCCAACATCCTTGGACGAAACCCCGACGATCGTGGGGGCGGAGGCGGAGGCGGAGGCGGAGGCGTGGCGGGTGGGGCGGGTGTCCTGGAGGGCGGGGCACGACATACGGTCGGTGCATGACCCACACCTGGAGCCAGCGACTGCGTCACGCCACCGACCGCGACTGGACGGCCTCGACCGGCCACCGGTTCGTCGACGAGCTGCTCGCGGGGACGGTCGACGACGACGTGCTCGCCCACTACCTGGTGCAGGACTACCAGTTCTGCGACGCCTTCACCGCGCTGCTGGGGCAGGCCTGCGCGTCGGCGCCCGGGCTGCCCTCGCGGCTGCGGTTCGCCCGGCAGCTAGGCATGTTCGCGAGCGACGAGGACACCTACTTCATCGACTCCTTCGACGCCCTCGGTGTGCCGGAGGCCGAGCGGTTCGAGCCCACGCTGACCCAGGCCACGCTCGACTTCGACCGAGTGATGCGGGACGCCATCGAGTCCCGGTCCTACGCCCAGGTGCTCGCGGTCCTGCTGGTCGTCGAGCAGCTCTATCTCGACTGGGCCGAGCGTGCCGACCGCGAGGGGATGGCTGCGACTCGTCCGGAGCACGTCGGCTGGGTCGACCTGCACCGCGGTCCGGACTTCCGCGCCTGGGTGGAGTGGTTGCAGGCCGAGCTGGACGCCAACGAGCCCAGCGACCCACGCGACAAGGACGCCGCCGAGAGGGCGTTCACGCGGTCGGTGGCGTGCGAGCGGGCGTTCTTCGACGCGGCATACGGCCGCTGACCACCTGGCAAGGCTCCCCGGCCGGGCCCGTTCGGTCATGCTGGAGGCACAGCACACCCGCTCCCGGCCGTGGGCCGGCTCAGGAGGACAGATGCACACCGAGCAGCGCCGCACCACCGCCACCGTCGAGCAGGTGTGGGCCGTGCTCGCCGACGGATGGACCTATCCGTGCTGGGTGGTCGGGGCGTCGCGGATGCGCGCGGTGTCGGCCGACTGGCCCGCCGTCGGCGCACGGCTGCACCACTCCGTCGGGTCCTGGCCCGCGCTGCTGAACGACGAGACCGAGGTCCGCGAGTGCGAGACCGGGCGTCGGATCGTGCTGAGCGCCAAGGCTCGTCCCGTCATGGGGGTGGCCACGGTCGAGATCACGCTCGAGCCGCAGGACGGCGGCACGCTGATCAGCATGCGGGAGGACGCGTCGCGGGGGCCTGGTCGACTGGTCCCGCACGCCGTCCGCCAGGCGGGCATCGCGCGCCGCAACCACGAGGCCCTGCTGCGCCTGGCGCTGCTCGCGGAGCGCCGCACTCAGCCCCGCAGCTGATGCACCGACGGGGGTAGACCCGTCAGCCTCCGGTGCGAAGTCGGGCGATTGCTCCTATGTCAAGCGGCCGTCTGTAGCGCGGTGGTGGGGGTGGGTTGGCGGCGTTCGTGGTCGGTGGTCAGGGCCCGGAAGGTGATCCTGCACAGGTGGCGCTTGAGTCGTCGTAGGGCGTCGGCCTTGCCCTTGCCGGCGGCTCGTTGCTTGGCGTAGTAGGCGTGGCCCTGGCTGTTCTTGTCGCGGATCTGGGTGATGGCGATGCGGTGGATCGCGGCGTTGATCTGGCGGTTGCCGCTGCGGCTGAGGCGGACCTTCTTGTTGTTGTCGGCGCCGGACCAGACCGGGATCGGGGCGATGCCGCCGTGGCGGGCGAACGCGGCTTCGCTCTTGAACCGCAGCGCGCCGGCGGACTCGCCCAGCAGCTTGACCGCGCTGAGGTCGCCGCACCCGACGATGTCCAGCAGGGCGGGGGCGTGCTGGCGGGCCAGGTCGCGGATCTGCTTGTCGTAGGCCTTGATCTTGCGGGTGCAGGCGATGATGTCGTCCAGCTCGTCCAGGGCGATCTGGGCCAGCACCCCGGGCTGGGTGGACAACCACTGGCGCAGGTGTTCCTGGTGCTTGAGCGCGGTGAGCTTGCGGGGGCCTGGCTCCCGGTCGGGGTCCATCTCGTGGACTCGGTTCCGTAGTGAGTTGGTCAGACGAGTCCGGTTGACCACCAACGCGTCTCGTCGATCAGTGAGCAGCTTGGCCTGTCGGGAGACGTCGTCGTGAGACGCGACGGGCAGGTCGGGATCGTGCAGGTAGGCCCGCGCCACAGCAGCCGCGTCGATCGGGTCGGACTTGCCGCGGGTGCGAGCCGCGGCGCGAGCCGCAGCCATCATCTTGGTGGGCACCCGCACCACGTGCTGGCCCGCCGCGAGCAGATCGCGTTCCAGGCGAGCGGACAGGTTCCGCACGTCCTCGATCGCCCAGACCAGCTCGGTGCCGAACTGCTCGCGGGCCCACGCGACGGCCCGCGCGTGACCGCTGCTGACGGCCTTGACCGTGAGCTGGCCCAGCTCGCGGCCTACCGGGTCGACCGCGACGAACGTGTGGTTGTGCTTGTGAACATCAGTACCAACGACAACCATGGGGTCGTCTCCTTCACCTGATCCGTGATCAACAAGGAGGCTGGGCCGGTCAGCTGACACTTCTCAGTCGGGGCGATGCCACGCTCCTATCAAGTCAAGCTGGCCGGTCCAACACGTCACGGGTTCGGCACAACCGCCAAATAGCTAGACCCCAGATCCCAGGGCAGCAATGCGCCTACGAGCCATCCCCCATGACGTGTTGGACCCAACCACCGCAAGGCGGCACTGTCCAGACTCACACTGAGATGTGCCTACCTGAGGCGGTCACATCGGCCTGGCGTGCTAGGTCGGGCGGATGTGCCTACCTGAGGTAGGTCAGCGGATGGCGGGTGGGTCGGCGTAGAGGCGGTGCAGGGCGGCCAGCGACAGGCTGCGCACCGGGCGGCCCCACCAGCGGTTGTCCTGCAGCGCGGCCCGCGCGGCGAGATAGCCGCACCCGCCGTGCACACCCCCGCCGGGATGCGTGGCGGCACTGCCGAGGTAGAGGCCCTCGACGTGCGTGCGGGGCCCGCCGAGCCCGGTGACGGGACGCCAGATCGCCTGCTGGAACAGCTGCATCGTGCCGCCCCCCACCGCGCCGTCGCCCAGGTTGGCGTTGCTGTCGTGCAGGTCCCGGGGGCGTTGGTCCCAACGGTCGATGACGTGGTCGCGCCAGCCGGGGGCCAGGTCGTCGAACATCTCCTCCGACGCGTCCGTCAGCCGGTCCGCCGACGCGGCGTCGGTGATGCCCCGCGGCAGGTGGGTGTAGAGCCACAGCGCCTCGGTGCCCTCGGGCGAGCGCGACGGATCGATCGTCGTCATCTGCCCGACCAGGGCGAACGGGCGCTGCGGCACCCGTCCGGAGCCGAGGTCGGCGGTCCACCGGACCAGACCCTGGCGGTCCTGGCCGGCGTGCACCACCGCCGCGCCGTGCGCGCGCTCGGCGAGCCAGGGCATCGGCGCCGACAGGCGGTAGTTGAGCTTGAGCGTCGGCAGGTCCCACTCGAAGCGGTCCAGTCGTGATCGGAGCCCGACGGGGACGGCGGCGCTCGGCAGGAGCCGGTCATAGAGGTCGGGTGCGCTCGTGTCGGCGATGACCGCGCGTCGAACCTGGATACGCCGACCGTCGACCGTCTCGACGCCGTGCGCCCGCCCACCGGCCACGGCGATCCGAGCCACGCGCTGACCGGTCTCGAGGCGCGCGCCGGCGGCGCGGGCGCGCGAGGCGAGCGCGTCGGCCAGTCGCTGCGTGCCACCACGGGGCGACGGGAAGCCCACGTCCTGCGCGAGCATGGACATGATCCAGCCGAACAACCCGCTGCCGGGCGCCTCCGGGGGGATGTCTGCGTGCATCGCGTTGCCGCTCAGGATCTGCCCGGCGCGGGCGCCGCCGAAGAGCTCGGCACCCATCCGGTCGACGGGCAGGAGCGCGAACCGCACGAAGTCCGGCACCTGGGTCGCCCCGAGGCGCGCCAGCAGCGGCCCGACGGAGCGGACCGGCGGCCAGCGGGTGAGGAGGCTCGCCAGCAGCGGCTCTCGTATGGCGTCCCACTGCCGCACCAGGCGCAGCCAGGTGTCTCCGTCGCCGGGATGGTCGGCGTCCAGCAGCGCGGCGGTCGCCTCGGCGTCGCCCTCCATGGTCGAGCCGACGCTGTCGTCGCCGGACGCCACGTGCACGACGGGACGCTCGGCGTGCGACCACTGCAGACCGTGGGCCGTGAGGTCCAGCTCGCGCAGCACGGGCGAGGCCGCGCCGAGGGGGTGGCAGGCGCTGAACTCGTCGAGCACCCAGCCGTCGACGTCGCGGGACGACACGGCGCCGCCGAGAGTGTCGCGGGCCTCGAGCAGGAGCACGTCCCAGCCGGCGTCGGCGAGGGTGGCGGCGGCCACCATCCCGTGGTGACCACCGCCGACGATCACCGCGTCGACGACCTCGACGCCCCGGCTGGGCCCGGACGAAGACACGGCCGAGGACGAAGCCGACTCCGACGCCCGGGACCTGGACCCGGGGTCGCGCTGCGGCGTGCGGGTGCTGGGCCTGAGTGCGTCAGTCGTGGCCATGCGTGACCCATGCCCCGCCCAGCCTCGATCGACACCTGACCCGACGCCCCAGGCCCGATACACGAGCCGACGCCCGACGCGAACCCTGGCACGACACCCGGCATGACGTCCGCGCTGGGTGATCTCCCTGGCCCCCGCGTCAGCTGCCCACGGCCCGCCCCCACTGGAGCGAGGCCTGGTCGGCGGCGCGGCGGCCGCGGTCCCAGCCCTCACGGTCGCGCCCGAGAGACATCGACACGTGACGCACCCGCGGGAACAGCTCCTCGACGTACGACTCGACGGCCTCGGTGCGCTCCTGGAGGACCGGCACGAGCTCGCGACCTCCCACGGCCGACATCTCCTCGGCGGCCTGGGCGGTCTCGGCGGCGGTCACCTCGGCCAGGCGCTCGCCGATGCGCGCGCCGAAGGCCGCGAGGAAGGACTGGCGGAAGCTCCGCGTCCGGGACCCGCCGCGCCGGTCGAGCCGCTTGCCCTCGGCGTGCATGGCGCGGGTCGCCTGGACGAGGAGGGACGTGTAGAGGGTCTCGACGGCGTCCAGGTCGTGGGGGAAGCCCAGCAGCGTGACGTAGCCGTCCTCCTTGGCCCACACGCTGCGCGACCGGTTGGCGTCGGCGACCGCTCCGAGCAGCATGACCTTCTCCCGGACGTAGGGCGTCTCCATCCACAGCCGCCGCCCGTCCGGTCGCTCGCCGCCACCGGCTGACGACGCGCTCGCGGCCAGCACCGCGTGGTCGATGCTGTGCCGCGCCATGAGGGCCTGGGCCCCGGCGGTGAAGGTCTCGGCCTCGGCCTCGTAGGGCGTGGACTCGGCCTTGGCCAGCAGCTGACGCACCCGCGCCAGGATCTTGTCGTCGACGTCGATCGGCGTGGACGAGGCCTGCGCCGTCGCCTCGCCCGGCCTGGCGCCGAGCTGCTGCATGGCGGGGAGAGACCGCAGCACGTGCTCGAGCCGCAGCGCCACCTCGTAGGCGATCGCCTCGCTGCCCCACCGCCCGACCCGCGCCGTCACGCACGAGTCCGCCGCCGGCCACCAGACGGAGGCCTCGACGAGCTCGAGCTGGTCGTGCCAGCGCTGCTCGACCGTGGCCCGCGGGTAGGACGCCAGGTCCGCGGCCATCAGGTCCCCCAGCAGCTCGACGACCCGCGTGACCGTCTCGGGCTCGGCCCGCACGTGCAGCGCGGACCGTCGGACCAGGTGGTGCAGGTCCATCGGCTGCCAGCCGCTGCGCCACCTCTCCTCGAGGACCCCGCGCAACCGCGACGTGAGGGTCTGCTCGACCACGGCCCGGCCGCCGGTGGCGTGCGCGAGCGTGATCAGGTCGACCACCGCGTCGTCGAGGTCCCAGACGGACCCTGCGCTCAGCCCTCGCACCCCGGCCAGCGCCAGCTCGTCCGCCTGCGCGGACACCTCTCCCCGTTCGGACCGCTCCCGCGGCCCCGACCTATCCGACCCCGTCGACCCTTTCGACCCCGTCGACCCAGCCGACCATGACTGTCTCTGCCTGCTCACCATGACACCTCTCAGAACACCTCAGGACCGTTCGCCGGTCCAGCTCGTCGCCCCCAGTCCTGACAACACTTACTCAACCACGTGGGTCTGACAGACCCCTCTTCACCGCGCCCTGGGAATAATCTGACGTTATGGTTGATTGTTGCTGACGTTATCCACGTCTGCCCCACCCCCGCGCCGGAGAAGGTCCCCATGTCCTCGACAGCGAGCACCACGCCCACAAGGCGTCGCCGCCTCCCGTCCTTCAGCATCCAGATCCTGATCGCCCTCGTCCTGGGCCTCGCCCTCGGCTGGGTCGCCCTGACCATGGGCCCCACCGCGAACGGCGACGACAACTGGCTCACCGTCGTGCTCGACACGATCGGGTCGACCTTCGTCACCCTGCTCAAGGCCCTGGTGCCGCCGCTGATCCTCACGGCGATCATCGCCTCGATCGCCAACCTGCGCGGTGTCGCCAACGCCGCCCGCCTGGCCGGCAAGACCCTCCTGTGGTTCGGGATCACGGCTCTGGCCTCGGTGATCATCGGGATCGTCCTCGGCCTGGTCATCCAGCCCGGCCGCAACACGAGCGTGAGCGAGAGCGCCGCCAAGGCCCCCAGCACGCAGGGCGGGTGGCTCGACTTCATCGACCAGCTCGTCCCCGGCAACTTCCTGGGCCTGTCGGTCAGCTCCCACCCCGTGACCGGCCCCGGCGGAGCGCTCACCTCGGTCGACACCAGCGTCAGCTTCAAGGCGCTGCAGCTGGTCGTCATCGCCCTCGTCGTGGGCATCGCCGCGCTCAAGGTGGGCAAGGCCGCCGAGCCCTTCCTGGCCTTCAACGCCTCCGCGCTCGCCATCGTGCAGAAGGTCCTGTGGTGGGTCATCCTGCTGGCCCCGATCGGCACGGTCGGGCTCATCGGCCGCGCGATCGCGACCTACGGCTGGTCCTCGCTGACCCAGCTCGGCACCTTCGCCCTCGCGATCTACGCCGGGCTGCTGATCGTGCTCCTCGTGCTCTACCCGGTGCTGCTCCTGGCCCACGGCCTCTCCCCGCGCAGCTACTTCCGCGGCGCCTGGCCGGCCATCCAGCTCGCCTTCGTCTCGCGGTCGTCCCTCGGGACGCTCCCCGTCACCCAGCGCGTGACCGAGTCCCTGGGTGTGCCGCGCGAGTATGCCGCCTTCGCGTCGCCTCTCGCGGCCACCACCAAGATGGACGGCTGCGCCGCGATCTACCCCGCCATCGCCGCGATCTTCGTGGCGCAGTTCTTCGGCGTCGACCTCGGCCCGCTGGACTACCTGCTCATCGTCGTGGTGTCGGTCATCGGCTCGGCCGCGACCGCGGGGCTGACCGGCGCGATCGTCATGCTGACCCTCACGCTGTCCACCCTCGGCCTGCCCCTCGCCGGCGTCGGCCTGCTGCTCGCCATCGACCCGATCCTCGACATGGGCCGCACCGCGGTCAACGTCGCCGGGCAGGTGCTCGTGCAGATCATCGTGGCCCGTCGCGAAAGCATCCTCGACGAGGACGAGTTCGCCCGCGCCGAGCCCATCTCGATGGACTCCCAGCCCGCCCTCGCCAACGCCTGACAGGCACACCCACGCCTGACGGCGTCCCCGGCGCAAGGCCGGTCACCCCCGAGGTGGCCGGCCTTCGTCATACGCAGCCTGCCAACCTGGGTTGACACCACCGTGGCGGGCCTTCGTCATACGAGCTCCAAGGGCCCCATGATCCGCTCTACCACGCGGACAACTAATAATGATTGTCATTTCGGGCTAGGGTGCGCGGCATGCGCTCGAACTCCCTCCGCGTCCTCGCAGGCCTCGCCTGCTCCTCCGCCCTCCTCGCTGCGTGCGGCACCAATAGCGGCTCCTCCTCGTCCTCCGGCACCGCCGCGCCCTCCACCGCCAAGGCCAAGGCCGGCAGCAACGAGCGCGAGGTCAAGACCGTGCAGCCGCGCCTGGTCATGAGCCACGACCAGGGCCTCACCACGATCGACACCGCGACCGGCAAGGTCGTCGACGAGACCCAGCACCCCGGCTTCCTGCGCCTCAGCAACGCGGGCGACGGGCGCCACGTGATGGTCGTCGACGGCGACACCTTCCGCGTCTATGACGCTGGCATCTCGTCGCAGAAGCACGGCGACCACGCGCACAACTTCGAGTTCCAGCCCGGGATGACCGACGTCGCCTACCCCGCCAAGCACGCCGGCCACGTGGTGCTGCACAACGGCCTGACCACGCTGTTCGCCGACGGGACGGGCGACATCACGACGGTCGACTCCGCCAAGATCGCCGACCCCAAGGCCAAGGCAGAGCGCGCCAAGACCGACGCGGCCCACCACGGCGTCGCGTTCGAGCTGGCCGACGGCTCGCTGATCACGACCCAGGGCACCGAGAAGTCCCGCTCGACCATCCAGGTCAAGAAGGACGGCAAGGTCGTCGCCCAGACCACCGACTGCCCCGGCGTGCACGGAGAGGCGGCCGCGCAGCCGACGGCCAAGGGTGACGTGGCGGTCTTCGGCTGCGAGAACGGCCCGGTCGTCTTCCGTGACGGTGCGTTCCACAAGGTCCCGGTCAAGGACGCCTACTCGCGGTCGGGCAACCTCGCCGGTGGCCACGAGTGGCCCGTCGTGCTCGGCGACTACAAGGTCGACAAGGCCGCCGAGCAGGAGCACCCGACCCGCGTCGCGCTGATCGACACCCGCGCCGACAAGCTCGACCTCGTCGACGTCGGCTCGTCCTACTGGTTCCGGTCGCTGGCGCGCGGACCCCACGGCGAGGCGCTCGTCCTGACCTACGACGGCTCGATCAAGGTCAACGACCCGGCGACCAAGAAGGTCACGAGCACCATCAAGGCGATCGAGCCCTGGCAGGAGAAGAAGGACTGGCAGGAGCCCGGCCCGTCGATCAAGGTCGTCGGCTACAAGGCCTACGTCACGGACGCGGACCGCAAGAAGCTCGTCGTCGTCGACCTGTCCGCCGGGTCGGTCGCCAAGACGATCGACCTGCCGCACGTCCCCGTCGAGATCGCGGTCGTCAACGGCAAGCCCGAGGCCCCCGCAGAGGGCGGCGGGCACGCGGGTCACCAGCACTGACAGCCCGTATGGCGAGCGCCCACCGCATCCGGCGGTCGGGCGCTCGCGCGCGTCTGCGGCGGGGTGCGCGTCTCGGGTTGCCGCGCTGGTCTCATGCTGCAGGGCGAGACATGTGCGCCGCGGCGAGACGCGGGTGGGGGGGGCGCGCTGGACGTCTCGGGTTGCCGGGCCGGTCTCATGCTGCAGTGCGAGACATGTGCGCCGCGGCGAGACGCGGGTGGGGGGGCGCTGCGGCGAGACGGCGGCCCGACGCCGGCGCACCGATCAGACCCGCCCCCGGTAAAGGCATCAGCCTGGCGAACGAAGGCCGGTCGATGCCTCTACCCGCGGTAGGGGAAGCCGGTGCGGGTGTCCACCTGGTTGAGCAGCGCCTCGCCCGCGACATACCGGCGCAGGTTGTCCTCGAAGAGCAGTGCCAGCTCGTCCCGCCACCCGACCACGTCGCCGCACATGTGCGCGGAGATCGCGACCTGCGGCAGGTCCCACAGCGGTGACGCCTCCGGGAGCGGCTCGGTCTCGACGACGTCCAGCGACGCCGCGGCGATCTCGCCCGCCTGCAGCGCCGTCACGAGCGCGGTCTCGTCGACCAGAGCCCCGCGGCCGACGTTGATCAGGTGCGCGGTCGGCTTCATCGCGGCGAGCACGGCGCCCGACACGACGTGCCGCGTCTCGGGGGTCAGCGGTGCGGTCAGCACGACGTGGTCGGCCCACCCCACGTGCTCGGCCAGCGCGGAGGTCAGCACGATGTCCCCGAGATCAGGATCCCCGGTCACCTCGCGACGACCCGCACCCCGCACCGTGAGCCCCACGGACTGCAGCAGCCGGCCGCACGCCCGCCCGATGGCTCCGGTCCCCACGACGAGCACGTGCTGCCCCGCCGACCGCGTCACCTCACGGTGGACCCAGCGATGCTCCCGCTGCAGGTCCTTGCTCTCGTGCAGCCGCTTGTCGTGCGCGAGCACCGACGCGAGCACGAACTCCGCGATGGGCTGGTCGAAGACGCCCCGCGAGTTGGTGAGCACCACCGACGACTCGGCCAGCGCGTCGAACAGCATCGCGTCGACCCCCGCCGCGGCCACGTGGACCCAGCGCAGCGCGTCCGCCGCGCCCCAGGCGTCGCGCAGCGCCGTGCTCAGGAAGTCCCAGGACAGGAGCACGTCGGCACCGCGCAGCGCCGGCTCCAGGTCGGCCGCCGTCGCCCACCGCACGTCCGCCAGCTCCTGCAGCGCCGCCTCGTTGCACGGCCGTGGTGTGCCCTCGGCGGTGAGGACGACGAGGCGTGGGCGAGGCAGCGTCATACGGCCATCCTAGGGAGGGTTGCAGATTGTTGACAATCCGACCGACGCGGGGTCAGGATCGAACCATGACCTCCCTGAGCCCCCTCCTCAAGCAGGCCACGCCCGTGGTCGTCGACCACGCGTCTGGCTGCTGGATCCACGGCCAGGACGGCGTGGACTACCTCGACTTCACCACGGGCATCGGCGTGACCAGCACGGGTCACTGCCACCCGCGCGTGGTCGAGGCCGCCCGCGAGCAGGCCGGCTCGATCATCCATGCGCAGTACACGACGGTCATGCACCAGCCGCTGCTCGACCTCACCGAGCGCCTCGGCGAGGTCCTGCCCGAGGGGCTCGACTCCGTCTTCTACGCCAACTCCGGGTCCGAGGCCGTGGAGTCAGCGGTCCGCCTCGCCCGTATGGCGACCGGCCGCCCCAACATCGTCGTCTTCCAGGGCGGGTTCCACGGACGCACGGTCGCCGCCGCCACGCTGACCACCGCCGGCACGCGCTTCGCGGCGGGCTTCTCGCCGCTCATGGGCGGCGTGCACATGGCGCCGTTCCCCTACGCCTACCGCTACGGCTGGGACCTCGACACGACCATCGACTTCTGCCTGCAGGAGCTCGACTACCTCTTCGCGACCCGCACCGCGCCCGCCGACACGGCCGCCTTCCTCATCGAGCCGGTGCTCGGTGACGGCGGCTACCTGCCGACCCCGCCGCGCTTCCTGCAGGGGCTGCGCGAGCGCGCCGACGAGCACGACATCCTTCTCGTCATCGACGAGGTCCAGGCCGGTTGCGGCCGCACGGGTCGCTTCTGGGGGCACGAGCACGCCGACGTGCGCCCGGACATCCTGCTCACCGCCAAGGGCATCGCGTCGGGCTTCCCGATCAGCGCCATGGCTGCCTCCGAGGAGCTCATGAGCAAGGGCTGGCCCGGCTCGCAGGGCGGCACGTATGGCGGGAACGCCGTCGCCGCCGCGGCCGGGTGCGCGACGCTCGACGTCATCCGCGACGAGCACCTCGTCGACAACGCGCGCGAGCGCGGCGAGCAGCTGCGCGCCGGGCTCGACGCCATCGCCGCCGACCACCCCGCCATCGGCAACGTGCGCGGCCTCGGCCTCATGCAGGGCATCGAGCTCACCACCCCCGACGGCCGACCGGACACCGCCACCGCGGTCGCCATCCAGCAGGCGACCACCCGCCACGGTCTGCTGACGCTCACCTGCGGTCCGCTCGGTAACGTCGTCCGGGTCATGCCCGCGCTCGTCGTCTCCGCCGAGGAGATCGACCTCGGGCTGGAGAGGTTCCGGGCCACCGTCGAGGAGATCACCAACGGCCCGACCACCGACCGCTGAGCCGAACGAGGAGATCCCCCATGACCGTGCAGCTCGTCACCGCGTCCGACACCGAGTCCCGCCGCGCGCAGGAGGCCCTCGCCGCCGTCCACACCGGCCTGTTCATCGACGGGCAGTGGGGCGACGCGGCCTCCGGCAAGACCCACGACGTGGTCAACCCGGCCACCGAGCAGGTCATCGCGACCATCGCCGACGGCGGTCCCGAGGATGCGCAGCGCGCCATCGAGGCGGCCGCGGCGGCCCAGCGCGACTGGGGCCGCACCGCCCCGCGCGAGCGCAGCGAGATCCTGCGCCGGGCCTACGACCTGATCATGGAGCGCCAGGACGACCTGGCCCTGATCATGACCAGCGAGATGGGCAAGCCGCTCGCCGAGGCTAGGGGCGAGGTCGCCTACGCCGCCGAGTTCTTCCGCTGGTTCTCCGAGGAGGCCGTCCGCATCGGCGGCGACATGACGCTCAGCGGCGACGGCAAGACGCGGATCTTCGTGTCCCGCCAGCCGGTCGGCCCGTGCGTCCTGGTCACCCCCTGGAACTTCCCGCTCGCCATGGGCACCCGCAAGATCGGCCCCGCCATCGCCGCCGGCTGCACGATGGTCTTCAAGCCCGCGCACCTGACGCCGCTCTCCAGCTTTGCGCTCGTCGACATCCTCGTCGAGGCGGGTCTGCCCGCGGGCGTCCTCAACGTCGTCTGCTCCTCCGACGCCGGCTCGGTCGTCGGGCCGTGGATGAGCAGCGGCCTGGCCCGCAAGGTCTCGTTCACCGGCTCCACCGCCGTCGGCGTGAAGCTGCTCGAGCAGGCGTCCGAGCACGTCATGCGCTCCTCGATGGAGCTGGGCGGCAACGCGCCGTTCGTCGTGTGCGAGGACGCCGACCTCGACAAGGCGGTCGACGGCCTGATGATCGCCAAGATGCGCAACATGGGCGAGGCCTGCACCGCCGCCAACCGGATCTTCGTCCACCGCTCGGTCCACGATGCCCTCGCCGACAAGCTCGCGGAGCGCATGGGTGCCCTGACCGTCGGCGACGGCCTCGCCGACGGCGTGCAGGTGGGTCCGCTGGTCGAGCCCAAGGCCCTCGACAAGGTCACCGAGCTCGTCGCCGACGCCGTGGGCCGCGGGGCCGAGATCCGTTGCGGTGGAGCCGCTCCCGAGGGGGCCGGCTACTTCTACCCGCCCACCGTGCTCACCGGTGTCGACCCGGGCTCGGACCTCATGTCGCAGGAGATCTTCGGCCCCGTCGCGCCGCTGATCCCCTACGACGACGAGGACGAGGTGATCGAGCTCGCCAACGCCACCCCGTGGGGCCTGATGGGCTACGTCTACACCGAGAGCCTCGAGCGGGCGTTCCGCCTCGGCGAGGCGATCGAGACCGGCATGGTCGGCCTCAACACCGGCCTCGTCTCCAACCCGGCGGCGCCGTTCGGTGGCGTCAAGGCCTCCGGCCTCGGGCGTGAGGGCGGCAAGCTCGGCATCGAGGAGTTCCTCGAGGTCAAGTACCTCGCGACCCCGCGGACCTGACGAGGAGGGTGGCATGACCTTCACCCCGGAGGAGTTCGCGCAGCGCCTCGCCGCTGTCCGAGCCCGTATGGCGCACCAGGGGCTGGCCGCACTCGTGGTCACCGACCCCGCCAACCTCTACTACCTGACCGGCTACAACGCGTGGTCCTTCTACACCCCGCAGATGCTCTACGTCCCCTCCGAGGGCGACCTGATCCTCTTCGCGAGGGCGATGGACGCCCAGGGCGCGCACCGCACCTCGTGGCTGCCTCAGGAGCAGATCGTCGGCTACCCCGAGAAGCTCGTGCACCGCCCCGACACGCACCCCTTCGCGTGGGTCGGCGCGCAGCTGCAGCGGCGGGGCCTCGTGGCGCCGTTCGCGGGGCAGTGCGTGGGCGTCGAGATGGACTCGCACTACTTCTCGCCCAAGGCCTACCGCCACCTCGAGCACGCCCTGCCGCAGTGGCGGCTCGTCGACTCCTACGAGCTGGTCAACTGGGTGCGGGCGATCAAGTCCGACGCCGAGATCGCCCTGATGCGCAAGGCCGCGCAGGTGACGACGCGGGCGATGCAGACGGCGATCGACACGATCGGGGTGGGGGTGCCGCAGAACGTCGTGGCGGCCGAGATCTCTCGCGCGCAGGCACTCGGCGACGGGGACGTGTGGGGCGACTTCCCGGCGATCGTGCCGATGCTGCCGACCAGCGAGTCCGCGGACACCCCGCACCTGACCTGGACCGACCGGCGCCTGGTCGACGGGGACGCGGTGGTCGTGGAGCTCGCTGGCGCCTACCGCCGCTACCACGTGCCCCTGGCCCGCACGATCACCCTCGGCACGCCTGACCCGCGCATCGAGCGGCTCGAGGAGGCGGTGGCCGCCGGGCTCGACGCCGTCCTGGCGGTGACCCGGTCGCAGACGCCGGTGACCCGGCTCGCGCAGGCCTGGAACGAGACCCTCGAGACATACGGCCTGTCCAAGGCGTCCCGGCTGGGCTACTCCGTCGGGATCGCCTACCCGCCCGACTGGGGCGAGCGCACGATCTCGCTGCGCTCCGACGACGACACGGTCCTGCAGACCGACATGACCTTCCACGTCATCTGCGGCATGTGGATGGACAGCTTCGGCTACGAGGTCTCGGAGTCCATCCGCGTGACCGACGACGGCGTCGAGTGCTTCACGAGCGTGCCGCGAGGCCTCATCCGCACCTAGACCGCGACATCCCACCAGGAGGCAGCACATGCTCACGACCATCGAGGGCCTGGGCCCCAAGCCCACCGCCGGCCTCGTCGGGCCCGCCTCCGAGGGGCTGCAGCCCCTGGCCCGGCGCGCGGACGGCCTGGTCGGGTCCGTCATCGACTCGTCGACCTCGCTGCTCGCGGCGCAGGAGCACGACATCGTGCGGTTCGCGATGGGCGCGCCCGCGCCCGAGGTGATCCCGGTCGAGCTGTTCAAGCAGCTGGCGACCCAGGCGCACGACGAGGGCTCCTACACCTACGGCGCGACCGAGGGCGAGCCCGGCCTGATCGAGGCGCTGGTCGCGGTCACCGCCGGCACCGACGAGCCCGTGCGCGAGGAGCGGGTGGTCATCACCTCCGGCGGCATGCAGGGCCTGGACCTGGCCTTCAAGCTGTATGTCGACCCCGGTGACCTCGTCGTCGTCGAGTCGCCGACCTACACCAACGGGTCCGGCACCGCGCTCGCCTACGGCGCGGACCTGCTGGAGGTGCCCTGCGACGACGACGGCATGGACGTGGAGCAGCTCGAGCGCCTCGTCGACGAGACCGGGCGCACGCCCAAGGCGATCTACACGATCCCCAACTTCCAGAACCCCTCCGGCGTGACCCTGTCCGAGGAGCGACGCGTCCGGATGATCGAGCTGGCTCACCGGTGGGGCTCCGTGATCGTCGACGACGACCCCTATGGCCTGCTGCGGTTCGCCGGTCAGCCGGTGCGCGGCTTCAACCAGCTCAGCCCCGACGACCCGCTGATCTTCTCCGTGCGGACGTTCTCCAAGATCCTGGCGCCCGGCCTGCGGGTGGGCTGGGTCGACGCGGACCCGCGGCTGCGCCAGCTGCTGATCAACGCCAAGCAGGCCATGGACACCTGCACCAACGTCCCCAACCAGCACGTCGTCGAGGGCTTCATCCGCTCCGGCGGGCTCGAGGCGCACCTTGAGGGCCTGCGCAGCGAGTACCGCAAGCGCAAGGACGCCATGCAGGACTCCATCCGCCGCCACCTCGGCGACCGGGTGCGCACCACCGACCCCGAGGGCGGGTTCTTCCTGTGGGTGACCCTTCAGGGCGAGGACGCGCAGGTCTCCAGCCAGCAGCTGTTCGAGATCGCGCTGGCCGAGGGCGTGGCGTTCATCCCCGGCACGGCGCTGTCGCCGTCGGGCCAGTTCGCCGACGCGTTCCGGCTCTGCTTCGCCTCGACCTCGCCGGAGCGCACCGACGTCGGCATCGAGCGGCTGGCCCGCGCCCTCGACCGGGCCCGCGCGCAGGGGCCTGCCGTATGACGGAGACCGCCCCCAGGCCGGACCCCGCTCGTATGCCGGAGGCGGCCCCTGGCCCCGACCCCGCCCGCACGCCGCAGGCCGGCCCCATGCCCGACGCCGCTCGTCCGTCTGAGGCCGCCCGTCTGACCGAGACCGAGCGACGCGTGCTGGAGCTCGTCGACGAGGCCGCCCTCGTCGACCTCGCGAGCGCGCTGATCCGCGCGGGCGGGGAGAACCCCGGCAGCACCGAGGGGCCTGGCGTCGCAGTGCTGCGCGCGGCATGCGAGGAGCGCGGGCTGACCGTCGACACCTGGGAGGTCGCCCCGGACCGCCCCAACCTCGTGGCCACCCTCGAGACGTCTGTGGCGGCCTCCACCACTCAGGCTGGTCGCAGACCTTCGGGTTGCAACCCGAAGGTCTACGACGCAGGCGAGTGTCAGGGCCTGCTCTTCGTCGGTCACTCCGACGTCGTGCCCGCCGGCCCCGGGTGGTCCACCGACCCCTTCGAGCCCACCGTCGTGGACGGGCGGCTCGTCGGGCGAGGGTCCGCCGACATGAAGGGCGGGCTCGCCGCCGTCCTCGTCGCCCTCGACGCGGTCCGCCGCGCAGGGGTCGAGCTGACCGGTCCTGTGACGCTGGCCTGCACGGTCGACGAGGAGGACCTCGACATCGGGATCCGCGACTTCGTCGCCCAGCCCGACCGGCTGCCCGGGCGCTACACCGCCTGCGTGGTGGCCGAGCCCACGGACCTCGACGTGGTGGTGGCCTGCCGCGGTGACGCCTACCTCGAGGTCGAGGTCACGGGCGTGCCCGCCCACTCCGGTCGCCCGTCCGACGGGCGCAACGCCATCGACGCCGCCTCGCGGATCCTCGACCTCGTGCGTGCCGACCACGAACGGCTCGTTGCTGCCGCCGACGACCCGCTCGGCTCGGGCACCTGGAACGCCGGGCGCATCGAGGGCGGACGCGGCACGTCGATCGTCGCCCCCTCCTGCCACCTGTGGCTCGACCGCCGGCTCATGCCGGGCGAGGACCCCGCCACCATCGCCACCGACCTGGCCCGCCGCGTCGACGAGGCCGGCATCACCGGCGACGGCATCGACGTCGAGATCGCGGTGACCATGGAGATGCCCGGCTTCCGCACCGTGCACGACCACCCGCTCGTCGCGGCCTGCGTCGACGCGACGCGTGCGGTCGGGTGGTCCGGGGACGTCGACGTGTGGACGGCCGCCTGTGACGGTGGCTTCGTCGCGCGTGACCTGGGGATCCCCACCGTGGTCCTCGGCCCCGGCAGCGTGAGCGAGCAGGCCCACCAGCGGGACGAGTCCGTCGCCGTCGCCGAGCTGGTGGCGGCGGCGCGCGCCTACGCCCTCCTCGTCATACGACTGGCAGGTGGGTCGACCACCAGGTCGCGCTGAGAGGATGGCTCCCATGCCCAGGCGCGCCCGGCCCGACGACTCCCTCACCCCGATCGTGCAGGACTCCACCCCCTCCCTGATCGCCGCGCGGCTGCGCGAGGCGATCGCCACCGGGGTGTTCGGGCCGGGGGACCAGCTGGGCGAGGCGGCGCTCGCGGCCAGCTTCGGGGTGAGCCGGGGGCCGCTGCGCGAGGCCATGCAGCGCCTCACCCAGGAGGGGCTGCTGGTCAGCCACCGCAACCGCGGGCTGTTCGTCATGGAGCTCGACGAGGCCGAGATCACGGACATGTACCTCGCCCGCGAGGCCATCGAGCGCGCCGCCGTCGAGCAGGTCATCACGCAGGGCCGGGCCGCCGAGGCCGCTTCGTTGCTGGACATCGTGCGCGAGATGCGCGACCCCGAGCCGCAGGGCGCGGCCAGCGCCGACATGCGCTGGCACGTCGCGCTCGTGCGCCTGTCGGGGAGCCGTCGGCTGCGGGCCATGCACGCGTCCCTGATCACCCAGATCCGCATGTGCCTGACCCGCATGGACCCGACCTTCCAGGCGGCGGAGGACCGAGTGGCAGAGCACGAGGCGCTGACCCGCGCGATCCTCGCCGAGGATCTCGAGCTCGCCGACCGGCTGATGCGCGAGCACATGCGGGACGGCCTGGAGCGACTGGGCCACGCGGGGGACGCCGCCGGCAGCGGTCGCCCTGCTCAGCCCTGACCCCGTCTCGGGGTGGCGTGCTCGTCTCGTGCTGCAGGGTGAGACGTCCTCGGCGCCGGTGCGCGCTGGTGATGGTCTCGGGGCGCCGCGCTCGTCTCGTGCTGCAGGGTGAGACGTCCTCGCCCCCGGGTGCGCGCAGGGTGCCCGCCGGTCCAGCCACCCCTCGCTGCCGCCCACAAAGTTCCGTCCGACCCCTTTCCTGGGAGCAAACCACCCGCTAACGTCAGATTGTCAACAATCCAACGACTTCTCCCTGCGGAGATGCTGGAGGTGGTCCTGATGGGGGCACACACGCACGAGGCCGGTCAGGACCACGGTCGCGGCGACGGTCACGCGCCTGCCGAGATCGACCCGAGCCTGCTGCGGCGGGCCATCGGCGCCTCCGCCATCGGCAACGCGGTGGAGTGGTTCGACTACGGCATCTACGCCTACGGCACGGCCTACATCGCCGCCGCGCTCTTCCCCGAGCACGCCACCAACGCGATGATCTTCACCCTCGGCGGCTTCGCCGTCTCGTTCCTCATGCGTCCCCTCGGCGGTCTCGTGTGGGGTCCGCTCGGCGACAAGGTCGGACGCAAGGCCGTCCTCGCCACCACCATCATCCTGATGGCGGGCGCAACGGTGCTCGTGGGTCTCATCCCGTCCTACACCTCGATCGGCATCTGGGCGCCGGTCCTGCTCTACCTGCTGCGCATGGTGCAGGGCTTCTCCGCCGGTGGGGAGTATGGCGGTGCGGCGACCTTCATGGCGGAGTACGCCCCCGACCACAAGCGCGGCTTCCTCGGGAGCTTCCTGGAGTTCGGCACGCTGGCGGGGTTCAACCTCGGCGCGTTGCTCATGCTCGGCATCATCGAGCTCACCAACGACCAGCAGATGCACAGCTGGGGCTGGCGCATCCCCTTCCTCATCGCCGGCCCGCTCGGCCTGATCGGCATCTACCTGCGGTCCAAGATGGAGGACACCCCCGTCTTCCGCGAGATGGCGGAGCAGGAGGAGCACCAGCACTCCCACCGCGGCATGGTGAGCACGATCAAGGAGCTCTTCACCGAGCACCTCGGCGCCATGATGAAGCTCATGGGCCTGGTCCTCGCGCTCAACGTCGTCAACTACACGCTGCTGACCTACACCCCGACCTACCTCGAGGGGCTGGCCTTCACCCCCAGCCAGGCGCTGCTGGTCCCGATCTTCGGCCAGTTCCTGATGATGGCCTTCCTCCCGCTGGCCGGCAAGGTGTCCGACCGGTTCGGCCGCAAGCCCAGCTGGTTGTTCTCGCTCGCGGGCATCGCCATCCTCGCGCTGCCCTGCTACAAGCTGATGCAGACCGGGTTCGCCGGCGCCATCGCGGGATTCGCGATCCTCGGCCTGGCCTACATCCCGCAGCTCGCCACCATCTCGGCGACCTTCCCGGCGATGTTCCCCACGCACGTCCGCTACGCCGGGGTGGCGCTGGGCTACAACATCGCGACGTCGCTCTTCGGCGGCACCGCCGCGCTCGTCAACCAGTACCTCATCGACCGCACCGGCGACCAGCAGTGGCCCGCGTACTACATGATCGCGGCCTGCCTCATCGGACTCGTCGCGCTGTTCTTCACCATCGAGACCAAGGGCGTCTCGCTGCGCGGCAGGCACACGCCGGGCTCCGACGAGGCCCTGGCCGAGCAGTCCGCCACCTGACCTACCGCGGGCAGAGGCATCAGCCGGGCTTCGTTCGGCAGGTCGATGCCTTTACCCGCGGCGGGTATGTCGCACCGGCCGCCCCGCCGCCGCCGACGACAGGAAGTGACCCGCCAGGGCGCGTCGAGCCGCCGAGCAGGCGGTTTGACAGCTCGAAGTGACCCGTCGGGTCACTGCCACCACGGCGCGCGCCTCGCGGATCACTGCCACCGCCTGGTGCGCCGTCCGCGGATCGCCGCGATGACGGGGCGCGGCTCGCGGGCCACGGCGAGCACCAACGGGTGGAGAAGGTCACGCATGACGGTGACGAGGTCCACCCGTTGCGGCTGCCGGGCGGTCGACGCCGCACGACACGTCAGAGGTAGGGCTTGGGCCGGTGGCCCGCCAGGCCGGCGGCTCGTCCGGCCATGCCGCTCAGCGACACCGCCACCCCGGCCAGGCGTTCGACGTCACGGTGGTGCAGGGCCCCGGCCACGTTGACGAAGGGCCACCGCAGGGATCGCCCGAGCGCCACCAGCGTGTGGACGTAGCCGAAGAACTCGACCTCGGTGTCGGCGTTGGCGGCGTTCTCCTCGAAGGCACGGCGCAGCGCGGCGCGGTTGCTCAGCCGGTCCGGCGGGAGGGGCTCGTGCACGATCGCGCTCGGGCACCACACGAACCGCGCTCCGAGCGCCCGCGCCCTCAGGAAGAACGCGAAGTCCTCGCCCCCGGACAGTCCCCGGTGCGGGGCGAACCACGGCGCGTCCAGCCGGTCGACGAGCCGCCGTGCGAGCAGGAGGTTCTGCCCCCCGTCGAGCGACTCGGCGATTCCCTCCTTGCGTGGTGCCGACGTCGCGTGCAGGTAGGACCGCACCAGCGTCGGGTAGTCGGGGGTGACCCCCATGTCGACGGGTCCGCTCGCGCAGTCGGCGTCGTAGTGGCGGGCGCACTCCACGAGCGCCATCAGGGCGCCGGGCTCGGGGAGGCCGTCGTCGTCATACATCACGAGGTGCTCCCAGTCCGGGTCGACCTCGTAGGCGGCGGTGATCAGGGCGTTGCGCGCCTGCGAGATCCCGCGCTGGGGGACGGGCCGCACCGTGATCGGGACGCTGGTCGTCGCCCCGACCTCCTCGGCCACCCGCGCCACGGCCGGGTCGCAGTCGTTGTCGGCGACCACGACCGAGACCGCTTGGCCCTCGGCCTGCTTCGTCACCTCGAGCAGCAGCCCCCGCAGCAGCTCGGGGCGCTTGTACGTCGGAATGCCCACCACGATCGGCATGGACACCACCCCCTGACGACAAGCCTACGACCGGGGTGCACGACCGTGCACGGAGTCGCAGGAAACGGTCGGAGAACGTCCTCAGGTGGTCACGTCAGCCAGTAGCGCTCGAGCTCGGGCAGGCCCTCCGGCTCGTCGAGCCCATGGGGGCCGAAGCGCAGCGGGGCGATCTGGGTGGCGTAGCACGCGATCCGGCGCGCCTTGGCGACCCGGTCCACCGGCACCTCGAGCCGCTGGACGGCGAACCCGTGCCGCTCCACCAGCCCGTCGATCTCGTCCTGCCCCGGCCGCGCCGACCCGTAGGGCACGTCCTCGTAGTAGCCGAACCTCGCCGAGCCCCCTCGCCCGAGACCGGCCAGGCGCCCGTTCAGACGTCCCGCCAGGTGCTCGGTGAGCGTGTCGCGCACCCACCGGTGGTCGGGGTTGACGCCGGCGCCCCCGATGGCGGGCGGCTCGATGGTCGATGGCTCGGCGGTCCGTCGCGCCTCTCCCCTCGAGAGGGCCGCACGCACCAGTCGTATGCCGCCGTGCCCCGCCTCCAGCCCGGCCTCCAGCCCCGCTCGGGCCAGGCGGCGAGCCGCCCGCACCACCAACGGTCGTCGGGGTGGGGGCGGGTCCGGCAGGAGCCCGGTCGCGGTGGGCAGGAGCACGAGGCCGCCCTCGTGCTCGGTCAGCCAGGCGTCGACCCAGGCGGTGAGGGTGGCGGCGTCCTCGGGCGGTCGTTCGCCCCTCGGGAGGTACTGCTGGTCGAGCAGGCCGAGGTGCTGCCGCCGGTGGGGCGTCCCCGCGAGCGCCGCCTCGTCCTCCAGCAGCCTGACCTCCATGGCTTCGTCCGAGTCTCGGAATCCGGACAGCGTGTCCCACTCCGTGACCATCACCGTGGTAGGGCGGGCGGTGCTGACCGTCAGGACGTCGAGGGGCCCGGCCCGACCGATCAGCGTCTCGCAGGACAGGACGGCGTCGTCCAGGTGCGGAGACACCACGAGGACGTCACCGGTGAGGGGCGGTGGAAGCGGCATACGGTCTCTCTGTCTGGGCGGTCTGGGCGGTCTGGGCCGGGTGGCTCGGGGTGGGGCCAGAGCTCAGTCGCGGGCGTCGCAGAGCGCCCAGGAGGCGGCGGCCGAGGCCGCCGTCACGACACCGACCGCCGGCCAGGCGCCGATGCTCTTGGCCAGCCGGTGCGACCCGACGAACCCGCCGAGGTAGGTCACGGCCAGCACGGCCGTCGTCCCCGGGTCGGTCCGCGCGAGCCAGGTGCGCCCCGCGAGCAGGCCGCAGGCGCCGAGCAGCACGCCGCCGAGCGGGCGGATGCCGGTCTCGCGGGCGAGCGCGAAGCCGCCGGCCAGGCCGAGCGCGGTGAGCGGTGCGGTGGACACGTCGGAGGCAGGCTTGAGATCCATGCCCCCACCGTATGCCGCCCGCCCCGGCCGCAGCGGGTGACCCCCGACGCGGCGGGGTATGCCAGGTCGCATGAGCGACAACGACCAGAACCCGCACGTGACGGACCAGACCACGCAGCCCGACCAGGGGCCCTTCCACGACGTCGACCCGACCGGCGCGGGCCAGAGCGCGGACGAGCGTCCGGCCTACCCGGACGCGGACCAGGACACGGGTGTGGACGACCAGGGTGGCCACGAGGGCGGCGAGCCGGCCGGGCAGCAACCCACCGAGCAGGTGCCCGAGCCCACCTCGGGCGACCCCGAGACGCCCGGCGAGTCCGACGAGGAGGGAAACGCCGAGGGCCTGACCCAGGGGATCAACGCCGGCTGACCTCCGGATCGGTCTGGGGGCTGAGTGACGCGTGGGCTGACGCGGCGCGCCGGCTGACGCGCTGCGTCGCACACCCTTGGCGCTCGGTCACCCCCTCCTCCGGGTGGGTGGACCGGGCGTCCGCGATCTCATCCTTGCGGGGGAGGCGCGGGTCAGGACGCTCCGGCGAGGGTGGAGGCACACCGACCACCCAAGGAGACGTCATGAGCAGCAGCACCGCCCGCCGGACGATCATGGCCGGCACCGTCCTCACCCTGATCGCGTCGACCGGGGCCGCAGCGGCACCCGCCGTCGCCGCCCCGCAGCCCACCCACCTGGCCGACGCCCGCAAGCCCTCGCCGCAGCGGGTCCTGCAGGCGTCCGTCGACCAGCTCGACCGCGCCGGCGCCGTGGGGTCGTCGCTGCGGCGACCCGCGACGGCCGGTCCTGGTCGGCCGCAGCGGGCGTCCGCAGCACCACGACGCGCGTCCCCGCCCGACCCACCGACCGGGTCCGCGTCGGCTCGATCACCAAGCCGATGGTCGCGACCGTCGTGATGCAGCTCGTCGACGAGGGCAGGCTGCGCCTCGACACCAAGGTCGACCAGGTCTGTCCCGGGCTGCTGCCGGGGCACGGCGACATCACGATCGAGCAGCTGCTCAGTCACCGCAGCGGGCTCCCGGACTACGTCCTGCCGCTGGCCAAGCAGGAGCAGGCGATGAAGCTCACCGTCGAGCAGTCCTTCGCCCGCCGGCACACCGACCACAGCCTCATCCGACTCGCCCTCACCGAGCAGGTGGGCAAGCCCGGCGCTGCCTTCCGCTACGCCAACACCAACTACCTCGTGCTGAGCCAGCTGCTGCAGAAGCGCACCGGTCAGAGCATCAGCGACCTGCTCACCCAGCGCGTCTTCCGCAAGGCGGGCCTCAAGGGCACGTTCTACGCCAAGGAGCGGTGGATGCCCACGAACTCCCTGACGGAGTACTACGTCGAGGGCCCCAAGGTGGTGGGCTTCCGGCAGAACGCCACGCTCTTCGGCGCCGCGGGGGCCGCGGTCTCCACGCCCGACGACCTCAACCGGTTCATGACCTCCCTCATGCGCGGCGAGCTCACGTCCAAGCGCAGCCTGGAGCAGATGCTGCGACCGCGCAGCGCCACGCCGATGTCCTATGGGCTGGGCGTCTACTCGCTGCCCGACCCCTGCTACGCGGCCCCCAAGGGCAAGACCCCCAAGGGCAAGGGCGGCACCAACGCGAGCACGAGGCGGGTCTACGGCCACAACGGCACCACCTACGGCACCCACTCGGCGTCGGTGAGCACCCGCGACGGTCGCCGGGCGGCGTCCGCGTCCCTCACCGGCCGGTTCTTTCCCCCGAGCGACCTCACGAAGCAGCCGATGCCCGACGTCGCCGTCGCGGCGGCGCTCAAGGCCCTGTGCTGACCGAGTCGGACGCTGACCGAGTTGCCCAGCGTCCGGCTCGTCCTCCGGGTCGCCGCCAGCGCGGCCCCGAGGGCGCAGGCCGCCGCGCAGCCCAGCAGCACCGGGGTCAGGCCCCACGCGCTGATGGCGGGGGCGAGCAGCGCGAGGCCGAGCGGCGCGCAGCCGTAGGACATGACGAAGTCCAGGGACGTCACCCGCGCCAGCCGCTCGGGCGGGACCTCCCGCTGCGTGGCCGTGAGCCACGGGACGTTGAACACCTCGATGCCAATGCCGCCGAGCGCGTACGCCGCGAGCACCAGGACCGGTGACGGCGAGATCGCCAGCGCGAGCGGCACGAGCGCGTAGGCCCCGAGCCCGGTAAGGCCCACCAGCCGACGTTCGTCGGTCGCCAGCGTGCGACGAGCGCGGCCCCCACGATCGCGCCGACGGTGTAGGCCGTGAAGGCGACGGCGAGCACCGTCTCGCCCCCGAAGCGGTCGCGCGAGACCAGCGGCAGCGCGACGCTGGTCGCGGAGCAGCCGAGCGCCATGACCGGCAGCAACCCGCCCAGCCCGGCCACGAACCACGGGTGCCGTCGCGCCTCCTGCACGCCCTCGCGCAGGTCGTGGGCGGCCACGCGGGCCAGGGCGATCGGTCCTGGACGTCGCGTGCCGGCCGCGTCGCTGGGGGTGATTGCGCGCTGTCCCGGCTCGACGGCGTCGACCCCCTGGCCCGTATGCCGGGCCCGCCCGCTCGTGGGGTCGCCGCCTCGCGGCAGGGCCGCCGTCAGGACCCACATCACGGCGGTGGCCAGCAGGATCCAGGTCAACGAGATCCGCTGTGAGGCAAGCGCGGTCAGGGCCGGGCCGAGCAGCGTCGCCACCCGGACGGACAGGCTCATGGCGGCGTTCGCCTGCTGCCAGCCCTCCGGCGCCACCTGCTCGCGCACCATGGCCTGGAAGGTCGGGCGGCAGGTGGCCTGGCCCGCACCGATCGCCGCGGCGGCCGCGAGCGACGCCGCGAGCTGGTCGTGGGCGAGGGCTGCGGTGAGGACGACCGTGCCGAGGGCCGCGACGATCCCGGCGTCCCGCACCACGCGTCGGTGCGGCAGCCGGTCGGCCGCGACCCCGGCGAGCGGCATCACGACCAGGAACCCGGCGCTGCGGACGGCGAGCACCAGCCCGAGCGTCGTTGCGCCCCAACGGCCCTGGGCCACGCCCACCCCCAACACGAAGGGCAGGGCCCACGTGGCGACCCCGGAGCAGGTCGAGGACGTCCAGAGGCGGAGGAAGTGCCCGTCGCGGAGCAGGGAGCGGTGCGAGACGTCACGGCGGGTCATGGTAAGAATGATAAGGCTTATCACTTGCATGAAGTCCACCCCGCCTAGAAGGATGTCCCTTTGCGCCGACCGGTCCCGACCCTCGCCCTCACCCTCGTCACCGCGCTCGCCGCCGCGGCCTGCGGCTCGGCCAACGTCGTTGGTGGACAAGGTGGCTCGTCCGAGGCTAGCGGTGCGCACACCGGGGGCGGCACTGGGGGCGCGGGTGCCCCGGCAGCAGGCGGGGCCGGCGTGACCGTCCGCAACTGCGGCCGGGACGTCACGACCCACGGTCCCCTGCAGCGGGCCGTGACGACCGAGCAGAGCGCCACCGAGACCCTGCTCGCGCTGGGCCTGCAGGACCGGATGGCCGGCACCTCCAACATCAAGACCTCGGTGCTGCCGCAGTGGCGGGCGGCATACGACAAGGTCCCCGTCCTCAACCCCAAGATCCTCACGCCCGAGCAGACCCTCGCGGCGCGGCCGGACCTGGTCTACTCGCCGTACGAGAGCCTGCTCGCCAAGGACCGCTCCGGCACCCGCGACGAGCTGGCCGCGCGCGGCATCGCGACCTATCTCAACGAGTCCGAGTGCCCCAAGGGAGCGCGGACGATCCATGACCCGATCGAGGCGCAGCTGACGGACTACCGCAACCTCGGGCGCCTCTTCGGGGTCGAGGCCCGCGCCGACAGGCTCGTCGCCGAGCAGCGCGCCGCGGTCGCGGAGGCGCGCACGCACCGGCCGACGGGCGCGGCCCCGCGCGTGCTGTGGATCTACTCGGCCTACGACGGGCAGCCCTACGTCGCGGGCAGCGCCGGGCTGCCCTCGGCCATGTCCAGGCTCCTCGGCGGGGTCAACGTCTTCGACGACGTCGACGACCACTGGCCCGAGGTGCAGTGGGAGCAGCTCGCCGCCCGCAACCCCGACCTGATCGTCGTCGCGGATCTCGAGGAGCGGGGGCGTCCCGGGGACGCCGCCAAGGACAAGATCGCGCAGCTGCGGTCCAACCCGGCGACCGCGCAGATGACCGCGGTCAAGGAGGGCCGCTTCCTCGCGGTGCCCGGCGTCGAGATGGACACCTCGGTGCGGTGGACGCGGACGCTGACGCAGCTGCGCGACGAGCTGGTGCGCCGGGGGCTGGTGCGATGACGGCCACCGCCCTGCGGGAGCGCGACGCCTCGCCGCCGAACGGCTCTGCATCGCCCTCCCTCTCGCCGACGCCGCGTGCCACCGGACGCACCCGCACGCTCCTGACCTGCGGCGCCCTCGGGCTCGTCGCGCTGCCGCTGGCGATCGTGGTCTCCCTGCGCCTCGGGGCCGCCGACATCACCTATGCCCAGGTCCTCCACGTGCTCGCCGCGCACGTCGGGCTGCCCTCGCAGCCGGTCCCGGCCACCGTCGACGCCGTGCTGTGGGACCTGCGGGTGCCCCGCGTGCTGGCCGCGGCGGTGTTCGGCGCCGGGCTGGCCGTGTGCGGCGCCACCCTGCAGGCGCTGACGCGCAATGCGCTCGCCGAGCCCTACCTCCTCGGCATCTCGGCGGGGGCCTCCACCGGCGCCGTCGTCGTGGCGGTGCTGGGGGTGGGGCTGGCGATCGGGCTGACCGGGGGAGCGGTCGTCGGGGCGCTGCTCTCGCTGGGCCTGCTGCTCCTGCTGCTGCGGCGCAGCGGCCTGGACTCCATGCGCGTCGTGCTCACCGGTGTCGTGGTGGGCCACCTCTTCTCGGCGATCACCTCGCTCGTGCTCATGGCGGCGGGCGACGCCGAGGCGACCCGCGCCATCACCTTCTGGCTGCTCGGGTCGATGGGCTCCGCGCGCTGGGCGACGGTCGCGACCGGGGCGGTCGTGCTGCTGCTCGGCCTCGCCGTGATCAGCTGGTATGCCGGGGCCCTCGACGCCCTCGCCCTGGGTGGCGACACGGCCTCGTCGCTCGGCGTGGACGTGCACCGCGTGCGCCTCGTCCTGCTCGTCGTCACGTCGGTCGTGACCGCATCGGCCGTGGCGAGCGTGGGGGCCATCGGCTTCGTGGGGCTGATCGTGCCGCACGCCATGCGTTTCGTGGTCGGTCCCCTGCACCGGGCGCTGGTGCCGGCGAGTGCGCTGCTCGGCGCCGTCCTGCTCGTCGTGACCGACGCGATCTGCCGGGTCGCCTTCTCCCCCAGGGAGATCCCCGTGGGGGTGTGCACGGCGCTGATCGGCGTCCCGATCTTCTTGGCCATCATGCGACGAGGGGTGACCTGTGAGCATCGACCTGTGCGGCGTGACCTGGCGCGTAGGCGACCGTCCGATCATCGAGGGGGTCACCGACGTGCTCCCCGCCGGTGGCGTCGTCGGTCTCGTCGGCGCCAACGGCAGCGGCAAGTCCACGCTGCTGCGCTGCCTCGTCGGCCTGCGCCGCCCTTCCTCGGGCGTGGTGCTCGTCGACGGCGACCCCGTGCACCGCTGGTCGCCGCGGCGTCGCTCCCGCGAGATCGCCTTCGTGGAGCAGGTGGTCGAGGTCGCCGCGAACCTGCGGGTCGTCGACGTCGTGGGCCTCGGGCGCACCCCGCACCAGGACCGCTGGCGGGGTCCGAGCGTGCACGACGACCAGGTCGTGGCCGCCGCCATGGAGCAGGTCGGCATCGCCGACGTGGCCCTGCGATCGTGGCGCGACGTGTCCGGCGGCGAGCGTCAACGCGCCCACCTCGCCAGGGCGTTCGCGCAGGAGACGCCATACCTCGTGCTCGACGAGCCAACCAACCACCTGGACGTGCGGCACCAGCTCGAGCTGATGGAGCACCTGCGCTCGTGCGGGCGGACCGTGGTGGTCTCGCTGCACGACCTCGGCCTGGCGGGGCGCTACTGCGACCACGTGCTGGTGATGTCGGGCGGCCGCCTGCTCGCGTCCGGCCCACCCCGCACCGTGCTCGAACCCGCCCTGATCCGTGAAGGATTCGGCGTCGGCGCGGTCGTGGACGCGAGCGCCGACGGGACGTGGTCGCTGTCCTACTCCCCCCTCACCCCCGCTCACCCCCGCCGACTGCTCAGTTCCTGACGAGGCCCCTCGCCGACTGGTCAGTTCCTGACGGGGCCTCCCGCCGACTGGTCAGTTTCGGACGCGACATCCCCCAAGGGTTCGCGTTGCGCACAGACCTTCGGCTTGCAACCCGAAGATCGGCCACTCGAGCGAATGGCGCCTGCGCGTCATCCCGCCGTTGGTCACCAATGGCGTCTGGGGACCGGTTTGGATCGTTCACAAACGCCAGTGGTGACCAATGGCGCGACGGTGTGCGTGTCGACACAAACTGTCAGCTCGGCGACTCAGAGTGAGTCCGCAGCGACAGGTGGTGACGGTGCGCGGTGGCTCAGGCGGGGCCGGCGTTGGTGGAGGTCAGCGTCAGGAGCAGGCGCACCGACTCCTGCAGGTGCTCGGCCGCCCCGCGGTGGTCGCCGAGCTCACCCAGCGCCGTGCCGAGGTGGTGGTGGGCGTCGGCCAGGTCGGAGGCGGCGAGCAGGTGGCCGTCCTCCAGGACGCGCTGCAGTCGGGTCCGACCCTCGGCCCAGTCGGCCGTCGCGCAGGCGTACTTGCCCTGCACGAGCTCCAGCTCGACCTGGTCGCTGCGAGCGGCGCTGAGCGAGAACGCCGTCGAGGCCTTGGCCAGCAGCGCGGGTACGGCGTCGAGATCGACGTCGGCCTTGAGGCGGAAGTCGGCGGCGGCGCGGTGCACCCGGCCCCAGCGGCGCAGGTGGCCGTCGGGGTCGATGGCGGCGATGGCCTGGTCGTAGTAGCTGAGCCCCGCCTCGGGGTCTCCGGTCGAGAGCGCGAGGTTGGCCAGGGCCCAGTAGGCGTTGCCGGCCTCGAGCCGGTTGGGGGCATCCTGGGCGCCGCGGGCGAGGTCCGGCGCCCAGCTGATCGCGTCGCTGTAGCGGTGCTGCTGCCCGAGCGCCGACACGAGCGCGGTGAGGGCGGCGACGCCGGTCGAGCGCCAGGTGGGGGTGGTGCGGAAGGCCATGACGGCGGCCCGGGCCTCGGTGACGGACCCCTCCAGGTCGCCGGTCACGCGCAGGGCGACCGACAGGACCGTGCGCACCCGACCCTGCAGGATCGTGGACTGCTGCGTGAACCAGTGGTCGACGAGGGTGCGGGCCTGCTCGACGACCTGGTCGGCGAAGTCGTTCTCGATGCGCAGCGTGAGGTCCATCAGCGCGGCGGTCCACCAGAGGTCCAGGCGGTCGGCCTCGAGGGCGAAGTCGCGCAGGTCGGACGCGGCCTTGATGGCACCCTCGAAGGTGTGCGTCGTGAGGACGCTGAGCGCCTCGGTCTGCAGCACCGCGGCGCGGGCGTCGCCGCGCTTGCCGGAGGCGAGCGCCCAGGCCCGGACGTGCTCGACCGACAGGCCGAGCCTGCCGGCGACGTGCTCGACGATCTCGCGGCTCGGCGCGCGGTGCCCTGACTCCACGAGGGAGATGTAGCTGCGGGAGAACTCCGGCTCCCCCAGCTCCGACTGGGACAGGCCGGCCGCGACCCTCGCCGCGCGCAGCGCTACTCCGAAACCGTTCTCGTCGCTCATGACCTATTCCCAACTGTTGACAACGCGAGTAACGTACCGCTTGCCGCATCCCCCCGCCAGTAGGAGATTCCCATCATGATCGCCAAGGCCACTCGCGCCATCGCCGTTCTCACCCTCGCAGCCTTCGCTCTGGTCCCCACCGTCGGTGGCAGCTGGCCCACGAGCCAGGACCCCACGGTGGGCGGCAGCTGGCCCACCAGCCAGGACCCCACCGTCGGTGGCAGCTGGCCGACCGTGCTCGACGCTAGCTGATCTCCCTGGTCAGGGCCGGTTTCCTGGCTCGGACGCGCCCGACCGGGTGACCAAGGCCCCCGCTCGACTCCTCGGAGTCCGGCGGGGGCCTTCGGCATGCGGAGGGAGCGGGGCCGTATGCCGTGCCGCCGGTCGCCGACTCGGGATCAGGCGGGCACGGTCGCGTGCAGGGGCAGCTCGAAGTGGACCGTCTCGAAACGATCGTCCCCCTCGTCGCCGCGGGCGTCATAGGTCTCGACCAGGCCCGCACCGCGCCAGAACTCGAGCGCGCCGGGGATCTTGGCGTTGGTGTGGAGGTAGATGACGCGATACCCGCCCTCGGCGCGGACGAACGCGATGGTGGCGTCGACGAGGCGGCGGCCGATGCCGTGGCGGCGCAGCCGCGGGTCGGTGACCAGACGCACCAGCTGCGCCACGTTCGCCCGGTCGGCGTAGCGATCGGCGAGCCAGGCGGGGTGCGGCGGGCTCGCGGGGCCACCGATCCGCGCGGCGCAGGTGCCGACCACGGCGTCCCCGTCGACGGCGACGATCAACGCCTGCCGGGGGTTGTCGACATACACCTCTGTGAGGTGGTCGAGGTCCCAGTGCCACTGCGGCTGGAAGCCGTAGCCCTGGTCGTCGTGGACGCTGGTCAGGATGAGCTCGCGCGCGCCGGCCAGGTCCTGCGGCGTCGTCGCGCGGTGGATGTCGATGGCCATCCCCATACGATAATGCAACTCAGCAGCAATAGAAGTGGGGTGGGAAGTGACCGGCCGGCGGGGGTGGGGTCAGACGCCGAGGCGGGCGCGCAGCCGACGCACGTCGTGCACCGCGTGACCGTGCCCGTCGTTGTTGAAGTAGCCGAGCACGCGGTGCCCCGCGCCCTGCCACTCGCGGATGCGATCGGCCCACCAGTCGAGGTCGGCGTCGCCGTAGCTGCCGGCATACAGGTGGTCGTGGCTGGGGCCGTGCCACCGCACGTAGACCAGCGGCGACGTCGCCCGCAGGACGCACGGCAGGTGCGCCCCGGACATGACGACGTAGGCGGCGCCGTGCCGCTCGAGCAGCGCGAAGACCTCCTCGCGGTGCCAGGACTCGTGCCGCAGCTCCACGGCGACCTCGATCCAGGGCGGCAGGGCCTCGAGCGCGTAGGCCAGTCGCGCGTCGTCCCGCTCCATCGTGGGCGGCAGCTGCAGCAGGAGCGGTCCCCGGCGCCCCCGCAGCTCGTGCAGGCCGCGGGCGATGATCTCGGACCAGCGCTCGGGGGCGTAGAGGCGCTTGGCGTGGGTCAGGCCGCGCGGCGCCTTGACCGTCATGACGAAGCCCTCGGGCAACCGCCGCCGCCAGCTCGCGAAGCTCGCGTCCCGGGGCCAGCGGTAGTGGCTCGCGTTGAGCTCCACGGTCTCGAGCTCGCCGACGTAGCAGGCGAGCCGGTCCGCGGGACGCATGCCGGGCGGGTAGAGGACGCCGTCCCAGTGGGCATAGCTCCAGCCCGAGGTTCCGAGGAGGACGCTCACCCGTCGAGCTCGGCCAGCGCCCGGGGGATCTCGGCGAGCAGCTCGCGGGCGAGGAAGCCGCGGCGACCGTGCACGGCGACCAGGCGCTCGCCCGCACGACCGTGGACGTAGGCGCCCCACACCCCGGCCTGCGCCGGCTCCGCACCGCGGCCGAGCAGCCCGACCAGCACGCCGGCCTTGACGTCGCCGGAGCCGCTGACGGCCATGCCCTCACCCCCGGTCTGGACGGCCCACAGGTCCGCGGTCGCCCGGGTGCCGGGGGTGGTGACGTATGTCGTGGACGCGCCCGACACCACGACGGCTCCGGCACGGCGCGCGAGCCGCAGCGAGGCGCCGATCGGGTCCTCCGAGACGGCATCGTCGTCCTCGCCGAGCGTGTGCGCCAGCTCGGTCGTGTTGGGGGACAGGATGACTCGACCGTCGAGGTGCTGCACGCCGTCCTGGTGCTCGGTCAGATAGGCCATCCCCAGCGCGTCGATCACGACGGGCACGTCGAGGCGCGGGACGACCTGCTCGAGCAGCGCCACCGACGCCTCGGGGGACATGATCCCGGGGCCCAGCAGCACCGCGGCGCACCCCTGCGCCAGGTCCACGATCTCGTCGGCGGCCTCGGGCGCGAGGTTGCCCTCCTCGTCGGCGGGCAGCCCGGCGACATACGCCTCGGGGATGGCCATCGCCATCGGCACCGCCAGCGGCTCGACCGTCGCGATCTGCAGCTTGCCGGCGCCGGCGCGCAGCGCGGCCTCCGCGGCGAGGACGACCCCGCCGGGCATGCGGACGTTGCCGCCGACGACGAGGACGCGACCGTTGCTCTCCTTGTCGCCGCCGTGGCCGGGCAGCTCCCAGTCGCGCAGCAGCCCGGACGAGACGACCTCGGGCTGCCGGCTCACCGGTCCGCGTCCTTGGCGACCGGCTCCTCGTGCGTGGTCTGCGTGCCGGCGTCCTCGAGCGCAGCGGTCTCGGCATAGGTGTCGAGCTCGAGCGAGCCGTCCTCGGCCCGGTCGTAGGACGTCATCGAGCAGTTGGGCAGCGGCGTCTCGTTGTCGATCGTGATGATGCCCTCCTCGTCGAGGCCCTCCAGGACGAGGCGGAAGCTCATGATCACGGCCTGGTGGCTGAAGATCCAGACGTGCTCGTCGGCGTACTCCTGGCGGATGTCGGCGAGGACGCTGCGGACGCGCAGGGCCACGTCGCACCAGGACTCGCCGCCCGGGGGCCGGTGGTAGAACTTGCCGACCTTGGTGCGGCGCTCGGCCTCCTCGGGGTACTCCGCGCGGATGCCGTCACCGGTCAGGCCGTCGAAGATCCCCAGGTCCCGCTCGCGCAGCCGCTCGTCCAGCACGAGCGAGTGGTCCAGGCCGGCCTTCTGCAGCGCGGTCTCGGCGGTGCCGCGCGCCCGGGCGTAGGGCGAGGACAGGATCACCTCGGGGCGCAGCTCCTCGGGGAGGGAGGCGAGGTGGGCGCCCAGCGCCGTCGCCTGCTCGGTGCCGAGGTCGGACAGCGGGGTGTCGGCGTCGCGGAAGTCGATCGCGAGCCGGCCCTCACCCGCCTTGCGCGCCTCGGCGTCCGCGACGTTGCCGAGGCTCTGCCCGTGGCGGACGAGCACGAGCCGTCGGGGTGCGGTCCGCCGTCCGGCGGCGATGGAGTCGGTCTGCTCGGGCACGATTGCCTCCTGCGGGTTGGTCCGGCGCTCCTCTCCGGCTACCCCGTATGCCGCCCCGCCAGACCCGAACCCCGCACAGGCTGGTCACTTTTCGACGACGTTCCCCCGTCCTGGCGTGACCGCTCGGCTGACGGGAGGGTGGGATGGGGGAGCATCCGGCATACGGCCGCTCTCCCCACCACGAAGGACACCCCCGTGAGCACACCCGCCACCTCCACCACCCACGGACGGCCGGCGCCGAGCCGGACCAAGACCCTGCTCGGGACCGGCGTCGGCAACGCCCTCGAGTGGTACGACTGGAACGTCTACGCGACGTTCGCGACGTACATCGCTGCGCAGCTGTTCTCCAAGGCCGACCCCGCCTCGGCGTTCCTGTCCACGCTGGCGATCTTCGCGGTCGGGTTCGTGGCCCGCCCGTTCGGCGGCTACGTCTTCGGCTGGCTCGCGGACCGCATCGGGCGCAAGCACTCCCTCATGGTCGCCGTCGTCCTCGCCTCGGTCGGCTCGCTGCTCATCGCGCTGGCCCCGACGTATGACGCCGTCGGGGTGTGGGCCTCGGTCATCCTGCTCGTGGCGAGGTTGCTGCAGGGCCTGGCGCACGGCGGCGAGCTGCCCTCCGCCCAGACCTATCTCGCGGAGGAGGCACCCCGCGAGCGCCGCGGGTTCTGGGCGTCGTCGATCTACGTCTCCGGCACCGTCGGCCTGCTGATCGGCATGTTCCTCGGGCTGATCCTCGAGACCACCCTCACCGACGCGCAGATGGGCGCGTGGGGCTGGCGCGTGCCGTTCGCCCTCGGCGCGGTGCTCGGCCTGTTCGCCCTGTGGATGCGCACCCGGCTCGAGGAGTCCGCGATCTTCGAGGAGGAGGTGGGCGACGACGCCGCCCCCCGCGAGAACGTCCTCGCCGGCGTGTGGCGGCACAAGCGCCAGGCGCTGCAGGTCATCGGCATGACCATGGGCCTGACCATCACCTACTACGTGTGGTCCGTCAGCACCCCGGCCTACGCCATCAAGGTGCTGAAGTTCGACAAGACCGACGCCTTCTGGGCCTCGATCATCGGCAACACCGTCTTCATCCTCGCGCTGCCCGTGTGGGGTCTCGTGTCCGACCGGATCGGCCGCAAGATCCCCATCCTGATCGCGCTGCTCGGCTCGGCGGTCCTCTACATCCCCATGACCGCGCTCATCGGCCACACCATGTGGCAGCTCGCGCTGGCGATCTCGGTGATGCTGATCCTGCTTGCGGGCTACCTCGCCATCGCGCCGGCCGTGTACGCCGAGATGTTCCCCACCGACGTCCGGGCCACCGGCGTGGGCGTGCCGTACGCCATCTGCATAGCGATGTTCGGCGGCACCGCCCCCTACGTGCAGAACTGGCTCGCGGCGGCGGTCGAGTGGCGGTGGGCGTTCGCGACGTACGCGATCGTGGCGCTGCTGATCTCAGCCGCGACGGTGCTCACGCTGCCGGAGACCCGCGCCAAGGACCTCAGCCACTGACGCCGGTCCTGGCCGTATGCCGCACCCGACGCCTGGTGCGCGCCAACGGGTGGATTTCGCCACCGTCATGCGTGGCGTTCTCCACCCGTTGGTGGTGGCGGTGACCCGTGAGC
>NZ_AUFG01000009.1 GCF_000426385.1 Arsenicicoccus bolidensis DSM 15745
AGGCCACCGTCACCATCAACGGCTCCGCCGTGGCGTCCTACTCCAACCTGACCAAGACCAACGGCTACGTCCAGAAGACCATCGACCTGTCCAGCTACGCCGGACGCAGCGTCACCCTCAAGATCACCGCCACCGAAGACTCCTCCGCCCAGTCCAGCTTCGTCTTCGACGACATCACCGTCCAGTAACCCCAGCACCAGACAGCACCACAAGAGTCACGCACGAGGCCGTATGCCGGGACCCCCCTTCCCGGCATACGGCCTCGTCGACCGGCACCGCGCCAAAGGGCCACCCCACCGGATCACCCGACCGACCCCGGTCCTAGGGTTGAACCGACCCCAAGGACCGACCCCCGAGGTGATCTCGATGAGCTCCCGCGTCGCCAACCCCGCCCTCCGCAGCAAGATCATGACGGCCGAGGACGCGGCCGCTCTCATCAACCACGGCGACAACGTCGGGATGAGCGGGTTCACGGGCGCGGGCTATCCCAAGGCCGTCCCCAAGGCGCTTGCCGACCGCATGACCGCCGCCCACCAGCGCGGCGACGACTTCCGGGTCGGGGTGTGGACGGGTGCCTCGACGGCGCCGGAGCTGGACGGCGCGCTGGCCGAGGCCGACGGCGTGGAGCTGCGGCTCCCCTACCAGTCCGACCCGATCAGCCGCGCCAAGATCAACGCCGGCACGATGGAGTACATCGACGTCCACCTCTCGCACGTCGCGCAGATGACCTGGGAGGGCTTCCTCGGCAGGCTCGACGTCGCGCTGGTCGAGGTGGCCGCGGTCAACGAGGACGGCACGCTGCTCCCGTCGGCGTCCGTGGGCAACAACAAGACCTGGATCGACCAGGCCGACAAGGTGATCCTCGAGGTCAACGCCTGGCAGCGCCTGGAGCTCGAGGGCATGCACGACATCTACTACGGCACCGCCCTGCCACCCCACCGCAAGCCGGTCATGATCACCGACGCCGCGGACCGCATCGGAGACCCCTTCTTCCGCTGTCCGCCGGACAAGATCATCGGGATCGTCGAGACCGACGCCCCCGACCGCAACACGGCGTTCAAGGCGCTCGACGACGACTCCAAGGCCATCGCCGGTCACCTGATGGACTTCCTGCAGTCCGAGGTCCGGGCCGGCCGCATGCCGGAGAAGCTGCTCCCGCTGCAGAGCGGCGTCGGCAACATCGCCAACGCCGTGCTCGCCGGGCTGTCGGAGTCCCCGTGGAAGGGGTTGCAGGCCTACACCGAGGTGCTGCAGGACGGCATGCTCGACCTGATCGAGAACGGCACGATCGAGGTGGCGTCCGCGACGGCGTTCTCGTTGTCCCCCGAGGGAGTTCAGCGGTTCAACGACGACATCGACTTCTTTAGCAAGCGGATCATCATGCGTCCGCAGGAGATCTCCAACCACCCCGAGGTGATCCGCCGGCTCGGGGTCATCGCCAGCAACGGACTGATCGAGGCCGACATCTACGGCAACGTGAACTCGACGCACATCATGGGTTCGCGGATCCAGAACGGCATCGGCGGGTCCGGCGACTTCGCCCGCAACGCCTTCCTGTCGACCTTCGTCACGCCGTCGACCGCCAAGGGTGGCGCCCTGTCCTGCATCGTCCCGATGGTCACGCACGTCGACCACACCGAGCACGACGTGCAGGTGCTGATCACCGAGCAGGGCCTCGCCGACCTGCGCGGCTGCTCCCCGCGGCGCCGGGCGCAGCGGATCATCGACCACTGCGCCCACCCCGACTTCCGGCCGATGCTGCAGGACTACTTCGACCGGGCCCAGCGCGGCGCGTGGGGGATGCAGACGCCTCACCTGCTGGGCGAGGCGTTCAGCTGGCACGAACGGTTCATGCAGACGGGCACGATGCGTCCCGCCTGACCGCCTGACCGGCCTAGGATGGCGAGGTCCTCGCGGGAGCCCGGTGCACCGGGCTGAGAGGAGACCTGGAGCCTGGTCTCGACCGCTGCACCGACCCGGTCATGCGGGTCAGGGAGATCGGAGCGCAGATGTCCTCACCCGGCCCCAGGGTCGTCGTCCTCGGTGGCGGCGTCATCGGTCTCGCCTGCGCGTGGTCGCTGGCGAGCCGCGGGGCGGACGTCGAGCTGTGGGATCCCGCGCCCGGGCAGGGCGCCTCGCACGCCGCCGGCGGCATGCTGGCTCCGGTCAGCGAGGCGACCTACGAGGAGGAGGACCTCCTCGCCCTGGCGCTCGCGTCGCACGCCCGGTGGCCGGACTTCGCCGCGCGGCTCGAGGCGGCGTCGGACATCTCGCCCGACCTGCACACCGAGGGCGCCCTGCACGTCGGGATGGATCTGGACGACGCCCGCGAGGTATGGCGGACCGCCGACCTGCTGGAGCGCTACTCCCTTCCCTACCAACGGCTCTCGTCGCGCGAGCTGCGCCGGGTGGCTCCCGCTCTCGCGCCCGGCGCGCGCACCGCGCTGCTGGTCGAGAGCGACCTGTGGGTCGACAACCGGTTCGTGGTGCAGGGGCTCCTCGCGGCGGCGGCCCGGGCGGGGGTGGAGCTGGTCGCGCGGCGCGGGGCACCGATCGTCGAGGGCGGACGCGTCGTCGGGGTGGCGTCCTGCGACCACGGCACGCCACGCGAGTCCCGTTGCGACACCGTGGTCCTCGCCGCGGGCGTCGACAGCGGGTCGGTCCCGGGCGTCGCCGAGCTGGTCACCCTGCCGCTGCGCCCGGTCAAGGGTCAGATCCTGCGCATGGGCGGAGCCCGAGGCCTGCTCGACCACACGGTCCGGGGGACGGTGCACGGCGACCACGTCTATCTCATCCCGCGCGTCACCGGCGAGCTCGTGATCGGCGCGACCTCCGAGGAGCTGGACGACACCCACGTGACCGGGCGCGGTCTGCTGGAGCTGCTGCGCGCCGCGACCACCCTGCTGCCCGAGGTCGGCGAGCTGACGCTGGTCGACGCTGTCGCCCGGCTGCGCCCCGGCACGCCCGACAACGGACCCCTGCTCGGCCTGGTGGGGACGCCCGGCCTGGTCGTCGCCACCGGGCACTTCCGCCACGGGATGCTGCTGACCCCCGTCACGGCGGACCTGGTGACCGACCTCGTGCTCGACGGCGTCAGCGGCATCGCCGAGGCGACCCCCTTCGCCGCCACCCGCTACCCACCTCCCTCCCGACACCACCCTGAGGACAGCCCATGACCATCACCGTCAACGGCGAGAGCCGTTCTGTCGCAGACGGGCTCGACATCACCGGCCTCGTCGCCGAGCTCGGCCTCACCCCCGACGGCATCGCCGTGGCCGTCGACCACGCCGTCGTCCCGCGCGCACGCTGGCAGGGCCGCACCCTCGACGACGGTGCCCAGGTCGAGATCGTCACCGCCATGCAGGGAGGCTGAGCCGCCGTGTCCCCCACCACTCATCACGCCCCGGCGGGCGCCATACCGCTGGACGACCCGCTCGTGGTCGGCGGGCACGAGCTCTCGTCCCGGCTGTTCCTCGGCACGGGCGGCTCGCGGCGCATCGCCGGCCTCGAGGCCGCGGTCCTCGCCGCCGAGCCGAGCCTGGTCACCGTGGCCATGCGCCGCATCTCGACCACCGGCAAGGACGACACGCTCGGCCTGCTCCGCCGCCTCGGGTGCCGGCTGTTGCCCAACACGGCCGGTTGCTACACCGCGCGGGAGGCCGTGCTCACCGCACAGCTCGCCCGGGAGGCGCTCGGCACCGACCTGATCAAGGTCGAGGTCATCGCCGACGACCGCACCCTGCTCCCCGACGTCGTCGAGCTCCTCGACGCGTGCGAGCAGCTCGTCGACGACGGGTTCACGGTGCTGCCCTACACGACCGACGACCCCGTGATCGCGCGTCGGCTCGCCGATCTGGGCTGCGCCGCCGTCATGCCGCTGGGCTCCCCCATCGGCTCCGGCCTTGGCATCCGCAACCCGCACAACATCGAGCTGATCCGTGAGGCCGTCGCCGTCCCCGTGGTGCTCGACGCGGGCATCGGCACCGCCTCCGACGCCACCCTCGCCATGGAGCTCGGCTGCGACGCCGTGCTCGTCGCCTCCGCGGTCACCCGGTCCGAGCACCCCGCCGCGATGGCCGCCGCCATCCGCCACGCGACCATCGCTGGGCGCCTCGCCCATGGCGCCGGCCGCATCCCGGTCCGACGCCACGCTCTCGCGTCCTCCCCCATGCAGGGCCGCATCGACTGATGCCCTCCCGGCTGCTGGTCCTCACCGACCGCTCGCAGCTGCCGGCCGGCCGGTCGCTGGTCGAGCAGGTCAAGCGCTGCATCGATGCCGGGGCGTGCTGGGTGTGCCTGCGGGAGCGCGACCTGCCCGACGACCAGCGACTCGCCCTCGCCACGTCGCTCGCCGGCCTCCTGCGGCCGGTGGGTGGTCGGCTCGTCGTGGCGGCACCCCTGCCTGCCGCGGCGGCGTGGGGTGCGGTGGCCGACGGCGTGCACCTGCGACGCAGCGATCCCGTCCCGCCGCACGCGTCGCTGGTGGGGCGCTCGACCCACGGCGAGGCCGAGCTGCGTGCTGCGGTGGAGCAGGGGTGCGACTACGTCACGCTCTCGCCGTATGCCGCAACCGCCTCCAAACCGGGGCACGGCCCCGCGCTCGGACCCGCAGGACTACGCCGGGTCATCGACGCGGTGCCGCTCGGCGAGACGAAGCTCCTTGCGCTGGGCGGCATCTCGTCCGGCAACGCCGCCGAGGCGATGGCCTCGGGCGCGCACGGGGTGGCCGTCATGGGCGAGGTGATGCGAGCGGGCGACCCCGGTCGCGTCATACGCGCGCTCCTGCCGGACTGAGCCGATCGCGCCCCTGGCGGGTCGGCCGTCGCCCTGCCACCCTGGGACGATGAAGCCGCTCCTGGCAGCGGGCCTCGTGGCCCTCACGATCGTCCTCGCGGGGTGCGGCGGAGGCGATCCGAGCACGACGGGCAGCACCGCTGCGGGGTCCTCACCGGCGAGCTCCGCCACGTCCACGTCCGCTCCCGCTCCGTCGTCGCCGTCCGAGACCGTCACCGTGACCGCCTCTCCCCAGACCGGTTCGCCATCGACGGCCCCCGGCGGTGCCCCGACCACCCCGACGCCGCCGGCGCCCGCGACGGCCACCCCCACCTCGAGCTCGGGTGGCCCGTTCACGCTGGCCCGCGCCCTGGCGGCCGTCCGCGACGGAGCCCAGGAGCACGGATACGTCCGCGAGGCGTCGTTCGTCAGCCACGACGGGTCGGTCTACTGCCAGATCGCGTCGAGCGAGGGCGGCGGCGTGTGCGAGCTCGCCGACGGTGCGGGGATCGAGGCGCCCGGGGTGTGCGCGGCCGGCGACGGGCGCTCCCAGGTCGGCCGGATCGAGGTCGACGAGCGCGGACGGGTCGTCCCCGTGTGCAACTCGGACACCATCGTCAGCGTCGACCCGGCCACCCTCCCACGCCTGCAGGAGGGGCGCGTCGTGCAGGTCAAGGGCGCGCCGTGGTCCTGCCTCGACACCGCTCGAGGCATCACCTGCGTCGACCCGCAGGGGCGCCGGGCGTTCCGGCTCGGACGTTCCGGCTACGCGGTGGCCCGCCGCTGACCGCGGTCCCCTAGGGTGGAGGCACCACATCGACCGGGGGGATCATCGTGGAGATCGCTGTCGCACTGTTCGCGCTGGGCTGCGTGGGCTCCGGCGCCTGGAGCCTCACCCAGATCCTGCTGCGCCGCTGGCGTTGGCCGACCGTCGCCGCGACCGTGGAGGACGTCCGGCAGCTGACGGTGCGGGCCGGCGAGGGCGATCCGATGGGGGTGCCGCACGTCCGCTACCGCTATGCCGGGCCGGACGGCCGCGAGCACGAGGGTGAGGCACGGCTGCCGTCGGCCCTCCCGGTCGAGCCCGGCCAGCCCATCTCGGTGCAGGTGCACCGCAGGACCCGGGCCGGTCGGTGATCCCTCCCCGTGCGTGGTCCGCCCCGGTCGTGACCGCCGTCCTCCAGGTCGTCGTGCCCGTCGTGGGGCTCGCGGTCTGGCAGGCCACGCGGGGCGGAGGCGGAGGCGGGGGTGACCAGGCGGGCGCCTCGCCCGGGGCCCCTCTGATGTCCACGGTGATCATGACCGTCGGCTCGGCCGCCATCTCACTGGCCGGCCTGGCGTTCGCGGGCGCAGCGCTCCACCCGCTCTGGTCCTCCCGGCACTGGACCACGGCGACGGCCACGGTGCTGCAGCTCGCCCACCGCGCGGCGCCGGGAGGTGGCCCCACGCTGGTCGCGGACCTGGAGCTCCAGGACCCGCACGGTCCCCTGCGGCGGGTCTCCGTCCCCTGCTCCGGGGTCCCCCACCTGCAGGTGGGTGACACCGTCGAGGTGGCTGTCGGTCCCGGTCCGCAGGACCTACGCCTGCCTGCTCCCCGGCCCCTCCCTGACCTGTTCGGCGGTGCGGTCGGTCTCATCGTCGCGATCATCGCGGGCCTGGGTGCGTTGTCGTCCATCGCCCAGTGGTAGGCCGTCGGGCCGGGTCGCAGCCTGCACGCCGGGGCTAGGGCGTGTCTCCTTAAGGTGTGGGTGATGACGCGCGATTGTGGTGGGCATGTCGCGTACCAGGATGCTCACCGATGCCCACTGGGAGTTGATCGAGCCGTTCATGCCGTCGTCGATTGGCAAGCAGGGCAGGCCTTTTCGTGATCACCGGTTGATGGTCGACGCGATCATCTACCGGTATCGGACCGGGATGGCCTGGCGTGACCTGCCGGAGGAGTTCGGGCCCTGGCAGACCGTGTGGAAGCGCCACCACCGGTGGGCCCTGGACGGGACCTGGGACCGGGTCGTGACCGCGCTGCTCGCGCGGGCGGACGCCGCCGGGCTCATCGACTGGGACGCCGCGGTGGACTCGACGATCAACCGGGCCCACCAGCACGCGACGAACACGACCCGCACCACAGGGGGACCTGTCGAATCACAAGAATCTGGGCGTCGAACCGCCTGACCACGCGATCGGGCGCTCCCGAGGAGGCTTGTCGACCAAGGTCCACCAGCTGTGCGACGGGACCGGGCGACCCATGGTCGTGCTCCTGGGCCCGGGCCAGGGCAGCGACTCCCGCATGTTCGCCAATGTCCTGGCCGCTGTGCGGGTTCCCCGCGCCAGCAGTGGGCGACCGCGCACCACGCCCGACACCGTGATGGCCGACAAGGCCTACTCCAGCCGGGCCCACCGCGCGCTGCTGCGCTCACGCGGCATCACGGCAGTGATCGCCGAACCCAAGGACCAACGCGCCAACCGCAAACGACGCGGAGCACGCGGGGGCCGGCCCCCGGCCTTCGACACCCACAAGTACAAGCAGCGCCACGTCGTGGAGAACGCCTTCGCCGACATCAAGCAATGGCGCGCCCTGGCCACCCGCTACGACAAACACGCCCTCACCTACCGCGCCGGACTCCTCCTACGCGTCACGCTCATCTGGCTCCACACATTAGGAGACACGCCCTAGGCCCGCGTCCGGCCCGCCGACCTGCCCGACGGGTCACTTCCGGTCGGGTCGCGTGCGAGTTGACCGCTCGGCGTGACCCGACAGGTCACTTCCGGTCGGGTGCAGGTGGCGGATGAGGAGCTCGCCGCCCCGACGGGTCACTTCCGGACGGGTGCAGGTGGCAGATGGGGAAGACCGCGCCCCGACGGGTCACTTCCGGTCGGATGGCGCGCGAGTTGACCGCTCGGCGACCCGACGGGTCACTTCCGGTCGCCTAGGGGGACAGGAGCCAGCGGGTCAGCAGCGTGCCGCTCTCTTCGAGGACCAGCACCGGTCGTATGTCGCGCCGCAGCTCCAGCCCCTCGACCAGGCGCGGGCCGCGGCCGCCCACCAGCAGGGGCGAGGTCGTGAGACACAGCTCGTCGAGCACGCCGCCGAGCAGCAGCGACCGCAGCGAGGTGGGTCCGCCTTCGCACAGGATCCGGGTGGCGCCCCTGCAGGCGAGCTCGCCGCGCAGCCAGACCGGGTCGACCGGGCCCGCACCGCCGACGAGCACGTGAGCCTCCCCCAGCTCCTGCGCCGCTTCGCCCAGGGCGTCGGCGGGGGCGTCCGAGGTCGTGGCGAGCATCACCGCCCCGGGTGACGCACCGAGCAGACCGGCGGGGATCTGGGCCGAGGCGCTGACCACGACCAGGGAGGCGGGCGCGGCCCGACCGGTGACCCGGCGTCGCACCGCCGCGAGCCCATCCGACAGCGGCTCGATCGGCCCGTACCCCTCGACCCGCGCCGTCCCCGCGCCCACCACCACGACGTCCGCCAGCGCGCGAAGCAGGTCGAAGACGACCTTGTCGGCGGCGTTGTTGATGGTGCCGCTGCGGCCGTCGGCGCCGGTGACCGCGCCGTCCACGGTCGTCACGAAGTTGGCGCGCCACCAGTCCTCGGGCGTGGCGTAGAGCTCGGCGAGCTGGTCGAGGTCGCGGACGGGGCCGAGGGCAGGACGGTGGTCCCGGACCTGCTCCGGTCCCCTGTCGTCGAGGATCACCCGCACGTCCACACCCCCACGAGATAGGCCACGCCCCAAGGGTCGTCGTCCAGCAGGACCGTGCTCCGCACGCGGCGCTCCCCCACCGCACCGGCGAGGACCTGCAGCGGGGCACGCCCGCGGGCCAGCAGGTCGGTGGCGAGCTCCGGCTCCAGGGAGCGCAATTCGTCGACGTCGCCGTCCCGCAGGGCCGCGCGCCACCGATCGTCGTAGGCGAAGGCCCGCTCGTCCAGGTGGCCCGGCGCCTTGGCGCCGCGGCGGGCCGACCCGTCGGCCATGACGAGAAGTGCTGTGTCACCGGGCAGCTCGCCGAGCTCTCGACCGAGACGCGTCGCGGCGTCGCGGGTCTCGTCTGCGGCGACGACCACCTCCTGCACCGAGGGAGCGGTGAGCCCGTCCAGCAGCTCACGAGCGACCCTGACGGACAACGGATCCCGGGTCGTATGCCGGGCCTCCGGCCCCGGTCCCGCCCCCACGACCACCAACCGGCGCGGATCCGTGGCGAGCACGAGGGACACCGCCTCACGGCAGGTCGCCCGCAACGACGCGGCCGGGTCGGCGGTGCTGCGATAGTCGCGCAACAGCCCGGCCGGCTGGGGGCAGATCGCGGCCGCCGTGATCACACGAGCCCTCGGAGCGTCCGCGCCGGAGGGCGGTGGCCCTGGATCGTCGAGACCATGTCGAGCACGTGGCGCGTCTCGGTGACCTCGTGCACGCGATAGATCATCGCGCCGTGCCACGACGAGATCGCCGTGGCCGCAAGGGTTCCCGTCAGGCGCTGGTCGACCGGCAGGTCGAGCGACTCCCCCACGAAGTCCTTGTTGGACAACGACACCAGCACCGGCCGTCCCACGGCGACGAGCTCGTCCAGGCGCCGGGTCACCTCCAGCGAGTGCCAGGTCTGCTTGCCGAAGTCGTGCGCGGGGTCGACGACGATCCGGTCCCTGGCGACACCGGCGCGTTCCGCGCGCTCGGCATAGGCAGTGGTGTCGTCGATGACGGAGGCCACGACGTCGTCGTACTCCATCCGGTGGGGCCGGGTCCGCACGGGCACGCCACCGGTGTGCGTGCAGACGATCCCCACGTCGAACTCGGCTGCCACGTCGACCAGCTCGGGGTCGGCGCCGCCCCAGGCGTCGTTGAGCAGGTCCGCCCCGACCGCGCACACCGCGGCACCCACCGACGCGCGCCAGGTGTCGACGCTGATGATGACGTCGGGATGCCTCTCGCGCACGGCCGCGACGAGGTCGACCACGCGAGAGCGCTCCTCGGCCTCCCCGACCTCCTCGCCCGGGGCTGCCTTGATCCCGCCGATGTCGACGATCTCGGCACCGGCCGCGACCACCTCGTCCACGCGGCGCAGGGCGGCGTCCTCCGCCCACGTCGCGCCCTGGTCGTAGAACGAGTCGGTCGTCCTGTTGAGGATCGCCATGACCAACCGGTCCTCCGCGGCGAAAGATCTCCGCCCCAGCCGCAGGATGGATTCGCCCACGGGTCAGGCGGAGTCGCCGGCGGGGGCATCCGTCGGTGGCTCGGGCAGCGCAGCGGGCTCGAGCTCGCGCAGCGCCGGCAGCACCTGCTCGGCCAGGGACCGCAGGTAGCGCTCCTGGTCGTGACCCGGCCCGTGCAGCACCAGGTGGTCGAAGCCGAGGTCGGTGTAGAAGCGGACATGCTCGACGACCTCCTCCGGCGTCGACGCCACGATCCACCGCTGGGCCACCTGCTCGATGGGCAGCGCGTCGGCCGCCGCCTCCATCTCGGCGGGGTCGTGCAGCGAGTGCTTCTGCTCCGCGGTGAGGGACAGCGGTGCCCAGAACCGGCAGTTCTCCAGCGCCGCAGCGGGATCCGGGTCGTAGGACAGCTTGATCTCGATCATCCGGTCGATGCTCGAGGGGTCGCGCCCCGCCTTGCCCGCACCCTCCACGACGGCGGGGACCAGCTTGTCGGCATACAGCTCGCGGCCCTTGCCGGAGGTGCAGATGAAGCCGTCGCCCTTGCGGCCGGCATACCTCGCGACCATGGGCCCGCCGGCCGCGACGTAGACGGGCACGGGAGACCCGGGCCGGTCGTAGACCGTCGCGTCCGTCGTCCGGTAGTAGTCGCCCTCGTAGGTCACGCGCTCCTCGGTCCACAGGCGGCGCATGAGCTCGACGGCCTCGCGCAGTCGCGCGAACCGCTCCTTGAACTCGGGCCAGTCCCCCTGCACCGAGCCGACGGCGATCTCGTTGAGCGCCTCGCCCGTGCCGACGCCGAGCACCAGGCGGCCCGGGTGCAGGCACGCCAGCGTCGCGAACGACTGGGCGACCATGGCCGGGTTGTAGCGGAAGGTCGGCGTCATCACGGAGGTCCCGAGGACGATCCGCACGGTCCGGGCGGCGACGTGCGCCAGCCACGGGATGCTCGACGGGGCGTGCCCGCCGGTGTGCCGCCACGGCTGGAAGTGGTCGGCGATGAACGCGCTGTCGAGCCCGAGCTCCTCGGCCAGGACGGCATAATCGGCGAGCTCCCGCGGCGCGAACTGCTCCGACGACGCCTTGTACCCGATGCGCAACGCCATGGTTCGTCTCCTTCGTCGGTGGGTACGGGCCGTCCGGCGGCACCGTCGACCCGGCCCGGTCCACCCTAGGCCCGCGGGCTAGGCTCGGGCCATGACCCTGCAGGCCACCGCACGTGACGTCGATCGCAGCGACCCCACCCGGCGAGCCTGGGTGGCCCAGGCGATCCGCGCGGTCCAGGCCGACGCCAACCGCTCCGCCGACACGCACCTGCTGCCCGTGCGGCTGCCCGAGGCCTGGGGCATCGAGCTCTACCTCAAGGACGAGTCCACCCACCCCTCGGGCTCGCTCAAGCACCGCCTCGCGCGGTCGCTGTTCCTCTACGCCCTGTGCAACGGGTGGGTCGGCCCCGACACCCCGATCATCGAGGCGTCCAGCGGCTCGACCGCGGTCAGCGAGGCGTGGTTCGCGCGGCTGCTGGGCCTGGAGTTCATCGCGGTCATGCCGCGGTCGACCAGCCAGACCAAGATCGACCTGATCGAGCGCAACGGCGGCCGCTGCGAGTTCATCGACGATCCCGCCACGCTCTATCCCCGCGCCATCGAGCTCGCCGAGCGCCTCGGTGGTCACTACATGGACCAGTTCACCTTCGCCGAGCGCGCCACCGACTGGCGGGGCAACAACAACATCGCCGAGTCGATCTTCGAGCAGATGCGGCTCGAACCGCACCCCGACCCCGCGTGGATCGTCACCGCCGCCGGGACCGGCGGCACCTCCGCGACCATCGGCCGGCACCTGCGGTATGGCGGACACCTGACCCGCCTGTGCGTCACGGACCCCGAGAACTCCGCCTTCTTCGACGGGTGGTGCGACGCGGACGCGGGCGTCACCACGTGCGTCGGCTCGCGGATCGAGGGCATCGGGCGTCCTCGGGTGGAGCCGAGCTTCATCGCCGGCGTCGTCGACCGGATGATCTCCGTCCCGGACGCCGCCTCGGTCGCCGGCATCCACGTGCTGCGCTCCCGCACAGGGTTGTTCGCCGGAGGGTCGACCGGCACCAACCTCTTCGGGGCGCTGAAGGTGGTGTGCGAGATGCGTTCTCGCGGCGAGCAGGGGTCCGTCGTGACGCTGCTGTGCGACGGCGGCGGACGCTACGCCGACAGCTACTACTCACGAGAGTGGTTGTCCCGCAAGGGGCTCGACGTCGACCGGTGGATCCCGACCTTCGAGCGCGCGCTGGACCAGGGCGTCTGGCTCGAGCCCTGATCGCAGCGCGCGCCGACGGTCCCGCACGCCTACATGAACAGGGCGCGGGACAACCGGGTGCCGTAGTCCGAGTCCGGGTTGGTCGTCCCGTCGCCGACCCGCTCCGCGATGGCCGCGACCGACAGGTCACGTCGCTTCGGCGCCCGGGCCGCGTCGGCCGTCGCCAGCGCGTCCGGCAGCTCGGCGCTGGTGAGCTCCGTGCCGTAGGCCGGCGTCCCAGGCTGCTGCCGCCAGGACTCCTCGAGCGAGCCCGCGTCGAAGCCGTCGAAGCCGGTGTCCTCGACCAGCGCCATCCCGACCCGGCGACCACGCTCGTCACCAGCCACCGCCACCGCGAGTCGCTCCGGGTCGCCGGCAGGCAGGCCCTTGTCCGACAGCGCGTGGCTCCCGATCATGTTCCACGCCTTGACGACCCGGCGTCCCAGCTGCTCCGAGACCCAGAGACTCTCGGCCTGACCTGCCTCGATGCCCTCGATCACACCGTCGCGCTGCGGGTAGTAGTTGGAGGTGTCGACGACGACCGTCTCCTGCGGCAGCTCCCGGATCAGGGGGGCCAGCTGCGGGATCCGGCTCAGCGGGACGGAGAGGATGACGACCTCGGCCCCGCCGACGGCAGCCGGTGCCGAGGCCGCGCGTGCACCGTCCGCGAGCAGGTCTGCCTCGACGGTCTCGGGGCCGCGCGAGTTCGCGACCGCGACGTCGTGGCCGGCGGCGCTGAGCTTGCGCACCAGGGTCTTGCCGATGTGTCCCGTGCCGATGATGGCGATCTTCATGTGCTGTCGTTCCTCTCGTCCGTGAGCGTGTGGCCCTGCCACCTCTACGGCGTCGGCGCTCACTGGTAGAGCACGCGGTTCAGCCGCGTGAGGAAGTCCCCGTCGACCGTGCGGGTGGGGTCCTGCGCGCGGTCGGTGATGACCGCTATCGCCAGGTCCCGCCGCCCCGCCGAGCGGTCGCGCTGCGCCGCCGCCAGAGCATCGGGCACCTCCGCGGCCGTGAGGCTGGTGCAGTAGACGGGCGATCCCGGCTGCTGGCGCCAGGACTCGGCGAGGGAGCCCGCGTCGACCGCGTCGAAGCCGCTGTCCTCCACCAGGCCAAGCGCGACGCTCTTGGCGTCCTCACCGTCACCCGCGACCGGGATCGCGGTCCGCTCGGGGTCCCCCGCCTCGCGGTCTCCGTCGACGAGGCGCTGGGCGAGGATGGCGTTCCACGCCTTGAGGACGGGGCGCCCCAGCTGCTCGGACACCCACTCGCTCTCGACCTGACCGCCGTCGAGGGCCTCGATCGCTCCGTCGCGGGCTGGGTAGTAGTTGCCGGTGTCGATCACCACGGTCTCGGCGGGCAGGGTGCCGACGACCGGGGCCAGGTCCGGGATGCGGCTCAGCGGGATGGAGAGGATGAGGACGTCGACGTCCGTCGCCGCCTCCTCCGCCGTCACGCCATGGGCGCCGGTCGACGTGACCTCCGCGTCCAGCGTCTCGGGGCCGCGCGAGTTCGCGATCTTGACCTGGTGACCCTTGGTCGGCAGGCGGCGGGCCAGGACGCCGCCGATGTTGCCCGCGCCGATGATGCCGATGTTCATGAGAGACCTCTCGTGGTTGTCGGGTGTCGTCCGAGCAAACGGAGAGATGGTCCGGATCATTCCGACGCGTGCCGCCCGCCTGCTGCCGGGCGGTCGCCGCCATACGGCTCGATCGGTTGTCCGCCTCGACACGTCGACGTCACGCATCGGCCACGGCCCGGCCACCTGGTGGGAGTGGGCTGGTCGCGTGCGCGCTGGAGCGCCGGCGCCCTTGTGCTGGAAGGACATCGACATGGACATCGACCGCCGCCACGTCCTGGCCGGAGCGGGGGCAAGCGCCATCGGGGGTGCCGCCGTCCTGGCCTCTCCCCTGCAGGCCCAGGCCTCGTCAGGGCCGGGTCGCCCCCGTCCCATGCCCAAGGCGCCCGACGTGCCCGCAGCCCGGCTGGCCCGGGACGAGCGGTTCTGGGCGAGGGTCCGCGCCGAGTACGACCTGCCCCGCGACTACGTCAACTACGAGAACGGCTACTTCGGCACCACCCCACGACGCGTCGTGGAGGAGTACAAGCACCACATCGACGTGCTGGCCCGCGACAGCTCCTACTTCATGCGCACGGCCTACCCCGCCAAGGAGCAGGCGGCCCGCGAGCGCGTCGCCCGGCTGCTGGGCGTCTCGGTCGAGGAGATCGCGCTCACCCGTGGCGCCACCGAGGCGCTGCAGAACCTGATCGGTGGCTACAACAAGCTCCGCCCGGGCGACCAGGTGCTGTACGTCGACCTGGACTACGACTCGATGCAGTACGCCATGGACTGGCTCAAGGACCGACGCGGCGTCACCGTCGTCAAGGGCGTCATCCCCGAGCCCGCCACGCACGCCTCGGTGCTCGCGTACTACGAGTCCTTCCTCAAGGTCAACCCCAGGGCCAGGCTGCTCCTCCTCACGCACCTCTCGCACCGCACCGGCCTCGTGATGCCGGTGCGGGAGATCGTCGCCATGGCGGCGGCGCGGGGCGTGGACGTGATCGTGGACGCCGCCCACTCGTGGGGCCAGATCCCCTTCACCGCCAAGGATCTCGGGGCCGCGTTCGTGGGCTACAACCTGCACAAGTGGATCAGCGCGCCGCTCGGCATCGGGTTCATGTACATCCGCAAGGACCGGCTGGCCGACATCGACCGTGACCACGGCGACCAGGACTACCCCGCCACGGACATCCGCTCGCGGGTGCACACGGGCACGTCCAACAGCGCCAACCTGCTCTCCCTCCAGGTCGCGCTGGACCTGCACGAGTCCATCGGGGTCGCCAACAAGCACGCGCGCCTGCAGTACCTGCGTGACCGGTGGGTGCGCCAGGTCCGCGACGTGCCGCGGCTGCAGATCCTGACCCCCGACGACCCCCGCATGTACTCCGCGCTCACGTCGTTCCGGGTCCAGGGGCGCGTCACCAAGGCCGACACCACGGCCATGACAGCGTGGCTCATGGAGCGGCACCACATCTTCACGGTGCGCCGCGGGGGCGTGGCGAGGGGTGAGGTCGTGCGGGTCACGCCCGGCCTCTACTCCAGCGCCCGCGACAGCGACCGGATGGCCCGCGCCCTGGCAGAGATCACCCGCGTCTTCTGAGCCCGGCCCGCCATCGCGCCGGCCGAGGGGTGGGCGGCGGTTGGCGGCACACGACTGGTCGTGATGGGCTGGGCCGTATGACGACTGCGCCCGACGCCACCTCCTCCTCCGACCTCCCGCGCCGCGCCCAGGACGTGCAGGCCGCACTGGACGAGGCCGGTGCCGAGGGCCGCGTGCGGGTGCTGGACGAGCCCGCCCGCACGGCCAAGGACGCAGCGGAGGCGATGGGCTGCGAGGTCGGCGCCATCGCCAACTCGCTGGTGATCATGGCCGACGGCGCGCCCATCCTGGCGATGACCAGCGGCGCGCACCGGGTCGACTTCGAGGTGCTCGAGCGCGCGCTCGGCGTCGTCGAGGTGCACATGGCGTCCGCCGACGAGGTGCGCTACGCCACCGGGCAGGCCATCGGTGGCGTCGCCCCGGTCGGGCACCCCGCTCCCCTGCGCACCGTCGTCGACGAGGCGCTGCGGCAGCACGAGCAGCTGTGGGCCGCGGGCGGGACGCCGGACACGTTGTTCCCCATCACCTTCGACGAGCTCGTCCGCGTCACGGGCGGCGAGGTCGTGCAGGTCGCCGGCGACTGAGCCAACTGTCAGGAGGCGGGTGCGGCGCCCTCACCGTTGAGGGCCCAGCCGGAGCGCAGCATCTCTCGCAACCCCTGCTCGACGGACCCGTCCGCAGACTCCGTGCCCGCCGCCCACACGACGGCCAGCGTCCCGAGATAGAGGTCCCGACCACGGATCCCCTTGCGCGCGTGGCCGTCTCGCTGCGCCGCCGCCAGGAAGCGGTCGGTGGTGGCGATCACGTCCTGGCAGGTCGGCGCGAGGGGGGATCCCTGCTCGCGCAGCGCCGATCGGAGCGGGTCGGGCAGTCCGTCATACGCCCGCATGAAGGCACTGACCGCGTCGAGCCACCGCTCCAGTGCCACCCGGGAGTCCGACTCGCCGTCCTCGATGGCGACCCGCTCGCGCTCGAGGTCCGGGCTGCGCGCCTCCATGACCGCGGCGACCAGCGCCTCGCGGCTCGGGAAGTGGCGATAGAGGGTGCCCGCGCCGACCCCGGCGCGCTTGGCGATGGCGTCCATCGACACCTCGACCCCCAGGTCCGCGAACCCCTCCTCGGCGACCGCGATGATGTGCGCCCGGTTCCGCTGCGCGTCGGTGCGCGTGGGCCTGCTGGCTGCGGGTGTCGTCATGGCTCTGGATCCCTCTGGGTTTGCGTAGCGGAGATGCTCTCCGTATCGTGGACGGTGAAACGGAGACCTTCTCCTCATTCTCGCCTAGGAAGCCCATGAATACCAATCCGCTCCGCGACGCCACCGCCTCCCCCACCCCGGACGCCATGCGGCACGCCCTGTCCGCGTTCCCCACCGGCATCGCCGTCGTGGCCGCGCAGGTCCAGGGGCGGACGGTCGGGCTGCTGGCCAGCTCGTTCAGCTCGGTGTCGCTCGACCCGCCGCTCGTGTCACTGGCCTTCGCGCGCACCTCGACCACCTGGCCGGTCCTGCGGCAGGCCGACCGCTGGGGCATCAGCGTCCTCGGCGACGGGGACGAGTCGCTCGTCCGGCCGCTGAGCCGCCCGGCCGACTCCCGGTTCGACGGCATCGCGACCCACACCGGCGCTGACGGCAGCGTCCTGATGGCCGGCGCCATGGCGACCTTCACCGTCGCGCGGCACGCCGAGATCGACGCCGGCGACCACGTCGTCACGCTCCTGCGGGTCCTCGACCTGCACCGCGACGCCCATCAGTCACCGCTCGTCTTCCACGGCAGCACCCTGCGCCGGCTCGCCGCCTGACCCCCCGAGAACGCCAGAAGGAACCCCATGAGTGACCGTCAGATGATCCTCGGCCTGCAGCTCGGCAACGCCTACGGCTCCCAGGCGATGGCCTGGCGCGCGCCGGGCGTCGACCCGAGCAACTACACGAGCTTCGACGCGCAGGTGCGCTACGCCCAGGCCGCCGAGCGCGGCAAGGTGCAGTTCTTCTTCCTCCCCGACTTCGCGGGCCTCACCAGCGACCTCACCCACGAGGCGCCGATGCTGACCCTCGACCCCCTGCTGACGATCGCCGCCGCCGCCCGCGCCACCGAGCGCATCGGGTTCGTGTCCACGGGATCCACGACCTTCAGCGAGCCGTACACCCTGGCGCGCCAGTTCAAGACCCTCGACGTCATGAGCCATGGCCGAATCGGCTGGAACGCCGTCACCACCAGCGACGCCACCGTGGCCGCCAACTACGGCGCCGAGATCGCGCCGCGGCCGGAGCGCTACCAGCGGGCCCACGAGACCATCCAGATCGTGCAGGCCCTGTGGGGCAGCTGGGGCAAGGACGCCTGGCTCAAGGACGTGGAGCAGGGGCTCTTCGCCGACCCGGACCAGATCACGCCGATCAACCTGCAGGGGCAGTATGTCGCCTCGCGGGGCCCGCTGCCGATCCCGCCGTCCGAGCAGGGCCAGCCCGTCATCTTCTCCGCAGGCGGTGGCGAGTACGGCCTCGGCATCGCGGGCCGCTATGCCAGCGGGGTCGTGGGGGCCGCCTACACGATCGAGGATGCCCGCGCCCAGCGCCAGGCCGCCCGCGACGCCGCCGAGCAGGCGGGTCGGGACCCCGACGAGGTGAAGTACTTCGCCGGCGTCATGCCCGCGATCGCCCCCACCGTGCGCGAGGCCGTGGACCGGCGCCTGCGCATCGGCGAGTTCCTCCTGCCGACGCGGGTGCCCTACCTCGGCTCCATGCTGGGCACCCCGCTGAGCGTCTCTCAGATCGACGAGCCGCTCACGGCCGAGCAGCTGTCCGCCGCTCGTCCCAGCCCGTTCGACCCCCGCTCCCCGCGCGCGCTGGAGGTGGCGCGCGAGGGGTGGACGATCCGCGAGATCCTCGCCCACGGTGTCATCGACTACCACCCCACGCCGGTTGGCCCGGCCTCCGTGACGGCCGATCACCTGCAGGAGTGGTTCGAGGCAGGCGCGGCCGACGGCTTCTGGATCTCGATCGACGCCTACGAGGATGGGATCGATACCTTCGTCGACGAGGTCGTCCCGATCCTGCAGGAGCGCGGCCTGTTCCACACCGAGTACGAAGGCACCACGCTGCGCGAGCACCTCGGCGTCCCCGAGCAGTACGGTCTCGACCCGCGCGTCAGCTAGTCCGCGCGCGGACCACCCCACTGCCTCCGCGCGTGCACAACTGCTGCACAACGAGACGCGCCGCCAACGAATTCCGTTGTGCCCCAACGCGCGGGCTCGGTGGGGTGCCGTCATCTGCAGCAGTTGTGCACGCCACTGCCCCCGGCCAGGCGCTACCCGTCCAGGCGCACGTCCTCGTGGCGCTGCTCGTCGAGGTGACGCCGGATGGAGCGACGGAGCGGGTCGTGGGCAGGGCCCAACGCTGTCGTCTCGCCATAGAACGAGTCCGGGTCGTAGCGCCATACCGGCAGCCCGACGTGAGCGGCGTCCTCCCACTCATAGCGCGCGAACACGTGTGCGTGCAGGAATCCGTCGGTGTTGCCGAGGATCTCGTAGTTGAGGCGGCGAAAGGAGGAGTCGTGCTCCCGGCACGCTGCCGAGACGGCCTCTCCCAGCCGGTCCATCGAGTCGAGGAACCGCAGCCGTCGTGGCCGTGGCAGGTCCGTGAGCTGACCGATGGTCGGGTCGTCGACGAGCAGGACGCAGTAGCCGGGGAGGAACTGGGCGTCCCCGATCGCGGCGAAGCTCTCTTGGAGGCGGGCGATGACGGTGGGGTTGGCCCCGGCGAGCGCAGCGCCGATGCGGTCCCGCCGCCAGTCCTCGGTCATGCGGCCACCCTAGGCCTCCGTCGTCGCCGGCCCGGATCTGGGTCGCGACGGGCGTGGCGAGGCTCCCCGTGGTTGGGTAGCGTGCACAACTGCTGCACATCGGGACGCGCCGCCCGCGAATTCCGTTGTGCCGCAACGATCGGTCTCGGCGGGTTGCCGCTATCTGCAGCAGTTGTGCACGCCGCCGCCCGTCACCGAGCGCATCGGGCTCGCCGCGCAGGCGTGGGGCGGGCCAGGCGGATGGACGGGCTAGGTCAGCGGGCCCTTCACGTCATACGTGGCGCAGACGAAGGACCGGTTGCGGGTCACCTCGGTGAGCTCCAGCGCGAATCGCCGTGGGAACAAAGGCCGCCCGGAGCCCAGGGTCACGCCGGCGATCGACACGACGAGCTGGTCGAGCAGCCCGGCGTCGGCGAACTGCGCCGCCAGGTCGCCGCCCCCGACCACCCACACGTCCTTGCCGCCGGCGGCCTCGACGAGTGCGGCGTGCACCTCCCTGACGTCGCCCCGTGCCCAGCGCAGGTCGGCGCCGTCGATGCCGGGCAGCTCGGCGTGGCTGAGCACCCAGGCGGGCACGGCATACGGCCACTGCTCCCCCGCCGTCTCGAGGTGGCGCCGCAGCCACTCGTAGGTCGTCCGCCCCATGACGAGCGCGCCGACGCCGGCCATGAACGCGTCATGGCTGTTGGGGCCGGCGTGATCGATGTCCTGGACGAACAGCCAGTCGAGAGAGTCGTTCTCGTCGGCGAGGTAGCCGTCGAGCGTCGTGGCGGTGTAGAAGATCGTGCGGGTCATCAGATACCTCCGGAGCGTCGGTGGAGCCAGGTGATCGGGTCGCCCTCGTCGATGGTGAGGCCGGCGTCGCGCAGCATCAGCCGGGCCAGCTGACGCCGGTGCGCGGAGTAGGTCAGGACGTGCGCGACGATCCCGCCGAGGACGAAGCTCTCCGGCGGCTCGCACAGCGCGTCGACGATGCGGTCGGCCCAGGCGCCACGGCGGTCGGTGTCGCGCACCATGGCCAGCCAGCGACCCGCCACGGCCTCGTGGCGCTGGGCGAGCGACTCGAGCGGCGCGTCCGCCGAGAGGTCCGGCAGCTCGTGGCCGTCGACGGCAGCCAGCCACACCTCCTTGGTCTGGACCAGGTGGGTCAGCACCTGACCGACCGACTCGTCGGGCCCGTCCCAGGTCAGCGGCGCACTGCCCCCGACCCGGACTGCGCGCAGCTCCCCCTCGGGCAGGGTGGCCGCCAGCGCCAGCAGGGTCCGTATGTCGTCCACGTCGTGGTGCACCATGAGCTCCGTCGGGCCCGCGCCGACCGGCCGCGCCGAGGATGCCTCACCGCTGTCGACCCACAGCGAGGTCGGCGGATGGAAGTGGATCCCGTTGGGGGACGGCAGCCAGTGGCTCCCGCCTCGGTCGACGGCGGCGCTCGGCGGGTGGCCGTAGGCGCGCGCGAACGCCCGGGCGAACCCCTCCACGGACTCGTACCCCGCGCCGAACGCGGCGTCGGTCACCGTGGCTCCGCGGGCGAGCGACCACGCCGCCCGTTCCAGCAGCACCCGACGCCGCATCGTCACGGGAGGTTCACCCGCCCCCCGGACCAGCTCACGGCTGAAGTGAAAGGGCGAGGAAAAGGCCCCAACTGACATGTCGTCGAGCGTGCGGTGGTCCTCGTCGAGCACGGCGCCGAGCAGCTCGCGCAGGCGATCTCGTCCGGGCTCCGACATGTCCTCAGTCTGCGCGCCACCGGGCCGCCCGCACCCGACCGTTCTTGCTGTCCGCCGGGTGCTAGGACGCCTCGAAGCCGGTCATGCGGATCACCCGGGCCGGGACGCCGGCGACGATCGCGTTGGCGGGCACGTCCTTGGTCACCACGGCGCCGGCGCCGACGATCGCGCCATCCCCGATGGTCACGCCCGGCACGACGGTGACCGAGGCGCCCAGCCAGACCTTGCGGCCGATCACGATCGGCGCGGGGATCATGTCGGCGCGCCGGTCCGGGTCGACGCCGTGGTCGAGCGTCGTCAGCGTGCTGCCGTGCCCGATCAGCGAGCCGTCCCCGATGGTGATGCCCCCGGCGTCCTGGAAGCGGCAGCCGATGTTGATGAACACGTCCTCGCCGAGGTGCAGGTTCTTGCCGAACTCGCTGTAGAACGGCGGGAACACCGCCAGCGACTCCGGCACCGGCCGCCCGGTCAGCTCGCTCATCAGGGCCCGCACCTCCTCGGGGGTGCGGTAGGAACCGTTCAGCCTCGCCAGCGTCCGCAACGCCTCCTGGGACGCCGCGTGCATGAACCGGTGCGCCTCCGAACCGCCCTCGATCACGGCGCCGCTGTTGCAGTGGTCCAGAAATTCGTGGAGCTCCATTCCCCGAGCCTCGCACTCGTCCGACGCCCGCGCGCGTCGTGATGCAGGATGGACAGATGCTGACGCTGGACCTGGCCCGCCGCCTCGCCGCCGCGGGCGTGCTGTGGGAGCCGCAGCCGGGCGACCGGTTCGCGATCGACGTGGACACCCTCACCGACCAGACCTACTGGATCAGCGACCTCACGATCGAGCTGCACCACTACGCCGACCAGTCCGTGCTCGGCTTCAACGGGACGACCGAGTGGGCGCTGGACTCGGTCGGGCTCGACCAGACGGTCTGGCTGCCGCGCGAGGACCAGCTGCGCGAGCTGCTGGGTGACCGGCTGCGGTCGGTGCATCACGAGACAGCGGCCGTATGGCGTGTCGTCACCAACGACGGGCAGCGGGAGCGGCATACGACGAACGACGACCTCGAGTGCGCCTATGCCGAGGCACTGCTCGACCTCTGCTGAGGGTCCCTGGGAAGAGTCTGACCACCCTCGGTGTTGACCTCATGTCCGCTTGATGTCGTCTCGTGGACGCATGAGCACCGCCACCGAGGAGTCCCCCTTGAGCACCAGCGCCACGGCCGCCACGCGCGCCACCCCCAGCAGCGGCGCGGCCCCCGAGGGGCCGTCAGAGCAGGGCATCTTCGCCACGCTGGGCCACATCATCCGCTTCACCTCCGAGCTGCGCCCCTACTACCTGGGCGTCGCGGCCTGCGCCATCGTCACGGCGAGCGCCGGCCTGGCGACGCCCTTCCTCGTCGGCCGGGCCACCGACACGATCGTCGACGCGGTCCAGGACGGACGGGGGACCTCCGTCTTCCCGACGCTGGCGATCCTCACGCTCGCGATCCTCGCGGCCGAGCTGGTCAGCACCGTCGTGTCCAACCTGGGCGGCTACACCGGCGACGTCCTCAGCAACCGGATCCGCGCGATCCTGTCGACGCGCTACCTCGACAAGCTGCTGCGCCTGCCGCAGAGCTGGTTCGACGACGAGATGACCGGGACGATCGTGTCGCGGCTCAACCGCTCGATCACCGAGGTCTCCACCTTCGCGAAGTCCCTGGCCAACACCTTCTTCACCATGCTGATCCAGACGGCGGCGGTGCTGGTGATCAGCGCCGTCTACTACTGGCCGCTGGCGGTGCTGCTGGCCGTCGTCTTCCCGACCTATGTCTGGCTCACGGGGCTCACGTCGCGCAAGTGGCAGCGGCTCGAGGCCGACAAGAACCACCACGTCGACACGGCCGGTGGCCGCTTCGCCGAGGTCGTGGGGCAGATCCGCGTGGTGCGGTCGTTCACCCGCGAGCGGCACGAGCTCGACACGTTCACGGACCACTTCATGCGGACCGACAGCACGACCAAGGAGCAGTCGCGGCACTGGCACACGATGGACATCATCCGTCGCGGCGTGCTCAACCTGGCTTTCGCGGCCATGTACCTCCTGATCTTCTGGCGGACCCTCGGCGGCGGCTTCTCCGTCGGCCAGATGGTGCTGCTGATCCAGCTGATCGCCATGGCCCGCATGCCGGTCGAGATGATGAGCTGGGTGCTGGACGCCTCGCAGCGTGCGGTGGCCGGGTCGCGCGACTACTTCAAGGTCATGGCGGCGACCGAGGTCGAGCACGTGCGCGAGATGCCGGCGCTGCCCGCCCGCGCCGAGGGCGACGCCGTCCTCGAGTTCGAGGACGTGCGGTTCGGCTACGGCGACGGTCCGGACGTGCTGCGGGACGTCACGTTCGACATACGGCCCGGCGAGCGTGTGGCCCTGGTCAGCGAGTCCGGCGGCGGCAAGACCACCCTGGTCAACCTGCTCCTCGGCCTCTATCCGCTGCGGGGCGGCCACATCCGCCTCGACGGCGTGGACATCACCACGCTCCCCCACGACGAGCTGCGTCGCCGCATCTCCCTCGTCTTTCAGGACCCTTCGCTGTTCTCCGACACCGTCGGCGAGAACATCCGCTACGGCCACCCCACCGCCAACGCGGACGAGGTCGCCCTGGCCGCCGAGCGCGCCAACGCCAGCGGCTTCATCGGCGGGCTGGAGGGCGAGTTCGACGCCATGATCGGCGAGCGCGGCCTCAAGCTCTCCGGCGGTCAGAAGCAGCGCATCTCGGTGGCCCGCGCCATGCTCAAGGACGCCTCCGTGCTGGTCCTCGACGAGGCCACCAGCGCCCTCGACACCCGCTCGGAGCGCGCCGTGCAGGAGGGCCTCGTGCAGCTCATGGCGGGCCGCACCTCGCTGATCATCGCTCACCGCCTGTCCACCATCGCCGGCGTCGACCGGATCGTGACGATCAAGGACGGTCGGGTCGACGAGATCGGCTCGCCTGCCCAGCTGTCCACCTCCGGTGGCGTGTATGCCGAGCTGCTCGCCATGCAGCGCCGCGGCGAGGACTCGTACCTCAACGCGTACCAGACCGCCCAGTGACCGCCGTGCATGTGAGGCAGGCGTAAGCGAACCTCCCATCGGCCGTTAGCATCACTTAATCCTTAAGTGATGCTGACGTCGGCTCGTGGCATCCCCGGAAAGGGCTCGAGGCAGCTGGCCCGCGGTGGAGCATGACAGCGTTCTGTGGGACACAAGCCCCCGGTCCGGGATGCCTCGGCTCGAATCCCGATTCGTCGGTCAGCCCTACCGCGCCGCGGTCGCCCCCCAGATCGCTCGCCTACCCCTCGCGGTCTCGTCAGCGGTCGCCGCGGAGGCCGAGAGGCAGCCGCAGCCCTCGCCGCCTTCGACGCCCTGCTCGGCTCCGAGATCGCCCCCTTTGCCGCCGTCCTGCTCCGGTCGGAATCGGCCGCCAGCTCGCCGATCGAGCAGCTGACGGCCTCCGCACGAAGGATCGCCGAGGCCGAGGTCAATGGGTCGGGGACAGAGCATGCCGAGATGATCGTCGACAACGTGCACGCCATGCAGGCCGCCCTGGACCTGGCCGATCACCTGGACGCGGACGCCATCCTGCAGATGCATCACGCCCTGATGCGGCGCAGCGATCCTGACATCGCCGGGTCCTTCCGCACCGACCAGGTGTGGGTCGGCGGCCCGCCGTCCCTCGGCCCCGGCGCTCCCCACCAGTCCGACTTCGTGCCGCCGGTGGCGCCCCGGGTCCCGCCTCCCGTCTCGGACCTGCTCGAGTTCTCCCGACGTCTCGACCTGCACGTCATCCCCCAGGTCGCCGTCGCGCACGCGCAGTTCGAGACCATCCACCCCTTCAGCGACGGCAACGGCCGCGTGGGTCGCGCGCTGATGCACGCGATGCTGCGCGCGAAGGGACTGACGCACCAGATATCGGTGCCTATCAGTGCCGGCCTGCTCACCGACACCGCCGCTACTTCACGGCCCTGACGGCCTACCGTGCCGGCGACATCGACCCGATCGTGTCCGGCGTGGCCCGGGCCACTCTCCTCGGCGTCGCGCACGGCAGGGATCTGGTCGCCGAGCTGACCGAGATCCGCGCGACCTGGGAGGCACGTCTCGCCGGCCTGCGCTCCGATGCACTGGCACGTCGGCTTTGCCGACGGCCTGTTGCAGCACCCGGTGATCTCCGCCCCCATGGCGGGTGGCCTCCTCGGCGTGCGCAACAACGAGCACCGCCACATCGATGCCCTCGTCGAGCGCGGCATCCTCCAGAGCCACACCGATCACAAGACCCGCAACCGCACGTGGCGCGCGCAGGACGTCCTGACCGCCTTGGACCGCGATGCCTCACGCGCAGGACGCCGGGGCTGGTGAGGCAGACCCCTGACCGAGGCATCAGTTACGTGGTGAGCGCGCAGCGATGGCCACGTAGGCCTCGTCGTTCGCCCGTCTCCGACCAGAACGAGTCCCGTCATGATCAGCGGCTCCATAGGTGACATGCCGAGTGTCGGTGCGCAGCTGGCGAACTTCCTTGGAAGCCTGGCGACGACTGAGCAGCTAAGTAGGGCTCTCCGGAAGTCTTTGCGTCCTGCACGTCGCGGCGTCACGGCCGTTCAGGATGCGCTCTCGCTCATCCAAGGATGGCAAGACCTCGCCGAGAAGTCGGATCCCTGGACGCCCCCGGAACCCAGGCCTAGCCCTCACGGTCGAAACCGCGGGAGCCGGATTCCCCCTCAGCGACCGGCCCACAGGCACCTGACCTGCGCCTACGGAGCTGGAGAAGGGACTCGAACCCTCAACCACCTGTCTCTGTTCAGCATCCTTCGGTGGAGTTCGGTCGGGTCGTTTTCGCCCCCCTCGACCTGCACAGATGCGCCGGCGGACCCGCGGGCCGCTCTGACGAGTCACGGTGGCTTCGGTACGAAAAGAGTGACGAAAGAGGTGACGCGACGCCTGGGCCGGGGGGCGTCTCGGTCCGGCGTGATCCGCCTTCGTCACGAGGGGGCGCGATGCAGTGAGAACTTTGGCGGATCGCGTCGGCTCGCGGGTCCGGGCTGCGAAGCCCGGGGACACGGCATGCAGGATCTGTCGGTGGTGACTCCTAGCCTGTGCGCAGACGACAGAGGGGAGGTGACAGACATGGCAGACCGTCGCGCGGGCGGAGGCCCGTACGTGCCCGACGAGGGCGGCGGAAAGCAGCCGCGGTCTCGCAACAAGGACGGCAGTTGGCGCGCTAAGCGGAGCGACGCTGGCAAGTCGCGCAAGAGCAAGTGACGCCGAGTGAAGGGCGCCCCTGGACTGTATCCGGGGGCGCCCCTTCTTCATGCCTGGGGCCGGGGAGTCGAGGGGCCGGCGCGTGAACGGCCGCCAGGCCGCACGCGCAGCGCCGGCCCCTCGACGGACTGGCCCCCGCGCGCCGAAGGCGCGCCTTGAACCAGTACAGAAACTCCTCACCGAGGGCAAAGAGCTTCCGCGTCCTCCCACTGGCGATGCACGGCGGTCAATCTCGCGTCCGGGATACGTCGAGGCGGCATCATGGTGGAGTAATGGGCGCGTAGCGCCTGCCGTGCTTGTCGAACAGTGCCTCTACGCTCGTCTTGTCGCCCTGCGAGCCATAGACGGCTGCCCGCACCTTCGGGTCGAGCAGGTCGATGCCGACCAGGTACGAGTCCTTCTCGGCGCCGACGGCCACGATGCGCTCGAAGGAGTCGCCGTGCTCGTCGGCATACGCGGCCAGTGCCTTGAGTTTGGGCAGCGCGTCGCCGAGGTGGGCACCGTGGGGGTCGACGATCGAGGGCCGGAGCGTCCCGTCGGTGGCCTCGGCGACGAAGAGCAGGTCAGGCTGCACGGACTTCCAGGCCTCGCCCGCCTGGTAGGGCACGCGCAAGCTGTGCCGGCCGGCAACGGACGGGTTGCGGTACCAGCCGACAGTGGCGTCCTTGTTGAGCTCGTGCTCGATGACCGCCCGCTCCCAGCGGTTGAGCTTGGCGTCGAGCGGGAAGTCGCCGTTCGCGTCGGAGACGACGTGGCGCCTGGCCGTGGGCAGCTTAACGAGGTCCTCGTTGACGGTGTCGACCTGCTCGTCGGTCTGGATCTCGATGGGAGCGAGCTCGGGCTCGCGAGCCATGCCGCGGACTTCCTCGTAGACCGAGCGGCGGGCGTCGGACAGCCCTGCCATCCTGCCGGCGTTCGTCGCGAGCCACATGCGCGTGAGCGACTCTGCCGCCTCCTCGACGGCAGACTGCACTCCGCCCTCGGTCTCGATCATGCCGATGGCAGCCACACGGGCGCGGACGGCGTTGACGTCAACGTCGAGAATGCTGCCGCCCTGCGCCTCCGCCTCCTCGACGGCCGACTGGACGTCGCGGCGCAGGTAGCCGGTGACCAGCGACGTGGTCAGGACGCGGCGCATGTGGCGCAGGGCGTCGTCGACGGTGTCGGTGTCGGCCGCGCGCTGCGTCTTCTCCTCGCTGATGTCGCCGTCGGCGAAGGTGGCGCGGATACGGCGGATGTCAGCGGTGAGGATGTCGTTGGCCTTCTCGTCAAGCTGGTCGGCGTAGTCGGCCGCGATGCCGTCGAGGACGCCGTAGAGCGTTTCGTGCGCCTGCTTGTCGGGCTCGGACACGAGCTCATCCTGGCCGAAGGCCTGGGCGGCCTTGAGTAGACGCTTGATGGGCCGGGCGACGGCCGACGGCCGCGCGTAGGACGGCAGGGACTGGATGAGGTCGAGCACGTCGGCCGGAATCGTCGGGTTCGGCACTAGCGTCACCGGCTTGAGCAGGACCTTGGTCACGAGCTCGGTGGACGAGCCCTTGCCGGCGCTCTTCTTGGACTTGCCGAGAAGCTCGTCGACGACGGCGCGTGTGGTGTTGAGGTCGAACTTCGGCAGGTAGCAGGCCGCGCTGTTGAGGCGGTCCACGCTCGTGGTCTGCGCGAGCGGCGTGCGCACCATGCGCCCGATGAGCTGGGTGACGTAGGTGGGGTCCTGGCCGGGGCGCAGCGAGAGCAGGACCTCGGCCCGCGGGCAGTCCCATCCGGTCGAGATGGCGTCCTTGGCGATGAGCACGCGGATGTGGGTGCGTGCCTGCACGTCCTGGGGCTGGACGCGCGGGATGACATAGGGCCCGACCTGGAACGCGCCGTGGTCCTCGCCGAGCACGTGCGCGACGCCGTCGTCGGGCAGGTCTGGCCAGTCCTGGCGGATCGTGTTGAGTACGTGGAGGATCAGCGCCTCCTCCTCGCGCCGGCCCTTCTCGGTGCCGCTCTCGCCCTTGTCCTTGTTGGGGATCTGCACGACCATGAGCGGCACGACGGGTTCGTCGATCCCCTGGGAGGCCGTGTAGTCGTCCCAGCGGCGGCAGACGTCGACGAAGTCCTGCGTGGCGTCGCGGATGAGGGTGGTGCTGAACTCGCCGACCTCGTCGGGGATATCGAGGTGAATGCCGGTCTTGATGAGGCCGGAGGCCTGCACGTCGACGGGGTCTACCTCGACGTCAGCGCGCTTGGTGCGTGACTTCGCGGTCTCCATGGCCTTCGTGAAGCGGTCCAGCGTGGCCGAGATGCCCCACACGACCGGCATGGCGGGTGCGCCGTTGCCGTTGCCGTTGATGATGCGCATGACGATGGTCTGATCCGTTGACGAGGTGGGGCGCATGCCCTCGTGCGCCTCGTCGAGGACCATGTAGAGCGTCTTGCCGGGGTCCTTGATCGTGTTGGCGAGGATGTCCCAGAAGGTGACGTTGCGGCTGTCGGTATACTTCACGAAGCCAGCGGAGACCGCAAGCTTCTGCGGGTTGATGAAGTACACGTGGCCGGTCTGGAGCGAGTCCTCGGCGTAGTCCTTGTCGAGCGTGACGAGGGTGCTGAGCGGAATCCGGTCGGCGTGCTGTCGGAAGCGCGCCTTCGTCTGCTCGTTGAGCGCGGGGTCCTTGCTGACCCACAAAAAAACTGCGGTCGGGTCGGCCTCGACGCCGAACTCGTCGGAGCCGTGCAGGGTGGCTTCGATGGCGGCGGCGGCCATGACTGTCTTACCGCTGGAGGTGGGCGCGGACAACGCGAAGGCCGAATGCTCCTGGTGCTGGCGCCAGTCGCTCTTGGAGCGGGACAGCAGCTTGAGGATGTCTTTGACGGCCTCACGCTGGTAGCCCTTCAGGGGAGTCTGCATGTCAGGCCCTCTCACTGTTGATCTCGAACGTGCGCAGGTAGGACTCGTAGAGGCGTACCGCCTCGAGACCCTCGGGAAGTTGGGAGGCGATGGCCTGGAACTGAGGCTCGTCGTTGGTCACGACGAAGACGGTGCGGAGGCCGGCGGCCTGGTCGACGGCCTTGAGGAACGGGCCGCTTGCGTCGACGTTGAACAGGACTGCGTAGGTGTCGGCGACGTCGAACGTGTCCGACCTCTCGTCGATGCGTCGGCCCTGGCTGCCTGCGCGCATCCAGAGGTGGGGCGCGATCGACTTGAAGGCGAGGTCTAGTTCCACCAGCTTGGGGTTGAGGTAGGTCAGCGTGAAGAACTCGACGTTGGTGGGGAGGCCGTCGGTGTCGAAGACCGACCCGTCGGGCCGGACGCCCGTCGCCACTGTCTCGATCCTGGGTCGTGTCACGTGTTCGTAGACGCCGAGCGACTCCCACTCACTGTCTCCGGGACGGTGGCCGCCTCGACGCAGCTTCGCCTCTTCGGCGGCACTGAGCTCGTTGTTGGTCACAAGGATGCACTGACGCGTGCCGGCGTCCTCTGCGTTGAGGCGCATGACGGCTTCCATCGTCGACCCCGATCCACCGAAGAAGTCCAGGACCACGGCGTTGTCGCTAGCGACCAACCTCAGCCATCGCATAAGGACGGTGTGGTCCTTCGGGAACGGGAACCGCTTGTCACCGAGGATCTTCTTGAGGTAGTTGGATGCGGGCATCCGGCTCTGCGTAAAGGTCTCGTAGGGGACACGAGACTCCATGTCGTCGAGCATCCGCTTGAACCTCGGCCGCGTGGTCTCGTCAGGCCCGAAGAGGACTCGGCCCTCAGCAATGAGTCGGTCCATCGTCTCTCGCGAGTATCGCCAACCCTTATCGGGGAAGGGAATGGGCTTGCCCGTGACGGGGTGCGTCAGAGGGTAGCTCAGGTTCTCCCTGGGGTTGGGAGACGTCAGGTTATCGGCTTGGAACACGCGACCCTGCTCGTCGATCTGGTCGTAGCGGTAGACGGCGGGTTCGAGTTCGGAACGATGGGGGCGGACAAGCTTCCGGAACAACTTCGTCGCTTGGGCGGCGTCGTGTCCCGACTCGACCCAGGCCTGGGCAGCGAGTCCGCGGAGCAGTTCCACGCCGCCCTTGGTCTCCGACCACCGGATGTCCTTGTCCGCCATCAGGGCGACGTTGAGGCCGTAGATGAGCATGTAGTCCACGCCGCCGGCCGTGAAGCGGGCGTCATTCTTGCCGCTGCCCTGCCAGACCACGTCGGAGATGAAGTTCTGCTCGCCGAAGGTCTGGTCGAGAAGCATCCGTAGGCGGTGGTGCTGGTCATCACCTATGGCCACGATGATCACGCCGGTATCGCGCAGCAACTTCTTGGCCAGCTTCAGCCGGCGCTCCATGAAGCTCAACCACTTGCTGTGCCGGTAGGCGTCGGTGCCGTCGACCCATGCGTCGTTGTACTTCCAGTCCTTGGCTCCGGTCCCGTAGGGCGGGTCGATGTAGACGACGTCGACCTTGCCCTGGTGGGTGACCAGCAACGCTTCGAGAGCGTGGTAGTTCTCGGAGTTGATGACCGTGTGGAAAGGGGCGCCGTCAGCGCGCGCGACCTTGCCGGCGCTGATGAGTCCGGGGTAGATCGGGTCACGGAAGTCGGCAACGAAGACCAAGTCGTCGAGTGGACGTTCCGCGGTGGCGCCGCCCGCCGGGTTCAGAAGCTCCGCGACCTTGCAGCCCTTAGTGCCGGTGATCTTGGTGACGATCCACGTGACGTCGGATTCGGCCTTGCTCTCGCCACGAGGCGGGATGAACCTCACCTTGTCGCCGACGCTGATCGGTCGGCCGACGAGGCTGACCTGCTCGGGGCGGTGGCGCTCGAAGTTGAGGCCGTTGGCGCGCCTGTTCCTGAGGGACTCGATCTGTCGGCGGAGCTCCTCGCCCGTGGCCGAGTCGAGCGCGCTGACGCGCGCGAGGATGTCGTTGAGCTCGTTCGCCATGCTGCCCTGCCCCCGTTGCCGTCGGTCAAAGGGCAAGGCTATAGGGGTGAACGCAGGACGGCAGTCACGCACGTGTGAGGCGTCCCGGGCGTGGCGCCGCTTCGTTGCCAGTTCGAGAGCAAGCCGTGAGGACCTCTCCCCTAGGCGCTGGTCATGACCGTCCCGGCCGAGTGGGAGGCCGCCCGCTGTGCCACCCTCGACCGTGAGCTGGCACCGGTTAAGAACGGCACGAAATTCGGGACGCTACTACCAGCGGTTGCGGCGCTGCCGCGAGCCCGGCCGTTGGCCCCTGAGACACTGTGGTCGTGGACCTTTCAGTGGACATCGCGCGCGACCTGGCGCGGCAGTTCGTAGGTGACCTGCACCCCCGGTGGGAGCACCTGCAAGCCGTGGGCCGCCGTGCGGAGGACCTGTGCGAGACCGCCGGGCTGTCCGAGACGGTCGCGATCGCAGCATGGCTTCACGACATCGGCTACGGGCCGGCCATCGCGCACACCGGATTCCACCCGCTCGACGGAGCACGATTCCTCATCGAGCACGGCGCGCCGCGGGACGTTGTCCGACTCGTGGCTTGGCACACAGGCGCTGGCTTCGAGGCTCAGGAACGTGGATTGCTCGACGACCTCGGCGGCTTCGCTCAACCGTCAGTGGACGAACTCGACGCTCTGACGATGATCGACCTAGCCACCTCACCGACAGGCGAGCCGCTCCTCGACGTGAAGCGCATCGCTGAGATCCTGTCGCGCTACGAGGACGGGCACCCAGTGCACGAGGCGGTGGAGAACTCGCGCGCCTCGCTGCTGGCTTCCTCGCGACGAGCCAAGGCAGCGCTCGGTCTACCTCAGGACTGGCCGGGCGGAGGTTAGCGCATCCTCGATCCGCTGGCGCATTGACGGGTGCATGTCCATCTCCGCAAGCTCGTCGCGGGTCAGCCACACGACTTGGTCGCTCTCGCTGCTGGTCTGTTTCTCTCCCCCGATGAGACGGGCCCTGAACGCCAGGGAGAACTGCTGGCGCACCTCGCCGTCGTCGTAGGCCATGACGTGCCTCGGGTTCGTGTAGGTACCCGTCAGGGTCTCGACCTCGACGTCGTAGCCCGTCTCCTCCTTGACCTCGCGTACGACGGTGTCCGTGATGGATTCGCCGATGTCGTGCCCGCCGCCGGGGAGGGCCCACTTGCCGTTGTCGGTCTTGTGGATGAGGAGCAGCCGCCCCGCGTCGTCCTGGACGATCGCCACCACGGAGGGGACGACGCTGTTCGCCTTCGGAGCGTTCGGGTCGTCGATGTAGTCGATACGAGCCATGCAGCTTAGGCTAGGTCACGCCCAGCGACAGCACGCCTTGGCCCTGCCCCAGATCTTGAGAGATTCGGCGCTGCGCGGTGCTCACGACCTCGCCCCTGAGCTAGCATCGCATGGTGACTACGGGAGGGGACGCGCCCCAGCGACACGAGGGCGACGCCGTTCGTCTGCGCCTGCAAGGAGATCGCTTCGACGGTGGCCGCCTCCCGGCCTCTGCACTTGTGGAGATTCAGCGGTATGCCGAATTGGTCCGCGATGCCACAATCTTCGAGTGGCGTGAGCAGCATCCCGGGCAAGAAGTACCGGAGGAGTTGAACGCAGCCCTCGACCTTGCCCTAGTCGACATCCAGAACGGCAGCGCACTAGCGGTGCTCGACTATGGAACTGAATCCTATCACCCGCAGATCGAGTCGGGTGAGAGTGAGGTGCTAAAGGCGATATCTGCGCGCGCAAATAATATAACCGCAGCGGCGTCAGACCTCATCGAACTTCCCCCATGGACCCAACATGAAAATTTTTACCATTTCGGGGCCAGCCTAGACGTCCACGACTCACTCACAATTGAGGCAAATCATCATCAGTCCGTCGTAGTCGACGCCAATTTTGCCGATAGGTCGTGGACATCCCGCTCCAATTCGGACGCCGGGGAGCAAGAAGAGGATATACCCAAATCTAGTCAAGAGGCCGGTTCCATAACCGGCCGCCTTACTCTTCTGTCACCCGAAAAGAAGACCTATGAACTTGTGACGATCGATGGCCTCGAACTTCGAGGCCGATACAAGGATGACGAATTGAGCGCCGCACTGAAGGGGGCGCTCGGCACCAGCACCTCGGCGCCCCTCATGCGCGTTCACGGTACCCTTTCAGTTCGAGAAGGCCACCCCTGGCGGGTATGGGCCACAGAAACAGTTGAGGTGTTGATGGCGGCCAATGAGCCATGGCAGCCAAGACTGCAGGAGTTGGCTCAAATGCCACCCGGCTGGGGTGACGGCCCGGAAAACAAGGAGATTGCATTCTCCGCACTCGATGCTGCACACAATCTCCTCCTAGCCGCAAAGGGGGAAGAGATAGGTCGACCGGGAGTTTTTCCCGTTGAAGATGGTGGCGTCACTCTTGAGTGGGCGAACGCAAGCAATTTCACAAGCATTGAAGTGACGCCAGATGCGATATTCAACTTTACGGACATATCTGCAGGCGACTCCACCGTCTTCACGCACCAGACAGCGGCACTCGATGAGGCGCTTAAGATAATGATCAACCTGCAGTCGCGTCAAATCATCACGGAGGGTCCCACCGAATGAGTTTCACCTTCCCTGACTTGCCTGCCGACTGGGAACTGGTGCCGAACGACGCGGCGCGCAACGAGGAAAAGGCCGCGTCAGAACTGCTTTGGCGCCAGATCCCGCCGCACAATTTCGATCACACCGTGGGCCAGCCGGGCGCAGCCGCCTTCGGGCCACAGAGTTCCGACGCGCGGAAGCCGTCGTTCTCCCTCAGTTCAAAGGTATCGGCACAAGCCGCACGGGACTGGCATAACGCCAATGCGCGATCCACCTCTGTCGGCGTCTGGTCATGCAGCGTGACTGAAGTTTATGATGCTGGATCCCAGGTCGTCGACGACTCAAAAATCCCTTCGGAGCCAGATGTCGAACAATCTCCTGGCCATGTCTTCGTAGATTATCGGGATTTAAAAAAGGCTGACAAGAATCTACTGCAGGCCACTCTGTTGATGAAGGCCTTGGCGCGAGGGGAGATTATCACCTCCCCCCGCCGGGTAAGTGAGTCAAGGGCCGATTAGGGCCTCAATCGCGCAGAATGGAATCAGAGCCCTCCCTGCCTGTCAGGGAACTTCCTCACCCGAATTCCAAATGCGGTCGAAACTGGTTGCGTAGTGCGTGAATAGTCGGCCCCCTGGAATACGCTGGATGTGGAGCACCGGGGAGTGGGAGGCCGGGGCGCCGTAGGCGTGTGCGTTGACGAGCACCGTGTCGTCAAAGCGGAAGAGCGAGTTGTAGAGCGTCGCACCGTGCTGACGCGCCTCGACACCAGGGACATCGAGGTACGGCCTGAGGTAGGCCCATGACAGGGCACACCGGCTGCCGAGCAGACTGCCGATGCCCTCCTCGTCACCGCGCTGGGCCACCGCGGGTGAGTCTGGATCACCGAACAGCAGCCGCACTCGCACGCCCGCCTCTGCCCGCTCGGCGAGCAGGTCCACGAACCCAGGCATGCCGTCGTGCAGGAAACTCGCGGCGAAGGCGAGGAGGTCGATGGACTCCTTGGCGTTGCGAGCAAGGTCGAACCACTCCCCTGGCGGCACGGCACCGCGGTTCGGATACATCTTGACCAACTCCGCCTGCGCCGCACTGACAGCCTGGCGGCTGTTGGCAGTGCTGGGCCAGAGGTAGACGTCGTCCTTCCCGAGCACCGCCGCCACCTTGAGCCGGTGGGTGCGGTGCGGGGCTCGGCCCTTCGTGATCCACCGCTCGACGGTGCGGGGGTCGACCTCCACTCTCTCGGCGAGCTGGGTAGGGGTGAGGCCGGCGCTGACGAGTGCGCCGCGGAGTCGTTCGTTCGTGTCCATCGGACCACCTGACGTTTAGGGACGTTTTGAGTGTCTCAGAGACGTCCCGAACCGTCCAACGGTGTGGTGACAACGTCCGTTTCGTCCGGAGTCTCCTGGTGTCAGCCCACCAACGGGCGCCTACAAAGGAGACGAAACATGGCTATCCAGAAGCGCTTTCCCGTCCAGCACTCCGACGTGTTCCCCGCGGGGGCGTGGCTCGGCGGTCCGATCGAGGCGGTGACGGACTTCAACGCTCCCGCCCGCCCGGACGGATCGCGTCCGCAGCAGCTCGACAAGGACACCGGCCTGCCGCTCTGGTCGGTCCCGATCTTCGACGCGGACGCCGAGGCAGGCAAGAAGGACAAGGCGATCACGGTCAAGATCGCAGCGACGCACCAGCCGGTCCCGCCGACGAACGACACCCCCTTCCCGTTCACCGCGGTCGAGTTCGTCGGCCTGACGGCCCTGCCGTGGGTGGACGACTCGGGCAACCGGCCCCGCATCGCCTGGTCGTTCAAGGCCGACGGCATCACCGCCCCCGGCGCCTCCCGTAAGACCAACGGGACGGGCAGCCCGGCTGCGGACAAGGCGGCCTGACGATGACCACCACCACTGCCCCTGTTCTTGGGGTGGGGTCGGGGTTCGCGGTGCTGTGCGGGCTGCTGGACGCCATGCCGCCCGTGCCCGTTCGTCGGGTCGAGGTCACCGGCGCTCTCCTCGACCCGGGCGACCGCCCCCAGCCGGTCGGTACCGAGGTGCACGTGCACGTCGCCGACCCGGACGACGCGCCCACCCTGGCGGCGCACTTCCGTCAGACCGCGTACCGGTCGCACCGCGCGGCGGCGGTCGTCCTCGATGGCGAGTACGCGCACCAGGCGTGGACCGGCACCGTCCCCACCGCGGCCGGACCGGTCAGGGTGCGGGTCAGCTCGTGCGAGTACCTGCCCCCGCCGCTGGCCGCGATCACCACCACCCCCCACGACCCCGCTGCCCCTCGCGACGCTGGCGCGATGGGTGCGGCTGCCTGAAAGGCCCCCTGATGATCAACGCACCGCTGTTCGTCGTCGTCCTGCTCGTCACGCTCATCGCCCTCAAGACCCGCGCCGCGAAAGCCGGCTCAACCGTCCTCGGCCTCGTCCTCGGGTTGTGCCTGGCGTCCACGACCCTCGGTGAGCCGATCCTGTCCGCGGTCACGCAGATCAGCCAAGGCCTCGTCACCGCCGTCTCCTCGATGGCCAAGCCGTGATGTTCTCCGACACCCAGCCCACGACCCCCGTCACCGTCCGCCTCGACAACAGCACCGCCCGCGCTCCGTCCCGTGACGGTGGCCAGGGGTTCCTGAACCGTGCCGCCCGCGGCCTCGCCGACACGCTCTCACTTGCCGTCCACGCACCCCTGCTCGTCGGCCTCGGCCTGTCGATCGGCGCCTGGGTGGGCCTGCTCGTGGCGGGCCGGTTCCTGGTCGCCGCCATCGTCCTCGTGATGGTGGCGGCGGCCGGGGTCGCCCTCGCCCACCGGCACCCCGCCGGGGCCCGCCGGCTCGTCGCCGTCCTGGTCGGGCAGGGGTACCGGGCGCTGGTGTACCGGCCCCGCTGGGAGGTCGCCTGCCACGCCGCGAACCTCGCCCCCCGCATCGGAACCACCACACACGTCCCCGGCCTGGTGCGTCACACCCGCACCACCCACGGCGTCGACATCCTCCTGGTCCGCATGGCCCCCGGCCAGACCCTCACCACCTGGCAGGCGGCTGCAGGGTCGTTGGCAGCGACGTTCACCGCTCACACCATCACCGCCCGCCCCACCGACCGCCCCGGCTGGGTCCTGCTCGACGTCCTGCGCCGCGACCCCCTCGCCGGCGAGACCACCGCCCCCGACCCCGCCCGCCACACCCCCACCAGCACCAGCACCACCGCTGCTCGTCCTGCCGCGGTCGAGCCGTCGCGGGTCACCCGGGCCCTCACCGGCCTGACCAAGCTCCCGCAGCGCGCCGGCCTGCCCGCCCTGACCACGGTCGCGCACGAGGACGACCCCCTCGGCGTGGTCCTCGGTGTGGACGAGCACGGACGCCCCCTGACCCTGAACCCCTACACCACCGCGCACGCGGGGATGCAGGGCGCGACCCGGTCGGGCAAGTCCTCCGCCTGCTACACCCTGTTGGCTGCGTTAGCGCACCGCGCAGACGTCATCGTGTGCGGGGTCGACCCCTCCGGACTCCTCCTCGACCCCTTCACCACCGACAACGGGGGACGCGGTGGTGCGTTCATCGCGACCGGCACCAGCCGGGACGACATCACCCGCGCCGTGACCGTCCTAACGGACATCGTCGCGATGATGGACGCCTGCATCCGGGACCTGCGCGCGAGGGGCGTGGACAAGCTCACCACCTTCACCCCCACGACCCCCGCGTGTTGGGTCGTCATGGAGGAATACCCCGGCCTGCTCGCCGCCGCGAAAGCCCTCGACAACGAGGCCGGCACCAAGGCCGGCGACCGCCTCGCACCCCGCCTCGCCGCCGCCCTCGGACGCATCGTGAAGGAAGGCGCCAAGGTCGGGATCTTCGTCCTCGTCCTCGCCCAGCGCATGAGCGCCGACGCCCTCAACACCGACGACCGCATGAACCTCGCCCTGCGCCTCACGCTGCGGGTCGACAACGGTGACGCCGTCGCGATGCTCCACGACGGCATCACCCGCGACCACGTCCACGCCGTCCGCACCTTCGCCCCCGGCGTCGCCCTCGTCGAGTCCCCCGGCACCGGCGTCCGCCGGGTGCGCCTGCACTACACCGACTACGCCACCTACCGGACCCGCGTCGCCGCCGGCATCACCGCCACCGCACCCGCCCCCGCCATCAGTTCTGACGGCACCCCCACCGTCGACCTCGTCGGCGAAGTCATCACCCTCCCCACCACCGACAACACCGCCGCCACCGTCACCTGTGAGGAGGACGCCGCATGAGCAGCCCGTGGCAGGCCTCGGCCGCCTGCGCGCCCCGCCTCGACCTGCCCTGGACCGCCGACCGCGCGGACCTCACCGAATGGCAGGCGATCAGCATGACCGCGATCTGTGACGCCTGCCCCGTCCTAACCGCCTGCACGAGCGCCGTCGCAGCCCTCGACATCACCGGCGGCTGGTGGGCCGGAACCGACCGCGACCCCCTCGCCACCGAACCCACCAGCCTGGTCCCGATCACGTGGCGGCCCCTGCTGACCCGCACCGGTCGCAGCCTGGGCGCCCAGGCCGCCCTCGACCTCGACGGACTGGCCGCGGCATGACCGTTCTGGACAGCCACAGTGGCGCACCCTCCACGACCCGGGGTGCGTTCCCGGGGTTCGGTGAGGGTGCACCACTGGACCTGCCCAGCCTCACCACCGACCAGCAGACCGGCATCCTGTCCCGCCTCCTCGACGGCACCGCCGACGCCTTCGCCGACGCTCTCGCGTCCGTGGGCAACTGCGCCCACCCGATCCGCCTCCACGGCTCATCGACCACCATCGACACGGCCACGGGGGAAGTCCTGTCGTCGTTCTCCTCGACCGACGCACCCCTCGGCGTGCTGCTCACCCCGTGCGGCAACCGCCGCGCCCACGCCTGCCCCGCCTGCTCTCGCGTCTATGCCCGCGACACGTTCGAAGTCATTCGCTCCGGCGTCGTCGGCGGTAAGACCGTGCCCCCGACCGTCGCCCAGGCACCGCTGCTGTTCGTCACGCTCACCGCGCCCTCGTTCGGATTCGTCCACGGCGTCCGCCCCGATGGTGGCCGGTGCCGTCCGCGCTCCTGTGATCGGGCACCCCGCTGCTCGCACGGAACCCGCCTCTCCTGCCATGCCACGCACCAGGACGGAGACGACATCGTCGGGTCCCCCCTGTGCTGGGACTGCTACGACTGGACATCCGCCGTCGTATGGCAGTGGTTCGCCCCCGAGCTGTGGCGACGCACCACCATCGCGATACGACGAGCCCTCGCACGACACCTCGGCACCAAGCCCTCACGGCTCAAGCTCGTTGCGTCCGTCCAGTTCGCCAAAGTCGCGGAATACCAGGAACGAGGACTCATCCACTTCCACGCCCTCATCCGCGTCGACGGGCCCAACGGACCCGGCAGCCGCTCACCCCTGGACGGGGACGCCTTCGCCGACGTGCTGCGCAGTGTCCTGCCGGCCATCTCGTTCGTGGCACCGCCGACCGACGAGGACGACCGCGGCCGCATCATCACCTGGGGCCGACAACTCGACATCCGCACCATCAACCACGGGCCCACACACCTTCGCACAGCGGACACGCTCGCCCCCGAGCAGGTCGCCGGTTACCTCGCGAAGTACGCGACAAAGGACTCCACCGACCTTCGCCACGGCACCTCGCAGCGTCCCCACCTTGCGCGGCTGGACGCAGAGTGCCGCCGGCTGCACACCCTTGCGGTCCAACGCACCCACGATCGGCGGTCGGGCCTGCCGACCAAGGTCCCGCTGGACGCCAAGACCCAGCCGGACCCCTATCTCCTCCTCGGCAAGTGGGCGCACTGTCTCGGCTTCCGTGGCCACTTCGCCACGAAGTCGCGCCGCTACTCCGTCACCCTCGGCCGCCTTCGCCGAGCCCGGGAACGCTACCGCCGGGCCGTCATGACCGCACAACGCGAAGGCCAGCCCCTGGACCTCCGCGACCTCGAAGCGCGACTGCTCGCCGACGACGACGAAGAGACCACTCTCGTCGTCGGCTCGTGGACGTACGCAGGGACCGGCTGGCCTCGCCCGGGGGACGCCGCCCTCGCGGCCTCCGCTGCCGCCCGTGCGCGGGAGTACGACAAGTGGAAGGCCGAACAGCGCAAAACGACCCACTGACTCCCCACCCCATGACGAAAGGACCCGACCATGTGCAATCGCCTCGACCCGCTGTGGACACCCGCTCAGCTTGCCGAGTACCTGGGCATCCCTGTCCAGACGCTCTACGACTGGAACTGGAAGGGGCACGGCCCGACTCCGATCAAGATCGGCCGGCACCTGCGGTACCGGGAGAGCGACATAATGGCGTGGCTCGACGTGTGCACCGCGGCGGCCTGACGATGCCTCGACGCTCTCTCGAGCCAGGAACATGGGGTGAGATCACGACGACCAAGGAGGTCACCGACGCGGGGACCCTCTGGCGGTGCCGGGCCAAGTTCCGTGCCTTCGACGGTCGCGCGCGTGTCATCCAGCGCTCCGCCCCGACCCGCAAGGCCGCCCGGCAGGCCCTCGACGACGCACTGTCAGAGGCGTCCGCCCAAGGACAGGGCGTCCTCACTTCACAGGACACCTTCGAGACCGCCGTCACCGCATGGCTCGACGACCTGGCCCAGCTTGTCGCCATGGGTGAGCGTTCCCCCTCGACGCTTGACCACTATCGGCACACCTGGACCAAGCACGTTTCACCCGCCCTCGGCGGGCTGCGACTGGCTCAGGTCACCGTCCCCGTGGTGGACCGCTTCATCGTCAGCCTGCACGGCAAAATCGGCCCGGCGACCGCCCGCACCTCTCGCGCCATCGTGTCCGGCGCTATGGGGCGGGCTGTCCGAGAGGGCGCGGTCGCCTCCAACCCCGCCCGTGACGTTCGGCGCTTGAGCATTCGCCCCAAGAAGGCCCCGCGCGCCCTGACTGACGAGGAGCGCACCCGCTGGTTCCTGGCCCTGGCCCAGAGTGAGGTCGCCGTGCGTCACGAACTCCCACAACTTTCGGCCTTCATGCTCGCCACGGGCGTCCGCATCGGCGAGGCACTCGCGCTGGTCTGGCGGGAGGTGGACCTCGTCGCGGGTACCGCACACATCACGTCGACCCTGATCCGGGTCAAGGGTGAAGGGCTGATCCGCAAGGACACCAAGACCCAGGCCGGTGATCGACCTCTGGTGCTGCCACTGTGGTGCGTCGCGATGCTTCGAGAGCGGGCCTCGGTCGGGGTGGGGCCCGACGAGCCGGTCTTCGGGAGCATCAACGGCACTTTCCGGGACCCGCGCAACGTGTCACGGTGGATGGCTCAGGCGCGCCAGGACGCCGGGCTCGAATGGATGACGTCCCACTCGTGGCGCAAGACCACGGCATCTGTGCTCGACGGGTCGGGGCTGCCGGCTCGCGTGATCGCGGACCAACTCGGCCACTCTCGTGTGTCGATGACTCAGGACGTCTACCTCGGGCGTCGGATGGCTGACCCGCGCGTCGTCGAAGCTCTCGAACTCATCAACCCAAGGTTGGCACTCGGTCGGGAAAAGAGTGACGAAACGAGTGACGAGCCCATCGACGGTGAGGTGCTGTGATGGAAAACCGCTGGTCAGAGAGCTGGAGAAGGGACTCGAACCCTCAACCCCCTGTTTACAAGACAGGTGCGCTACCGATTGCGCCACTCCAGCGGGATGACGGCGGCTCCGTCGCGCGGCGGGCCTCCGTCATACCTGCCGTCCGATCCTAGTCGTCGAGCACCCCGCCGACGAACTTCCGGCACTGCACCTGCAGGCAGCGTGCCCGGTCGCCACGGCAGAGCATCCTCTCATATAACTATGCTGTGATATAACTATCAAGTGATAGCCATCGACGCCCTCGCCGACCCGGTGCGGCGGTACGTGATCGAGGTGCTCGCCACCGGTGAGCGCTCAGCCGGGGAGCTCACGCAGGCCGTGGCGGACAGGTTCGGCATCAGCCAGCCTGCGACGTCGCGACACCTGCGCGTGCTCAGGGAGGCCGGCCTCGTCCGCGTACGGACCGACGGGGCGCGCCGACTCTTCACGATCAACCAACAAGGGATCGAGGACGTCGAGGGCTGGCTGCGGGACATCCGCCAGGCCTGGACGGCCGCCTTCTCGTCGCTCGAAGCCGAGGTGGCCCGCAACCAGCAGGCTCCAGGTGCAGCGCCAGGAGGGAAGCCATGAACCTCGCTCAGCAGATCAACGCCGTCACCCGCCGCGTCGCGCAGGACGGTACGGACCACGTCGTCACCCTCGAGCAGACGCTTCGCACGACGCCGTATGACGCCTGGGACGCCTGCACCAACCCTGAACGCCTGGGGCGCTGGTTCGAGCCGGTCGAGGGCGACCTCGGCCTGGGCGGTCGATACCGCCTCACCGAGAGCGGCACGCACGGCACCATCGAGGTCTGCGACAGCCCCCGGGCGTTCCGCATCACCTGGACGCATGGCGACGACACGAGCACGGTCGACGTCACGTTCGTTGCCGACGGCACGGACACCACCATCCAGCTCCGGCACACCATCCCCCACAACGACCACTGGGAGACCTATGGCCCTGCGGCGACCGGCGTGGGCTGGGACGGCTCGCTGCTCGCGCTGTCCCTGATGCTGTCCGGTGACCCCGGGTCAGGGCGCGCAGAGATGACCTCGTTCGACGACACGGAGGCCGGGCGCGCGTTCGTCGCCGACACTGCGGCCGCCTGGCAGCAGGCGCACATCGCGTCGGGGGTCGCGCCGGATCAGGCGCGAGCGTCGTCCGAGCGGACCGTCGCGTTCTACACGAGCGAGTCCTAGTCGTCCGACCGCGAGAGCCGGGCCCAGCGGAGGCGCACCCCGCGGCGAGGATGTCTCGCCCTGCAGCAGGAGACAGGCGAGACGCCGGCGCAGCAGGAGTGCCCGGGCATGACGGAGGGCCGGCATCCCCCTCGGAGATATGCCGGCCCTCGATGTCACGAGCTGGGGCAGGGCGTGCGCGACGCCCCGCGCTCAGCGGCGGACGTAGACGCGCACGTAGTAGCGCTTGCCCGAGCGGGTGTAGCGCTTCTTGAGCACGTAACGCTTCTTGGTGACGTAGCGCTTCTTCTTGACGACGCGCTTCTTGACGACCTTCTTGGCGACGGCCTTGCGGACCGTGGAGCGCGAGGCCGGAGCAGCGGCGCCGCCACGGGTCAGGCCGGCGCGGCGCGAGCAGACGGGCCAGGCGCCCGGGCCCTGGCCAGCGAGGACGCGCTCGGCGATGGCGATCTGCTGGGCCTTGGAGGCGCGGTTGGCGGTCGGGGCGTAGGCGCCGCCGCCGTAGCCGAGCCAGGTGGAGCGGGAGAACTGCAGGCCGCCGTAGTAGCCGTTGCCGGTGGCGATGTTCCAGCGACCGCCGGACTCGCAGGCGGCGACCTTGTCCCAGGTGCCGACGGAGGCGGCGTTGGCGGAGCCGGCGGCGGCGATGCCGCCACCCATCGCGAGGGCGGCCGTGGTGAGGCCGACGGTGGCGATGCGCTTGACGCGCTTGGACGCGCCGGAATGACGGGGGGTGTAACGCATGGGGGGAGTTCCTCTCCTGACGACGCCTGTGAAGTGAGCTGTCGGGTTCGGGCGGTCAGGTGCCCGGCCGCTGCTGCGGCTTCACCCCAAGACCCGCGAGGCGGGTCGAATTGGGTCCTCCACTGTCATCCTGCGCTCGGAGCTGGTGTGTCCGACGGGGTTGCCCTCTGGATGACGCTCGGCGTAGGGGGCATGCGCTGCTGAATTTCGGGGGTATGTAGTTGTGCCCGAGACGGAGAGGTTCTCTCCGCGACAAGCCGCCGGGCCCGGAGGGGCGGCGGCGACGTCAAGGAGGACTCTAGGGCCCGTTATACGTTCGAGACAAACCACAGGTTCGACTCAGGCTTCGGTGGTGGTCGCTCACAGTGACCAATCGCCCCCGTGATGGTCCGCTCTGGTCCCGGATGTCCCCTTGTTTCCGTTACGTACGGTGCGTCTTTGTGGGATGCCTCACATCTACGTCGTGAGCGTGTCAGTTCGCGTCGGAAACCACATGTTCGGACGCGCACAAGCGTGTGGGGGTCGACCCGATCGGGTCGACCCCCACACGTGAGGTGATGCGTGCCTGAGGCTCGCGTCAGCTGGCCGGGGCCATGAGCTTGGCCCAGGTGACCGGACCGGGGTAGCCGCTCACGTCGGAGCCGCTCCAGCCCAGGGACTTCTGGAAGGCCGCGACCGCCGCCTTGTCCACCTGGGTGAACGTCGGGCCGGCGCCGACCTTGTAGAAGCTGCCGAAGCCGTGAGCCTGCAGGCGCTTGCCCAGCAGGGTCACCGCGGGGTCCTTGTGACCCAGCACGAACGCGCTGGCGCCGGGGTAGGACGAGGCCGAGCCCTGCGAGGTGGCCTTGGTGGTCGAGCGCTTGGTGGTCGCGCGCTTCGGCGCGGCCTGCTCGACGACCTTCTTGGAGGTGGAGCGCTTGGTGCTGCGCGGCTCCGAGGAGGACACGACCTTGCGCTCGGTGGAGCGCGAGGCGCGCGAGGTCGTGGCCGGGCTGCTGCTGTCGGCGCCGCCGCCGCTGCGGGTCAGACCCGCCTTGCGGGAGCAGACGGGCCAGGCGCCGGGGCCCTGAGCGGCCAGGACGCGCTTGGCGACCCGGATCTGCTCGGCCTTGGAGGCCGAGGCGGCCGAGCCGGAGCCGCCGTAGGCGCGCCAGGTGCTGCCCTTGAACTGCAGCCCACCCTGGTAGCCGTTGCCGGTGTTGATGGACCAGTTGCCGCCGGACTCGCAGGCAGCGACGCGGTCCCAGACGCCGTCTGCGGCCTGAGCGTTGCCGGCGGTGGCGATGCCGCCGCCGACGGTGAGGGCAGCGGTGGCGAGGCCCGTCGTGGCCCAGCGGGCGGTGCGACGGGTCGAGGAGATGGCGTGACGAGGTGCGTAGCGCACAGAGATCCTTTCCTGACGACGCCTGTGAAGTGAGCTGTCGGGTTCGGACGGTCAGGTGTCCGGCCGCAGTAGCGGCTTCACCCCAAGACCTGCTCGCGCAGGTCGGCACACGCTGCTCTCGCAGCTCGTGAGTGGGTCCTCCACCAGCACCCCAGGACCCGGACGATGGATGGTGTCCGGCGACGATGCCCGTCGGGTGCTGCTCGGCGCAGCGGGCATGTCCTACATGTGAATTCGGGTCTATACAGTTGTGCCCCGAGACGGGGGATGGCCCCCGCGACACACCTCGACCGGGTCCTGCGGACGTCGGCCTACGGCGCTCGTCGACCATAGGCACGTCGCGCCGGCGATCCCAAACCCAGGCCCCAGTCTCGGCGTGTTTACCCCCCACCTGGTGGATCGGGACGACGACGTCTCCACCCCACCTGGACGCCGACCAGGGGTGTTATCACCCGCGCGGCGCCGGCTCGGACCTCAGAACTGCCAGTCCACCGTGCGGCCGGTCAGCGGGTCGCCCTGCAGCGGCCACCACACCGGCACGCCGTGCCGCAGGAGCGCCCACAGCCCCAGCCCGAGCACGGCGGCCACGAGCAGCGCCGTCACGATCTCCCGGGTGAGCTGCCCCGGGGTGAGGCCTCGCATGAGCATGCGCGAGCCGCGTCGCAGCGACACCCCGCCCGCGCCCCACCAGCAGGACCAGCACCCCACGAGGGCTCCGACCGCCAGCGGCACGGCCCCGGTCGGCGCCTGCGGGACACCGACGAGCGAGCTGCCCAACGACACCGCGAACATCACGGCCACGGTCACGAGGATCCCGAGCAGCCCGGTGGCGAGCGTACTCACGGCGGCGGCCAGCAGCTGGAAGGGGCTGCGGGCGACCGCCACCGCGACGTCGGTCCCGCGCGCCCCGCCCGCCTCGTGGCGCCGCAGCACGGTCGCGGTGACCGAACGGTCGACCGTGCGCGCCAGCACCGACCACACCAGCGCCAGCCCCACGGCGATCATCGGCCAGGTCGTAGCCAGCGCCGCGACGGCTCCGGTGAGGCCGATCAGCTGGGCCGTGCGGGCCGGCTTGCCGACGCGCGGGTCTCCCACCGGCACCGGCGGCCGCTGGTCCTGACGGGGCTCCAGGCCGTATGCCGATCCCCCGGCGCCAGGCGGGGTCGTCGCAGCAGCGGGAGGGAAGGTCTGGGCGACGGGCTGGCCCGCGGGGTGGACCGAGGCAGCAGGACGTGACGGCGCCAGGCTCGGCGGTGCCGAGGCCGGCGGCGCCATCCGCGGCGTGCGACGGATCGGTGCGTAGGGCGACGCTCCGGCGAGAGGCCGACCCGCCTGCCCCTCGCCTGCCAGACCCGCGGCGAGCCCTGCCGCACCGCCGGCGGCACCACCCAGCGGGACGGCCGGCATCACGCGCGTCGACCCCTGGCGCGGTGGCTGCTGTCCCGCGAGCTCCGTTCGGGCAGCGAGGGACTCGGTGGGCGGCGCGATGGTCTGGGTCACGGCGGGGAGCACCTCGGTGCGGCCGCTCGGGCCGGTCGCCAGGTGCGGGGCCTCCCCGTGCGCGAGCTGCTCCAGGGCAGCCAGCACCGTGCCTGCCGACGGCCGGTGGGCGGGGTCGGGCGCGAGCGCCGCGGCCAGCAGCGGTCGCATCCGCTCGTCGACCCCCGTGAGGTCGTGCTGCCCGGACCGCACGCGGTCGAGGATGACGTCGACCCGGCCTCGCCCGAACGGCGGGGCGCCGGTGGCGGCATACGCGAGGGTGGACGCCCAGCCCCACCAGTCCGTGGCCTCGGTGACCGGCGCGCCCTCGAGCACCTCCGGGGAGAGATAGCCGGGGGTCCCCATGACGAGCCCGGTGCTGGTGAGCCGCACGTCGTCCGCGACGTGCGCGATGCCGAAGTCGATGACCACCGGGTCGTCGTCGACGACCAGCACGTTGCCGGGCTTGAGGTCGCGGTGGACCACACCGGCGGCGTGGATGGCGCCGAGCGCCTCGTGCAGCCCGCGCGCCAGGCGCAGCAGGGCCTCGCCACGGAACGGTCCGTGAGCGGTGACGTAGTCGTCGAGCGGCGGCCCGGGCGCGTAGCGCGTCACGATGTAGGGCCGCGCCCCCTCGGGATCGGCGTCGAGCACCGCAGCCACGCGGGGGTGCTGCACCCGCTCCAGCGTCGTGACCTCGCGCGCCAACCGGGCCCGCGCGTCGGGGTCACCGGCGATGTGCGGGCGCAGGGCCTTGATGGCGACGGCCCGGCCCGCGCGGTCCAGGCCGAGATAGACGACACCCATGCCGCCCTCCCCCAGCAGGCCGGCCAGGCGATAGGGACCGAGGGTGTCGTAGGCCGCGGGCAGCCCGGCGGGCGGCGTGGTCGACGACGTGCTCATGCCCTCCACGGTACGTGCTCGTGGTGAACCGTCGCTGAGACCACCCGCCGCCCGGGGTGACGATCCGGCTACTACTGGCTGCTACTGGTTGATGTAGCCGACCAGGTGGTCGCGCTCGTCCTGCAGCTGGCTGATCCGGTGCTTGACCACGTCGCCGATGGTGACGATCGCCGCGAGCCGGCCGTCCTCGATGACGGGGACGTGGCGGATGCGGCGCTCGGTCATCGACCCGGCGAGGTCCTCGATCTCGTCGCCGAAGGAGCAGGTGTGCACCTCGACGGTCATGATCGTGGAGACCGGCTCCTGCAGGACCCCGGCCCCGGACCGGCCCAGGTGCCGCACCACGTCGCGCTCGCTGACGATGCCGGAGACGCTCGTGCCGTCGTCGCTGACGACGACCGCGCCGATGTTGTGGTCGGCGAGGAGCGTGAGCAGCTCGCCGACGGTGGCGTCCGGTCGCATGGTGACGACGTCGGAGCCCTTGGACTTGACCACGTCGGAGATCTTCATGTCGAGACCCTAGGCCCCTGCCCCCGCGCGCGCCAGAGGGACCCCCGCCTAGAGTGGCACTGCGCCGGGTAGGTGCAGGACCGGCGTGCCCGTCGGCCCGTCATACGACACCCGGCCCGCACCCGGACCGCACCCCCGGGAGGCCCCCGGGCGACACCAGAGGAGCTGATCGCACCATGGCGGACACCGCCGCACGGTACGACTTCGTGATCGCAGCCAACCGCCTCCCCGTGGACCGCGTCGTCGGCGAGGACGGGCAGGTCGAGTGGCACCGCAGCCCCGGCGGCCTCGTGACGGCCATGGAGTCCGTCATGAGCGGGCGCGACGGTGTCTGGGTGGGGTGGGCCGGCGAGCCCGGCGAGGCGCCGGAGCCCTTTGACGAGGCGGGCATGCGGCTGCATCCCGTGCCCCTGTCCGAGGACGAGATCCAGGGCTACTACGAAGGATTCAGCAACGACACGCTGTGGCCGATCTATCACGACGTGATCGTCCCCGCCCAGTTCCACCGCAAGTGGTGGCATCAGTACCGCGAGGTCAACGAGCGGTTCGCCAAGACCCTCGCCGAGGTCGCCGAGGAGGGCGCGACGGTCTGGGTGCACGACTACCAGCTGCAGCTCGTGCCGGCCTTCCTGCGTCAGCTGCGACCGGACCTGCGGATCGGCTGGTTCGACCACATCCCCTTCCCGCCGGTCGAGCTGTTCGGCCAGCTCCCCTGGCGCCAGGGGATCCTCGAGGGTCTGCTCGGCGCGGACTTCCTCGGCTTCCAGCGCCCCGGGGACGCCGAGAACTTCCTGCGCGCCTGCCGTCGCTACCTCGGTATGACGGTCAAGGGTGACGTCATCCACGTCGGCAAGGCGACCGGCGGGCACGACGTGCGCGCCGCCGCGGTGCCGATCTCGGTGGACTTCTCGAGCATGGACGAGCTGTCCCGCCGCCCCGAGATCAAGAAGCGTGCCAAGGAGATTCGCGAGTCGCTCGGCAACCCGAGCGCGCTCCTGCTCGGCATCGACCGGCTCGACTACACCAAGGGCATCCGGCACCGGCTCAAGGCCTACGAGGAGCTCCTCAAGGACGGCTCGCTCGACGGCGCCGACACGACCTTCATCCAGATCGCGACGCCGAGCCGCGAGCGCATCGACGCCTACATCGACCTGCGGGAGCACGTCGAGGGCGCGGTGGGGCGCATCAACGGCAACTACTCCGCGATCGGCTCCCCCGCCATGGAGTACCTCCACCAGGGCTATGGCCGCGAGGAGCTCGCCGCGCTGTTCCTCGCCGCGGACGTGATGGTCGTGACGCCGCTGCGCGACGGCATGAACCTCGTTGCCAAGGAGTACATCTCGTGCCGCCACGACAACGGCGGGGCGCTGCTGCTCTCGGAGTTCACGGGTGCCGCGGAGGAGCTGCGCGAGGCCTTCATGGTCAACCCGCACGACGTCATCGGCCTCAAGCGCACGATCATGGACGCCATCAACTCCTCCCCCCAGGAGCGCTCGCGCCGCATGAAGGCCCTGCGTCGCCGGGTCCGCCGCAACGACGTGCAGCACTGGGCCTCTGCCTTCCTCGACGCCCTCGAGGCCGCCCCGCACAAGCCGTCGCGGCACGGGCCGCAGACCGAGCAGGCGCAGCGACGCGAGCAGGAGGAGCGGGCCCAGCGTGAGGAGGACGCCCGTGGCGCGCAGGCCGCGCGCGAGGCGGAGCGTCGGTCCGAGCGGGACGACCGCGACGACCGCGACGGCAGCGGCCGTGACCGCGAGGAGGGGCGCTGACCATGGACGCAGACCTGCAGTCAGCGATCGACGAGCTCGCTTCTCGCGCAACGATCATCGTGGCGACGGACTTCGACGGCGTCCTGTCGCCGCTCGTCGAGGACCCCATGGCGGCCCGCCCCCTGCCGGGCACGGTCGAGGCGCTGCGCGCCCTGGCTCGTATGCCGAGAACCACGGTGGCCGCCGTCTCCGGACGGGACCTCGAGACCCTCGGCGCCCTGACCGGCCTGGTTGACCTCCCGGACGACGAGCGCGTGGTGCTGGTCGGGAGCCACGGCGCCCAGACCTCGCGCCCCGAGGCCGGCGTCCATGCGCTCAGCGACGCCCAGACCATGGCCCTGCGGGCGCTCGACGCGGCGCTGACGGCGATCGTCGAGGCCCACCCGGGCACCCGCATCGAGCGCAAGCCCGCCGCGGTGGTCCTGCACACGCGCGGCGTCGAGCAGTCGGTGGCCGACTCGGCCACCGCCGACACCGTGGCCATGGCGTCCCAGCACTCCAAGGCCCACGTCATGCCCGGCAAGTGCGTGGTCGAGCTCTCGGTCGTGGACAGCGACAAGGGCTCTGCCCTGGTCGATCTCGCGGCGTGGTGCGGAGCGGACGCGGTCTACTACGCCGGCGACGACGTGACCGACGAGCGGGCCTTCGCCCGGCTCGGCGACGCCGACCTGACCCTCAAGGTCGGCGAGGGCGACACCGTGGCCCGGCACCGCGTGGCGTCACCGCAGGAGGCCGCCGAGGTCCTGGAGGCGTTGGTCGAGGCGCGGGCCCGTCATACGGCCTGAGCCCCTCCCCCAAGCTCCCCAAGGCCCCAGATCGTGAGGGTTTCCTCCAAGAATCGTGGAGGAGACACTCACGATCCTGCAGGAGCGGGACCTGCAGGGGGGCGGCGCGCGGCCGGGGCCGTCGAGGCGCGGACGACCAGCTCCGGCTGGAAGAGGTACTCGGTGCGCGGCACGGGGTTGCCGGCGATCTCGTCGAGCAGCGAGCGCACCGCGGCCTCCCCCATCGCCACGACCGCCTGGTGCACGGTGGTGAGCGGAGGGTTGGTGAAGGCCATCAGCGCCGAGTCGTCGTAGCCGATCACGGAGACGTCCTCGGGGACCCGCAGCCCGCGGGCCCGCGCCGCGCGGATCGCCCCGAGCGCCATCAGGTCCGACCCGCACACGATCGCCGTGCACCCCTTGCCGATCAGTCGGGTCGCGGCAGACGCACCGCCCTCGACGCTGAACAACGTGGCCTCGATGAGGGAGTCGACGTCGGTGCGGCCCAGCTGCCGCGCCATCACCGCGCGGTAGCCCTCGATCTTGCGGATCACCGGGACGTAGCGCTCGGGACCGACGGCGAGACCGATCTCGGTGTGCCCCAACTGGATCAGGTGGGTGAGCGAGAGCTCCATGGACGCCACGTCGTCGTTGGACAGGAACGGCGCGTCGATCCCCGGGTAGTAGCCGTTGACGAGCACCAGCGGCAGCCCGGCGTCGCGCAGCCGCTGGTAGCGGTCCGGGCTGGTCGTCGTGTCGGCGTGCTGCCCACTGGCCACGATCATCCCGGCGACGCCGCGGTCGAGCAGCATCTCGGTGTAGTCGTCCTCGTGCATGCCGCCGGGCGTCTGGGTGCACAGCACCGGGGTGTAGCCGTGCACCGCGAGCGCCGTCTCGATGATCTGCGCGAGGACGGGAAAGATCGGGTTGTCGAGCTCGGGGACGATGAGGCCCACGAGGCCGGCCGTCTTGCGCCGCAGCTGCAGCGGCCGCTCGTAGCCCAGCACGTCCAGCGCCGTCAGCACCGACTGACGAGTCGACTCCGCGACGTTGGGCTTGTTGTTGAGGACACGGCTGACCGTCGCCTCGCTCACCTTGGCGTGAGCGGCGATGTCCACCAGGCGTGGTGGTCGCATGTGGTCTCCCTCGAGGACGGTCAGTCGGGTGGGTGCCGGGGTCGTGACGGCCCGCGTCACCAGGGCGTCTCCGGAGCTCCGGGCCAGACCCACACCGACACCCCCGGCCCGTCCGCCGCGAGGGTGATCGTGCCACCCTCGCGACCCAGGCGGGTGCCGTATGCCGCGACCGCCGCCTCGACGCCGGGGAGGTGACGCGTCGAGAGCCGGATGGGGGCGTGGGCGCCCCTGGACACGTGCACCAGGGCCGTCTGGTCGGGGTGCTCCCGCAGGAAGGTCAGCGAGTCGCCGTCGGCGTGGACCCACCGCAGACCACCTCGGCGCAGCGCCACGTGGTCCACCCGCAGGCGCACCAGTGCCTGATAGGCCTCGAAGATGTCTGTGTCCCAGCAGGACTCGTCCCACGGCATGGGTCGGCGTCCGTCCTCGCCCGAGTCACCCTCCATGCCCACCTCGTCCCCGTAGGTGATCATCGGGATGCCCGGCATCGTCAGCAGCAGCCCGGCCGCGGCGACCACCTGCCGGGCGTCCTCGCCGACGAGGGTGCGGACACGAGTGGTGTCGTGGCTCCCGAGCAGGGTGAAGGAGTGGGCGCGCACGGTCCACGGGGACTGCGCCATGAAGTCCTCCACCGTCTCGCGGACGGCCTCGCCCCCGAGCCGGGGCACCCTGAGCGGAGATCCGAGGAACTTGGGGGCGAATCCCTTGTCCCGCAACCAGGTCCACACGGGCCGCGTGAATCCCGCGTAGTTCATCGCACCGTGCCACCCGTCCCCACGGATGTCGGTGCTGAAGTCGTGGACGTGCTCACCGACCAGGAGCGACCCCGGCGCGGCCTCGTCCACGGCCCTGCGCATCTCGCGGGCCACGGCGTGGTTGTGGTCCTGGGCGCCGTGACGTCCGGTCATGTTGGCGACGTCGACGCGCCACCCGTCCAGGGCGTAGGGCTGCGCCAGCCAGCGCCGCACGACGCCGTCGGGGTCGACGAGCACGCGACGCCACAGCTCGTCGCTGTCGTAGTTCAGCTTGGGCAGCGACGGGACGCCCAGCCAGGAGACGTAGCCGCCGTCGTCGTCCCACAGGTAGAACCAGCGCTCCGGCGAGTCGGGCTGCGCCACAGCGGTCTCGAACCACTCGTGCCGAGCGCCGGTGTGATTGGTCGTGAAGTCCCCGAGGACCCGCAGGCCGCGCCGGTGGGCCTCGAGGGTGAGCCGGGCCAGCGCGTCGTCGCCGCCCAGCAGCGGGTCCACGTGCTGGAAGGTGTCGGCGTCGTACCGGTGGTTGGACCGTCCGGGGAAGAAGGGGGTCAGGTAGAGCACGTCCACGCCGAGGCGCTCGAGGTGGTCGAGATGCTCGCGTATGCCGTCCAGGTCGCCACCGTAGAGCTGGTCGCCGATGATGCGACGGTCCCGCGTGACCGGCTCCTCCCAGCGGGCGGGGACGGCCCACTCGGGCGTGGGGCGCGCGTCCGCCCCGGCGGACCGAGCGAAGCGGTCGGGAAAGACCTGGTAGACGACGGCGTCGAGCGCCCACTCGGGCGGCGGGGCGTCGGTCGCGACCAGGCGGAAGTCCGCGGCGTCCGGGACGTCGCGGTCGTGCAGACCCGTGCCGTTGAGCCACTGGTAGCCGGCGGGTCCGCCGGAGAGCAGGAAGCGGTAGCCCGTCACGGGGTTGTGGACGACCACCTCGGCCTGCCACCACGTCTCGTGCTCGTCCTCGTGGACCACGACAGCGTCGACGTAGCGGCTCTCACCGTCGGGGGTGGTGCGGACGTGCACCGTCGTGACGCGGTCCGAGGCGTCCTCGGGCGCTGGCACCCGCAGCCGGATCTGGACCGTCTGGCCGAGCGCCGGGGCCTGGGTGGACACGTACAGCGGTGAGCCGTCGTGGTGGGGCTGGTCGAGCAGCCCCACCACGACGGTGTCCTCGGTGAGGGCCCGGGTCACTTCACCGAGCCCTGGGTGAGGCCGCCGACGAGCTGCTTCTGGAACAGCGCGTACAGAGCCATCACGGGAAGGGAGCACAGCAGCGAGCCGGCGGCGAAGAAGCCGAACTTCTCGTTGGCGTCACGTCCCTTGGACAGGGCGCGGAGCCCGACGGCCAGGGTCTGGTTGTCGACGTCCGTCAGGAAGACGCTGGCGAGCATGAACTCGCCGAACAGTCCGACGAAGGTGATCATGAACACCGTCACGAGGATCGGCATGGCCAGGCGCAGGATCATCGTGAAGAAGACCCGCGCGTGGCTGGCGCCGTCCACGATCGCCGCCTCGTCCATCTCCTTGGGCACCGTGTCGAAGTAGCCCTTGAGCAGCCACACGTTGCCCATGGCCCCACCGAGGTAGGCCAGGATGAGGCCCCACGAGGTGTTGAGCCCGAACTCCGGCATGACGTCGGAGATCTTGGCGAAGGTGATGTACATCGCCACGAGCCCGAGCGTCGCGGGAAAGAGCTGCAGCAGGAGCAGGCCGAGCATGCCCTCACGACGCCCGCGGAAGCGCATGCGCGAGAAGGCGTACGACGCGCACGCCGAGATGAAGGTGCACAGGAGCGCGCCGACACCGCAGATCAGCACCGAGTTCTTGAACCAGTTCCAGTAAGGACGGCTCGGGTCCGCGCCGAGGGACTTGAAGTTCTCCAACGAGAAGTGTCGCGGGATCAGGTCCGACGAGGCCAGCTGGCCCGACGGGTTGAGGGCCGCGGAGACGAGGAACAGGATCGGGAACAGCGCCCAGACGAGGGCGATGATGCCGAGCACGTGTCGCCACCACTGGGACCCGCCCTCGGCCCCGCCTGCCCGCGGCTTGGTGAGCTGCTGCTTCTCCTCCGGGGGGAGGGTGGCCGCCACCGGGCCGCGGACGTCTCCCACGCCGGCCGTGCTGTTCGTTCCGGGGTTCAGCTGGCTCATCACTGCACCTCTTCCAGGGACTTGGTGGCGCGGAACCCGGGCAGGGCCTGGATCGCCACGAGCGCGAAGATTACGACGGCCACGGCGGATGCGAGACCGTAGTTGGGGGCCGCGCCCGAGAAGGCCAGGCGGTAGGCGTACGTCACGAGCAAGTCGGTGCTGCCCATGCCCGCGCTGCCCCCCTCGAAGGGACCGCCCTCGGTGAGCAGGTAGATGAGGGTGAAGTTGTTGAAGTTGAAGCCGTAGGACGCGATCAGCAGCGGTCCCACGGCCACCATCAGCAGCGGCATGGTGATCCGCGTGAGGGTCTGGAAGGAGCCTGCCCCGTCGATCTTGGCGGCCTCCTTGACGTCGCTCGGGATCGACTGCAGCGCACCGGTGCACAGCAGGAACATGTACGGGAAGCCCAACCACAGGTTGGTGATCAGGATGGCGACCTTGGCCCAGAACCCGTCCCCGATCCAGTCGATGTTGAGGCCGGTCAGGGTGTTGATGAGCCCGTAGTCCTGGTTGAACATGCCTCGCCACAGGAGCGCGGTCACGAACACGGGGATGGCGTACGGGAGGATCAGCAGGGTGCGGTAGACCGCCTTGCCCTTGAGGTTGGGCGAGTTGAACAGCAGGGCGATCAGCATCCCGAGGACGAAGGTGGAGATGACCGTGCCGCCCGCGAAGATGATGTTCCAGACGAACATCTTGAGGAACCCGGAGCGCATCGTGGAGTCGCTGAAGATCGTCGCGTAGTTCTTGGTACCGACGTTCTCCTGCCAGCCCTGGGAGAAGGACTGGCCGGAGCCGTCGGTCGCGACGTACTTGCTGTCCTGGGGCTTGTAGGTCAGCTTGCTCTTGGTGTCCGTCAGCGTGTCCGAGGCGGCGTCGTAGGTGATGGTCGCCCGGCCCTCGTACGCCGCCGAGAGACCCTGCATCTTGATGCCGCTGCCGTCCTTGCTGGGGACGGCGAACTGGCCGAGGTCCTTGGACCGCGCGTTGGCCTGCCGGCCCGTGAGGACCGTGTAGCCCTTGGCCTTCGTGATCTTGCCCAGCGCCGACTTCTCGACGTCGCTGTCGGCGAGGTCCGTCAGACCGTTCACGTCGCCGACGACGCTCTTGCCCTGCGGGTCCGTCAGCAGGAGGGACAGGGCGCCCGTCGTGGGGTCCGTGCCCTCCTTGACCGCCACGCTGGCCTTGTAGCGGGTCGAGCCAGGCACGACCTGGACGGAGTTGGCGACGATCTGCTTGACCGCCTCGTCCTTGGTGCCGAGGTGACCGTCACCGTAGTTGGTGAAGGACACCATGATCGTGAAGATGATGGGCCACACCTGCAGCGCCAGCAGGCAGAGCATTCCGGGGAGCAGGTACTTCATGGGCACGGCACGGCGGGTCGCGTAGACCGCGAGGATGCACAGGCCGACGAAGGCCACCGTGCTCACGCCGAGCCACATGCCCTGGGCCGACATGCGCGTCGCGATCCAGAAGACGAGCGCCATCGCCAGCGCGATGCCACCCCACTTCAGGACCAGCGCGGGGGCCGAGGTCCGAGACATAGGAGGGTCCTAACCAGTACGTCGTCGTAAAGGGGGTGGTGCAGGCATGCCGGCCCGCAGGGCGCGAGCCGGCATACCTGTCATGCGGGGCTCGGTCAGCCCTTGGCGATGTTGGTGGTGATCTCCTTGGCAGCGGCGTCCAGGCGAGCCTTGGGCTGGGCCTTGCCGGAGATGATGTCGGCGGTGGCGAGGCCGAAAGGCTCCCACACGGCGTTCATGGCCGGGATGTTGGGCATCGGAGCGCCGTCCTTGCCCGCCTCGAACCACGCCTTGATATCCGGGTTGGACGCCGCGACCTCGTCGTAGGCCTCCTTGAGGGCCGGCGGGCGCTGCCCGGCCTCGAAGAGCGCCAGCTGGAGGTCCTTGCGCGGCACGTAGTTCGTGACGAACTCCTGCGCCATCTGCGCGTTCTTGGCCTTGGCCGAGACGTAGAACATCTGGACCCCGCTGAACGGCTTCATCGCGCTGCCGCCCTCGAGGGACGGGAGGTTCGAGATGGCGTACTTGACGCCGGCCTTCTTGGCGGGGGCGACCGACCAGGGGCCGGTGATCATGAACGGCACCTTGCCGGTGTCGAACAGCTGGTCCATGTTGGTGTCGTCGACGTTGGTCGACAGGACCTTCTGCTGGCCGAGCTTGGCGAGGACCTCGCCGCCCTTGACCGAGCCGGCGCTGTTGACCAGGACCTGCTTGGGGTCGTAGTCGCCGTTGGCGCCCTTGGCGAAGATGCCACCACCCTCGAAGGCCGAGAGGTAGGGGTAGGAGTAGTAGGCGTTGCCCTTCTTGCCCACGAACTGGATGAGCGGCTGCGTCGCCTTGCCGGCCTTGACCAGCTCCTGGCCCTTGGCGACGAGCTCGTCCATGGTCTTGGGGGCGTCGGGGGCGAGCGCGGTGTTGCGCAGCAGGCCGATGTTCTCGATGGCGTAGGGGACGCCGTAGATCTGGTTGTTGAACTTGGTGCCGGCCATGGCCTGCGGCAGGAACTTGTCCTGGGTGGCCTGGTCGAGCTGGATCGGGCTCACGGTGCCGTTCTGCACGAGCTCACCGGCCCAGTCGTGGGCGCCCACGACGATGTCCGGGCCCTTGCCCACCTTGGTGGCGTCCTTGAACTGCTGGCGGGTGTCGGTGGCGATCTGGACGGCGACCTTCACGCCGTTCTCCTCGCCGAAGGCCTGCGCGTACTTGGTGACGGCGGGGGCGCGGTCGGCGTCGGACCAGATCACGAGGTCGGCGTTGGCGTCGCGCGCCGCGTCCTTGGTGCTCATCGTGGTCGGTGCGGCGGCCGTGGCACCAGCGCTGGACGAGGCGGAGGCCGAACCGGCAGGCGTGGTGCTGGACGAGGTCGTGGTGGCGCCACCGCCGCCACAGGCGGTCATGAGCAGAGCTGAGGCACCGACGACGGCGACGGGCCCGAATGCACGCTTGTGCATGTCATCTCCCTTGATGTTGGTCTCACGCGAAGTGCGCGTTGGCAAGATCTTGCAGCATCGACCGGTGGTTTGCAAGAAGTTGCAGGGAACCCCGGTCTTGAACGTTCCTAAACCGTTGCAGCCCCCTGACTCAGGGTCAGAGCAGGTCGACAGAGCTGCAACCTGTTGCATACTGGCCCGAGCGACAACGACGTCCGCCACCTCATCGGCAACGCCGGATCGCCTCCTGGAGCCCGCCGGGTTCCAGGACCACCTTTGCAACGGATCGTCCGGCACGTTCCTGCCGGTGAAGGAAGGCAGACCATGGCAACGGTCAAGTTCGACAACGCAACCCGTCTCTACCCGGGCAACGACAAGCCCAGCGTGGACCGGCTCAACATCGACATCGAGGACGGCGAGTTCCTCGTCCTCGTCGGTCCCTCCGGCTGCGGCAAGTCCACGTCGCTGCGCATGCTCGCCGGCCTCGAGGAGGTCAACGGCGGCAAGATCTGGATCGGTGACCGCGACGTCACCAACCTGTCCCCCAAGGACCGCGACGTGGCGATGGTCTTCCAGAACTACGCGCTCTACCCCCACATGAGCGTCGCCGACAACATGGGCTTCGCGCTCAAGATCGCCGGCGTCGACAAGGGCGAGATCCGCAAGCGCGTCGAGGAGGCCGCCAAGATCCTCGACCTCGAGCAGTACCTCGAGCGCAAGCCCAAGGCCCTGTCCGGTGGCCAGCGTCAGCGCGTGGCCATGGGCCGCGCCATCGTCCGCAACCCGCAGGTCTTCCTCATGGACGAGCCGCTGTCCAACCTGGACGCCAAGCTGCGCGTCCAGACCCGCACGCAGATCGCCTCGCTGCAGCGTCGCCTCGGCGTCACCACCGTCTACGTCACCCACGACCAGGTCGAGGCCATGACGATGGGCGACCGCGTCGCGGTCCTCAAGGACGGCATCCTGCAGCAGTGCGACTCCCCGCGCCGCATGTACGACCACCCGGACAACGTCTTCGTCGCCGGCTTCATCGGCTCCCCCGCCATGAACATCATGGAGGTCCCGGTCGCCGACGGTGGGGTCCGCCTCGGGCAGCACACCACCCCGGTCCCCCGCGACGCGCTCAACGACGCCGGCCGCAAGGTGATCATGGGCGTCCGTCCCGAGGACCTCGAGCTGTCCAACGAGGGCCTGCCCGTGACCGTCGACGTCGTCGAGGAGCTCGGCGCGGATGCCTACGTCTACGGCTCCACCGACGACGCCCACGGCTCGGGCCAGATCATCGCCCGCGTCGACGGCCGCCGCCCCCCGATGAAGGGCGAGCAGGTCTTCTTCGCGCCCAAGGCGGACCACATCCACCTGTTCGACAGCGAGTCGGGCCTGCGCCTCAACGACTGACCCACCTCAGGTAGTCACATCCACCCGAGCTAGCACGCCAGGCGGATGTGACCGACCCAGGCGGATCCCCAGCGCGAGCGGCGGTCACCCCACAGCGGGGCGGCCGCCGCTCGCGGCAGTCGACCCTACGGTCAGGGCGCCGGGGTGAGGGGCTTGTCCTTGAACCACGGCTGGGCGGCCTTTGTGTAGGTCCCGTCCCGCTTGGCGATCGCGAGCCAGCCGTCCACGACCTCCTCCCAGACGACGTCGCCCTGCGGCAGGAGATAGCCCTTCTGGGAGAAGTCGAAGGGCTTGTCGGGGTGCACCGCGCACAGCCGCGCACAGCTGCGGGTGCGTCGACGCCACCCACACCGTCTCGGAGGCGTCCGTGGTCATGACGTCGGCCCGGCCCGCGATGATCTCGTCGAAGATCGTGTTGTTGTCCTTCCACCGGATGATCCGGCCCTGCGGGTAGTGCTTGACCGCGAACTTCTCGTTGGTGCCGCCGATGGGTGTGATCGACCGGACGCCGGGCCTGTTGATCTCCGCCACGGTGTCGTAGTTGGCGACCTTGCTGCACAACGTGATCGGCGTCTTGCCCTCGGTCAGCAACGGCTCGGTGAAGAAGGCCTGCTGCAGCCGGTCGGTGCTGATCGAGATGCCACCCATCCCGGTGTCGCACCGAGCCGTGAAGTCCGGCATGAGCGTCTTTCACGTCGTCGGGACCCACTCGACCTTGACGCCGAGCCGTGCGGCCAGGTCCTGCGCCATGGTCACGTCGATGCCGCTGTAGGCACCCGTCCGTGGGTCCTTGTAGGTGAAGGGGCGGTAGGCCCCGGTGGTGCAGACGCGCACGCTGCCTCACGGATGCGAATCACGGTGGCCCTCCTCGGCATACGGCGGTGTGTGCCGTTGAACCTAGACCCCCCCGGTCGCGCCGCGGCGAGGCTCGTCTCGCCCGCCAAGATGTGGCAACCGCCGCCGGACCGGGTGTTCTGCCACGATGGGGGGATGGCGCTCGAGATCACCGCGGTCCGCCCTGACCCCGCCCTGCTGGACCTGCCCTGGTCCACCCCTCTGGAGGACTGGCCCGAGGAGAGGCTGGCTGCGCTCCCCCGCGGCATCTCCCGGCACATCGTGCGATTCGTGCGCGTCCCCGAGGGTGTGGTCGCGATCAAGGAGATCAAGGACGAGATCGCCTTCCGCGAGTACCACATGCTCCGCGCGCTCAACCGGCTGATGATCCCGTGCGTGCGCCCCTACGGCGTGGTCAGCGGACGGGTGGGCGCCGACGGCGAGCCCCTCGACTCCTGCCTGATCACCCACCACCTGAAGTACTCCCTGCCGTTCCGGGCGCTGTTCAGCCAGACCCTGCGCCCCGACACCGCGACCCGCCTCATCGACGCCCTCGCCGTGCTGCTCGTGCGACTGCACCTGCAGGGCTTCTGGTGGGGCGACGTGTCGCTGTCCAACACGCTCTTCCGGCGCGACGCGGGCGCCTTCGCGGCGTACGTCGTCGACGCGGAGACGGGCGAGCTGCGCGACCGGCTGTCCGACGGCCAGCGCGACCACGACCTCGACATCGCCCGGGTCAACATCGCCGGCGAGCTGATGGACCTCGAGGCCGGCGGGCTGCTGCCCGAGGGCAACGACCCCGTCGAGATCTCCAACCAGATCATGGCCCGCTACACCCAGCTGTGGCACGAGCTGACGGGCGTCGAGTCCTACAACGTCGGCGAGCGGTGGCGCGTCGACGAGCGGATCCGACAGCTCAACCAGCTCGGCTTCGACGTGGACGAGCTGGCCATGTCCACCGACATCGACGGGACCACGCTGCGCATCCAGCCCAAGGTCGTCGACGCCGGTCACCACAGCCGCCGCCTCCTGCGCCTGACGGGTCTCGACGTCGAGGAGAACCAGGCCCGCCGCCTGCTCAACGACCTCGACGCCTATCGCGCGGCGCTGGACGTGCAGGGCGAGGACGAGGCCATCACCGCCACGCGCTGGCTCAACGAGATCTTCCTGCCGATCACCCGCGCCATCCCCGCCGACCTGCGCGGCAAGCTCGAGCCCGCCGAGCTCTTCCACGAGCTGCTCGAGCACCGGTGGTACCTCTCCGAGCGCAACGGCCACGACGTGCCGATCGGGCAGGCGATGGCCGACTACATCCTGACGATCCTGCCGACCAAGCCGGTCGAGGAGACCGTCGTCGGCGTCGACACGGTGGAGATGCCGGTCGTCGCGCACCTGGACGACTGACTCGTCACAGATCGTGATCACCTGGGGGCATTCACGCACGAGGGGCGCCCTGCCGGTCCTATGCTTCGCGTGAAGCCATCACGAGGAGTGATCATGACCGACAACAGCAACAACCCGTATGCCGGACCGCCCGCCGGCTCGACGCCGTCAGGCTCGTCGCCGTACGGCGCCACCACGCCCGAGCCTTCGGCCTACGGCCAGGCAGGGGCGTACGGGCAGGCCCCCGCCGATGGGGAGTCCCACTCCTACGGGCAGGCCCCGGCATACGGGCAGGTCCCGGCATACGGCCAGGGCTCGGGTCCGACGGCGACGGCGGCGCTGGCGCCCTGGGGCAAGCGTGTGCTCGCCTCGGTGCTCGACGGACTGCTGACGCTGCCCGGCGCCCTCCTCATGACGATCGGCGCCGGCGTGATGGCCAGCGGGTCGGGCACCTCGACCGTCGACCCCACGACCGGTGAGATCCTGACGACCGGCGGCGACCAGGGCATGATCACGACCGGCCTGGTGCTGGTGGGCGTCGGCTGGCTGCTGGCGCTGGTCATCCAGATCTACAACCGCTGGGTGCGCGGCGGGCGCGGCCAGTCCTGGGGCAAGAAGGTCGCCGGGACCTGGCTGGTCTCCGAGCGCACCGGCCAGCCGATCGGCACGGGCATGGCCTTCGTGCGAGACCTGGCGCACTACCTCGACAGCCTGCCGCTCTACCTCGGCTACCTGTGGCCGCTGTGGGACGAGCGACGCCAGACCTTCGCCGACAAGATGTGCGGGACCGTCGTCACGACCGTCCCGCCGCGCCAGTCGTAGCGGCCGCGCACTACGGCGCAGCACGTCGCACCACACAGATCAGCCGGCCTTCGTCACACCCGCCTGGGGGACGAAGGCCGGCTGCTGTGACTGCCGGGGGTAGGTCAGCGGGTGGCGGCGCGCTGGCGGGCGATCTCGTAGAGCGTGACGCCGCAGGCGATGCCGGCGTTGAGCGACTCGTTGCCGGACGCCATCGGGATCGACACGATCTGGTCGCAGGTCTCGCCCACGAGACGCGACAGGCCCTTGGCCTCGGACCCCACGACCACGACGAGCGGCTGGTCGGCGAGGTCCAGCTGCGGCAGCTCGACGTCCCCGTCCATGTCGAGCCCGATCACGAAGTAGCCCTGCTTGCGGTAGTCCTGCAAGGTGCGAGTCAGGTTGGTGGCCTGCGCGACGGGGACGCGGGAGGCGGCACCGGCGGAGGTCTTCCACGCCGAGGCGGTCATGCCCACGCTGCGACGCTCGGGGACGACCACCCCGTGACCGCCGAAGGCCCCGACCGAGCGGATGATCGCGCCCAGGTTGCGGGGGTCGGTGATGCCGTCGAGCGCCACGACGAGCGGGATCCCCGGCGTCTGGGGGTCGACGAGCTCGGAGGGGTGGCGGTAGTCGTAGGGCGGGATCTGCAGCGCGAGCCCCTGGTGCACCGCGCCGTCGGTGAGCCGGTCCAGCTCGCCGCGGGGCGTCTCGAGGATGGGGATGTTGCGCTCGGTCGCGATCTTGAGGGCCTCGCGGACGCGGTCGTCGGAGTCGATGCGGCTCGCGACGTAGACCGTGCTCGCCGGGATGTCCGCGCGCAGGGCCTCCAGGACCGAGTTGCGGCCCGCGACGGTCTCGGTGCTGGTGCGGTTGCGGCGACCGCCGTGACCACCGGCACCGCCGCGACCGCCGCCGGCCCCACCGGTGCCCGGGCGACCACCCGCGGCACCCGCGGCGCCGGCCTTGGCGGCACGCTGCGCCTGCTTGTAGGCCTTGTGGTTGGGACGCTCCTCGGCCTTGGGCGTGGGGCCCTTGCCCTCGAGCGAGCGGCGGCGCTGGCCGCCGCTGCCGACGGAGGCGCCCTTGCGGGAGGCGCCCTTGCGCATCGCGCCGCGGCGCTGGGAGTTGCCTGGCATGGGATCAGTCCTTGGTGTCGGTGTTGCCGGTGGAGCCGGTGGTGCCCGCGGCGGCGGGGCGGGCCAGGGTCCAGCGCGCTCCGGACGGCGAGTCCTCGACGAGGATCCCGGCGGCCGTCAGGTCGTCACGGATGGCGTCGGCCGTGGCGAAGTCCCGCTCCTTGCGGGCCGCCGCACGGCGGTCGAGCTGCGCCTGGACGAGGACGTCGAGGGCGGAGCGCGCCACGTCGCCCTCGCCACCGCTCGCGTCCCAGTGCGGGTCGAGGGGGTTGACGCCGAGCACGTCCGTCATGGCCATGACCTGCGCCGCGAGACGTCGGGCCAGCTCACGGTCGCCGTCGTCGAGCGCGGTGTTGCCCGCCCTGACGGTGTCGTGGACGACGGCCAGGGCCCCGGAGACCCCGAGGTCGTCGTCCATCGCCGCGCGGAACTCGGCGGGGAACGGCTCGGCGGGCGCGTCCGGCATACCGTGCTCGACCGCACGACGCAGGAAACCCTCGATCCGCTCGACCGCCGCCTCGGCCTCGGCCAGGGAGCCCTCGTGGAACTCGATGGTGGAGCGGTAGTGCGCGGCCCCGAGGTAGTAGCGCAGCGCGAGCGGCCTGGTCTGGCGGGCGATCTCGGTGACGATCAGAGAGTTGCCGAGCGACTTGCTCATCTTTTCGCCCTGGACGGTCACCCAGGCGTTGTGCATCCAGTAGCGCGCGAACCCGAGCCCGGCCGCGTGCGACTGGGCCTGCTCGTTCTCGTGGTGCGGGAAGCGCAGGTCGACGCCGCCGCCGTGGATGTCGAACTCGTCGCCGAGGTACTTGCGAGCCATCGCGGAGCACTCGAGGTGCCAGCCGGGGCGGCCCGTGCCGTAGGGCGTCGGCCAGCTGGCCGTGGCGGGCTCGCCGGCCTTCCACCCCTTCCACAGGGCGAAGTCGCGCGGGTCGCGCTTGCCGCGCGGGTCGGCGTCCTCGGCAGCCTCCATGTCGTCGATCGACTGGCGGGTCAGCGCGCCGTAGGCCGGGAAGGACCGCACGTCGAAGTAGACGTCACCGCTGCCGTCGGGCGCCGCGTAGGCGTGGCCCTTGTCGACGAGGGTGTCCATCAGCGTGACCATCTCGGGGACGTGCCCGGTCGCGCGCGGCTCGTAGGTCGCGGGCAGCACGCCGAGCAGGTCCAGGGCCTCGGAGGTCTGGCGCTCGTGGTCATAGGACCAGGCCCACCACTCGGCGCCGTTCTCGGCGGACTTGCGCAGGATCTTGTCGTCGATGTCGGTGACGTTGCGCACCAGGGTCACGTCGTAGCCGTGGCCGGCGGTCAGCCAGCGCCGCAGGATGTCGAACGCGACGGCGAAGCGCACGTGACCGATGTGGGGGGCGCCCTGGGTGGTGAGGCCACAGATGTAGATGCCGACCTTGCCCTCGTGCAGTGGCTGGAACTCGCGCAGCTCGCGCGTGGCGGTGTCGTAGATGTGGAGACTCACCCGCCCCATGCTACCGGCGGCAGGCGTGGGGCCTCGCCTCCAGCGGACCTGCCCGAGGTAGTCACGTCCGCCCGGGTTGGCAGCCAACGGGCACCCCAGCGGATGTGACCAGGGCGGGTCGATTCCGTCAACGCCCCAGATATCGCCGTATGCCGGCGGCCAGCGCCACGGCCTCGCGCTGCCGGAAGGCCGCTGACCCCAGCAGGCGGGCGTCCCGCGGGTGGCGCAGGTTGCCCGCCTCGAGCATCACGGCGGGGACGGTCGACAGGTTGAGGCCCCCGATGTCGGTGCGCCGGCTGAGTGCGGTCCCCCGCCCGACATAGGTCGAGCGCGGCATCCCGGTCCCGGCCGCGAACGCGTCCCGCACCGCCACGGCCAGCCGCTCGGACCGCTGCTGCACGGCCGGCCCGCCCGCCATGCGCGGCGAGTGGATGACGTGGAAGCCCCTGGCCCGCGGCGAGAGGTTGCCGTCGTCATGGATGGACACGACCAGCGTCGCCCGCGCCTGATTGCCGATGGCGGCCCGCCGGTCGATGCACGGCCCGAAGCCCCGATCGTCGGCCCGGGTCAGCACCACGCGCGCGCCCTGGGCCCGCAGCACCGTCGCGAGCCGGGTGGCCGTGTCCCACACCTGCGCGTGCTCGGGGTAGCCGGCCGCGGTCTGGGTGCCGACGGTGTTGCAGGTCTTCCACAGGCCGTTGCCGGAGTAGACCTTGCGGGCGAGCGCCCTGGGGTTGCGGCCGTTGCCCCCGTTGTGACCAGGGTCGACGACGATCGTGGTGCCCGCGAGCGGCGCTCGGTTGCCGGCTGACCGGACCGCGGACGGTGGGCCGGCTGACGGGAGGGCCGTCGCCCCTGGGGCGAGGGCGGACGCGGCCGCGACGGCGGCGGTGATCATGGCGGCGACCCACGCGTGCCGCGGGCCTGCGTGGTGGCGGGCGTGGTTCGTCATACGGCCAGTGTCCTCGTCGCAGGCGACTCTCCCAACCCCGGCGGCTCGCGCTGCCGGCGGGCGCCAGATCAGCCTGGGTTGGTCACATCCGCCTGCCGTGCGAAGCCGGGCCGATGTGCCTACCTGAGGTAGGTCTATCGGCCTGGCGTGCGAAGCCGGGCGAGTGTGACTACCTGAGGTAGACGAGGGCGGTCGCGATGCCCAGCACGCCCTCCTCGCGGCCCGGGAAGCCCAGCCCGTCGGTGGTCGCGCCGCTGATCGACACCGGAGCGCCGACCACCTCGCTCATCAGCGCCTCGGCCTCGGCCCGCCGCCGGCCGACCTTGGGGCGGGTGCCGACGACCTGGACCGCGACGTTGCCGATCTCGAACCCCGCCTCCCGCACGATCCGGCAGGCCTCGGTGAGCAGCGTGACCCCGCTCGCCCCCGCCCACTGCGGCCGTCCGGTCCCGAAGTGCTGCCCGAGGTCACCGAGCCCCGCCGCCGAGAAGAGGGCGTTGCACGCCGCGTGGGCGACGACGTCGGCGTCCGAGTGCCCCTCGAGCCCGACCTCCCCCTCCCAGAGCAGCCCGGCCAGCCACAGCTCGCGCCCCGACCCGGCCGCCGCGAACGCGTGGATGTCGGTGCCGATGCCCACGCGGGGGACGACGGGGTTCATGCGACGGTCTCCGGCTCGAGGTCGGGGGTGGTGGACAGCGAGGCCGTATGCCGGTGCGCACGGTCCAGGTCCGCAGGTGTGGTCACCTTGAACGACAGGGGATCTCCCTCGACGACGAGGACATGGTGCCCGAGCGCCTCGAGCAGGGCGGCGTCGTCGGTGGCGGAGATCCCGCTCGCGTGGGCGGCCTCGAGCTCGTCCCGCACGAAGCCCTGGGGCGTCTGCACGGCGCGCAGCTGCTCGCGCGGCGGGGTGGAGCGCACGACCCCGCGCTCGTCGACGGCCTTGACCGTGTCGACGACGGGCAGCCCGGGCACCACGGCAACCCAGCCGTCACGCACCGCGTCGACCACCCGCTCGTAGACGTCCAGCGGGGTGAAGCAGCGGGCGGCGTCGTGGACGAGCACGACCTGCGGCTCGGCGAGGTCCCCCTGCGCGTCGGCGTCGTCGAGCTCGTCACCGAGGCCGTCGTCGAGGGCGGCGAGACCGGCCGCCACGGAGGCCGTGCGGTCCGCGCCCCCGGCGACCACGTGCACGGCACTGCTGGTGCGGATGCCGTCGATCAGCTCGATGACCGCCTCGAGGTGGGTCGCCGGCGCGACGACGACGACCTGCACGAGGCCGGGCACCTCCAGCGCGGTGCGGAGGCTGTGCTCCAGCAGGGTGCGCCCGCCGACCTCGACCAGGGCCTTGGGCAGGTCGGCCCCGAGTCGGCTGCCCGACCCGGCGGCCACGATGATGACGGCGACGCTCACGAGGTCACTGTAGACGCGGCGAGGCCCCCACCGCGGGCAGCGGTGGGGGCCTCCGGACGTTGCGGGGTGGAGCGCCTCAGGAAGCGAGGACCTCGTCGAGGATCGACTCGGCCTTCTCCTCGTCGGTCTTCTCCGCGAGCGCGAGCTCGGACACCAGGATCTGACGAGCCTTGGCCAGCATGCGCTTCTCGCCGGCGGACAGGCCGCGGTCCTTGTCGCGGCGCCACAGGTCACGCACGACCTCGGCGACCTTGTTGACGTCACCCGAGGCGAGCTTCTCCAGGTTGGCCTTGTAGCGGCGGGACCAGTTGGTCGGCTCCTCCGCGCACGTGGCCCGCAGGACCTCGAACACGTGGTCCAGACCCTCCTGGCCGACCACGTCGCGCACGCCGACGAGGTCGCAGTTCTCGGCGGGGACCTCGATGGTCAGGTCACCCTGGGACACCTTCAGCTTTAGGTAGATCTTGTCGACACCCTTGATGGTCCGGGTGTTGATCTCCTCGATGAGCGCCGCCCCGTGATGCGGGTAGACGACCGTTTCTCCGACCTTGAACGCCATGTAGTCAAGCCCCTTTCGCGACCGCCATCATATCACGCAAATCAGCCCGGATAAAGCCCGAGTACGGGCATTTGTGCAGGTCAGGGCCCACGGACCATAACGTGGGATCGTTCAACAGGGTCTTGACGAATGGTCAACGACGCGCTACGCGCGCGCCGTCGGTCGTCGCCCGGTCTTGGACGTCGCTGCGGTGGACGCGTGGCCAGGGCCGGGTTTGGCGCGCGTGGGCCGGGCCGGGTGAGGCGCGAGGCGATATGGTGTCGCCGTGACCCGTGACGACTCCCACCGCCCCGCGACCCCGATGGCTCGTGCCGCCCGGGTCCGCCGCGCCACCCTGACCCTCGGCACCGCGGCCCTGGCCACGGTCGGCCTCACCGCGTGCAACATGATGTCCCCGCAGCAGACGGACGTCAGCTATGCCCCGGCCGACGGCGTCGAGCTCGACCTCGGCCCGGTCAAGGTCCGCGACCTGCTCGTCGTCAGCGCGGGCGAGGGCAAGGGCGGCGCCCTGAACGGCCTCGTCGTCAACCAGGGCAACCAGCCCGCTCAGGTGTCCTTCTCCCTCGGGGAGTCCGGCTCACCCGTGACCACGACCGTGGAGCCCGGCCAGGCGGTCTCCCTGGCGTCCGAGAAGGTCTCGGTCCCCAGCGTCCCGGTCAAGCCCGGCGCCATGGTCAACCTCCAGGTGGGCACCGCCACCAACGGCATGCAGAACCCCCTCGTCCCCGTGCTCCCGCCGACCGGGTACTACGCCACCATGACGCCGACCGCGTCGAGCGGATCCGGCAGCGCCACGGCGACGCCCACCGGCACCGCGACCGGCAGCGCCACGACCACCCCGAGCACCAGCGAGAGCGCCACCGCGCCGACGCCGAGCACGTCCGCGGCGACCCCGTCCGAGACCGCGACCACGTCTGCGGGCTGACGGACCGGCATACGGCCGGACCAGCACCCGCGGAACCCGACCCGCGCCCCGGAGGCTCCCGGGCGCGGGTCGGTGGGGATCAGACCTCGAACTTGTAGCCCAGCCCGCGCACCGTCACGATGTGCACCGGGGCGCCGGGGTCCGGCTCGATCTTGGCGCGGAGCCGCTTGACGTGGACGTCCAGCGTCTTGGTGTCCCCCACGTAGTCGCTGCCCCAGACGCGGTCGATGAGCTGCATGCGGGTGAGGACCCGGCCGGCGTTGCGCAGCAGCATCTCGAGCAGCTCGAACTCCTTGAGCGGCAGGGCGGTCGGACCACCGTTGACCGACACCGTGTGCCGCTCGACGTCCATGCGGACGGGCCCGACCTCGAGGGTTGCCGGCACGAGGTCGTCCGGCTCGCTCATCCGCCGCAGCACCGCCTTGATCCGGGCGAGGAGCTCGCGGCTGGAGTAGGGCTTGGTGATGTAGTCGTCGGCGCCGATCTCGAGGCCCACGACCTTGTCGATCTCGCTGTCCTTGGCGGTGAGCATGATGATCGGGACCGACGACCGCTGGCGGATCGAACGGCAGACGTCGACGCCGGACAGGCCTGGCAGCATCAGGTCGAGGAGCACCAGGTCGGTGCTCGACCGCTCGAACTCCGCCAGCGCCTCGGGGCCGGTCGCGGCGATCGCCACGTCGTAGCCCTCCTTGCGCAGCAGGTAGGACAGCGGGTCGGAGATGGACTCCTCGTCCTCGACCACCAGGATGCGGGTCATGCTCACTACCTTTCCTCGTCCGGAGACCTCCGGTCGTGCTCGATCCTAGGGGCGCGGCTGCTGCTCGCCCAGGTCGGTCAGCGCGGCGGCGGGGAAGGACAGGGTGAACGTCGACCCCTGCCCCGTCTGGCTCCACAGCCGCACCTCGCCGCCATGGTTGGCGACGACGTGCTTGACGATGGACAGGCCGAGGCCCGTGCCGCCGGTCGATCGTGACCGCGCGGGGTCCACGCGGTAGAAGCGCTCGAAGACGCGGTCCTGCTCGTCCGGGGGGATGCCCGCCCCGAGGTCGCTGACCACCACCTCGACCACGTCGCCCTGGCGCTCCACGATGACCCGCACGGGTGCACCGTCGTCGGAGTAGGCCACGGCGTTGTCGACGAGGTTGCGGATCGCGGTCGTCAGCAGCTCGCGGTCGCCGTAGACGATGGCCCGGTCCCCCGTGGTCACGCTGATCTCGATGCCCTTGCCCTCGGCCACGAGGCGGCACCGGTCCGCGGCGTCCGCGGCCGCCCCCGCCACGTCCACGGGCGCCGGCTCGGTCAGGGTGTCGGCCACCTGCAGGCGGGACAGGTCGACGATCTCCTTGACGAGGCGGGTCAGCCGCTCCGACTCGACCTTCATCCGGCCGGCGAAGCGGTGCACCGCCTCCGGGTCGTCCGCGGCACCTTGCACGGCCTCGGCCAGCAGCACGAGGCCGCCCACCGGTGTCTTGAGCTCGTGCGAGACGTTGGCGACGAAGTCGCGGCGGACCTCGTCGACCCGGTTGGCGTGCGTGCGGTCGTCGACGAGCAGCAGGACGTGCCCGCTCGAGAGCCGTGCGGCGCGGACGTGGGCGACCATCCGGCCCCGGCCCAGCGGGCCCCGCGGGAGGTCCAGCTCGGTCTCATGGATGTCCCCGGAGCGCCGCACCTCACGAGCGAGCGCGACCAGCTCACGATGGACCAGCTCGCCCTCGCGGACCAGCCCGTGCTGCACCGCGGCCTGCGTCGACCGGACCACCGCGTCGGAGGCGTCGAGGACGATGCCGATCGAGCGCAGGACCGCGAGGACGTCCTCGACCCCCGGCTGCAGCTCGGCGGTGTCCGGGCTCGTGCTCACGGGAGCCTGTCCCTCTCGGTGACGACGGCGGAAACGGTCCGACCAACCTGTGGTCATGGCGGACCCCGTCAGGGCACCGACCAGCGCGACTGCGCCGAACGTCACCACGGGATCCACGCGACGAGGATACGCAGCAGCGGAACCGGCCGACGCACGCCTCGCAGGTCAGCATGGCCGTGACGACCCCCGACACGCACGCCGGCGCGGTGATCACACGGTGTGATCGCCAAGTGTTCATCCGTGGTCCTCAGCTCGTTAACGCAGCCCTGGGACGCTCGCCGAGGCGCGATCCTGGGACACCCGTGCGCGCCTGCACCTACGATCTAGTTGGGCAGCCGACCGCGACTGCGCCGACGCCCCTGCACCGCAGTGAGAGGAATCCATGCGCGACGCGTTCCACGAGGAGCTCGACCAGATCTCGGACAAGCTCGTCGAGATGTCCCGCCTCACCGGCTCGGCGATGGGCCGGGCGACCATCGCCCTCCTCGACGCCGACCTCGAGCTCGCCGAGTCCGTCATCGAGGCGGACCAGGCCATCGACCAGATGCGTCGTGAGCTGGACGACACCGCGGTCGACCTGCTCGCCCGCCAGCAGCCCGTCGCCACCGACCTGCGCATGGTCGTGACGGCGATGCGCATGAGCGCCGACCTCGAGCGCATGGGCGACCTCGCCCGACACATCGCCAAGGTCGCCCGGCTCCGCTACCCCGAGTCGGCGATCCCGGCCACCCTGCGCGGAACCATCACCGAGATGGGCCACGCCGCAGACAAGATCGTGGCGCAGGCCGGCTCGATCATCGCCGGCAAGGACGTCGCGGCCGCCGTCGCCCTCGAGACGCAGGACGACGAGATGGACGCCCTGCACCGCCAGGTGTTCGAGCACCTCCTCGGCGGGCACTGGGACGCCGGCATCCAGGCCGCCGTCGACGTGACCCTCGTCGGGCGCTACTACGAGCGCTTCGCCGACCACGCGGTGTCGGTCTCCCGCCGCGTCGTCTACCTCGTCACCGGCGAGTGGGCGCAGGACGGCGTCGAGCTCCCGGGCATCGACGCCGGCGACGACGACTGATAGCCGCCTGTACGGCGAGAAGGCCCGACCCCGCGTGGGGTCGGGCCTTCTCGGCATACGGCCTGAGCAGATCAGCCTGGGTTGGTCACACCGGCCGGGGTTGGTCACACCCGCCTGGCGTGCCAACCCGGGCGGGTGTGACTACCTGAGGTAGGTCACTTGCCCTGGTTGGCGACGGCCTCCGCGGCGGCCTTGGCGGCCTCGGGGTCGAGGTACTCGCCGCCGGGGACGGTGGGCTTGAGCGACTCGTCGAGGCGGTAGACCAGCGGCATGCCGGTCGGGATGTTGAGGCCCGCGATGTCGTCGTCGCTGATGCCGTCGAGGTGCTTGACCAGGGCGCGCAGCGAGTTGCCGTGCGCGGCGACCAGCACGGTCTTGCCGTCCTTGAGGTCCGGCACGATGTCGGACTCCCAGTAGGGGATCATCCGGGCGACGACGTCCTTGAGGCACTCGGTCTTGGGCATCGCGTCACCGAGGTCGGCGTAGCGCGGGTCCCCGGCCTGGCTGAACTCGTTGTCGTCGGCGATCTCCGGCGGCGGGGTGTCGTAGGAGCGGCGCCAGAGCATGAACTGCTCCTCGCCGTACTGCTCCTTGGTCTGCTTCTTGTCCTTGCCCTGCAGGTCGCCGTAGTGGCGCTCGTTGAGGCGCCAGGACCGCTTGACCGGGATCCAGTGGCGGTCGCACTCGTTGAGCGCGGCGTTGGCGGTGTTGATCGCGCGACGCAGCAGCGAGGTGTGCAGGATGTCCGGCAGCAGCTCGGCGTCCTTGAGCTGCGTGCCGCCGGAGACGGCCTCGGCGCGGCCCTTGTCGGACAGCTCGACGTCAACCCAGCCGGTGAAGAGGTTCTTGGCGTTCCACTCGCTCTCGCCGTGGCGCAGGAGGATCAGCGTGTAGGTCATGCTCCGACCCTATCCCTCGTGGACGGAGCCCTCACCCGGTGCCTCGCCCTGCGGACCGGTGTCCAGGATGTGGCGGAAGGCGTCGAGGTTGCGGGTCGACTCGCCCCGCGAGATCCGCCACGCCCACTCCTTGCGCATCGAGGTGATGAAGCCGATCTCCAGCAGCTCGTCGAAGGGCTCGTCGGCCGCCTCGAGGACGGTGCCGAGCAGCTGGTCGAGGTAGGCCTCGTCCACCCCGGCGAGCGGGACGTGCGAGGTGACGTAGACGTCGCCGGACGCGTCGATGGCGTAGGCCACGCCCGCCATCCGCAGGTGGCGCCGCAGCAGGGTGCGGTAGAACCGCTCGTGCGCCTCGTCGGCGTTGCGGATCACGAACGCGCTGCCGGACAGGCCGCGCTCGCGCACCAGCAGGGACAGCACGGTCTTGAGCTTGTGCTCCCCCGGCAGCGTCACCACGACCTCGCCCTCGCGCGCTCCGCGCTCCCACTCGAGCTCCTGCCCGGTGACGAAGGCCTCGACGGCGGCGAGCACCTTGGCGGTGTCAGAGATGTCAGCGGTGCCAGAGGTGTCAGCGGGGTCGAGGCCGGCAGGGCTGGTGGTGGGGCTGCTGCTGTGCGCGTCGTCGGTCACGAGGCCAGGCTACGTCGTCGGGCGAGGACGTCCTGATAGACGGCGACCAGCCGGTCGGTGGTCGCCTCCCACGAGAACGTCTCGGCGTGCCGGGCGGCTCGAGCCCGTATGCCGGGGAGGTCGCCGTGGTCGAGCAGCGACGCGATGGCGTCGGCCCAGGCACGCGGGTCGTGCCCGTCCACGAGCACGCCCGCGTCACCGACCGCCGTCGGGAGGCCGCCCACGCGGGTGGCCGCGAGGGGCGCGCCGCACGCCAGCGCCTCGACGGCGACCAGCCCGAAGGACTCGTTGTAGGACGGGACGGTCACCACGTCGGCCGCCCGGAACCAGTCCGCGAGCTCGGCGCGGGTGCTCTGCTGGTGCCAGACCATGTGGTCGCCGACGCCGAGCTCGGCGGCCAGGCGTCGCAGGAACTCCGGGTCGCCATACCCGCCCCCGCTGTCACCGCCGAGGACGGCGACGCGCAGCCGTGGCCGCAGCTCGGGACGACGGGAGAGCAGCTCGGCGGCGGCGCGGACGAGGACGTCCGGGGCCTTGAGCGGCTGGATCCGCCCGACGAACAGCAGCAGCACCGCGTCCGACGGCAGCCCCAGCCGGGCTCGTGCCTCGCCCTGGTCGCCCGGGTGGAAGACGTCGAGGTCGACGCCCGGGGGGACGACGGCGACGCGGTGGGGCGCAGCGTCATACAGCTCGATCAGCTCGCGGCGCTCGATCTCGGTGTTGGCGACCAGGTGGTCGGCGGCCGCGACGACCTGCTCCTCGCCGATCTCACGACCGGGAGGCTCGGGCGAGTCCCCTTGGGCCAGCTGGAGATTCTTGACCTTGGCCATCGTGTGCATGCTGTGGACGAGGGGCACCTGCCAGCGGTCGGCGGCCAGCCAGCCCACCTGCCCGGACAGCCAGTAGTGCGAGTGGACGAGGTCGTAGTGCCCCTCGGGGTTCATCGCCTCGGTGCGCATGACCCCGGCGGCGAAGGCGCACAGCTGGCCGGGGAGGTCCATCTTGCCGAGGCCCTCGAAGGGGCCGGCGGTGACGTGGCGGACGGTGACGCCGTCGTCGAGCCGGACGGCGGGCGCCTGGCGACCCGAGGTGGCGCGGGTGAAGACGTCGACCTCGATGCCGCGGCGCGCGAGGCGGCGGGCGGTCTCGGCGACGTAGACGTTCATGCCGCCGGCGTCACCTCGGCCCGGCGTCGCGAGGGGTGACGTGTGGACGCTCAGCATCGCGACGCGGTGCAGCCCGGGCATGAGACCTCCGTGGGTGACGACGGGTGGCGTGCCGACGGAGACGCCGAGCGCTGCCGCTCGCGACAACCGGCCGGTGCCGGGCGGCATTCCCCTCGTGCGGGGCAGCGCGCGTGGATGTCCGGGGCGGGGTGGGCGCGACCTAGGCTGGACCGGTGGCCCGCACCTCCCCCATCGGCACCGTGACGCGCGGGACGACCAACCCCAACCGGCTGCGGCGCTGCGACCGCTGGCTGGCCGGCCCGCAGGCCTGGCGGCTGAGGTCGGCGGCCGCGTCTCCGATCGCGGTCGACCTCGGGTATGGCGCCTCCCCCGTCACCGCGGTCGAGCTGCACGAGCGGCTGTCGGCCGTGCGGCCGGACGTGCGCGTCGTGGGCATCGAGATCGAGCCGTCCCGCGTGGAGCTCGGTCGGCCGCTGGAGGTGCCGGGGCTGTCCTTCCGCCTGGGCGGGTTCGAGGTGCCCCTGGACGGCGAGTCCGCCACGGTGGTGCGGGCGTTCAACGTGCTGCGGCAGTACTCCGAGGAAGAGGTCCCGGACGCGTGGCGCCGGCTGTGCTCGCGCCTCACGCCCGACGGGCTGCTGGTGGACGGGACCTGCGACGAGATCGGGCGGCTCGCGTCATGGGCCACCCTCGACCGCTCGGGTCCGCTGTCGCTGACCTGCTCGTGGCACCTGCGGGGCCTGGTCCGGCCCGGTGTGGTGGCCGAGCGGCTGCCCAAGGCGCTGATCCACCGCAACGTGCCGGGCGAGCGGGTCCACGACTGGCTCTCCGCGGTCGACGCGGAGTGGGCCCGGCAGGCGCCGCTGGCGAGCTATGGGGCGCGACAGAGGTTCGTGGCGGTGGCGCGCGGGCTGCGTGAGGCGGGGTGGCCGCTGCTCGACGGGCCGGCCCGGTGGCGGCTGGGCGAGCTCACGGTGGCGTGGTCCGCGGTCGCCCCGTCCTGATCCGCCTGGCTTCGTCACACCGGCCCGGCTTCGTCATACCTACCTCAGGTCGTCACATCCGCCTGGCGTGCCAAGTCGGGCGAGTGTGACTACCTCGGGTAGGTCGTGGTGCCGAGGCGGAGATGGGTCGGGTGCTCCTCGTCGGGCACGTCCTCCCCGTCGAGGAGACGCCGCACCATGTCACCGAGATGGCGCCCCTTGCCCCGCCCGTCCTGCTCCACCGTCGTGAGCCGCCCCTCGAACCACGGCAGCTCGACACCGTCGAAGCCCACGACGCTCAGGTCCTGCGGCACGGACAGCCCTCGTTCGGCCGCCGCGCGGATCACCCCGGCCGCCAGCAGGTCCGACTGGGCCACCACGGCGGTGGGACGCGGCGAGACGTCGAGCAGGAGCGCGGCCGCCTCGGCCGCACCGTCGATCGACAGGCTCGCCGACTGCACCATCGGGCGGTCCGGACCCACCCGGTCGACGAAGGCCAGCGCCCGGTCTCGCGCGTCCGGGTAGGTCGCCGCCTCGATGTCCGCCACCGTCACCGGTCCGGTGCGGGCGCCGGGGTCGAGCGGCATGGCCAGCATCGCGACGTCCCGGTGGCCGAGCTCGAGCAGGTGGTCGACCAGCGCGGCGGTGGCGCCGCGGTCGTCGATGCGCAGCTGCACGACCCGGTCGTCGGCCGGGGCGCCCGTGCCGAGCATCGGGATCCCCCTGGCGGCCACCTGGTCGACGAGCGCCGAGGTCGTCGGCCCGCAGAGCGCGAACACCAGCGCGTCCAGGGCCTGTCCCGCCACGAGGCGGGCCGCGTGGGAGGCCTCCCCCGGCGCCTCCGGCACGAGCAGCATCCCCATCCCGAGCTCGTCGAGCGCCTGGCCGAGGCCGTCCAGCACGGAGACGGCGTAGGGGTCCTGGAAGGCATAGCCGAGCGTGCCCTCGAGGTGCACCCCGATCACCCCGGACCGCCCGTGCCGCAGCGACGAGGCGAGGGGGTCGGGGCCGGCATACCCGAGGGCCTCTGCGGCCTCGCGCACCCGCTCCGCCGTCGCCGGGGAGACGCCCTGCTTGCCGCTGTAGACGAGCGACGCGGTCGAGATCGACACGCCCGCCTGGTCGGCCACCTCGCGGAGGGTGGGCCGGCGCTGGGGCGAGCGCGTCGTGGATTGACCGGTCCGTGCCATGTCGGCATACTAATCGAAACGATTCGATCGAATCGATTCGATCGCCCCCGCCGCCGCTCACCAGACGCCAGGCACCCAGCCGTATGACGTGCCGAGCCACTGCCACACCCAGACCATCCCGGAGGACCCCAGATGACCACCACGACCCTGTCCCCCGAGCGCGTGCGCCAGGCCGTCTGGGCCGTGGTGGCGGTCTTCGCGGTCAACGGCATGGGCTTCGCCACCTGGTCGTCCCGGATCCCGGCCATCAAGTCCTCGCTCGGGCTCGACCCGGGGCAGCTGGGCGTGCTGCTGATGTGCGTGTCGGCGGGCTCCCTGCTGGGCCTCCCCGCCGCGGGCAGCATCACGTCCCGCATCGGCGCCGTCCGCACGGTCATGTCCGGTCTCGCGGTGTTCTGCGTCGGGCTGGTGGTCCTGGGCGTCGGCACCGACCTCGCGCACTCGGCGATCGTGGCAGGGGTCGGGTTGTTCCTCGTCGGCCTCGGCATCGGCACCTGGGACGTCTCGATGAACATCGAGGGCGCAGCGGTCGAGCAGCACCTCGGGCGCGCGATCATGCCGTGGTTCCACGCCGCGTTCAGCGGCGGCACGGTGCTGATGGCGCTCGCCGCGGCGGGCCTCGCCTGGGCCGGCGTCCCGGTCTGGGTGCACCTCACCGGCGTGGCGCTGCTGTGGCCGCTGCTCGGCTGGCTGTCCGTCCGCGGCTTCCTCCCCCGTGCGGTGGAGGAGGCGGACACCGAGGCCACCGACGACGAGGCCCGCCCGTCCAGCACCTCCGCGTGGCGCGAGCCGCGCACCCTGCTCATCGGCGTCGTCGTGCTCGTCGCCGCCATGACCGAGGGCACCGCCAACGACTGGGTGTCCGTCGCGCTCGTCGAGGGCTACGACCTGCCGCAGTGGGCCGGGATCCTCGGCTTCGCGACCTTCCTCAGCGCCATGACGATCGGACGCCTGCTGGGCACCTCCGCGCTGGACCGGTACGGCCGGGTGCCGGTGCTGCGCGTGCTGTTCGTGATGGCCGCGATCGGCTCGCTGGTGGTCGTCTTCGGCGGACCGGTCCTGGCCTTCGTCGGCGCAGCGATCTGGGGCGTGGGAGCCAGCCTCGGCTTCCCGGTCGGTATGTCGGCCGCCAGCGACGACCCTCGTCGGGCCGCGGTGCGGGTGAGCGTCGTCTCGACGATCGGCTACCTGGCGTTCCTCGCCGGCCCGCCGTTCCTGGGCTTCCTGGGCAACCACGTCGGGGTCCTGCACTCGCTGCTGCTGGTCGGCGGTCTCGCCGTGATCGCCCTGCTGCTGGTCCCCGTGACCCGCGAGCAGCGCGACTGACGCGACTGACGCGACTGACGCGACTGTGCGGACGGTGCGGACGGGCAGCTGGCGACCAGGGTCAGGAGCTCAGGAAGCCGCTGACCAGGGTCCGCACCGTCGCCCGGTGGGCCCACAGCAGCCCGCCCGCCGGGAGCACCTCGACCCGGGCCTGCGGCAGCAGCTCGCCCAGCCGGCGCGCGACCGAGGCGGGGTGGATCACGTCGTCCTCCTGGCCGACCACCAGCACCGGGACCGTCACCCGCGCCAGGAGTGCCACGTCCGGCACCGCGACCTGACCGGGGACCGTCGTGAGCGCACGTCCGATCCCCACCGCGCTGAGCCGCCCCGCGACGACCTCGTCGGCCATCTGCTCCGCCCAGGCGTCCGCCGCCGCGCCCGGGGCAGCCGACCCCGCGCCGCCGTCCCCCCGGTAGAACTCGACGGCGGCCGCGCGGTCCCCCTCGGCGATGCGGCGGCCCAGCCGCTGCAGCTCGTCGACGCCCGGTCCCCGGCGTGGCCGGTCGAGCCCCGCGGGCAGCACCAGCACCACCCGCTCGAAGCGGTCGGGATCGTCGCAGAGCAGGCGCAGCAGCGCGCCCGCGCCCAGGCTGACCCCCAGCGCGCGCGTGGCCCCCACCTCGTCGGCGACGGTCCGCAGCTCGGCGGCCAGGTCGGCATACGACCAGGGCAGGTCGGGCACGACCGACCGCCCGTGTCCTCGGAAGTGGAAGAAGGTGCGCGCCCCGCGCACCCCCGATGCGAAGGGCCGCGTCGTGTCGATGGAGGAGCCGGCGCCGTGCGCGAAGACCGTCGCCGGCTCGCCGCGGCCGACGGTGAGCAGGTCGAGGGGGCCGGCCGGGCCGGCCACCTGCGCCAGGCGACCGGCGGGGGTCACCACGGGCCGTAGGGACCGTCCTGACGTCCCCGGCCCTGGACCCGCTGGAGGGCCGGGCGGACGTCGACCCAGTAGACGATGATGGCGATGGCGGCCAGCAGGCCGAGCAGGTGCAGCACGCCGAAGGCCCCCGCGACCAGCGTCGCCACCACGATGATCGCCAGCCAGGCGCCCTTGGAGAGCTTGCTGGCCGCCGGGAACGCGTCCGGACGCGTCATGGCGACCTGGATGCACCCGACCACGCCGGCGACGACGGCCGCGAGCTGGAGCAGGGCGGCCACCAGGCCTTGGAAGGAGAAGGTCAGCTGGTCCACGGGGGTCAGCCTACGGCTCAGACCTCCACGATCACCGTGAACGGACCGTCGTTGACCGAGGCGACGTCCATCATCGCGCCGAACCTGCCGGTCTCGACGGTCACGCCGACGGCCCGGACGGCGGCCACGACCTGGTCGAAGACCGGCTCCGCCACCGGGCCCGGTGCCGCCGCGCTCCAGCACGGTCGACGCCCCTTGCGCACGTCGCCGTAGAGCGTGAACTGGCTGACCAGCAGCACCGGGGCCCCCACGTCGAGGACCGAGCGCTCGTCCCGCAGGATCCGCAGCTCGGTGAGCTTGCGGGCCATCGTCGCGACCTGGTCCGGCCCGTCGTCGTGGGTCACGCCGAGCAGGACGAGCAGTCCCGGCTCGGTGATCTGCCCGACGACCTCGCCCTCGACGACGACGCTGGCGGCGGTCACGCGGGAGACGACGGCACGCACGCAGGAGACTCCTCGAGGTGGGGGTGCGGGTGGTGGCTGGGCGGCGTCAGGACTGAGCGGCCTCGTCGACGGACGCCTGGACCGGGGCGGAGGTCGTCGTGCCCGTCGCCGGAGCCGTCTCGGTCGCGGCGGCGTTGCCCGAGGACGCGGCGACCGGGTCCGCAGCCTTGCGCGAGGGACGGGTGGACGCCTTGCGCGCCGTCGTCGAGGGCGACTTGCGGGCCGAGGTGGTGCCGCTGCCCGACTCGCCGGCGGCGGCCTTGGTGGTGACCGACGCGCGCGAGGGGCGCTTCGAGGCGGGCTTGGTGGCCGCCTTGGGCGAGCTGGACGACGCCGAGGACACCGAGGACGCAGGCGACGTGGCCGAGGCGTCGGTCGGCGTGACGTCCTCGACGGTCGTGGCGCGCCGGGTGGTGCGGCGGCGCGGGGTCGCGGGCGCGTCCTTGGCGCCGGCAGCGGCGGCGGCGGCGGCCCGGACGTTCTTGGCGGGCGCCGTCTCGGGCTGCTCGCCCTCGACGACCGTGCCCTTGACGGTGACGGCGGCGCTGTCCTTGCGTCCCATCGCCTTGTCGGCGAAGCCCTTGACGGTGGCGGCGGTCTCGGCGGCCACCTTGACGGTGGACTCGGCCCGCGCGGTGGCCTCCTTGACGCGCTTGTCCTCGCGGATGTCCTGCACGCCCTGGCCGACGACGCGCTGGCCGCGACGGGCCATCTCGTCATACGCGTGCGAGGCGAGGCTCGCGACGGTGAGTCCCTGGTTGAGGGCCTGCTCGGGAGCGTCCTGGGCGGCCTTGCCGGCCTTGGCGGCGGCCTCCTGGGCGTCGGCGCCGGCCCTGGCGACGCGGTCCTCGAGATCCCTGCGGACCTGGTCGGCCAGGACCTCGACCTGGGCCAGCGTCTTCTTGAGCTGCTCGATCGCGAGGTCGGCGGCACCGACGGCGGCATAGACGGGTGCGGCTGTGGGCTTCTTGCGGGACGGGCTCATCGGGTGCTCCTCGTGCGTCGGGTCCTTGCGTGTGCTCGGACGGGTGGGGTCGGGGGCGGGTCGGCCTCGTCGGTCGGCTCGGTGGAATGGGTGGACTCGGTGGCCTCGGAGAACTGGTGGTAGAGGTCCACCAGGGTGCGCCGCTGGCGAGCGCTCAGCCCCGGGTCAGCGGTGATGGCGTCGACGACGGTCGGGAGGCCCGGATGCCGACCGTCACGGGCGTCCGCGTGGCCCTGCGGATCGGAGCCGTCGCGCGGCCCGTCGAGGAAGCCGGCGCGGACGTAGAGCGACTCCGCAGAGATCTGCAGCCCCTTGGCCAGGGCGTTGAGGATCTCGGCGGAGGGGTGGCGCAGGCCGCGCTCGATCTGGGAGAGATAGGGGTTGCTCACCCCCGCGAGCTCCGAGAGCTGGCGCAGGCTGAGCTGGGCCGCCTCGCGCTGCTCGCGCAGGTAGGCACCGAGATCCGTGACGTGGATCCGGGAGACGGGTAGCCGTGCCATGACTCTCAGTATGCTTGCAGTTGCAAGCGCAGGGCAACTCTGGCAAGCAGTGAGTCACGCCACGCGCAGCAGGGCGCGCGCCTCGGCCGCCGTCATCGCGGGGCGCTGCATCAGCTCGGCGAGCCGCACGGCCCGCTCGACCAGCTGCACGTTGTGCTCGACCTTGACCCCGCGCGCGAGCAGGAGGTTGTCCTCCATGCCGACCCGCAGGTGGCCGCCGGCCGCGAGCGTCGTCGCCATGATCGGCAGGTGGCCCCGGCCGATGCCGGTGGCGGACCACGAGGTCGTCTCCGGGGGCAGCGCCGCCACGCCGGCCAGGAGCGCCTGCGGGGTCGCCGGAGCGGCCCCGGGCACGCCGAGGACGAAGTCGCAGTGCACCGCACCCCCGTGGGGCAGGCCGCACTCGTCGATCAGCCGCCGCAGCGCGTGCACGTGCCCGAGGTCGAACAGCTCGAACTCCGGCACCACCCCGAGGTCCTGCGCCTTGACGTAGAGGTCGCGCATGAAGGGATAGGGGTTGAGGAAGGTCCCGTCGCCGAAGTTGGTGGTGCCGCAGGTGAGCGAGCAGGAGTCGGGGCCGGCGTCGAGGACCGCCAGGCGCGCCTCGAAGGGGTCGGTGATCGCGCCCCCGGTCGACAGCTGCACGATCAGGTCCGTCGCCTCGCGCAGGGCAGCCACCGTCTCGGTCAGCCGGCCCACGTCGAGCGTGGGCTCGTGCCGGTCGTCGCGGACGTGCACGTGGATCAGGCGCGCGCCGGCGTCCTCGCAGCGGCGCGCCGTCTCGACGAGCTCGTCGAGGGTGGTCGGCAGCGTGGGCACGTCGGTCTTGCTGGACTCGGCCCCGGTGGTGGCCACGGTGATGAGGGTCGACGCTGACATGGACCCATCGTGGCACAACCACGACAGATCGTCCCGGACAGGGTCGTCAGCGCGGCACGATCTCCTGCTGAGACGCACTGATGCCGGAGATCGTGAGGTCGACGTCGGTCGGGGTGTTGCGCTTGAGGACGACCAGCCCGATGGGCCCGTCCTCGTGGTGCCGCGCCACGGAGGTCAGCCGGCCCACGACCCGGCCCTCGACCTCGACGGCGGCGTCCCGCTCGGGGAGCACGTGCCCGGAGCCGTCCAGGTGGACGAACGCGAGACGACGCGGCGGCCGGCCGAGGTTGTGGACGCGAGCCACGGTCTCCTGACCGCGGTAGCACCCCTTGTGCAGGTGCACGGCCGTGCGGAGCCAGTCGAGCTCGTGGGCGATGGTGCGGTGGTCGGTCTCGAAGCCCAGCCGCGGACGCCACGCGGCCACGCGCAGCGCCTCGGCGGCCCAGGTCCCCGCGAGCGGGCGGTCCGACATACGAGCCACGAGCTCTCCCCGGGGCACGATCACCTCGCGCCAGGCGCGCTCCTCCCCCGGGTGGCCGACGATCGGGCCGTATGGCGCCGAGTCCGGCCCCATCAGCGGCCAGGGGTCGCACCAGGTCGGCGGCTCGCCCTCCGCGCCCTCGCTGCGGATGGGCTCGCCGACCACGGCATACTGGTCGGTGACGTCCGTGACCTCGACCCGCAGCATGAACTGCATCGAGCGCAGCCACGCCACCAGGGCCGGCGCCGTGCCGGGCTCGACGGTGATCCAGGTGGTCTCGCCGTCGTCGACGAGGTGCAGGGCGTGCTCGACGTGACCCTTGGGGCTGAGGACCAGGTCCTCCGCCGAGGTGCGCGCGGCCAGCGTCGAGACGTGCTGGGTGGTGATGGAGTGGAGCCAGGTGAGCCGGTCCGGCCCCGTGACCGTCACGACCCCGCGGTGGGACAGGTCGACGGCGGCGAGCCCCTCGACGAGGAGCCGCTGCTCGCGCAGGGGGTCGCCGTGGTGGGCCGCGACGCCGGCGTCCTCGCGGTCTCCCGCGACGGCGCCGGGCCGGTCGAGCAGGGGCGAGCGGTAGGTCTCAGGCCCGGTGCTGGTGGGTGTGGTCATGCTGGTCGGTCCCTCCCTGGTCGGGGATCTCGGTGCGGCCCGGTGCGCAGCGCGCGCACCAGCCGTGCACCGGCAGGTGGCGCAGGTCGGCCACGAAGCCGTCGCGGTCGTAGACCGCCTCGGCCAGCTCGTCGGCCACCGCGAGGGGTGCCTCGGTGATGGCGCCGCACCCGTTGCACACGAGGTGCAGGTGCGTCGCGTGCTGGAGGAGGTGGTATGTCGGGGCGCCCTCGGTCAGCCGGGTCGCCGCGACGACGCCCAGCTCGGTCAGGGTGTCGAGGTTGCGGTAGATGGTCGACAGCGGGAGCGCGTCTCCCCCGTCGCCGTCCACCTCGCGCGACAGCTGGTCCGGGGTCGTGTGCTGCAGGCGGCCGATCGCCGCGAGGACGCGCCGACGCTGCGACGTGACCCGCAGGCCGTGGTTGCGAAAGATCGCGTCGACGTCGGCCGGGTCGTGCGGGGACGGGGTCAAGAGACCCTCTTGAGCTGCGCCGACAGGTGCGTCTGCAGGGCGTGGCCCTCGGCCGCCATGTCCATGGCCCAGAACAGCTCGCCGTTGACGTAGCCGTACATCCGCGAGCCGGCGGAGTACTCCTTGGCGTGCGGGGAGCGCATGACGCCGTCGGTCTTCATGATCAGGCGGGCGGGCTCGACGGTGCCGTAGTACATCTCGACGATGCCGGTGCTGTGCGCCAGGAGCAGCTCACACTCCTTGGACTCCTCGCCCACGGGGCGCAGGAACCCGAGCTCGGTGGCGCGGGGCCGGACCTTCTGCCCCTGCTCGTCGAGCTCCCAGGTGTGGGAGTGCCACTCCAGGAAGGGGCGGCCGTCGTGGCGGATCTCGAGCTCCTGCCCGAACCGGCCGTCCTCGATCGTCGGGTAGGAGAAGAGACCGACGCCCTCCCAGCGTCCGATCATCCAGGCGAGGGGCAGCAGCTCGGAGGGCAGGTCGGTGGGGATCTCGAAAGGCACGTCCCCGACTCTACCGCCGACGGGCCGCGCCGGGCCTCCCCGTCAGGGTGCCAGGAGGTGGCGGGCGGCCGTCTCGACGAGCGGGCCGACGACCAGGACGGAGGCGACCCCGCTCACCGCCTGCGCACGCAGGCTGACCAGGGCGGGCAGTGGGGCGAGGACGACGCGGAGCGCCAGGCTCGCGGCGGCGCACGCCGCACCGAGCAGCGCGCACCACGGCAGCGAGGCGTCGACCAGGGCTCCGACGACCCCGCCGGCGACGGCACCGGCCAGCAGCGCCGACGGGGCCAGCGCGGTGAACCAGCGCGCCCGGTGGCACAGCCACTCCGCCCCGGCCGCGCAGGCGAGCGCGGCCCAGGCCGCCACGGCGGCGTCCCGGCCGCCCTGCATCGACGGCAGGGCCACCCAGGTGACCCCCGCCGCGAGGATCCCGAGCGCGAGCAGGGTGCCGGAGAGGCTGACGACGACGCGCGGACGTCCGTCGCGGCGCACGAGCTGGTGGAGGAAGGACACGACGACCCCGACGGCGAGCGCAGCGGGCACCCAGCGCAGGGAGCCCCCGTCGTCCGGCAGCGCCACGGAGGCCAGGAGCAGGGCCGCCGAGATGCTGACCGTGACGAGCGTGCCGCGGCGGCTGGGCAGCCCGACGAGCCGGGTCCAGCCGAGGGCGATGACTCCCGAGGCCAGCGCCACCGACGCCACCGTCACGGCGGTCGCCGCGCCCCGGGCCGCCACCGCGACCACGAGCAGCGTGGCGAAGGCGACCACCGTCAGGGTCACGGGGGTGCGCGGTGGCAGCTGGCGGACCGTGGTGGGGCGGACGATCTCGAGGCGGCGGCGAGCGCGCTGCGTCAGGTCGTGCCGGACCGCGCCGGCGTGCTCGCGCAGGCCCCGCGGCTCCACCGTCAGGGGATCGGTGCGCGGCTCCGTCACACGCTGCGCGTCGCTGCCGTCGGCAGGGCGGGGCGTCGAGGGCTCAGGTGCGGGCACGTCTGCATCCTCGCATCAGCCGCCCGCAAAGGGCGGAAGCACCTCGACGAGCGTCGCCCCGGCCAGGGGTGCGTCCCGCTGCACTGCTCGGCCGTCGACGAGGACGCTGCAGGCGGGGATCACGGGCACGAGCGCCGGCCGCAGGAGGGCCGCGGCGTCGAGCGCCTCACGCACGGACGACGCACGGACCAGGTCCTCCTCGACCCCGGCCGCGGCCCGGGCGCCGGCCCAGTAGCGCAGCCGCACCTGGGGCCCCGGCGTCGTCGTGGGGCGGTCGGTCAGCTGGTCCATCGCAGTCCCTCCAGGTCGGCGTGTTCTCGCCCCATGGTCGCATCCGCCGCGATCGACGCCGCAGCGCCTACGCTGACCGGCGATGGCTCAGCTGCTCCTGCTCACCAACGCGCTCACCGCGAGCGCGGAGGTGCTGCCTGCGCTCGGCCTGCTGGCCCACCACGTCCGGGTGCTGCCCGCGGAGCCCGCGGCGCTCATCGACGCACCACGCGCCGACGCCGTGCTGGTCGACGCCCGGCGCGAGCTCGCGGTCGCCAAGTCGCTGTGCCGGGTCCTGCGGGCCACCGGCATCGAGGCGCCCCTGCTCGCCGTGCTGACCGAGGGTGGCCTGGTCGCCGTCAACGCCGAGTGGGGCCTCGACGACATCCTGCTGGACACCACAGGCCCGGCCGAGCTCGAGGCCCGCCTGCGGCTCGTCAGCAGCCGACGCACGGACACCGCCGAGCCCACGGACCGCGCCATCACGTCCGGCGCCCTGACCATCGACGAGGGCGCCTACACCGCCCGGCTCGGCGAGCGGGTGCTCGACCTGACCTACAAGGAGTTCGAGCTCCTCAAGCACCTCGCGCAGCACCCGGGGCGGGTGTTCACCCGGGCCCAGCTGCTGCAGGAGGTGTGGGGGTACGACTACTTCGGCGGCACCCGGACGGTCGACGTCCACGTGCGCCGCCTGCGGGCCAAGCTCGGCCCCGAGCACGACGCGGTCATCGGCACGGTCCGCAACGTCGGCTACCGGTTCGACGAGGTCCGTCCCCCGGTCGCCGCTGCCCAGGAGCACCCGGCCGGCTCCGGTCCCGACTCCACGGCGGGCGCCGGCAGGACCGACGCCGGGGCGTCCACGAGGTAGGGCTCCGACCGTCCTCCGCGGTCCTCCACCGTCGTCCGGCCGGCATGTCACCGGTCCGTGGTCCAATGTGCTGCATGAGCGTCGAAGCCCGCAGCGAGCTGTCCCCCGCCGAGGTCGAGGCCGTGGCGGACGTCGTCTCCGCGGCGACGGAGGCGGACGGCGTCGGGCCGCTGTCGGAGCAGGCCCGGCTCGACCTGGCGCGACCCGGCGAGCACGTCCTGGCGACGGTCCACGGGGAGATCGTCGGGTATGCCGGGGGCCCGCCGCACGCCATCGAGCTGGTCGTCGCGCCCGCCGCCCGAGGACGCGGGATCGGCGGGGCGCTGCTGGACGCCGTCCTGCCCGCAGGGCGAGAGGTCGCGGTCTGGGCGCACGGGGACCTTCCGGCAGCGCGGGCCTTGCTGCGCTCGCGAGGCCTCGCCCCCGTCCGAGACCTGCGCAAGCTCGGGCGCCCGCTCGAGCCGCGCGACAGCGAGCGGTCCCCCGTGGTCGTGCCCGACGGGTTCGCCGTGCGCACGTTCCACCCCGGGGACGAGGAGGCCGTGCTCGCCGTCAACGCGGCGGCCTTCGCCCACCACCCCGAGCAGGGGTCGCTGGACCTGACCGGGCTGCGGGAGCGGATGACGAGCCGATGGTTCGAGCCGCAGGGCCTCATCCTGGTGGAGGACGTCTCGAGGCCCGAGCCGAGGCTGGCGGCCTTCCACTGGACCAAGGTCGACCCCGAGGACGCCGGCCCCGGCACCGGGGAGGTCTACGTCGTGGGGGTGGACCCGGCATACCAGGGTCGCGGGCTCGGCGCCCTGGTCACCCGGCTGGGTCTGGACCACCTGCGCGACCGCGGGCTCGAGCGGGTTGTGCTGTACGTCGAGGCGGACAACGCCCCGGCCATGGCGACGTACACCCGTCAGGGCTTCACGACGGTGTCCACGGACGTGCAGTACTCGCGCCGCCCCTGCGGGGAGTGCAACGATGACGCCATGCAGGCTGACGACGCGACCGCTTCGACCACCACCGCCGAGGCGCCGCAGGCGTCCCCATCCCCCGTCGTCGGCCCCGACGACGACCCCAACCGCACGGCGCCGGCGCGACCTCGGTCCTCCGACGGCCGGTTCGTGCGGGTCGCCGCCGACGCGCAGGAGCCCACCGACGAGCTCCCTGACGACCGCTTCCTGGACCGCGAGCTGTCCTGGCTGCAGTTCAACGAGCGCGTGCTGCAGCTGGCCGCCGACCCGGACGTGCCGCTGCTCGAGCGGGCCCGCTTCCTGGCGATCTTCGCCAGCAACCTGGACGAGTTCTTCATGGTGCGCGTCGCGGGCCTCAAGCGGCGCATCGCGACCGGGCTGGCGATCCGGTCGGCCTCGGGCCTCGAGCCCGACGAGCTGCAGGACGAGATCAGCCGGGTCGCCCACGAGCTGATGCTGCGGGCGCACGGCCTGCTGCGCGACCAGGTCGAGCCCGAGCTCGAGAGCAACGGCATCCGCATCGTGCGCTGGCACGAGCTGACCGAGGACGAGCAGACGCAGCTCTCCGCGGTCTACCGCAGCGAGATCTTCCCCGTCCTCACGCCGCTCGCCGTGGACCCGGCGCACCCCTTCCCCTACATCTCGGGGCTGTCCCTCAACCTCGCGGTGACGCTGACCAACCCCCGCACGCAGGCCGAGCACTTCGCCCGCATCAAGGTTCCCGACCTGCTCCCCCGCCTGCAGCAGGTGTCCGCGTCCGGGGAGGTCGACCTCTACCACGTGCGGTTCGTGCCTCTCGAGGACATCATCGCGGCGCACCTCGACCTGCTCTTTCCCGGCATGCAGGTGCAGGAGCACTTCCTGTTCCGCGTCACCCGCAACGAGGACCTGGAGGTCGAGGAGGACGACGCCGAGAACCTCCTCAAGGCCCTTGAGAAGGAGCTCACCCGCCGCCGCTTCGGCCCCCCGGTGCGCCTGGAGGTCGAGGAGGGCATGGACGCGCACGTCCTGGAGCTCCTGGTCCGCGAGCTCGGCGTCGAGCAGCACGAGGTCTACCGCCTGCCCAACCCGCTGGACCTGCGCAGCCTCAACACGGTGGCCGACCTGCAGCGCACCTCGCTGCACTACCCCGCCTTCCGTGCGCGCACCCACCCGGACCTGGCACCTCGCGAGCGCTCCGAGGCCGGCGACGTGTTCGGTGCCATCCGGCGCAAGGACATCATGCTGCACCACCCCTACAACTCCTTCAGCACCTCGGTGCAGGCCTTCCTCGAGCAGGCGGCGGCCGACCCCAAGGTGCTGGCGATCAAGCAGACGCTCTATCGCACCTCGGGCGACTCCCCGATCATCGACGCCCTCATCGCCGCCGCCGAGGCGGGCAAGCAGGTCGTCGCCGTGGTCGAGATCAAGGCGCGCTTCGACGAGTCCAACAACATCGCCTGGGCCCGCCGCCTCGAGCACTACGGCGTCCACGTCGTCTACGGCATCGTCGGGCTCAAGACCCACGCCAAGCTGTCGCTGGTCGTGCGGCAGGAGCCGGACGGCCTGCGCCGCTACTGCCACGTGGGGACGGGCAACTACAACCCCAAGACCGCCCGCCTCTACGAGGACCTCGGCGTCCTCACCTGCGACCCGCAGGTCGGCGAGGACCTGACGCGCCTGTTCAACCAGCTCTCCGGCTGGGCGCCGCGCAGCAAGTTCAAGCGCCTGCTCGTGGCCCCTCGCTCGCTCCGCTCCGGGCTGATCGAGCTCATCGAGCACGAGGCCGAGCTCGCCCGCGCCGGCCGGCCCGCCCGCGTCGCCCTCAAGGCCAACTCCATCGTCGACGAGGCGATCATCGACGCGCTCTACCGCGCCTCGCAGGCTGGCGTGCAGGTCGAGGTGCTGGTGCGCGGCATCTGCGCGCTTCGGCCCGGCGTGCCCGGCCTGTCGGACAACGTGCGGGTACGGTCGATCCTCGGACGATTCCTGGAGCACTCGCGGATCTTCATCTTCGGCAACGACGGCGACCCCGCCGTCTACATCGGTAGCGCCGACATGATGCACCGCAACCTCGACCGCCGCGTGGAGTCGCTGATGCGCATCACCCGTCCCGAGCACGTCAAGCAGCTCGAGGAGCTCATGGCGCAGGGCATGGCCGACACGACCTCGAGCTGGCACCTGCAGGACGACCGCTGGGTGCGCCACCACCGCGGCGAGGACGGTCAGCCCCTGCTCGACCACCAGGCGGCGCTCATCGAGATGCACCTCAAGCAGCGGCGCAAGCGCACCCGGGTCTGACCTGGGCCGGCACCACACCAGCGAGCACGAGCGAGGAGCGCGATGACAGTCCAGGCACCGGGAGCGGGTGCGGGAGGGCGCGCGTCCGGGGCCGCGAGCGCCGACGCGCCGTTCATCGCCGCGGCCGGCGCCGTCCCCTGGCGGCGACGACGCGGCACCCTCGAGGTGGCGATGGTGCACCGACCTGCCTACGACGACTGGGCGTGGGCCAAGGGCAAGCTCGACGCGGGCGAGGACTGGCCCACGGCCGCCGTCCGCGAGGTCGAGGAGGAGACCGGCCTGCAGGTGCGGCTCGGCCGGCCCCTCCCCCTGTCGTCCTACTCCTTCGTCGACCGCAAGGGCGAGGTGGCCCGCAAGCAGGTGCGCTACTGGGCAGCGGAGGTCGTCGGCGGCTCCGGCGAGCTGCTCAACGAGATCGACGAGGTGGCCTGGCTGCCCGTCTCGGACGCGATGGCGCGGCTCGACTACGCCCGCGACCGCGAGCAGCTCCGCGCCATGGTGCGGTATGCCGCCCAGGGGGCCCTCACGACCTGGCCGCTGGTCCTGGTCCGCCACGCCAAGGCCCGTCCCCGCAACCAGTGGCGCCAGGACGACCGCCTCCGACCGCTCGACGCCAGGGGCGAACGCCGCGCCGAGGCGATCGTGCCCATGCTCGGAGCCTTCGGCGTGAGCCGTCTGGTGACCTCGTCCTCGACACGATGCGTGGACACGCTGGCGCCATACGCCGCCTCGGCCGGGCTGGAGCTCAAGACCAAGGAGGGGCTCACCGAGGAGGCCTTCGTCGAGGACCCGGACCGAGCGGTCAAGCACCTGCGCAAGGCGCTGCAGCGCGGCGTGCCCGGCGCCCTGTGCTCCCACGGCCCGGTCCTGCCGCTGCTGCTGGAGGAGCTCTCGGTGCTCGGCTCGGTGGAGCAGCCGGAGGGCGAGGCGGTCGTGAGCACCCTGCTCGAGGCGGCCGACCTCGGCATGAGCAAGGGTGAGCTCCTCGTCTGCCACGTGAGCGGGACCGGCGAGGCCGCCCGGATCGTCGCCGTCGAGCGTCACCTGCCCTGACCCGGCCTCCCGCACCATGAGCTCGGTCGCAGCGAGTGGCCAGCGCGAGCAGGAGTCCTTAGCTCATTCGGGCGTACCTCCGACAGGTGGGGCCGCGGAATCAGCGCGGTAGACGTCCGGCGTTCACGCGTCGTTCAACTGGGCCAAGCCGCCTGGTCACCCTGCGTCCCTACCTTGGCATCGATGGCGCCCGTGCGCCCGATCAACGTCTCCTGCTGTGGAAGGTACTTCTAACGTGAAGACTCAGCGTCTTGCCGGTCTGTCGACGATCGCCCTGGCTGGTGCTCTCGCGCTGACCGCGTGCGGTTCCGACAACAACACCTCCTCCGGCTCCTCGAGCGGCGCCTCCTCCTCTGGTGCGTCCTCGTCGTCCGCCGCCTCCGGTGGCGACGCCGACTGCGGCAAGGGCACCCTGAACGCCGAGGGTTCCTCCGCGCAGAAGGCCGCCTTCGAGGAGGCCGCCAACAGCTACCAGGAGAAGTGCTCCGGCACGACCGTCAACTACAACGCGACGGGCTCCGGCGCCGGCATCAAGCAGTTCATCGCCAAGCAGGCCGACTTCGCCGGCTCCGACTCCTCGCTCAAGACCAAGGAGAAGGACGGCAAGATCGAGCAGGCCGAGGCCGACAAGGCCTGCGCCTCCCCCGCCTGGAACCTCCCCATGGTCACCGGCCCCATCGCGGTCGGCTACAACCTCAAGGGTGTCGAGGGCCTCGTCCTCAACGCCGACGTGATGGCCGACATCTTCAACGGCAAGATCACCAAGTGGAACGACCCGGCGATCGCCAAGCTCAACTCCGGCGCCTCGCTCCCGGACAAGGACATCAAGGTCTTCTTCCGCTCGGACGAGTCGGGCACCACGGAGAACTTCACGAAGTACCTCCAGGCCGCCGCCCCTGCCAAGTGGACCGCCGAGCCCGGCAAGAAGTGGACCGGCAAGGGTGAGGGCAAGGAGAAGTCCGCCGGTGTCGCAGGCGCCGTCGCCTCCACCGAGGGTGGCATCACCTACGCCGAGTGGTCCTACGCCAAGGACAACAAGCTGGGCATCGCCAAGGTCGACACCGGCGCGGGCCCCGTCGAGCTGACGGGCGAGTCCGCCGGCAAGGCCGTGGCCGCCGCCAAGGTCGCCGGCGAGGGCAACAACCTCGCGCTCAAGCTCGACTACGCCACCAAGGAGGCCGGGGCCTACCCGATCGTCCTCGTGACCTACGAGATCGTCTGCTCCAAGAACGCCGACGCCGAGAAGGGCAAGAACGTCAAGGCCTTCCTCAAGCACATGTCGTCCGCGGACGTGCAGAAGTCCTTCGAGCAAATCGGCTTCGCCCCGCTGCCCACCGAGGTGCAGGGCAAGGTCTCGACCGCCATCGACGCCCTCAAGTGATCTGACGGAGCCGGGTGACCCAGGGTCCTCCCTGGGTCACCCGGCTCTCCGCCTGTCCGGGACGTCGTCCCGGCCGGGCTCCCCCTCGTAGCACCTCGGACAGTTAGGTAGCACTCGTGTCCTCCGTGACCGGCGTCTCCGCCGTCGACTCCTTGCCAGACGATGACGGTCGTCCGCCTCTGCTCGGCGACCAGGCCTCGACCGGCCGCCTCGGTGACCGGCTCTTCGGTGGCGCCGCCACCGGTGCGGGCGTCCTCGTCATCGCCCTGGTCACCCTCGTCGGCGTCTTCCTGCTCTGGCAGGCCATCCCCGCCCTCGCCAACAACGAGGCCAACTTCCTCACCTCGCGCGAGTGGAACGTCTCGGGCGACAACCCCCGCTTCGGCATCGCGGACCTGCTCTGGACGACGGTCCTCAGCTCGATCCTGGCCATGGGCATCGCCGTCCCCCTCGGCGTCTGCGTGGCGCTGTTCATCACGCAGTACGCCCCGGCCTGGCTGCGCAAGCCGGCCGCGCAGCTGATCGACCTGCTGGCTGCCGTGCCCTCGATCGTCTACGGCCTGTGGGGCGTCGCCCAGTTCACGCCCTTCATCGACCCGCTCCAGCAGAAGCTGCAGCAGTGGCTCGGCTGGTTCCCCCTGTTCCGGGAGACCAGCATCACGGCCACGATCTTCGTCATCAGCCTCGTGCTCGCCATCATGATCCTGCCGATCGTCACCTCGCTGTCGCGCGAGGTGTTCGCCCAGACGCCGGCCCCTCACAAGGAGGGCGCCCTCGCCCTGGGCGCCACCAAGTGGGAGATGATCAAGACGGCCGTGCTGCCCTACGGCCGGCCCGGCGTCATCTCCGCGGCGATGTTGGCCCTCGGCCGTGCGCTCGGTGAGACCGTCGCGGTGATGATGATCCTGAGCACGCTCGCGGTGGGCACGCCGTTCAACCCCTCGATCTTCAACGGTGGCGAGACCTTCGCGTCCCGCATCGCCAACAACGCCTCGGAGTTCGACTCCCCGCAGAAGGCCGGCGCCTTCATCGCGGCCGGTCTGGTCCTGTTCATCCTCACGTTCGTCGTGAACGCGATCGCGCGCGTCGTGATCGAGCGTCGGAAGGCCTTCACCGAATGAGCACCGCCGTCACCGCCAACGAGTCGACCCACCTCGACAAGGCCTCCGGGGGCCGCAAGGCCAAGGACCAGCTGGCCCAGATCATCATGTGGCTGGCCTTCCTGGTCGCCCTGGCCCCGCTCGCGTGGATCCTCTACGAGGTCCTGTCCAACGGCCTCGACAACCTGCTCACCAGCACCTGGTGGACCAACTCCCAGCGCGGCATCTCCGTACGCCGCGAGGGCGGCGGCGCCTACCACGCCATCATGGGCACCCTGCTGCAGGGCCTGGTCACCGCGGCGATCTCGGTGCCGATCGGCATCTTCACCGCGATCTACCTCGTGGAATACGGCCGCGGCAAGCTGGCCCGCGCCGTCAGCTTCATGGTCGACATCCTCACCGGGGTGCCGTCCATCGTCGCGGCCCTGTTCGTCTATGCCCTGTGGGTGACGGTGATGGGCTTCAACCGGGTCGGCTTCGCGGTGTCGCTGTCCCTGGTGCTGCTCATGATCCCGACGATCGTGCGCTCCACCGAGGAGATGCTCAAGCTGGTCCCCAACGAGCTGCGGGAGGCGTCATACGCCCTCGGCGTGCCGAAGTGGAAGACGATCGCCTCGGTCGTGCTGCCGACCGCCCTGTCCGGCATCGTGACCGGCGTCCTGCTCGGCCTGGCTCGCGTCATGGGCGAGACGGCCCCGCTGCTGATCCTCGGTCCCTACACCAAGAACATCCACTGGGACCTCTTCGGCGGCAACATGGCCACCCTGCCCACGATGATCAACGAGGAGCGTCAGTTCCTCACCCTCGACGCCGCCCATGACCGTGTCTGGGCCGCGGCGCTCACCCTGATCCTGCTCGTCCTCCTGCTCAACCTGCTGGGCCGCGTCATCGCGCGCTTCGGCGCGGTCAAGAGCTGACCCACCCAGAAAGCGAACTGACATGGCCAAGCGCATCGACGTCGAGAACCTCAACATCTTCTACGGCAAGTTCCAGGCGGTGCAGGGCGTCTCGATGACCATCGAGCCGCGATCGGTGACCGCCTTCATCGGCTCGTCCGGCTGCGGCAAGTCCACCGTGCTGCGCACCCTCAACCGCATGCACGAGGTGATCCCCGGCGGCCGGGTCGAGGGCCAGGTGCTGCTGGACGGCCAGGACCTCTACGCCTCCGGCGTGGACCCCGTCGGCGTCCGCCGCACCGTGGGCATGGTCTTCCAGCGGCCCAACCCGTTCCCCACCATGACCATCCGCGACAACGTCGCCGCCGGGCTGCGCCTCAACGGCGTCAAGAACAAGAAGAAGCTCGACGAGGTCGTGGAGCGCTCCCTGCGCGGCGCGAACCTGTGGAACGAGGTCAAGGACCGTCTGGACAAGCCGGGCGCCGGCCTGTCCGGTGGTCAGCAGCAGCGCCTGTGCATCGCCCGCGCCATCGCCGTGGAGCCCCAGGTCCTCCTGATGGACGAGCCCTGCTCGGCCCTGGACCCCATCTCGACCCTGGCGATCGAGGACCTGATCACCGAGCTGAAGCCGAAGTACACGATCGTGATCGTCACGCACAACATGCAGCAGGCGGCCCGCGTCTCGGACCGGACGGCCTTCTTCAACCTGGAGGCCCAGGGCAAGCCCGGCCGCCTCATCGAGATCGACGACACGACGCGCATCTTCAACAACCCGAAGGAGAGGGCGACGGAGGACTACATCTCCGGCCGCTTCGGGTGAGTGACGGGCCTCCGAGGACACGAGCGAGGAACGAGCGAGGCCCGCAGGAGGCCGCGGAACGAACCCAATGGGCTCGGGTGAGTGACAGCCGCGTGAGGACCCGACGAGCTTGCGAGGAGGCCCGGAGCGCGGCGTGGAACGAACCCAATGGGCGCGGGTGAGTGACAGCGGGAGCGAGGCGCGAAGGGGGCGGATGCGGGTGCATCCGCCCCCTTCGTCACGTTCCGGGGTGGTTGCGCAGCAATCGGTTAGGGCATTGGAGCGGACTCCTGGCCCCCTTGGCTACTGGCGGGTACGTAAGGCATCCTCGGATCATGAGCCTCACCGCCCGTTGGGCCTCCCGTCGTGAAACCACCGCGGCATCTGACCTTGCACCGATCATCGAGACGGAGCCGCGAGATCCCTCGCACGAGCCGACCTGGCACGTGATCGAGAACGGCAGCTTCTGCCACGGCGAGTGCCTCGAGTGCCGATGGCACGGTCCCGGGCGGCGGTCCAGGGGCAGCGCCCGCAAGGATGCCGAGCTGCACGCCCTGACCGGCTGCGGCGACGAGGCGCAGCTGCGAAGCCTGTTCCCGGCGGGCGCCTTCGAGGGCACCGCCTGATCACAGCTCGTATGGCGAAGGCCGCTACCCGCGTGGGTGGCGGCCTTCGCCATACGACCAGACGGGCACGACCCCCGACGAGCCGAACCGCGGCGTGGGTGCCATCCTGGACTCCCACGCGCCGGAGCCAAGGGGCTGACCAATGCTGATCGTCCTCCACACCACCATCGCCATCGTCCTGGTGATCCTGCTGATCATCAGGTTCAAGGTGGACCCGATCATCTCGCTGGTCCTGGCATCCCTCTATCTCGGCCTCGCGTCGGGCATCGGCTTCGGCAAGACGGTCGACGCCATCACGGGCGGTTTCGGCGACATCATGGCCAAGATCGGTCTGCTCATCGGCTTCGGGGTGCTGATGGGCGCCCTGCTGCACGCGATGGGGGCCTTCAAGACCATGGTCGAGGCGCTGGTCCGCGTGGTCCCACCCGGGAAGCTGCCGTATGCCCTGGCCATGGCGCTCGCGACGATCTTCCCCTCGATCTACGTCGACGTGCAGGTGGTCCTCGCCGCCCCCGTGGCCCGCTCGTCGGCGCCGTTCATCGGCAAGAGGGGGCTTCCGTTCCTGGCCGGCGCGCTGGGCACGGGCATCTTCTGCGGCTACGTCTTCGTGATCCCCGGACTCGCGGCGATCTCCATCGCCGGCCTGCTCAAGGTCCCGCTCGGCACCTACCTGCTCTACGGCATCGTCATCGGACCGCTGACGGCGCTGATCACGGTCTGGGTGTTCGGCCGGATGCTCGCGATGGGCTGGTGGAAGGCCGACCGGGACGAGGAGGAGTCCCAGGCACTCACCGAGTCCGAGCAGGCCGACGACCACGTCGCGGCCGACCGTCGCCCCTCCCTGCTGCTGTCGCTGCTGCCGATCATCGTGCCGCTGCTGATGATCGCCTTCGGAGCGTTCGCCGAGCTGCTGGACTTCTCCAACGACGTCATCGCGTTCATCGGCGACGCGAACGTCGCGCTGTTCCTCGGCCTGGTCGGGGCCTACGTGATGGCGCGGCGGTTCATCGGGACGACCCAGACCAACGACGCCTTCGCCGACGGCCTCCACACCACCGGCGAGATCCTCCTGGTCACCGGCATCGGTGGCTCCCTCGGCGCGGTCATCAAGGCCACGGGCCTGGCCAAGGTGCTCGGCGGGCTCTTCTCGGTCAACGAGTCCGCGCCTGTGATCCTCAGCATCCTGCTGGCGTGGGTCATCGCGGCGGTCCTGCACCTGGCGATCGGATCGGTGTCGGTGGCGGCCATCACCGCGGCGGGGATCATCGCGCCCATCCTCGGGTCGATCCAGGTCGAGCCCGTGGTGATCGGCCTGGCCATCGCCTCGGGGTCGTTGTTCGCGCTGCAGGTCAACAGCAACTTCTTCTGGATGTTCAAGTCCCTGCTGGGGCTGTCGACCCAGGGAAGCCTCAAGACCATGACCACCGTGACGACCATCGCGTCGATCGTGTCGCTGCCGCTCGCCATGGCCGCAGCCATCATCGCCTGAGGGGCGGCGTCGGGGCAGACGCTGGTGGAGTGAGTACGCCGGGCCGGGAGCGCCTCTCGGCACGTGGCCGCTCGTAGCGGCTGAATTTGGGACCCGGGGCTACCGCGGCCCGGCGCGCTTCCATTGTAACGAGGGGCCCCCGGAGCGCGCACATCCAGCGATCCGCCAGTCCGTGACCGCGCCCGTGCCCGTGCCCCGGGGGGCGGGTCAGGTCAGGTCGCCGGCTCGCCAGAGCCGGGCGCAGGACTCGAGGTCCTCCCCCGTCGCCAGGATCGACCCGGCCGAGCGGAGCCACTCCGCCGGCGACGTCACGGCCACCGCGTCGCTGCGGTGGGCCCGGCCCGAGGCGACGACCCGGCAGAAGGCGCCGGCCCGCTCCAGCGCCACGTCGAGCTCGCCGTCGTAGACGCCGGTGAGGATCGCGTCGGCGAGGCCGCGGATCTCGTCGGGTCCGGGCGGCTCGGCCGCGCCCGCGACGGCGTGCAGGACCACGGCGTGCGGCATACCGGCCTGGTAGTCCGACGAGGCCCCCTCGGGGTCGCGGCGCACCCACTCGCGCAGGGCGTAGAGCCGCCACAGGGCGCCGGGCAGGGAGCGCGCCGGGAGCTGCGCCCACAGCTCGGCCAGGGTGCTGAGGCCGATGTCCTCGACCAGGGTGACGAGGCGGGCCGTGACCTCGGGGTCCTCCGAGGCACGACCCGTGTGCACCAGCACCTGGGCCGTCTCGTGGGCGATCTCGGACACGACGGCGGGGTCGGGCAGCTGCCCGCCGTAGGCCTCCATCGCCTCCGGCGAGTAGAACGCCGGGCGGCGAGGAGGCGTGCGCCGGTCGGTCATCGGGGGCCGATCACGAGGGCACCCGGTCCGTCGAGGTGGACGACCCCTTCGGTCCCACCGGAACCGGCAGTGTCAGCGGCAGACGCGTGAACGGCGTCATTCCACGAGGCGACGACCCGGCCGCCGTCGAGGGGGACGTCCAGCGGGCCGTCCCCGAGGTGGGCGACGACGCGGTGGGCGCCGCGGTGCAGCACGGCCGTGCGGCCCTGGGCGTCCCAGTCGAGCGACACCTGGTCCATGGCGGCGGAGCGCAGGTCGGGGACGTCGCGGCGCAGGCGCAGCAGCGTGCGGTACCAGTCGAGCATGCGGGCGTGGATGCCCTGGTCGAGCTCGGTCCAGTCGAGGCGGGAGGCCTCGACGGTGCCGGCGGCCTGCGGGTCGGGGACCTCGTCGGCGCCCCAGCCGTGCGAGGCGAACTCGGCGGCGCGGCCGTTGCGGATGGCCTCGACGAGCGTCTCGTCCTGGTGGTCGGTGAAGTACTGCCAGGGGGTGCTCGCAGCCCACTCCTCGCCCATGAACAGCATGGGCGTGAACGGCGAGGTGAGCAGCAGCGCGGCGCCGGCGGCGAGGCGTCCCGGGTCGGTGCCCATGGACAGGCGGTCGCCGAGAGCCCGGTTGCCGACCTGGTCGTGGGTCTGCAGGGACGCGACGAAGCGCCACCCGGGCACGGTCGCGCGGTCGATCGGTCGGCCGTGCGCGCGTCCGCGGAAGGTCGAGTAGCTGCCGTCGTGGTAGAAGGCGCCGGTGAAGACCTTGGGCAGGGCGTCCGGGGACGCGAAGTCGGCGTAGTAGCCGTCGGTCTCGCCGGTCAGGGCGACGTGCAGGGCGTGGTGGATGTCGTCGGTCCACTGCCCGTGGATGCCGGTGCCGGCCGCGACCGCCCCCTCGCCGCGGGGCGTCGTCGTGCGGGCGTCGTTGCGGTCGTCCTCGGCGATAAGGGTGAGCGGGCGCCCGACCTCGGCCGCGAGGTCGTCGGCGGTCCGCGCCATCTCCTCCAGGATCGGCAGCGCGCGCTCGTCGATTAGCGCGTGCACGGCGTCGAGGCGCAGCGCGTCGACGTGGAAGTCGCGCAGCCAGGTCGAGACGTTGTCGAGCAGGTAGCGGCGCACCTCGTCGCTGCCCGGACCGTCGAGGTTGACCGCGGCTCCCCAGGGCGTGTGGTGCGCCTCGGTGAAGTAGGGCCCGAACTCGCGCAGGTAGTTGCCGTCCGGCCCGAAGTGGTTGTAGACGACGTCGAGCGCGACGGCGAGGCCCTTGCCGTGCGCCGCGTCGACGAAGCGCTGGAGGCCGGCCGGACCGCCATACGGCTCGTGCACGGCAAAGAGCGCCACCCCGTCGTAGCCCCAGTTGTGCACGCCCGGGAAGGACGCCACGGGCATCAGCTCGACGGTGGTGACGCCGAGGTCGACCAGGTGGTCGAGGCGCCCGATCGCCGCGTCGAAGGTGCCCTCGGGGGTGAACGTGCCGACGTGCAGCTCGTAGATCACCGAGCCCTCGAGGGGCTGCCCGGCCCAGTCCTGGTCGGTCCAGGCGAAGGTCGTCGGGTCGTAGGGGGTGGTGAGGCCGTGCGGGCCGTCGACGAGGCGGCGGCCCCGCGGGTCCGGGCGCGGGTCGCCACCGTCGAGGCAGTAGCCGTAGGGGGCGTCGGCCGCGACGGCGTCCGTCTCGAGGTGCCACCAGCCGCCCTCGCCCCTGGTCATGGGCAGGCGCTGGTCCTCGACGGCGACCTCGACGAGGTCGGTGGCCGCGGGGGCCCAGAGCGTGTATGACGTCACAACGGTGCCTTTCGGGGGTGAGGCTGGGGTGTCGGGGAGGTGAGGTGAGGTGGGCGTCAGGAGCGGACCAGCAGGGCCACCGGGCGCTCGGTCAGCACGTCGGCCACGAGGACCTCGCCCGTCGCGGGCACGGTGATCTCGCGGCCCGTGAGCCGGTCGGTCCACGTCCCGGTCGGCAGCACGACCCGGGCGTCGCCGAAGCCACCCTCGCGGGCGAGACGGTGCGGTGCGCGGGTCACGATCGTCGCGACGGACGCCGCCCGGATGAAGCCGATCGCGTGCTCGGTGGTCGTGGTCAGCGGGACGTAGAGCCCGGCGACGCCGAACGCGTCGGGCCGCTCGCGGCGCAGCCGCAGCGCGGCCGAGGACACGAGGAGCTTCTCGGCGGCGAGGGTGTCAGCGGGCTCTCCGGCGTCGAGCCGCGCGAGGCTCTGCTGCAGGCCGTCGTAGTCGACCGGCCGGCGGTTGTCGGGGTCGACGAGGGACCGGTTGACGGTCTCGCAGCCCTGGTAGACGTCGGGGACGCCGGGCATGGTCAGCTGCAGGAGCTTGGCGCCGAGGACGAGGGCGCGGATGGACTCGGCGTGGCTGTCCCACAGCGAGACGAGGGCGTCGTGCCGCTCCCCCGCCCGCAGGGCCTTGTCCGCGAACTCCAGGACGCGTGCCTCGTAGTCCTCGTCGCCGTCGACCCAGGCGGTGTGCTGCTTGGCCTCGCGGACCGCCTTGAGCAGGTAGCCGTTGAGCCGCTCGGGGTCGATGAGGCCGACGCCGGCGATGGTCTGCCAGATGAGGTGGGCCGTGGGCTTGTCGATGCCGAGCTCGGTCGCCGCCGACCGGAAGCGCATCGACAGCTCCTTCCACGCGACCGGGTCGCCCGCGATGGCCAGGACGAAGGCGCGGGTGTCCTCGCTGCGCTTGGTGTCGTGGGTCGACAGCGTGGTCATCCCGAGCGGCCAGTAGCGCCGCTGGTGCAGCGCCCACTCGTGCAGCGCCGCGGGCGAGGCGGTCTCGAGCGCGCCGGGGTCGCCGCCGACCTCGTTGAGGGCGATGAGGCGGTGCCAGCGGTAGAAGGTGGTGTCCTCGATCCCCTTGGCCATCACCGGTCCCCACGTCTGCTGCAGACGCACCGCGAAGTCGACCGCGTTGGCGTCGGCCTCCTCGGCGGTCGCCAGCTCGTGCAGCTGCGCGAGCTCGGCCTCCAGGTCGGGGCGGGCGGCGACGGCTCCGTCATACGCCTCCTGCAGCCGGCGACGGGCCAGGGGCGAGAGACGCTGGTCGGGCTGGATGTAGGCGCGGTAGACCTCGCCGGCGACGAGCAGCTCCACCACGGCGAGCTGCAGCCGAGTCGGGTCCGCCTCGGGCAGGGCCTCGCGGGCGCGGCGGACGAGCCGCTCGACCTCGGGGCCGAGCAGCTCCTCGACGACCTGGCGCTTGGCCTTGGTGACGTCGCGCTCGACGTCGAGGCGGCCGCCGCAGGCCTCCCACTGGGCGGTCAGCTCGGGCTCGGACGCCGGGTCGACCAGCGCGGTCTGGACCGCGAGCATCGCGTCGTAGCCGGTCGTGCCGTCGCAGGCCCAGTCGCGCGGCAGGCGCTCGTGGCCCTCCAGGATCTTTTCCACCCAGATGATCGTGTCCTCGCGGGACCGCGTGCGCAGTCGGTCGAGGTAGCCCGCCGGGTCGGCCAGGCCGTCCGGGTGGTCGATGCGGAAGCCGTCGATCAGGCCGCGGTGGTTGAGGTCGAGCAGCAGCGCGTGCGTCTCGTCGAAGACGTCGTCCTCCTCGACGCGGACGGCGATGAGCTCGTCGACGTCGAAGAAGCGGCGGTAGTTGAGGATCGACTCCTTCTGCCGCCAGGACGCGAGCTGGTAGTGCTGGCGCGCGAGCACGGCCTCGACGTCGTTGCTCTCGGTGCCGACGGCGATCGGGAAGACGTGCTCGAAGTAGCGGATGACCGGCTGGCCGTCCTCGAGCTCGTCGATGGTGAGGTCGCCGGCCTGGATGGTGCTGACCAGCGTCTCGCCGAGGATCGGCAGGCCGAGCCGCCCGCCGCCGGACTTCCAGTCGATGTCGAACCAGTGGGCGGTCGGCGCGTCACGACCGTCCTTGAGCACCTGCCACAGGGGCCGGTTGAGGTTCTCCGGGGCGACCAGCGCCATGTGGTTGGGGACGACGTCGACCACGATGCCCAGGCCGTGCTCGTGCGCCACCGCCGCGAGCCGCTCGAAGCCCTCGAGCCCGCCCAGGTCCTGGCTCAGCTCGGAGTGGTCCTGCACGTCGTAGCCGTGCTGGCTGCCCGTGACCGCGCGCAGGATCGGCGACAGGTAGAGGTGGGAGATGCCGAGGTCCGCGAGGTAGGGGACGCGCGCCGCGGCGTCGTCGAACGTGAACTCGTGGTGCATCTGCAGGCGGTAGGTCGCCGTCACGGTCATGGAGGGGTGCACTCCCTAGGAGCTGGGTGGTGTGGTGATGGGGATCCGCGCCGGTGCGGCCCCTCATTGTCCCAAAGCCCAGGCCGTATGGCGAAGTTGCGCCCGCCCCCGTCCGGGGTCACCGTCGCCGGCGCCCCCACCCGCAGCCGGGTCAGGTCTTGTCGAGGTTGGTGGTGATCAGGACCAGCTCGCCGGTCTCGTCGGTCGCGTCGAGGTCGACCTCGGCCTGGATCCGCCAGTCGTGGTCGCCCTCGGGGTCGTCGAGGATCTGGTCGACGAGCCAGCGCCCCGGCTCCTTGGTCACCATCAGCAGGGCCGGACCACGGGCGTCGGGCCCCGTGCCGATCGCGTCGTACTCGGCATACAGGTCCTCGATCGCCTCCTGCCACAGCTCGGCGTCCATGGGCTCGACGTCGACGGGGTCGAGGTCGGCGTCGGCGCGGGCCTGCTTGGCCACGGCGTAGGCGGCCGCGTCGAGCTCGCCGAGGTCGTTCCAGCGGCGCAGCGCCAGGAGCTCGACCTTGCGGAACATGGCGGTGCGCACCATGACTCGCAGCGCGCGCTCGTTGGCGGACAGGGGCCGAGCGCCACCGGGCAAGGGCGTCGAGAGGGCGTCGAGGGCAGCCTGCGACAGCGGCTCGTCCTCGCCGCTCGTGAGCTGCTCCCACTCCTCCAGCAGCGAGGAGTCGGTCTGGCGCACGACCTCGCCGAGCCACTCGATCAGGTCCTCGAGCTCGACCGTGCGATAGCTCGCGGGGACGGTCTGGCGCAGCGCCTTGTAGGCGTCGGAGAGGTAGCGCAGCACCATGCCCTCGCCGCGGGCGAGGTTGTAGAAGGCGACGAACTCGCCGAAGGTCATGGCGCGTTCGTAGAGATCGCGGACGACGGTCTTGGGCGACAGGTCGTCCTCGCTGATCCACGGGTGCGAGCGGCGATAGGTCTCCAGGGCGGCCAGGAGCAGCTCCTCGAGCGGCTTGGGCCAGGTGACCTCCTCCAGCAGCTCCATGCGCTCGTCGTACTCGATGCCGTCCATCTTCATCTCGGCGACGGCCTCGCCACGCGCCTTGAACTGCTGGGCCATGAGCACGCCGCGCGGGTCGTCCAGGGTGGCCTCGATGATCGACAGCAGGTCGAGGGCATAGGTCGGGCTCTCGGGATCCAGCAGCTCGAACGCCGCCAGCGCGAAGGTCGACAGCGGCTGGTTGAGGGCGAATCCGCGCTGCAGGTCGTCGGTCAGCACCACCTGGCGACCGGTCTCGTCGGGCTCGTCGAGCTGGGCCACGACCCCCGCGTCGCGCAGCGACCGATAGATCTCGATCGCCCTGCGCTGCAGGCGAGCCCGGCGGCGGTCGTCCTCGTGGTTGTCCCGCAGCAGGTCCCGTATGACGGGGAAGGGGTTGCCCTCACGCTGGATCACGTTGAGCAGCATGGAGTGCGTGACCTGCATGCGGGACTGGAGCGCCTCCGGCTCGGCGGCGGTGATGCGCTCGAACTGGTCCTCGGTCCAGCTGACCTGACCCTCAGGAGCCTTCTTGCGCTGGACCTTTCGCTGCTTCTTGGGGTCGTCGCCGGCCTTGAGCAGGGCGCGGTGGTTGTCGATCACGTGGTCCGGCGCCTGGACGACGACGGTGCCCGCCGTGTCGTAGCCCGCTCGCCCGGCCCGCCCCGCGATCTGGTGGAACTCGCGCGCCTTGAGCGGCCGCTGACGCGTGCCGTCGAACTTGGTCAGGCCGGTCATGAGCACCGTCCGGATCGGGACGTTGATGCCGACGCCCAGGGTGTCGGTGCCGCAGATGACCTTGAGGAGTCCTTGCTGCGCCAGGGTCTCGACGAGGCGGCGGTACTTGGGGAGCATGCCGGCGTGGTGCACGCCGATGCCATGGCGGACGAGGCGCTGCAGCGTCGCCCCGAAGCCCTTGGCGAAGCGAAAACCCTTGAGCTCCGCAGCGATCGCCTGCTTCTCCTCCTTGGTGCACATGTTGACCGACATGAGCGCCTGGGCCCGCTCGAGGGCCGCCGCCTGGGTGAAGTGCACGACGTAGACCGGCGCCTCCTTGGCCAGCAGCAGGTCCTCGATCGTCTCGTGCACCGGGGTCAGGACCCACTTGTAGGACAACGGGATCGGCCGCGTGGCGCTCGAGACGACGGCGGTGTCGCGGCCCGTGCGGCGGGCCAGGTCCTCCTCGAAGAAGGACGTGTCGCCGAGCGTCGCGCTCATCAGCAGGAACTGCGCCTGGGGCAGGGTCAGCAGCGGCACCTGCCACGCCCAGCCGCGCTCTGGCTCGCTGTAGAAGTGGAACTCGTCCATCACGACCTGACCGATGTCGGCCCGATCCCCTTGGCGCAGAGCGATGTTGGCGAGCACCTCGGCCGTGCAGCAGATGATCGGGGCGTGCGAGTTGACCGCCGCGTCACCGGTCATCATGCCGACGTTCTCGGCGCCGAAGGCGTCGCACAGGGCGAAGAACTTCTCGCTCACCAGGGCCTTGATCGGCGCTGTGTAGTAGGTGCGCACGCCCTGGGCCAGGGCCATGAGGTGAGCGCCCAGCGCCACCATGGACTTCCCCGACCCCGTCGGCGTCGCCAGGATGACGTTGGCCCCCGTCGCCAGCTCCAGCAGTGCCTCGTCCTGCGCGGGGTACAGCTCGATCCCCCGCTCCAGCGTCCAGTCGACGAAGGTCGAGTAGACCGCGTCCGCGTCGTAGGCGTCGGCGGTGCGGTCGGCAGGGGGCGGGAGCAGGTCGGTGAGCGTCATCGTGGACCCATCGTCCCAGATCGGACGGGCGCGACCCCCACGCGCGAGCGCCCCGGCATACGGCCGGCGCAGCACGACCACCGGGCGTGGCGGGGAGCCGAGCAGGCTGCGCGGCCACTGACCATCCGCCCTAGGCTGAGGTCGCACCGACCTCGACCTGGGAGCCCACGATGAAGTACGTCCCCAACAAGATCGTCCTCGTCGGCACGGGCGCCGTCGGCATGGCCTATGCCTATGCCCTGGTCAACCAGGGGATCTGCGAGGAGCTCGTGCTCATCGACCTCAACGAGGCCAAGTCGCGCGCGGACGTCCTCGACCTCAACCACGGCGAGGCCTGGGCCCCGAGCCCGGTGCAGGTGAGCTTCGGCAGCTACGCCGACTGCCAGGACGCGGCGATGGTCGTGATCTGCGCCGGCGCCGCCCAGAAGCCCGGCGAGACGCGGCTCGACATCGCGGACATCAACCTGCGGATCTTTCGCGAGATCGTGCAGCGCGTGACCGCGTCGGGCTTCGACGGGATCTATCTCGTCGCGACCAACCCGGTGGACGTGCTGACCTATGCCACCTGGCGGTTCAGCGGACTGCCGCCCGAGCAGGTCATCGGCTCGGGCACGACGCTGGACACCGCGCGGCTGCGCTACCACCTCGGCGAGTACTTCGAGGTGAGCACGTCCAACGTGCACGCCCTGATCATCGGCGAGCACGGCGACTCCGAGCTCCCCGCCTGGAGCGCGGCCTCGGTCGCCGGCCGCTCGATCAGCAAGCGGATCGCCGCCGACCCGGGGCTGCGCGACGAGCTCGACGCGATCTTCCAGCGCACCCGGGACGCGGCCTACCAGATCATCGACGCCAAGGGCTCGACCAGCTATGGCATCGGGATGTCCCTGGCCCGCATCACCCGCGCCATCCTCAAGAACGAGAAGTCCACCCTGCCCGTCAGCACGCTCCTGCGCGGCGAGTACGGCCACGAGGACGTCTGCGTCGGCGTCCCCACGATCCTGAGCCGCGGCGGCGCCAAGCACGTCGTCGAGCTGGACCTGGACGAGGAGGAGCAGGCGGCGTTCGACGCGAGCGTGGCGACGCTGCAAGGCTTCCGCGAGCGCGTCGACGCGCTCGCGACCTCTCTCGGGTAGCGCCCGCCTGCAGGGTTGGCCGCCAGGGCGATGCCGGGCCGAGCGGTATGCCGGGAGCGCCCGCCGCCTGGCGGTGGTCGGCGTGAGGGCGCGCGGTCCGGCATACGAGCACGTCCGCCACGATCCCGTCTCGGCGACTGCCCCGGTCTGCGTGGCCGCACTCCGTCTCCGGCGGCGCTCCCCGTCTCGAGCTGCAGCCGGAGACCGGAGCCGCTGGTCGAGACGGGAGACGCACCCCCAGACGGACGGCGCAGACCTACCGGGGGCCGGATCATCAGCCTGGCGAACGAAGCCCGGCCGATGCCCCTACCCCCGGCGGGATCATCAGCCTGGCGAACGAGGCCCGGCTGATGCCCCTACCCCCGGTGGGTCAGACGAGGAACCGGTAAAAGGGGCTGTCGGGGTCGACGCGCTCCACCCGGATCGGGCTCTCCTCCAAGCGTTGCAGCAGCCCGCCGAGGTCCGACGGCCGCCCGAGCTCGATGCCCACCAGCGCAGGACCGATCTCGCGGTTGGAGCGCTTGACGTACTCGAACAGCGCGATGTCGTCGTCGGGCCCGAGCACCTCGTCGAGGAAACGCCGCAGGGCGCCCGGCTCCTGCGGGAAGTTCACCAGGAAGTAGTGCTTGCGGCCCTCGTACACCAGGGAGCGCTCCACGATCTCGCTGTAGCGCGAGACGTCGTTGTTGCCGCCCGACACGATCACCACCACCGACGAGCCCGGCTCCACGTGGACGATCTCCTCGCGGTCACCCCCACCGAGCGCCGCCGCCGCGAGCGCCCCGGCGGGCTCGGCGATGATCCCGTCGACCTGGTAGAGGTCGAGCATCTCGGTGCAGATCTTGCCCTCGGGCACCTGCACGAGCTCGGCGCGGCCGGCCTCGACGGCGTCGCGCGCGATCGGATAGGTGACGTCCCCCGCCCGGCGCACGGCCGCGCCGTCCACGAAGGAGTCGATGGCGGGCAGGGCGATCGGCTCGCCGGCCGAGAGGGCCGCGGCGAGGCACGCGGCACCGGAGGGCTCGACGCCGACGACGCGCGTCGACGGCGCGTGCTCGGCGACCCAGGTCAGGCAGCCCGCGAGCATGCCGCCGCCACCCACCGGCACGACCAGCACGTCGGGGGCGTGCCCCAGCTGCGCGACGATCTCGGGCACGACGGTGCCCTGGCCGACGAGGGTCCGCGGGTCGTCGAACGCCGGCACCAGGGTCGCCCCCCTGACCGTGGCCTCGACCGCCGCCGCACCCGCCGCCTCGTCGTAGGTGTCGCCCGTGACGACCAGCTCGACCGCGTCGCCGCCGAGGGCGAGCATCCGGTCGCGCTTCTGCCGGGGCGTGGTGCTGGGGACGAAGATCCTGGCCCGGATGCCGAGCCGGCGGCACGCGAAGGCGACGCCCTGACCGTGGTTGCCGGCGCTCGCGCAGATGACCCCGGCGGCCCGCTGCGCGGCGTCGAGCTGCGACACGAGGTTGTAGGCCCCGCGCAGCTTGTAGGACCGCACGGGCTGCAGGTCCTCGCGCTTGAGCCAGACTTCCGCGCCGGTGCGGTCGCTCAGCCGCTCGTTGCGCTGCAGCTCCGTGGTCCGGACGACGCCCGCGAGCCGTGCGGCCGCTGCCTCGACGGCGGCGGCGGAGACGACGGGCAGCGCGGTGGTCATGGGCTCACCATGGCGCGCGCCTCTCGTCAGGCGGACCACCATCCCGTATGCCGGAACCTCCGCCTCCCCCACGCTGTCACGCTTGGATAACGCCTCGCGCGTGCAGGTAGGCCACCTGGGGGAATGAGCGAGAAAGCCCCTGGCTTTAGGCAACCTCTACGACCGACGCTACGTCTGCAAGGTGTGTGAGCGGACGAGGGGGAGGCTCACACGCACCGCGAGGCGGTGCTGACGGACTTGGGGGTCGTCAGCACCGCCTCGGCGTGCGTCCGGGTCAGCCCTCAGGCGCCGGGCTTGAGGACCACCTTGATGCAGCCGTCCTGCTTCTTCTGGAAGGTCTCGTAGGCGCCGGGCGCCTCGTCCAGCGACAGTCGGTGGGTCGCGAGCGTCTCGGTGCCGAACACGTCCCCGTCCTGACGGACGAGCTCGAGCAGCTCGTCGGTCCACCGGCGGACGTTGCACTGGCCCATCCGGATCGTGAGGTTCTTGTCAAACATCGTCAACATCGGCATGGGGTCGGCCGCCCCGCCATACACCCCGACGACCGAGACCGTGCCGCCCCGCCGCACCGCCTCGAAGCTGCCGTGCAGCGCCGCGAGCTGGTCGAAGCCCACCGTCTCGATCATCGGCTTGGCCAGCGCCTTGGGCAGCCGCGGCACGACGTCGAAGGCGGTCTTGCCGGCCGGGGAGCCGTGCGCCTCCATGCCGACGGCCTCGATGACCGAGTCGGCGCCCCGGCCGCCGGTCATCTCGCGGATGGCCTCGGCGGGGTCGTCCACCTCGCGCATGTCGACGGTCTCGACGCCGAAGCCGCGCGCCATCGCCAGCCGCTCGTCCACCCGGTCGACGCCGATCACGCGGCCGGCGCCGAGCTGCAGGGCGCTGCGGGTGGCGAGCTGGCCGACCGGGCCGAGGCCGTAGACCGCGACGGTCGAGCCCGGCTCGATGTCGGCGTACTTCGCGGCCTGCCACGCCGTGGGAAGGATGTCGGACAGGTAGAGGTAGCGCTCGTCGCTGCCCTCCTCGGGCACGACGACCGGGCCGTACTGGGCCTGCGGGACCCGGACGTACTCCGCCTGGCCGCCGGGGACGGCGCCATACATGCTCGTGAAGCCGAACAGCGCCGCTCCCTTGTCCTGGTCCTTGACCTGGGTGGTCTCGCACTGGGACTGCTTGCCGATCGAGCACATGAAGCAGTGGCCGCAGGAGATGTTGAACGGCACGACGACCCGGTCGCCCACCCTGAGCGAGCCAGCCTGGGAGCCGACCTCCTCGACGATCCCCATGAACTCGTGCCCGAGCACGTCACCGCGCTGGAGGAAGGGCGCCAGCACGCGGTAGAGGTGCAGGTCCGAGCCGCAGATGGCGGTGGACGTGACGCGGACAATGGCGTCGGTGGGCTGCTCGATCCGGGGGTCGGGCACCTCCTCGACCGCGACCTTCTCGACGCCCTGCCAGGTCAATGCCTTCACGATGGTGGTCCTTCCGCTTACGGGCCGAGCGACGGTGTGCCGGGGCCCTCCCCGGTGACGTACCCGCGGCGGATCGGCTGCAAACCCGTGGGACCGTTGTCACCGGCGACCCGCCGCAGACAGCCCTGCGGGGATAGCCCCGCCCCCCGACGGGTACGAGAGCACGGAGCCGGGCGCCAAGACGCGTGCACACCCCGGCCAGGCATGTCACACCACGTCGCCCCGTCCCCCGGAGGCGACCGTCAAGGAGGACCGATGTCGCACGACACTTCTTACACGCCGCCCCTGGAGGAGCCCACGGACCCCCGCGGCCCGCTGCCCCCCACGCCCGACACGCGCGCCCCCGAGATGCGGACGGCCACCGGCGCCGAGGCCAGCAAGGACCCCAACGCCCGCGCCCAGCAGGGCGACTACCTGACCACCGCCGTGGGTCGGCGGGTCCCCGACACGGACCACTCGCTGCGCGCCGGCGACCGGGGCCCGACGCTCCTGCAGGACCACCACCTGCGGGAGAAGATCACGCACTTCGACCACGAGCGCATCCCGGAGCGTGTGGTCCACGCCCGCGGCACCGGCGCGCACGGCACCTTCACGGCCTACGGCTCCGCCGAGAGCATCACCCGCGCGGCCTTCCTCAAGAAGGGCGTCGAGACGCCGGTCTTCCTGCGCTTCTCCACGGTCCTCGGCTCGCGGGGCTCTGCGGACACCCCGCGCGACACCCGCGGCTTCGCCGTGAAGTTCTACACCTCCGAGGGCAACTTCGACCTCGTCGGCAACAACATCCCCGTCTTCTTCATCCAGGACGGCATCAAGTTCCCCGACATCGTCCACGCGGCCAAGCCCGAGCCGGACCGTGAGATCCCGCAGGCCGCGAGCGCCCACGACACCTTCTGGGACTTCGTGTCGCTGCACACCGAGGCCCAGCACCACACGCTGTGGAACATGTCCGACCGGGGGCTGCCGCTGTCCCTGCGCACGATGGAGGGCTTCGGCGTCCACACCTTCCGCGTCATCGACGAGGCGGGCGCGACCAAGCTGGTCAAGTGGCACTGGAAGCCCAAGGCCGGCGTCCACTCCACCCTCTGGGAGGAGGCGCAGCTCATCATGGGCGGCGACCCCGACTTCCAGCGCCGTGACCTGTACGACGCCATCGAGGGCGGTCACCTCCCGCAGTGGGAGCTGGGCGTCCAGGTCTTCGACGACACCGAGGACCAGATGTTCTCCGGCATCGACCTGCTCGACCCCACCAAGCTGGTCCCCGAGGAGCTCGCCCCCGTGCAGCCGGTCGGCCTGCTGACCCTGGACGCCAACCCGACGAACTTCTTCGCCGAGGTCGAGCAGGTCATGTTCAACCCCGGCCACCTGGTGCCGGGCATCGACGTCGTCAACGACGCCCTCCTGCAGGCCCGCCTGTTCTCCTACGTGGACACGCAGATCACGCGCCTCGGCGGCCCGAACTTCCAGCAGCTGCCGATCAACCGCCCGCACGTCGATGTCAACGACAACCAGCGGGACGGATTCCACCAGCACGCCGTCCACGCGGGCGTCGCGCCCTACCGCCCCAACTCCCTCGGCGCGGGCAATCCCTTCCCCGCGCCCGCCGAGCAGGGCGGCTTCGTGGACCACCCCGCCGTCGTCGCGGCCTCGCAGACGGTCCGGGCGGTCCCGGCGTCGTTCGCGGACCACTACTCCCAGGCCCGGATGTTCTACCGCTCGATGACGCCGGTCGAGAAGGACCACATCGTCTCGGCCTACACCTTCGAGCTCGGCAAGTGCACGGTGCCGGTCGTCCGGGAGCGCCAGCTGCAGTGCCTGGCCAACATCGACGCCGACCTGTGCGCCGCGGTCGCCAAGGGCCTCGGCCTGCCGGCGCCCGAGGCCACGGAGAAGGTCGCCGACGTGGAGCCCAGCCCCGCCCTGTCCCAGGTCGGCAAGCCGTTCCCCGTCGACGGGCGCAAGGTCGGGATCGTGTGCGACGAGCAGAGCGACGACGCCACGGTCACGGCCCTGGTCAAGGCCGTGGAGAAGGCCTCGATGGTGCCCTTCGTCGTCGGCCCGCACGGCGGCCAGGTCGGGTCGGTCGAGGTCGACAAGACCTTTGCCACCGCCCGGTCGGTGGAGTTCGACGCCATCGTCCTGGCCGGGCAGATCGCCCCGGCGCCGGACGCCGTGCCGTCGTACGACGCCCGCAACGGCGACCAGGCCGCCCTGGGCACCCAGACCGACCCGCGCATCGCGCTGATGCTCGGCGAGGCCTTCCGCCACTGCAAGGCGATCGGCGCGGTCTCCGCGGAGGCGATCACCTCGGCGGGTCTGCCCGCCGACGCCAAGGGGGTCGTGGTGGCCGACGGCGCCGCGATCATCGACCAGGTGGCCGAGCTCCTGACGCTGCACCGCGTCTGGGACCGCTACCCGACCGTGTCGAAGTGACCGACGCTGTCGACGTGACCGCCGGTCGCGGCTGACGCGACAGGCACCGTCCGTGGGGCGGCTGGGCTCAGGCCCAGCCGCCCCACGCGGCTTCCAGGGGCGGTGGGTCGGTGACCGGCCGTATGCCGACCGCGGCCGACGACATCGCAGGGATGCCGTCATCGCCGCCGGCGCCGGTCTGCGAGCGGGGACGCGCGCGGTGGCGGGCGAGGTCCCGGGTACGGCGGACGACGACGAGCTCGGTGCGGACCGGCCCCCGGTCGACGAGCTCGGTGAGGGTGCCGTCCAGCTCCACGGGGACGAGCACGTCGACCTGCTCGCGGCAGCGCTGGAGCACCTCGCGGGACGGCTCGCCGCGGTGGACGCGCGGATCGGTGATCAGGGTCTGGTCGCCGCCTGATGGAGTGTTCGAGTCCCCATCCAGGTCGGCGTCCACGAGCCACACGCCGGCGTCCGTGCCGTCCAGGAGCGACGCCACGCACGTGGCCACGGCCGCAGGGCCCGCGTCACCCACCTGCAGGCGCACCACGACGCGGGGACAGTGCCAGACCAGGCGTGGGTCGCGGGCCAGCGGGTCGGTGAGGACCCGGGCGAGGCGCAGGGTCTCGAGGTCCTTGGTGCGGCGGCGGTCCTCGTCGTCGCGCCCCGCGAAGTCCGGTCCGTCGTGCCACGCCACGGCGTCGGGGACGTGCCGCAGGTCCGCGCCGGCCAGCCAGCAGCGGTGCGCGAGGTCCCAGTCCTCGCCGCCGTAGCCCACGAACGACGGGTCGAACCCCCCTGCGGCGTCGTAGAGCTCGCGCGGCAGGGCCATCACGGCGCTGATGACGAAGCGGTAGGACCGGTCGTCCGCGTCGCGCAGGTCGTCGCTGGCGGCGTAGGCCTCGCGGAGCCACGCCGGCTCCGGCAGCGCCGGCAGCCCGGGCTGCACGGATGCGCCGCGGCCGACAGCGCCGGCGCCGAGCCGGTCGACCACGTCGGCAGGCGACAGCCCCGACAGGTCGGTGTGCCGACGCCGTCCCACCGCCAGCGTCCCGCACGGCCCCTCCCCTGACCGCACCGCGCCGACCAGCCGGGCGAGGTAGTCCGGGGTCGGGAGCGTGTCGCCGTCGAGGAAGGCGAGGATTCGCCCGGTCGAGCCGGTGGCCCCGAGGTGCCGGGCCGCCGAGGCCCGGAACCCCGCGTCGGGCTGACGCACGAGGCGCACGGCATACGGCTGGTCGGTCAGCACCGGCGGCTGGGGCGACCCGTCGTCGGCCACGACCACCTCGAACGACCCGGTGGGGAGCGTCTGGCGGGCGAGGGCGGCGAGCAGCAGGTCGAGCCCGCGCTGGTCGTCGTAGTAGGGCACGACCACGCTGATCTCGGGACGCGTCGCCCAGTCGGCGAACGTGTCGGAGTACGACCGAGCAGCCTCGTCGCGATCGGGCCCGAGCACGACCTCGGGTCCCAACCAGGTGAGCGTGGGGTCCTCCAGCGCCTGTCCGACGGCGACGTGGAGGTCGTCGTAGACGAGCAGGGCGCCGGGACAGCGCGCCTCCAGCTCCTCGACGTAGCGCGACCGCGGCACGAGGGGGCGACGGCCTGCCGTGAGCCAGGTGTTGATCGACCCCGAGGCCGACAGGTGGCGGTGCGGCGCGACGGGGACCGCGACCGCCCGCAGCGCCTCGACCAGATCCTCGTCGGGCACGAATCCCGTGATGCGGCAGTCGCGCCCGAGCTCCGCGGCCCGCGTCTGCAGAGCGTCCACCAGGTCCTCGTGGCCCGGGGACGGCCGCCCCAGGCAGACCAGGCCCACGTCGGCGGGCTGGGCGGCGAGCGCCTCGAGCGCCTCCTCGTGGCCCTTGCCGGGATAGAGGAAGCCGAGGACGCCGACCTCGCGACGGCCGGGGGCGATCGGGCCCGCGTCCGAGGGCCCGGGTGTCGGGGCGGGTGTCGGGGCGGCTGGCGGGAGAGGTTCGGCCGGCGGGTCGATGGGGAGCGGTATGACGACCCGCGGCCGCGCCGTCACGAGCCCCGGCCGACCGGCGAGGCGCAGGGCGTCGTCCAGCAGCGCCGACTCGTGGTGGCTGCTCACGACGACGCCCCGGGAGGCGGCGACGATATCGGCATACGCCCCGGCCCGGCGCTCGTGGGCCCCCGGTCCGTCCGAGGGTTGCGGCACGTCGTGCAGGGTGACGGTCAACGGCCACCGCTCGGCGACGGGCACGAGCCGAGCAGCCGCCTCGGGCGCGGACCGGCCCAGCAGGCGGTCGGTGACGTGCACGTGGACCGGGGTGCCCGGGCCGTGGCCGGCCTCGACGAGGGCGGCGGCGAGGTCTGCCGTCACCCCGTCGAGGACGCGCACGACCGGCTGGTCGCGCAGGGAGACCGTGCCGTGCAGCTCGAGGGCGCAGCGCGTCACGCCGTGCTCGGGCGGCCCGACGACGAGGTGGATCAGAGACACGCGAGACGCGCGAGACACCGGAGACACAGGGACGGGCCGAGTCACCTCAGGCCCAGCAGCCGCGCGGTGCCGGCGTGGCGCTCGAGGGTGAGGCGGACGATGTCGGGGTGGTCGGCCAGCCAGGCCAGCTGGACCTCGCGGACCTCGTCGTCGGGCACGTGCTCGCCGCGCCTGGTCCAGCCGGTGCGGGGCTCGGCGTCCAGGTCGAGGGCGTCGACCACGCGGGGGTCCAGCGGCGCGAAGAGCTCGGACAGCAGGGTCCGGCCGGGGTCCTGCGCGTCCACGGGGAGGCCCAGCTGCTCCTGCACCCGCCGGGCGAGGGCCACGAGCAGGGTGTTGCCGGGGTGGTTGACGACGTGGCAGGCGTCGGCGCCGGCCTCGAGCAGCACGTCCGACACCCGCACGGTGCCGGCGGCGTCCTCGCGGCGGCGCAGCTCCGCGACGGACGCGCGAGAGATCTCGCGGATGCCGTCGGCGTCCAGCCGGTCCGGTGGCCGCGTGCCGTCGGCGGCCTCGAGGACGGTCCTCAGGTCGTGGTACGGAACGCCGGGCGGGTCACCGCTCTCGGGCGTGCGGACGAGCACCTGCCAGGGATAGAGCCCGGCGTAGAAGCTGACGGGGATCCGCACGACCTGCGCCCCGGGTGCCAGCGCCTGCGCGACCTGGGCGGTGCCGAGCGGCATACCGCGGTAGTCGTCCTTGATCGGCTGCCCCACGAGCACGTCGGTGCGCTCCAGCAGCAGACCCAGGTGCACCACGTCGTCCTCGGTCATCTCGAAGACGGGCGGGACGCGCACGGACCGGACGCCGCGGGACGGTGATCCGTTGAGCAGGACGCGCACGGCCTCGGCCTGGCAGTTGCCCAGGACGACCACCAGCGGGCCGTCCCCCTCGGGCAGGGCGTCGACCCCGTAGAACGCGCCGTAGTGCCGCACCCGGCCGTCGCTGTCGTCCACGCGCGGACGAATGGAAGCGCTGGTCATGGGGTAACCGTACGCAGGTAAGCCAGTGAGTGGAGCCTTGAGACCGTGGGCCCCGACCGCGTGATCGACGAAGGCCGAGGTGCGTCCTGTGATCCGTGTCGCCAGCGTCCCCAGCGCACACCCGTATGTCGACCGCCTGCTGCCCCGTGCCATCGGCACGGACGGCGCGGGCGGCGACCGAGCGGTGCGTCTCGAGGACCCGCCACCCCCTGGCCGGACGGCCGGCGACGGCGTGTGGTGGCCCCCGATGGTGCTCGACCCCGTGTGGCTGGTCGCGCACGCCGACGAGGTGGACGTGGTGCACGTGCACTTCGGGTTCGAGTCCTCCACGACCGCCCAGCTGACGCTGTGGGTCCAGGAGCTCCGGCGGGCCGGCATCACGCTCGTCGTGACCGTGCACGACCTCGCCAACCCGCACCTGAGCGACCAGCAGGCCCACCTCGACGCGCTCGGGGTGCTCGTCCCGGCCGCCGCCGAGGTCATCACGCTGACGCCCGGCGTGGCCGCGGTGATCCGCGAGCGGTGGGGCCGCGAGGCGGTCGTCCTGCCCCACCCCCAGATCGCCGACGACGCCTGGGTCCGTCGCTCCGACACGTCACGCTGCAACCGCCAGCGCGGGCTGCGGGTGGGTGTGCCGCTCGGGGCCGTCCGCGCCAACGTCGACCCCACCTCCTGGCTCGCACCCCTGGCCGCGACGGTCGGGGAGCTCGGCGGCACGCTGGTCGTCACGGTCAACGACGAGGTGCTGCGCAGCGACGACGCCCGCCGGCTGGACGTCCTCGCCGCCGTCGAGGGCCTGGCCTCGGCCGTGGCGTGCGTCGACCTGCGGGTGCGCCCGCGGCTGGACGACGACGCCCTGGCCGCGTGGATCGCCGGGACCGACGTGGTCGTCCTGCCCTATGCCCACGGCACGCACTCCGGCTGGCTGGAGCTGTGCTGGGACCTCGGCGCCTCGTGCCTGTCGCCCGCGGTGGGGCACTACGCCGAGCAGCACGACGACGTGGGCTTCCACGCGGAGTTCGACGAGCCCGAGGCGGTCGGGACGGCGCTGCAGCACCTCGTCGCGGACCGCACGCGCGCCGGGGGTGAGCCGTGGCAGGTGCCCTGGGGCGACGCCGCCGAGCGGCTGGCCCGCCGGTCGTCGGCCGACGAGCACGCGCGGCGGGTGCACGAGGAGGTCTACGACCGGGTGCTCGGTGCAGGTGCGGCGCCTGGCGCCGCGACCGTCGAGCAGGTCGGCCGCGTCGAGCAGGTCGATCGTCCGGCCGCCGCGCTCGGGGAGCGCCTCGGCGACTCCCTCGGTCACTCCCTGCGGGAGGGCCTGAGGTCCCTCACCTCCGCCCTGCACAACCCCTGCGCCGGGTCCACGCGGGTCACGGTCGGCACCTCGCCCCCCGACGTGGCCGACGGATCCCCCGGTCCAGGGAGTCCGGGCCGCTGGCGGGACCCGGTCGGGTCCACGAGGGTCCCCGTCGGGGCCACCCGCGTCGTCGCGGGCAGCTGGTGAAGCCCCGCCTCCGCGTCGTCGTCATCGCCCCGCACCGCCACCGCATCCGCGAGCCGTTCGCGGGCGGGCTCGAGGCGCACGTGTGGCACCTGGTGCGACGACTGCGAGACCTGGGCCACGAGGTGATCCTCGCGGCGGCCGAGGGGTCGGACGGCGTCGAGCCGGGCCTGGCCTTCCCCCGGCGACCGTGGCGTGCCTCCCCCGCGGCGGCGCGTGACGTCTCGATGCCCGCACCCGAGTTCATGGCCGAGCACCACGCCTACCTCGGCGTCATGCTCGCGCTCGCCGAGGGTCGCTACGGCGACGTCGACGTGGTGCACAACCACTCGCTGCACCACCTGCCGGTGGCCATGGCGGGTGCCCTGCCGACGCCCATGCTGACGACCCTGCACACCCCGCCGACCCCGTGGCTCGAGTCGGCCGTCATGCTCGCCGACCCGCAGCACGGCAGCCGGTTCGCCGCCGTCAGCGGCTTCACCGCGGACGCGTGGTCGGTCCTGCCCGAGCGGCCGAGGGTCGTGCACAACGGCGTCGACCTCGACGAGTGGCCGCTCGGTGAGGGCGGCGACTGGCTGGTGTGGTCCGGCCGGCTCGTGCCCGAGAAGTGCCCGCACCTCGCGATCGACGCAGCCCGCCTGGCCGGCATGCCGCTCCGGGTCGCGGGCCCGCTCAGCGACCGTGAGTACTTCGCCCGCGAGATCGCGCCACGCCTCGGCCCGGACGTGCAGTACGTCGGGCACCTGGCCCACAACGACCTCGCCGCCCTCGTCGGGTCCAGCGCCGCGGCGCTCGTGACGCCGTGCTGGGACGAGCCGTTCGGTCTCGTGGTGGCCGAGTCCCTGGCCTGCGGCACGCCTGTTGCGGCGTTCCGCCGAGGGGGGATCCCCGAGGTCGTCGCCACGCCGGAGTGCGGCTCGCTGGTGGACCCCGAGGACGTCGAGGCCCTCGCCGCGGCCCTCCCCCGGGTCGTCGCGCTGGACCGGCACACCGTGCGTGAGCACGCGCGCTCGTCCCTGTCGGTCGAGCGGATGGTCGCCGACTACCTCGACGTCTATCGCGAGCTGGCCCGCGGCGACGCTCCCCGCCCGGGCGACCGGCGGTCGGCCCGGGACGTCGTGCGCCGGCTGCAGGTCGGCGCATGATCGGCTGGTACGTCCATCACCAGGGCCGCGGTCACCTGCACCGGGCTCGGGCCATCACCGCACACCTGGACGAGGACGTCACCGTGCTGTCCACGCTGCCCCGGGAGGACTGGGCGGCCGACTGGCTCGAGCTGCCGCGGGACGACGTCGAGGGCCGCACCGACGCGAGCCCCGGCGGTCGGCTGCACTACGCCCCGGTCGACAACCTCGGCCACACCGAGCGCCTGGCCGCGATCGCCTCGTGGGTGACGCGCGTGCGCCCGCGGCTCGTCGTCGTGGACGTGTCGGTGGAGGTCACGGTGCTCGTGCGGACGCTCGGGATCCCGGTCGTCGTGATGGCCATGCCCGGCGACCGCGACGACGCCCCGCACGAGCTCGGCCACGACCTGGCCCGGGCGATCGTCGCGCCGTGGCCCGGCGAGCTCTACCAACCCGGCTACCTGCGACGACGCGCCGACAAGGTCACGTATGCCGGGGGCATCTCCCGCCACGCGGGCCGCCCTCTCCCGGCCCCTCCCACTGCCACTGCCTCCCCGGCAACCACGGCGGCCACGGCGCCCCGTCATGATGGCCCACGGCGGGTGCTCCTGCTCGGCGGCGCGGGTGGCAGCCGCCTCGGCCCCGCCGACCTGGACGCGGCACGTGCGGCGACCCCCGGCTGGCAGTGGACGGTCGCGGGTCCCCTCGGCGAGTGGCACGCCGACGTCCTGCCCCTGCTCGTGTCGACGGACGTGGCGGTGATCGCCGCCGGGCAGAACTCCGTCGCCGACGTCGCCGTCGCGGGCTGCCGGGCCGTCGTCATCGCCGAGGACCGGCCGTTCGACGAGCAGCGAGCCACCGCAGGCGTGCTCGCGCAGCACGGCCTCGCCGTCGTACGCGAGGCGTGGCCGACCGACTGGGCCGCCGTCCTCGACGAGGCGATGGCCCTGGACCCCGCCTGGGAGCGCTGGCGTGCCGACGGCGCCGCCGCCCGGGCCGCCCAGGCCATCCAGGCCGCCGCCGACGGGGTGGTCGCGCGATGAGGGCGGTCGCGCCATGAGGGTGGTCGTCGTGACGATCGCCGCGGGGCGTCATACGCACCTAGCCGCCCAGCGCGCCCACCTCGCGGCCCTCCCGACCCCGCCCGAGCACGTGGTAGTCGCCATGGGCGACCCGCAGATCGCCGACGTGGTGGGCGAGGCGGCCGGCGTGCACGTCGTCGAGGTGCCGGCACCGCCCGGGCACCTGCCGCTCGCGCTGGCCCGCAACACGGGTGTCCAGCGGTCCCTCGACCTCGGCGCCGAGCTCGTCGTGCTGCTCGACGTGGACTGCCTGCCCGGCCATGCCCTGGTGGACGGATATGCCTCCGCCGCAAGCAGGCTCGGGGACGCGCTCCTGTGCGGGCCGGTGACCTACCTGCCCGCCGAGGCAGGCTCCCCCGCCCCCGACCAGCTGGACCGCTGGACCTCCCCGCACGCGGCCCGGCCGGCCCCGGGCGACGGCGAGCTGGTGCGGGGCGGCGACCACCGGCTGTTCTGGTCGCTGTCGTTCGCCTGCACGCCCGCCACGTGGCGCCGCCTCGGCGGCTTCTGCACCGACTACGACGGCTACGGCGGCGAGGACACCGACCTCGGCATGATCGCGCGGCGCCAGGGCGTCGACCTGGTGTGGGTCGGGGGCGCCCACGCCTATCACCAGCACCACCCGGTCTCGAGCCCGCCCGTCGAGCACCTCGACGACATCCTGCGCAACGCGGCGACCTACCACCGGCGCTGGGGCGAGTGGCCCATGGAGGGCTGGCTGCAGGCCTTCGCCGAGCGAGGGCTCGTGACCTACGACGGCAGCGCCTGGCGACGGGTCGACGGCGCCCAGGAGGCCTCATCGTGACCGGGCATCTCTCTGGCGCAACGGACTTCGAGGATCGCTACCGCGAGGACCCGGACCCCTTCGGCGTCCGCACCAGCTGGTACGAACGCCGCAAGATCCAGGCCGTCGTCGCCTCGCTCACCCGCGAGCGCTATGCCCACGCCTGGGACCTCGCCTGCGGCACAGGCGATCTCGCGCTCGCCCTCACCGCCCGGTGCGCCCGCGTCACCGCCACCGACGCGGCCCCCACCGCCGTCGAGCTGACCCGAGACCTGTTGCGCGACAAGGACGCCGACGTCTCGGTCAGCGCGCTCCCTGCTCGTGCCGTGCCGGCGGGGTCCTGCGACCTGGTCGTCGCGTCGGAGGTCCTCTACTACCTCGACGAGGCCTCGCGGCAGGCGACCTACGACGCCATGCTGGTCGCTGCCGAGAGCGAGTCCGGTCGCGACACAACCGATCACGCAGCTGAGGTGGTCGCCGTCCACTGGCGGCACCACCCGCACGACGCCCACCTGTCCGGGGCGGACGTCACCGCCGAGCTCGACGCCCGCCTCACCGCGGGCGGGTGGGAGCGCGCGGTGCGGCACGAGGACACCGACTTCGTCGCCGGGCACTGGATCGGCCGGCCCACCCCCACCGAGGAGACCACGTGACCACCGCCGACGAGCCGCTCAGCACGCTGGCGCCGTTCCCCGCCGCGCTGCCCGACGCGACGCTGCCCGCCCTCGTCGCCTCGCACGACTGGGCCTGCCTCGACTGGCCGGCGCTGCTGCGCGCGCTGCTGGCGGTGGGCCGCACCTCGATCCCCCTGGGCCGCCTCACCGAGGGGCACGTCGACGCCGTGCGGATCCTCGCGCAGGCAGGACGACAGCCGCACGGTGGTGCGACATACGGCGTCTGGGCCTCTCGCTCGCACGCCACCGGCGTCCGAGCGACGCCGGTGGACGGTGGCTGGGTGCTCGACGGGACGCTGCGGTTCGCGTCGGGCGTGGGCCTCATCGAGCGCGCCCTGCTGCCGGTGTGGCTCGACGAGGAGCGATCCGTCCTGCTCGACCTCGACGTGAGCACGTGGCAGGGCGACGAGGACTCGTGGCGGACGCCCGCGATGATCGACTCCCGCTCCCTGACCGTCCCCGTCGAGGGCGTCGGGGCGACCACGGACGCGCAGGTCGGCGACGAGGGCTTCTACCTCGGGCGTCCCGGCTTCTTCCCCGGCGGGGTCGGCGTGACCGCGGTCTGGGCCGGTGGCGCGGCACGCGTCGCAGACCTCACGGCGCGCGCGACGGCGGGTGCCCCGCCTGCCCCGGCAGTGACCGCGCGCTGGGGCCGCATCCGAACCGAGCTCGCCTGTGCCGCAGCGCTGCTCGACACGGCGGGTCGAGTGCTGGCGTCGTCGGAGCCAGACCTCGGGTCGTCCTCGACGTCGTCCTCGGCGTCGTCCTCCGAGGCATCCCCGGCGCGCGGAGCCGGCGGACGTGGCCAGGAGCTGTCGACCGAGGTGCGGGCCGGCGTGGCCGCCGCCTCCCGCGCGGTGCTCGAGGAGTGCCGCGTCCTCGCCGGCCCCGCGGGGATGGCCTTCGACGGCGACCTGGCGCAGGCGCTGGCGGACCTCGACCTCTACGTCGCGCAGCAGAACCGCGACGCCGACCAGGGCTACCTCGGTGGGCTCGTCCGCTGACCTGGCCGCCCCTCCCGCCCTGCTCGTCGTCCTCCCCGCCCACGACGAGGCACGGCGGCTGCCCGCGGCCCTGTCCTCCGTCGGTCGGGCGCTGGCCGGGTGGCCCGGACCGTCGCGGGTGGTCGTCAACGCCCACCGCTGCACCGACGGCACGGCGGCCGTGGCTCGCGTCGCGCTGCGGCCGGACGGCCCCCTGTCCGGCCTCGTGGTCGAGGACGCCACGTCCGTCACGGTCGGCGAGGTCCGCGACCGTGGCGTCCGCGCCGCGCTGGAGCGCTGGCCCCTCGCCCCGGGCAGCACCTGGCTGCTCAGCACCGACGCCGACTCCGTCGTGCCTGCCGGCTGGGTCAGGTCCCTCCTCGACGTCGCCGTCTCCCGCTCGGCGGTGGCGGTCGCCGGCATGGTCGAGCTGACCGACTGGACGGCGACGCCCGAGGCGCGGGCGGCCTACGACAGCATCGCCCGGTCCGGCATCACCGGCCCCGACACCCACGAGCACGCGTATGCCGCGAACCTCGCCATCCGCCTCGACGCCTATCTCGCGGTCGGCGGCTTCCCGGCCGTCGCGCACGGCGAGGAGACCGCGCTGCTGGCCGCCCTGGCCGCCGCGGGCTGGCCCGTCACGAGCACCCGCGCCTCGGTCGTCCGCACGTCAGGTCGCATGCCCGGTCGCGCCCGCGAGGGGCTCGGGCACCTGCTCCAGCAGCTCACCCACCCCTGACCCGGCCCGGTCGGTCGGTCGCGGCCGCTGCCTCACTCCGCCCGTCCTCCGCCCGTCCTCCACCCGCCGTCTCGGCGTGCGTCCTCCGTCTCGGCGACCATCTCCCGTCTTGTGCGGCAGCCCGAGACGGGGAGCGGCAGCCGAGACGGGGAGCGGCAGCCGAGACGGGGAGCGGCAGCCGAGACGGGGAACGGCAGCCGAGACGTCGGCGGCAGGCCCAGACGGGCGGTGCCGCCATACGAGCAGGCCGCGGACCGGCCGCACATCGACCGGCCTGGGGCACATCGACCGGCCTGGGGCACATCGACCGGCCTTCGACACGTCGACCCACCCTCGACACATCCGCCTGGCGGGCGAAGGCGGGTGGATGTGACTACCTGAGGTAGGTCGGGGGTTTGTTCCATCGTGGAAGTGGTATGGCGAAGGTCATGAGCAGCGCAGCCCAGACCGTCATGTCCCCGACGACCGACTCCGCCCGCGACCTCATGGGCGGGCAGCAGCCG
>NZ_AUFG01000010.1 GCF_000426385.1 Arsenicicoccus bolidensis DSM 15745
CAGCCGCCGACCCGCCTCGTCGAGCTCGTCGACGAACGCGTCGATGTAGGCGGCGACCTCGGCCTGCAACGCGACGGCAAGCATCTGCCGAGCGCCGTCCCGGACGATCTCATCAAGCAGCGACCCACCGGCCGACTCGTTGGACACCTCGACGTCGTGGACTACCTTGAGCATGAGCGCACCTTCCCGAACCAGCGCGCCAACGCCGGTCCAGATCAGAGTTCTGTGACTACGAGATCTTCCTCGGGAAGGTGCGCTCCATCGCGTTCACCCCGCCGAGGACCATCCACAGGTTCTGATCATTGCTCGCAGCGCGGCGACGTCGCCCGCAACGCCGGCGGCGACCTCGCGGCCGCCCTCGCGCGCGTCACTGCCAAGGTCTTCGTCATGCCGATCGAGCAGGACATGTTCTTCCCGCCGCGCGACTGCGAGCCCGAGGCCGCGATGACGCCGGGCGCCGAGGTGCGGATGCTGCACAGCATCGCCGGCCACTACGGGCTCTTCGGCTTCGAGCAGTCCTACCTCGACGGGCTGGACGCGCACCTGCGCGAGCTCCTCGACACCCCCGTCTGACCCCGCCTCATCGCGACTGTGGGTGAGATCGCCGAAGACCACCGGCGATTTCACCCACGGTCGAGGGAGGGGCAGGGGTCGTCGGCCCTCCCGCCGAGGACCCGGGGGGTGGGCGTGTGGGGGATGAGACCCGACCCGTTGGCCGCCGCCGCTGCCCCAGCAGATGACCGACCCCGCGGCCTAGTCTCGACCTCGCCGTCCAGGCGGAGCCGACCGGCCGGCAACCCGGGGTGTGCGCACCCGCCGACCTTGAGGAGTCCCGCGACGCAGGGTGGCGCGAGCATCGGCGCGGCGGGCCGCCGTGAGGTGGGGAGCCGCGAGCGCCTCGATGCGTTCCCACGGGATGACTTCGCGGACGGCGCGACACTGGCTGGCCCCCCGGGCAGGACCTGCCTCGACTGCGGCGATCGCCCGTCGCACCGTGTCGGGGTCCTCACCGAGGGCCTCGGCGAGCCAGAGCAGCCCGGGGGCGCACTGGAACCGGTTGTAGGCCAGGCGCGGGACCGTCGAACCCTGCTTGCGCCCGTAGGCGCCGACGCTCGGACCCAGCCCGGCGTCGAGCCAGTCCCCCGAGCCATGCACGAGGTGGTAGGCGGCGTGAGGGACGGCGAAGACCAGCACGGAGCCGAGCCCCAGCGCGGCCAGGTCGCGGCTGCGGCGCCATACCGCCGCTGACAGGATCGGGACCGGGGGCGGGAGGCGGCAGACCGCCATACGCTGCAGGCATGAGCGAGGAATTCCTCCACCGTATCCTGGAGCTCCCGGACCGCACCGGGGTCCTGACCACGATCAAGCGCGACGGCCGACCGCAGATGTCGGTCGTGAGGCATCACTACGACCCGGCCACACGCACGCTGTCCGTCTCGGTCACCGACGACCGCGCCAAGACCCGCAACCTGCGGCGGGACCCGCGAGCCAGCTTCCTCGTGGCCGGCGACAGCCAGTGGGAGTATGTCGTCGCCGAGGGCACCGCCCGGGTGGGCGAGGTGGCGAGCGATCCGCACGATGCGGCGGCGGACGAGCTGGTCGAGCTCTACCGCCAGCTGAGCGGCGAGCACCCGGACTGGGAGGAGTACCGCGCGGCGATGATCGAGCAGCGACGCCTCGTGCTGCGCATCGTGGTGGACCGCGTCTATGGCATGGGGCCGTGACGCGCGGGCGCCTCGCGGGACGTGGTGTCGGAGCCCGCGCTCAGGCGTCGCTCACTCCGTGCACTGCGGTGCTGCAGTGGTCGTGGGCATGGGTGACGCGGGCCGCTTCGTCGTGACCGCACTGATGTGAGGACGCAGGGCCTGCGCGATCGCCAGCTCGTCAGGATCCCCGTCGTGGCTCTGCTCGTGAGCCAGTGCCGCCCGAAGGATCGCCCCGGTCAGCAGGGCATCACCCGGGTCGAGCCCGCTGAGGCGGATTCGCGTCTTGAACGGGGCATCGATGGCCACGACCCCGTGGTTGGGGCAACCACCGAGGCACTGGACGAACCGGGCGCGGAGCGGCCTTCCGTCCACCTGCTCGGGCCCGTTCTGGGCCATCAGGGCGGCCTGCATGCGGGGGCCGAAGGAGCCTCGGTTGGGCCGGTCATAGCGGGGACAGGTCCCGCAGATAAGAATCGTCATGATGGTGGGTGCGAAGGTGGGGCGGGCCAGCCGTACGTCGCGGCCGCCCGCCCCACCCGTCACGGTCGCTGCAGGACCGTCTCGGCCGCGGCGTCGTGAATGATGTCGGCGGCGTCGCTTGGTGCGGGTGGACGGAATGCTTCGTCCTCAGGTTCCTTGTGGAAGCGGCCGTCCTTCATGACGAAGTCCATCTTGGAGGGGTCCTGGAGAATGGTGATGTCCTCGAGGGGGTCACCATCCACGACGATCAGGTCGGCGAGGTAGCCCGGTTGCACCTTGCCCAGCTCATCGGGCTGCAGCATGATCTCGCCGCCCCACGCCGTCGCCGCGATGATCGCCTCCATCGGCGTGAAGTCGAGGAGCTCGACGAAGTGCTGCAGGTCCCTGGCATAGGTGCCGTGCGGGGTCCAGGCGAACCCGTAGTCTCCACCAGGCAGGATTTTGACGCCCCGGCGGTGCATCTCCTTCAGTCCCGAGATGGCCGCATCCAGCTCACGCCTGTAACCAACCGCCTCGGCTGCCTCCTGGGGGAAGCCGAAGGCCTCCGCCTCGTACAGGGTCGCAACGAGCCAGTTCAGTCCCGGCGCCACGAACACCCAGTCGCGGTTGGCCTCGAGCAGGTCGAGGCCCTCGGCGTCCGTGTAACTGGCGTGATAGATGATGTCGACCTTGTGCCGCAGGCACATCTTGACGCTCTCTGCGGAACGTGCGTGGGCGCATACCCGGCGCCCTCGACGGTGCGCCTCGGTGACGGCCGCGGCGACCTCCTCGTCGGAGAAGTAGGTGTCCTCGGCGTGCTTGGACCCCGTGATCTCCTCCCCGGTCATCGAGAGCTTGATCTGGTCCACGCCGATGTCGACCAGCTCGCGCACAACTCGGCGCATGCCTTCGGGGCCATCGGCGAACTTGGTGATGCCCTTGACCAGAGCACCTCCGGTGACGGCGATCTCAGGTCCGTTGGCGAGATATCTCGGGCCGGGGAATCGACCGGCAGCGATGGCGTCGCGGCAGACGACGTCCAGACGGTCCTTGGCGGACGCGGCGCCCAAGCACATGGTGTAGCCCGAGTCGAGATAGGTCCGCGCAGACTCGAGGGCGAACAGGAGGTGCTCCTCCACCGGGAGCGTTCCGAGACCGTCCAGGTCTGCACTGTTGTTCCACGTGAAGTGCGTGTGGGCGTCGCACAGCCCGGACATCAGCGTTCGGCCGCGTCCGTTGATGGTGCGCGCGCCCTCAGGGGTCGCGTCGACGTGCCCGACCTGACGGATCCGTCCGTCCGTCACCAGGACGTCGCCCCGGTATGGCTGTGCACCAGTGGAATCGATGATGTTGACGTCCCGGAAGTGGACGGCGTTGCTGGTCGTACTCATGACTGCTCCTCGTTGAGCGTGCAGGTCGGGATGGTGGTAGGGCAAGACGTGTGGGGAGATCTCTCCACTTGATTCAGAGATGAGCGACGAGCTGCTCGGTGACCTCGGTAGCTGCCTCCAGGGCCGTCCAGTGACCCACGCCCGGGAGGATGACCACCGAGGCGTTGTCGCGAGCCTCGGCGAGGCGCTGGCTGGCCGCCGGCGGTCCCACCTTGTCCTCGTCACCGGTGATGAGGAGCAGGGGGAGGTCAGCAGGCAGGGCGCCAGGCTCGGTCGCATTGGCGAGCGCCTCACAGTTGCGGGCATAGCCCTCAGGGTCTTGGCGCATGATCAGCTCGCGTACGAAGGCGGCCACCTCGGGCTTTGACTCGCGCGTCTGCGCGGACAGGGCGTTGGCCACGACGCCCGGCGCGACGGCCGCCGTGCCCTGGTCGCGCAGCAAGGCTGCGCGATCCCGCTGTGCCTGTCGAGCGGCCTCGGCAGGCACGTCGACGGCGCCGAGGAGGACCACGCTGCGGACGAGGTCTGGGTGACGGGACGCGAAGGATCGCACGACCAGGGTGCCCATGGAGTGGCCGACCACGTCAGCCGGCCCGCAGGCGAGCTCCCCGAGCACGGCTGCAAGGTCGTCGGCGTGGGATTCGATGCTGATGTCGGCGGCGAGCTCTGACCGACCGGCGCCGGCGCTGTCGACACGGATGACCGTGTGGTTGTCCTGCAGCGCGTCGGCCTGCACCTGGTAGAAGTTCGAGGTGCCACCCAGACCATGGACCATGAGAACGGCCGGTCCGCTGCCGCTGATCTCGACAGCCAGTTCGTGTCCGTTGATGTTCATTGTGTTCCAGCTCCTTCGGGTTGGGGCATGTCTGAGGGCTCAGGCCACGCTGTTGCGCTGGGAGCCAAGCCCGGTGATGGAGACCTCGACGACGTCGCCGCTGGTCATGAACTTTGGTGGCTCGAAACCGATCCCGACCCCGGCCGGCGTGCCGGTCGCGATGATGTCTCCCGGTTGGAGGGTGATGCCGGCCGAGATCGTCTCGATGAGGGTGGGGATGTCGAAGATGAGGTCAGCCACGGTGGCGGACTGCCGCATCTCACCATTGACGAAGCTCTCCACGCGGAGGGTGGTCGGGTCCGGGATCTCGTCTGCGGTCACCGCCAGTGGGCCCATGGGGCAGTGGGTGTCAAGGGACTTCCCGATCAACCACTGCTTGTGCTTGCGCTGCAGGTCGCGGGCGGTGAAGTCGTCGATGATCGTGTAACCCCACACGTGCTCCGCTGCTTGCTCCCGCGAGATGCCGCGTCCGCCCACGCCGATGATGACGCCCAGCTCGGCCTCGTAGTCCAGCTCTGAGGTGACCCCGGGGTGGGGGTCGATGTCGTCGTAGGGTCCGGTGACCGAGCTGGGAGCCTTGGAGAACACCACCGGAAATTCGGGGATGGCCTCGGAACGGTCGGGGGAGTCGTAGCCAGATCGTCCGAACTCGACCACGTGCTCCCGGTAGTTCTTGCCGACGCAGAAGATGTTTCGCCGGGGCACCGGGATGGGTGCGAGCACCCGGACCGACGAGACGGCTGTCGAGGGCAGGTCTGCCGGCTGGGCGAGCTGCGGGGCCAGCGTCGACCAGCGCTCGATGAGGTTGACGAGATCGGCTCCCCCCGGCAGTGTGCCGGTGAGGTCATGGACGACGGCGGTGTCGCCCTCCCCCGTGACCAGACCGACTCGACGGACCGAGTCCCCGTGGGTGAAGGTCATGAACTTCATGCTGCTCCAATCGAGACCATTACGACCAATATAGACCATCTCCAGAGTAGAGCGGCTCGTCCCCTGCCGTCTACCCCTAGATTCCTGCGGGCAGCGTCGCGACCGTGCTGGCCTATTGGTCTGAATTGGTTCATCGGGTTAGACTTGGGCATGCTCAGCCCGGATCGCGCGTTGCGTGCCCTCGTCGAGGACGGGATCTCCCGTGGTGAGCTGGCGCCTGGTTCCAAGCTGCCGACGGAGCGTGAGCTCGTTGCGACGCTGCAGCTGCCGCGAAGTGCTGTCCGCCGTGCGCTGTCCCGCCTCGAGCAGGAGGGGATGGTGGTGCGCGAGGTGGGCCGGGGGACCTTCTTGCGGGAGAGCTACGTGGCGGAGGGGGTGGCCAGGGACGCCAGTCCGGCGGACATCATGCAGGCGCGCATGGTCCTCGAGCCCTCCGTCGCCGTCCTTGCGGCGCATGCGGCGACCCAGGCGGATCTGTCCCGCATCGCCAGCTTCGCCGATCAGGGAGGCAGGTCGGAGGACTTCGACAGCTTCGAGACGTGGGACAGCAAGTTTCATCGGGCGATCGGCGAGGCGACGCACAACGATCTGGTCCTGGCCATGTTCGACGTCATCAACGCTGGTCGCGCGCTCCCCGTGTGGGGAAGCCTCAAACGGCGCACCTCCACACCGGAGCGACGACGCTGCTATCACCAGCAGCACGTCAGCATCCTCGAGGCCCTCAACGACCGTGACCCTGCTGGGGCCGAGCGCGCGATGCGCGCTCACCTGAAGTCCGTCACGGACAACCTGATCGGCAACGCCTGACCGCGGTCGCGCGGTGATGCGTTCAGGGCCCCGTCGGGACTTCCACCGGCACACTGGAAGCATCCACCCTGACTCGAGGAGCCTGCGTGAGTCAACGCGTCGATTTCACGAACGTGTCCGCCCAGGGCCTGGAGTCCTCCGCGGTCAGCGATGCGCTCGCCGGGCTGAGGGCGAACGAGGCGCGCTACTTCCACACGAAGTACGGGCACGAGTTCACGGTCAGCGAGGCCGCCGACGCCCCCGACACCGTCGCGTGGGTAGCCGGCATCCTCGAGGATGAGCGCGGCACCGTCATCGCCTCGCGCCCGCTGCAGGTGGCCGTCTGCGACGTCGACGGGATCCACTGGGTGCATGTCTTCACGAGTCCGGGCTCGGGGTCAACGTGCTCTGGACCGTCGAGCCGGGCGGGAAGCGCGCGGTGGGCTTCAAGCTGTCGGAGGGGATGGACGTCCCGGAGGAGCTGTCGTCCTTCAAGTTCGCTCGGCAGAAGTCGAAGCTCGCCGGCGTCATCCGCGGGTCCTACTTCGTGATCAAGGGTGAGTACTGACCTCCTCCCTAGGGTCGTGGGTACGCGGCTCCGGGATTCCTGACGAGTGTCAGGGTTGGATGCGCCCAAAGACCGTCCTCTCCCTGGCCATCGCGACTACGGTCAGCGAGGGTGGGACACGCTTGCAGCGGACGGGGGAGCACATGGATCACGAGATCGACCTGGTGAGCGACGGCGATGGCGTGGCAGTCATCGGAGATGAGGCTGCCGTCGAGCGCTTCTTGGCCGCGGAAGGTCTGGAGTCCAGGGACCTCGGGCTGCCGCGGCTCACGAGCGCCCTTGCAACCGGGGGAGCTACCAGTCAGATGACCTCCGTCATCGCCGCCAATTCCGGGCGTTGGGTGAAGCTGACGCCAGACTCCGCCAAGGCGCTGCCCACCTTCGAGGCCATGCAGGGCTCTAGCGCTGGCGTGAGTCGAGCCGTTCTCACACAAGAGGGCAAGATCAAGCAGATCTTGGAGTTCACGACGGGCCCCGGAGCACTGCTGGCCAACCCGGCTGTGCTGGCGGGTGCCGCCGGCATCATGGCCCAGCTGGCGATGCAGCAGACCATGGACGAGATCACTGACTACCTCGCGACGATCGACGAAAAGGTCGATGACATCCTGCGCGGGCAAACGGACGCGGTTGTGGCGCGCACGATCGGCGCCGGCCTCGTGATCCAGGAAGCCATGACGATCCGCGAGCACGGTGGTCGCGTCAACGAGGTCACGTGGTCCAAGGTGCAGGCCGTGCCGGGCACGATCGCCGAGACCCAGGCTTACGCCTTGCGCCAGCTGGATGGGATCGCTGAAAGGCTGGAGCGCAAGAAGGCCGTTGGCGACCTGGCCAAGACGGCGCGCGACGCCGAGTCGGCCGTGCGCGAGTGGCTCGCCGTGCTGGCCCGGTGCTTCCAGCTGCATGACGCGATCTCCGTCCTCGAGCTGGATCGAGTGCTCGCAGCAGCCCCGGACGACCTGGAGGCACACCGACTCGGCATTCACGCAGCACGTGGGGACCGGCGCACGCTCATCGCCCAGAGCACCGAGCGACTGATCGCACGCATGGACATGGCCGCAGACCTGGCCAACAGCAAGGTCCTCCTGCACCCGGCGGCCTCAGGTGCCGTGGTTCGGTCGAGGAATGCGGTCGCCGCCACGGTCAACGACTTTCACGAGCTGCTCGGCGTCCAGGGGGACAGGCAATCCCTTGAGGCCAGGCGATGGAGCGACGCTGCATCGCAGGTACGTGACCGGGCACTCGAGTCAGGTGCGGAAGGCGTCGATGCCGCCTGGCGCCGCGGTGACGAGGCGTTCACTCGAGCGCGGCTGATCGGCGGCCGGGTCTCGCGCGCGGTTGTCGAGCGCGCACCCCGCCGGCGCGACATCGACAAGGATCCCGATGACAAGTCCTGAACAGCGTGCACCCGCAGTGGCGGCGCCCAAACCGCCAGACGGTGGGGCCCATCGGCCCCTGCTCGGCCGCCTCGCCGGGCTGGGTTGGTTCACCCAGATGGGAGAACCGGCAGCGACCCAGGCCGTGTGGATGCTGCTCGATGATCCCCTCCTGCGACAGGCGATGGTCGAGTACCTGGGGCGACGAACCCAGGTCGATCTCACTGGCGTCGAGTGGTTCGTGCCGGAGGTTGTGCATCTGGATCGTGCTCGCCCGGATCTCGAGGGGATGCAGGTGGTCGAGGGCGAAGCCGTTCCCCGGGTGGTCGTCGAGATGAAGTTCGGAGCCGGTCTCGGCACCGAGCAGATCGTGGCCTATCTGCGCAACCAAGACGCCCGGCTTGGGAGCTCCCCTGGCGCCATCGTCCTTCTGGTTCCGCGACAGAGACGCGCCGAGGCGGAGCGCGTGCTCGCCGCCAGCCTCGACCTGTGGAAGGGCGGTCTCGTAGACAGGGACGTGGGCCATGCGGTGGTGACCTGGGACGAGTGGCTGGATGTCTGGGACGACGCTGCTGCGACTGTGCCCTGGGGACCGCAGTCGATAGCCGCTGACGTGGCCCAGCTACGTGCCATGTGCGCCACCCTGTCCGGAAATTTCATCGCCCCTTTCTCTGGTCCCGATCTCGTGGGTTGGCGCGAGCGCGAGGGCGACCTGCAACAGTTGGTGAGGGAGGTCACCAGGGGCTTGACGGATCCCAGCTCGCGTCTCTTGCCCGCGCGGGACATGGGCGCATTCTGGGGGAGATATGTCTATGTCTGGCCGGGCCGCGATAGTTACTACGCTGTGGCCGTCGTTCCGAGGCTTGCCGCCGTGGGTGGTACACCCCTCTGGGTCTTGTTCCACCAACAAACGGATCTGTTCCACCTCATCCGCGCTCGGATCCTGAGCAGCGTCGCTGGGCGTAATGCTCGGCAAGATGACGGATCTCTGTGGCTCCCTCTGACCGTGCATGAAGGTCTGGCTGGGGTCGAGCTGATCGAGTCAGTGACAGCGCAGGTCAGAGAGATCGTCGCCGTCGCGACCCAGCCTGACGACGACGTGGGATAGCACTGGCCACAGGTGGCCTGGGTCTTGCGCGCCCGATGATTGACGCGACCCACGTTGTCAGGCCGGGCCGGCTGAACCCGTCCACCGGATCTCGCCGTCGACCATCACGTCGGTGGGGGTGAGACCCAGGTGTGTGGCGACGCGGGCGGACACCTCGTGGTCGGGGTGGATGTGGGCGACGAGGTGGTGCACGCCGCGCCGTGCCAGCTCCTTGACCATGAGGCGGGCGGCGCCGGTGGCGTGGCCGCGGCCCTGCCAGGGCCTCCCGATCACCCAGGAGATCTCGGCGGTGTCGCCGTCGACCGGCACGGTCGCCTGCACGTAGCCCACCGGCCGTTGGTCGGGGCCTGCCAGGACGATCCAGTTGAGCCACTGCTCGGAGCCGTCCGCCGAGCGTCCGACGACCTGCCGGGCATAGCGGGCGGCCAGCTCCTCGCGGGTGGGCGGCTCGCCGCCCGTGAACAGATGGAGCGACGGGTCGGCGAGGACCTCGACCATGGCGTCGGCGTCCGCGACGCGCAGCGGCCGCAGGGACAGGGCGGGCGTCATACGGCCAGTTGATCGGCACCCCACGAGGTCCGCAACCCCGATCCCCGCCGGACACAGTCTATTGACCGATCGTCAGGAGCCTGGACCGATCCCGTCAACGCTCCTGACGCTACGAAAATCGGTGGCCCGACGCCACGCTCACGCACCGCTCCCACCCCTCACGCCCCGCGACCACGGACGCCGTGCGCCAGCACGACGGCACCCCGACCCCCGAGAGATGAGGGTCGGGGCGCCGCACGGAGCGGTCAGCGCGTCGCGACGGGATAGCTGACGACCGTCGACGGCCCCGGGTTCGTGGCGTCCACCGGAGCGCCGACGCCGTTGACCACGGAGTCGATGCCGCCGTCGCCGTCGAGCCACCGGGTCAGCAGGTGGTTGAGCCGCACGCCGGGCTTGGTCGGGGCGACGAACGCCGTCGTCAGGTGGATGCCCTGACGCTGGTTGAAGAAGCTGTAGCTGCCCATGCCCCAGCCCTCGAAGGACCGCACTCCAGACGTGACCTGGAACGCGGGGTAGCCCTTGAAGGTGGGGGTCATCATCCACGCGGACTGGGAGGGCACGTCGTACGGCTTCTCGTTCTGGAAGAAGTAGACGCGACCGCGCTCGCCGTTCCAGACCACCTCCGTGCGCAGGAAGTGCTCGACGAACAGGCCGTATGCCGTGACGTCGTCCCCGTTGACGATGACGCCGTGATCAGCCGGGTTGGTGGTCCAGCCGACGCCCTCGCCGTGGTCGGCGCGCCATGCCCAGATGTTGTCGAGGATGACATCGGAGGCGTCGACCGTCACCGCCGTCGTCGTCGACCCGGCCGCCGCGCCACCGACGCGCAGGAAGACGTCAGACACCAGGGTGGGGGTGCTCCCCGCGCCGGCCGACCGACGCTTGGAGCCCGCGTTGCCGTGCGCGTCGCCGACCTGGAGGATCGTCTTGGAGCGCTTCGGCCCGGCGTCGAGCATGACCCCGCTGATCGTCACCCCAGGCACGGACGACGTCGCGATCACGGGCTGCCCCGTCCGCTGCGAGAGGGCGGGCAGCCCCAGGCCGACCACGACCGTCTCGGGCTGCGTGACCCTGATCGTCTGCTGCAGCGAGTAGGTGCCCGGGGTGAGGAGCAGGTGCTTCCCCTCGCGCAGTGCCTTGTTGATGGCGGGCACGCGGGACGACGGCGAGGCGATGACGAACTGGTCCAGCGGGATCACGCGGCCCGAGGTCGTGGACGGGCCGGCGCTGTCCGTGCGGACGCCCGGCACGAGGACGCCGCGGGTGCCGTCCGGCTGCGTCACGAGCCGCGGCGTCTCCCGGACGACGGGGGTGCGGTCGATCGTCGTGTAGGGGCCGGGGTCGGTGCCCGGGAAGGTCGTCGCGGGCGCCGCGGGTGAGCCGACGAACATCTGGTTCCACACGCCGTTGCTCCACCCGGGCAGGGTCGTGTTGCGGACGAGGAACTGCTGCTGCGAGCCGTTGACGACCGGCGGCCCCGTGAGGGTCGAGTTCGCGATGAAGCCGCCGCTCGCGTACTGCGGCCCGGCGGTGCAGTAGTCCATGAGCGTGGTGCGGCCGTTGATGACGACGTCGCGCATCGGCGCGGCCTGCGAGACCGCCCAGAACTGGGTGTCCTTGCGGCAGCCCTCGCCGCCGGCGACGTTGATCGTGAGGTTCGACAGCGAGCGCCAGAAGTTGTTGAGCGCGATGCAGCCGTTGGCGTCGCACTGGTTGTAGACGTTGATCGAGCCGTGGACGACGACGTCCGCCGGCGTCCGCCCCAGCCCGGCGACCTGCGTCCCGTAGCCGACCTGGACGACGAGCGGGTTCGCGGCGGTGCCGTAGGTGCCGGGCTCGAAGACGATGGCGTACCGCTCGGGCCCGAAGTGGTTGGGGACCTGTCGCTGCGCCACCGTGTCGAACACGCTCCGGATCTGCTCGACGCGCATCGTCGGCTTCATCACGAGCACGTTCGGACCCAGCTGGGGGTCGGCATAGGGGGCGAGGTCGACGGCCGCAGCCAGGGACCCAGCCACCGACGCAGCAGGCAGATGGGCCGGCAGGATCGAGGCGCCGGTCGACGCACCGGCCGGAGTCAAGGCCCCGGCCGAGAGCGTGAGGACCAGGGCGGCCGTGCCGATGACTCGTCGTGCGCCGGTGGTGGCGAGGGGGTTTCGCATCATGACTCCTTCGTGATGAGGCTGGGGGTGGAGCAGGCGTGCGCCAGGTGATTCATGATGCGCTCACCCATGGGGCAGGTGCCGCAGATCACGTCGAACCGACGCGAGCGGAGGGGGTTGACCCTCCCACGACGGGAGACGTCACGATGTGGCCATGACCCTCGTCCCCATCGGCACCTTCGCGCGGATGACCCACCTGAGCATCAAGCGGCTGCGGCACTACCACGACAGCGACGTGCTGGTCGCGGCCCGCGTCGACCCGCGCACGGGCTACCGCTACTACGACGTCCGCCAGGCCGAGGACGCGCGGCTCGTCGCCACCCTCCGCAGCCTGGACATGCCCCTGCCGCGCATCGCCCAGCTCGTCCGCGCCGACGAGGCCGACCGCACGGCGCTGCTGGCCGGCCACCTCGACGACCTGCAGACGACGCTCGCCGCCACCGGCGAGGCGGTCGCCCAGGTGCGCGCGATGCTCGAGCCGGGCGTCGAGATCGACGTCGAGCTCCGCCACCTCCCGCCGCTCCTGGCGCTCACCCAGCGCGCCCGCGTGGAGCGCAACGACATCAACGCCTGGTGCGCGGACGCCTTCGGCGCGCTCTATGCCCAGCTCGGCGCGCGCCTGCCCGCCGGACCCGGCGCCGCGACCTACGCCGACGCGTTCTTCGCCGACGACGTGGGCGAGGTCGTGGCGTTCGTGCCCGTGAGCGAGGGCGACGATGCCGTCACCATCGCGGGAGGCGCCTACGCGGTCGCCATACATGAGGGGCCGTTCACCCAGGTGAGCCGGACCTATGCCGCCCTGGGCCGCCACGTCTCCGCCGCCGGCATCGGGCTGGCCGGCCCCATCCGCGAGACCTACCTGGTCGGCCCGCCGACCGTTCGCGACCCCAGCCGCTATCGCACCGAGATCGCCTGGCCGATCTCTCACCCACCCGCATCCTGACCGTCGATCCGCCACTCACCCAGGAGAACTCATGTCCCTCACCCTCGGCGCCGTCACGTTCGACTGCCTCGACGTCACCCGCACCGCCACCTTCTGGTCCCAGGTCCTCGAGCGACCCGTCGACGCGGGCGCCAGCGAGTTCTTCGCCGCGATCGGGATGTATGGCGACGGGCCGGGCTGGTTGTTCCTGCGGGCAGAGCCCCGGGCTGCGGGCAAGGCCCCCGTGCACGTCGACCTGGTGGACCCGGACTACCCGGCCGAGGTGGAGCGCGTCGTCGCGCTGGGCGCCGAGCGCGTCGCCGACTTCGACGAGTACGGCGTCCGGTGGACGACGCTGCTCGACCCCGAGGGCAACTGCTTCGACATCGGCCGCCGCCACGCCTGACCTGCCACCGCTCTGCGGATCCGTGCCCGCCGCGGTCGCCCGCCCCGGGACGACGGAGGGGGACGACAGAGCGGGGCGACGGAGGGGCACGACAGAGCGGGACGGCGCCGAGGGCACCGTCCCGCTCTGTCAGGCGAAGTGTCAGCGGCGAGTGGCGTCGCCGTCGTCCAGGACACCGGTGTCACGGTCCCCGCGGGGCCCGGCGTCGCTGTCGCTCAGCCGGTCAGCGTCGCCGTCCCGGAACTCGTCCCGGTTGCGCTCGTCGCCTCGCAGGTCGTCACCGTGGTCGAGGTCGTCGGTGTCGCGGCCGTACTCCATCGGATCGATGACGCGCACGTCGGCGTCGGAGTCGGCGTCGACGAGGTCCGCCCGGGACAGCTCGCCGACCTCGGGGCCGAGGAGGAGCCGGGCCGAGCCGGCCCAGGCGACGCGAGACCGGATCGTGTCCGACTCCCGAATGGCCAGACCTGAGCCGACCTGCAGCACGACCCCGACGCACTCGATGTTCGTCGAGCTCAGGAGCCCCGACCCGCCGCTGCCGGCTGAGCTTGGACGGGCCCGCCGAGGCTGACCGACCGGCAGGTCAGGAGACGGTGACCGAGATCGTGTGGTGGCCGCTCGCGCCGTTCGGCGCGGGTGGGGCCGGCTCGGCGGTCTCGGGCTGCCCGGTCGCGTCGACGGCTCGGATGGCGATCGTGTGCCGCCCCGACGTGGCCGGCCACTCGTAGACCCACTGGCGCCAGGCGTCGGACGTGGCGTCCGCGCCGAGCCGGGCGTCGACCCAGGGGCCGCCGTCGACCTGCACCTGCACGCCCGTGATCCCGCGGTGCTGCGCCCACGCGACGCCCGCCACGGCGACGGTGCCGGCGGCCACGGTCGCCCCGTCGCGGGGGACGTCGATGCGGGACTGGGTCTTGACCGGACCGAGCGCCGACCAGCCGCGCGGCGTCCAGTAGCCCTGGTCCGCCGCGAAGGTCGTCACCTTGAGCTCGGTCACCCACTTCGTGGCGCTGACGTAGCCGTAGAGCCCGGGCACGACCAGGCGCACCGGGAAGCCGTGCTCGGGCAGCAGGGGTTGGCCGTTCTGCGCGACGACGAGCAGCGAGTCCCGGTCGTCCGTCATCGCCTCGAGCGGCGTGCCGGCCGTGAAGCCGTCGACGCTCGTGGACAGCACCATGTCGGCGCCCGGGCGAACCCCGGCCTCGCGCAACAGCTCTCGCACGGGCCACCCGGTCCAGACGGCGTTGCCGTTGAGGGTGCCGCCCACCTCGTTGGAGACGCACATCAGCGTCACCATCGACTCCTGCATGGGCTTGGCGAGCAGGGTCGCCCAGTCGAGGGTGACCTCGCGGTCGACCAGGCCGGTCACCCGCAGGGACCAGCCGGCGGGGTCGACCTGCGGCACGACGAGCGCCGTGTCGATGCGGTAGAAGTCGGCGTTGGGCACGATGAACGGCGTCACGCCGGCGATGCCCAGGGAGGCGCCCGCGGGCACGACGACGGGCTTGGCCACCTTGGGCACCACGAACGCCGCCCGCGCCATCGCCCCGGCTCGCGCGCCACCCGCCACGACGCGTCCCACCGCCACGGCTGCAGCCCCCGCCACGACGGCGGCGACGCCCGACCCCAGCAGGACCCGCCGCGACACCGGCCGCGGCTCGGTCATGGAGACGGCCGCCACGGTTGCCGAGGCAGGAGCCGCCCAGCGCGAGAGCGCCCACATCCCCGCCAGGCCACCGAGCAGCAACGGGACCAGGTCGGTGACGGCGGCCTGGGGGCGGGACAGCACCGCGGCCATGGCGACGCCGACCAGCAGAGCGAGGGCGACCAGGGCGCCCCGCGCCGTGCGGAGCGCCAGGAGCCCGATGCCGCAGGCGAGCACCACGAGGGTGACGGCGATCCCGGCATACAGCACGGCCTTGTCGTGGGTGCCGAAGGTCGCGACGGCAAAGTCCTTGAGCCACGGGGGAGTCCGGTCGACGAAGGCACCCCCGACCGCGTCGATCGGGGAGGGCGTGCCGCTGGACCAGGTGGCCCGCTGCGCGAAGCCGGCCAGCAGCTCGGCGACGCCGACGGTCACCGCTCCCGCTGCCAGGCCGACGATCGCTCCCCGAGCGGCCGGGGAGACCCGGTCGCCTGGCCTGTCCGATGTCGCGCCGCCGTCGAGGTTCACGCCACTGACGCTATGCCTGGACCCTGGGAGGTGTGGTCCTGCGCCTGCGACGAGCCTGGGCGCCGCGCGAGGCGGGGGCTAGCCTTGGTCCATGAGGAGCGGCGTTCCTCGCGACAGCCCTCAGCGAGTGCGGTTCTGCCGATCGTCCGACGGGACGACGATCGCCTACGCCGTCCACGGGGCCGGGCCCCCGCTGGTTCTCGACAGCTGCTGGCTGAGCCACCTCGAGTTCGACTGGCAGTCGCCGGTATGGCGTCACTACCTCGTCGAGCTGGGGCGCACGCGCACGGTGGTGCGGTTCGACGAGCGCGGGCACGGGTTGTCCGACCGCGAGGTCACCGACTTCGGGCTCGAGCGGCGCATCGAGGACCTCGTCGCGGTGGTGGAGGACGGGGGGCTGGAGCGGTTCGCGCTGATGGCGATGGCGCAGGGCGGCCCGGTGGCGCTGCACTACGCGGCGCGGCATCCCGAGCGAGTGACGCACCTGGTGTGCGCCAGCACCTACGCCGGCGCCCTGCGCCACGTCACCGACGACGACCGCGAGCTGGAGGCGGCCTTCGAGGCGATGATCCGCGCGGGCTGGGACCGCCGGGACCCCGTCTTTCGCCGGGTCTTCACGTCGATGATGATCCCGGACGCGACCGAGGAGCAGATGCGCTGGCTCGACGACCTGTACCGCCGCGCGGTGAGCGCGCGCACGGCCTACGAGTCCCGCCGGCAGCGGGGTCAGGCCGATGCGACCGACCTGCTGGCGACCCTCGACGTCCCGACCCTGGTGGTGCACTCGCGGCACGAGCGGATGAACGACGTCGAGCACTCGCGGATCCTCGCCCGCGGGATCCCGGGCGCCCGACTGGTGCTGCTCGACAGCCGCAACCACATCCTGCTCGAGGACGAGCCGGCCTGGCCGGTGTTCCTCCGCGAGGTGTCGGCCTTTCTCGCGGAGGGCGCGGACGGTGGTGTCGCGCCGGCGGTCTCGGCGCGCGAGCTGCTCACCCCGCGCGAGGGCGAGGTGCTGGCGCTCGCGGCGCAGGGGCTCGACAACGCCGGCATCGGCGCCATCCTGTCGCTCAGCGTCCGCACCGTCGAGCGGCACCTCCAGAACGCCTATGCCCGCCTCGGCGTCGGCGGCCCCACGGCACGCGCGGCCGCCGTGGCGCAATGGGTCCGCGAGGGCTGAGCGAGCACGAGCGGGCGGGGGCGGGCGGGGGCGACTACGCGCGGGCTGGGCGCGCGGCCTCGCGTTGGGTGGCGGCACCGATGCGATCCCGTGGCGTGCCGGCCTAGCGTCGGCTTGTCGGGCCGAGCAGCGGCCCCCAGCACGAGGAGCGCACCATGAGCAAGGCAGCCATCAGCCTGACCACCGGCCTGGAGGACCCGGAGCGCGTCACCGTCGCGTTCCTCGTCGCCGTCGGCGCCGCGGAGTCGGGCCGAGAGACCACGATGTTCCTCACCAAGGAGGCCGTGCGCCTCGCCGTCGACGGGGTCGCCCGGGGGGTCGCCTGCGACGGGTGCCCGCCCCTGCCGACCCTGCTCTCGCGGTATGCCGCCGCGGGCGGCACCATGATCGTCTGCGGGATCTGCGTGGACGCCAAGGGGCTCGACCCGTCGACCTTCCTCGACAACGCCCGCCAGGGTGGGTCCGTCCAGCTGTGGGAGTGGATCGGCGACGAGGGGGCCACGACCTTCAGCTACTGAGACTCGGGGCGGCAGGCGCCGTCGCGCGGGACATCACCCGCGATCCGCCCGATGACCGGGGGGTGAGCGGCCCCTCCGCGGGACTCGCTGATCACGCTCGCCGACGCGCGCTTCTCCGTGAGCGAGATCTCCCACCTCGACTCCGGTCGGCCCTCATCGCCGCCCTCGCGGCCCGCCACCCGGCCGTCGAGCAGCTGACCGCGGACCTGGAGGCTGGCCTCGCCCGGCTCCACGACCCCGCCATGGAGAGACCGGCCGCCTGGACCCTCGCCAACATGGCCTTCGCCCGCGGCCGCGTCGTGCGGGCGGTTCGTCATACCGGGTCCGCCCTCGCACCCGCATGCCGCAGCCACCCTCGACGGGCCGTCCTGCACGTGCCAGCCTGGACGCCATGCAGCACGACCGGCGGGTGCACCCCGCTCTGGCGGGCCTGGTCCACCGGATGTCGGGCTATGACCTGCGCCTCGACCCGCGCGCGGTGCACCACGGCGTGCCCGGCCCGAGCGCGACCGTCATCATCAGCTTCGACGAGCCGCTCGACGTGACCTGGTGCGACCAGCCCGACGCGCGTTCGCGGCAGTGGCTGCTCGCCTCCGGGCTCCACACCCGCCCGGCGCTGATCCGCACCCACGGCGTGCAGCACGGCATCCAGCTGGACCTCACGCCGGCCGGCTGCCGTGCGCTGCTGGGGGTGCCAGCCGCCGCGATCGCCCGCGGTCTCGTCGCCCACGCCGACCTGCCCACGGGCATCCCCCACGACCTGCACGAGCGGCTGGCGGGGCTGAATCGGTGGGGCTGGGACGCGCGGTTCGCCCTGCTCGAGGAGCATCTGCTGCAGGTTGCCTCCCGCGAACGGTCCGTCGTGCCAGACGATCTCGCGCACGCGTGGCGGCTGCTCGACCGCCGGGGCGGGCGGGTGACGGTGTCCGGCCTCGCGTCCGAGGTGGGCTGGTCGCGGCGCCACCTGGTCACCCGCTTCACCGGCGAGTTCGGGCTGCCGCCGCAGGAGGTCCGGCAGCTCCACAGGTTCGGTGCGGCGATGCGCCTCGCGCGCGCCGGGCAGCCGTGGGTCGAGGTCGCCGCCCGCGCGGGGTATGCCGACCAGGCCCACCTCAGCCGCGAGTTCCGTGCACTCGCCGGGCAGACGCCCACGCAGTGGCGGTCCGAGGTGTTCCCCATCGTTCAAGACGATCCGGCGTGAGCCGCAGGAGGCTGGAGCCATGACCACACCAACCCTGTTCCACAGCGTCCACTTCGACGACGCCGACGCGGGCCTGACCTTCCTGCGGGCGCTGGGCTTCGACGAGCGCGCGGTCCACCGCGACCCCGACGACCCGAGCACGGTCGTGCACGCCGAGCTCGCCTGGGGCGCCGCCGGTGGCGTCATGTGCGGCTCCGCGGGGCGGGCCGTCCCGTCCGGCAGCGACTACCAGCGGCGCGTCGGCGTCGCCACCTGCTATCTCGTCGTCCCCACCGACGAGCAGGTCGACGAGGTCCACGAGCGCGCCCTCGCGGCGGGCGGCACCTCGCTCATGGCGCCGTCGGACCAGGACTACGGCGGCCGGTCGGCCTCGGTCGCCGACCCCGAGGGCAATCAGTACTCCATCGGGTCCTACGCGGGGGCGTGAGGGCGGGCCGGGGCCGTGCAGCCGTGCCAGGCCCGGGCGCGTCAGCGGCGGGGATCGATGATCGTGATGCCGGCGGGCGCGGCCGTGTCCATCGCGGGCAGCAGCCGCACCGCGTCCGCCAGGCCGACGACCCGCTCGACCAGGCCCTGCGGTCGCAGCGCACCGCCCTCGATCAGCGCCAGCATCCCGGGGTAGTCCGCGGCCGCCATGCCGTGGCTGCCGAGCAGGTCGAGCTCCCAGGCGATCACGCGGTCCATGGGGAGGCGCGGATGGCCGTCCACGGGCGGCAGCAGACCGACCTGCACGTGTCGCCCGCGTCGGCGCAGGCTGAGCACGGCGCTCGCGGCGGTCTGCTCGCTGCCCACCGCGTCGACGCTGACGTGCACCCCGCCGGTCAGGGCCTGCACCTCGGCGGGGACGTCCACCCCGGTCTCGCTGAGGACCGTGCTGGTCGCGCCCATCGCGGCGGCGCGCTCGAGCGCCCCGACCGACCGGTCCACCGCGACGACCCGCGCCCCGAGCGCGCTCGCGACCATGACCGCGCTGAGCCCGACGCCCCCGGCCCCCACGACGCACACCCACTCGCCGGGCTGCACGTCGGCACGAGCGGTGAGGGCGCGGTAGGCCGTCGCGAACCGGCAGCCCAGGCTGGCCGCCGCCTCGGTCGTGACGCCGTCGGGGATGGCGACGAGATTGGTGTCGGCGGCGTGCAGCACCACCCGCTCGGCAAAGGATCCCCAGTGCGTGAAACCGGGCTGCTCCTGCGCGGGGCACACCTGCGCCTGACCGGTGAGGCACCAGTCGCAGCGTCCGCACCCGCACACGAAGGGCACCGTCACGCGATCGCCGACCCGCCAGCGCGAGACGCCCGTGCCGACGACGCTGACCACGCCGGCCAGCTCGTGCCCTGGCACGTGGGGCAGCGCGACGTCGTCGTGCCCGGCCCAGGCGTGCCAGTCGCTGCGGCACAGTCCCGTGGCGTGCACGTCGACGACCACCCCGCCCGCGGGCGGCGCGGGGTCGGCCACCTCCCGCACCTGCAGCGGCCCGGCCAGCTCGTCCATCACGACAGCACGCACGCTCGCTCCTCTCGACTGCCCGCGAGTCTAGGTGCCCGCCCGTCGAGCCCGCCCTCCCGCCTCCCTCCCGCCCTCCTTCGTCGAGAGGCGACAAATGGGGGTGATGAGCCGGCCACAACCCCCATTTGTCGCCTCTCAACGGGTGGGTGGGCGCCTCTCGACGGGGTGGGCGGGGGCGTCTCGGCGGGGTGGTCGGGGAGGATGGCGTCATGAGCACCTGGATCGGCTTCCTGCGGGCGATCAACCTCGCCGGCAAGCGGACGTTCTCGCCCCAGCAGATCGTCGCGTGCCTGGAGGCGGCGGGGTTCACCGACGTCGCCACCCACATCAACACCGGCAACGTGCGCCTCACCACGACGATGCGCTCGCGCGACAAGGTCGTCGCCGCGATGGAGCGGGCATTCCTGGACGACAGGGGATTCGAGGTGCCGGTGGCGCTGCTGACGCCGGCGGAGGTCCGCGCGGTGGCCGACGAGTTGGACGAGGTCGGCGAGGGGCACGAGGGCAGGCACTACGTGTCCTTCCTGCCGCAGGAGCCGTCCGCGGAGGTGGTCACTGCGCTGCACACCCTCGAGGCTCCCGGCGAGCGGGTCGTGTCCCGTGGGCGGGCCGTGCACCTGCTGCTCGGCCCCGACTACCACCGGTCGCGACTCACCAACACGGCCGTCGAGCGCGTCGCAGGGATGGCCACCAACCGCAACCGCACCGTGGTCGAGGCGATCGCGACCAAGTGGTGCTGAGACGGGTCGCCCGGATGGGGCAGCTACGGCGCGCCGGAGTGCGAGGGCGCGGCCGCCCTGGGTGCCCAGGGCGCCAACGGCTGGTCCGAGGTGTGGAGCGGCCAGGACACGCCGACCTGCGCGACCCTGCGGTCCAGGGCGCCGGGCATGCCCACCTCGATCGTCGACACGTGCGTGGGTGACGCAGGCAAGGCAGAGCCTTGGCGTCCGGCGCGCTGATCGGCTCGAGCCGGGGCGGGGCTGCGGAATCGCGCGGCTCGCCCCGGTGTTGGGGAGGGCATGAACGTGAGCGAGATCCTCCCCCCCGGCGTCGCCCTGCCGCAGGCCGGCACCATCACGATGTTCTCCACCACCTGGTGCGGCTACTGCCGCCGCCTCAAGGGCGACCTCGACCGCGCCGGTATCGGCTACACCGAGGTCAACATCGAGGACTCGTCCGCCAGCGCCGAGCTGGTCGAGACCATCAACCACGGCAACCAGACGGTGCCGACCGTGGTCTTTCCGGACGGCAGCTCGGCCACCAATCCCTCGCTGGCCGAGGTCCGTTCGCGGCTCGGCTGAGTCTCCCGTGCCGTCGCCCTCGCCGTGGTCAGCCGTATGACGCGGCTGCTGGTGGTCGCGGACACGCACGCTCCCCGGCGCTGGAAGTCCGTGCCGCCCAGGCTCGTTCCCCTGCTGGAGGGGGCGGACCTCGTGCTGCACGCGGGTGACGTGTGCGTGCCGGCGGTGCTCGACGAGCTGTCGGCCTTCGCGCCCGTCCGGGTCGTCCTCGGCAACAACGACGGCCCGGAGGTCGCCGCGTGGGGAGGCGGCGTCCCGGAGACGATGTCGCTCGAGGTCGACGGCGTCCGCCTCGCGATGATCCACGACGCCGGTCCCCGGCAGGGGCGAGGGCGGCGGATGCGGCGGCGGTTCCCGGAGGCCGACGTGGTCGTCTACGGCCACTCCCACATCCCCATGGACCTCGTGGAGGACGGGACGCATCTGTTCAACCCCGGGTCGCCGACCGACAAGAGGCGGCAGCCGCGGCACACGGCCGGGATCCTCGAGATCGCCGCAGGCGAGCTCGTCCGCCACGAGATCGTGGCCCTCTGAGGCTGAGGCGTCCTTGCGCCTGGCGCGCGTCATCGGGTGAGTCCGCTGCTCGTCGACGAGCAGCAGACTCACCCGATCCGCGTCAGACGGTGAGGCCGAGCCCGGTCAGCAGGGCGCGGTAGCCCTCGCGATAGGTCGGGTGCTGCAGCGTGAAGCCGGTCGCCCGCAGGCGCGCGTTGGACAGGCAGCGACCCTCGGCCACGGATCGACCAGGGGTGCTGACCGACCACGAGATCCCCAGCAGCGCAGCGACATACGCGCTCAGCTCGCCGCTGGTGCAGGGCTCGTCGTCGGTGACGACGTAGAGCGGGTCCGGCGCCTCGGGGCGGGTCAGGAGATGGACGACGGCGGCCGCCGCGTCGTGCCGGTGCAGCCGATTGGTCCACCGGTGCGGGTGCGGGTCCTCGCCGCGGCGCACCTGCGCGACGATGCGGGGCTCGCGGTCGCCATACAGGCCGCTGAGCCGGGCCACCGTGCCGTGCGGCACCGCCTCCCGGAACGCCGACTCGGCCTCGAGCAGCACCCGCGAGGTCGCGCGTGACGGCTCCGGCGTGGTGGCCTCGTCCACGAGACCGGTGGCGTCGCCATACACCCCGGTCGAGGACACGAGCACGGCCCGGCGAGGTGACCGGCCCGCCCGGCAGGCTGCCTCGAGGGCACGTGACATCCCCTCGACGTAGGTGCGCCGGTAGCCGGCCTCGTCGCGCTCGTCCGCGGTCAGGCAGACGACGAGCAGGTCGGCGGACAGGTCCGGCAGGGGAGCCCGGGGGTCGGTGATGTCGGCGGAGAGGCCGGTCAACGGAGGCGGCACCAGGTCGGCGTGGCGACGCACCGCGCGCACGTCGACGCCGGCCGACGCGAGGCGCAGCCCGATCCGGGACCCGAGGTCGCCGCACCCGACGAGCGTGGCGGTCGCCCGCGCGCCCCCGTCACCCATCGAGGGAGCTGGTGTCGTCGGGCACGTCGACGGCATACGCCCGCAGCACCTCCAGCGGCACGATCCCCAGCACGGCCTGGTTGGTCGCGGCCAGCCGCACCGGCGCGGCGGCCCCCGCCTCGTGCGCCATCAGCCAGTTGCGCGCCGTCACGCACCAGGTGTCACCGGGCTGCAGCCCCGAGAAGCCGTACTGCGGGCGTGGCGTCGACAGGTCGTTGCCGATCGACCGCTGGTGCGCCAGGAACTCCACCGTGACGACCGCGCAGATCGAGTGGTGCCCCAGGTCCTCCGGACCGATCGTGCAGGTCGCGTCCCGATAGAACCCGGTCACGGGGTCCTGCCCGCACTCGTCGAGCGGACCACCGAGGACGTTGAGCTGGGTCATGGAGCCAGTATGCCGGGGCGCCGGCCCGCCGCGGGGTCCGAGATCGCCGCCAGGCCGCCGCCAGGAGGGGTTCCCGGGCGCGGGGTCCTCTGCCACCCTGGTCACGGGAGGCGAGGGCATCACGGAGGACGACCCGACCTGGTCGACACACCCGTTGACGCCGGAGCGCTTCGAGGACTTCGCCGACGTCACCAACCCCGACCGCCGCGCCACGCACTGCTGGTGCCTGTCGCACCGGTTGCGCGCCAAGGACATCGAAGAGCTCGGTGACGGCGACCGCGATCAGGCGATGCGTGGCCAACCTCAGCATGACCGCCGCCCGCTTCCTGCACCTCCGCAAGGGATAGCGCACTCAGCGCCCCGCACGCCCCGGATCACGTGTTTCACATGATCGGGACATGCCAGTCTCGAAGGTCCCCAGACCCAACATCCACCATCCTTGGACCAAACTCTCACGATCTTCGGGGGTGCCCGGGAGGTATGGCGCGCCCCGGGGGCACGGCGGGGCGCGTCAGGAGTTGCGCGGCCAGTCGTCGCGCACCGGGGCGCCGCCCTCGACCACGTCCTCCGGCTCGTCGGTGCGCTCGGTCCACGAGTCCTGCGGCCGATAGCCGAGCTCGAGCATCGTGTTGGTGAGGTCCCAGCGGCGGTTGGGGTTGTCGGAGATCGCGTAGTAGAGCCCGAAGGTCACCTCGGCCTCGATCGCGCAGCGAAAGACCCGCTCGGTGTCGTCCTCGCTGAGCCACATGGCGTGCAGCAGGTCCTCGTCGGCGTCGAACGGGTCGTCGGACATCCAGCCGATCCGCAGCGCGATGACGTCCAGTCCGTGCTCGTCGTGGTAATAGCGGCCCAGCGTCTCGCCGAACACCTTGGACACGCCGTACAGCGAGTCGGGGCGCGGCAGCTGGTGGGGATTGACGGGCCACTGCTCGAGCCGGTCGTACATCCCCATCGCGTGGTTGGACGACGCGTAGACCACGCGGCGCACCCCGGCCTCGCGAGCCGCCTCGAGCACGTTGCGGTAGCCCACGATGTTGGCGGCGAGCACGTCGTCCCAGTCGGACTCGGGGGAGGCGGAGCTCGCGAGATGCAGGACGGTGTCGACGCCCTCCATGAGCGGCAGCACCTCGGCGTAGTCCTCGAGATCGGCCCGCTGGAGCACTCGCTCCTGCTCGTCGTTCTTGGGGGTGCGGCCGTGCTGCACGATCTCGTAGTCGTCGCGCAGGCGGCCGGCCAGCAGCAGCCCGATGCCTCCGGTCGCGCCGGTGATGAGGATCCGTCGCCTGGTCCGCGTGGTGCCCGTGTCCGTGTCGGTGTCGGTCATGGCTCCATCATCGCGCGCAGGTCGGCCCGCATGGCGGGAAAGGCGGTGGTGGAAAAGCCTGCTCGTTCGTAAAGGTGGCGTCCCTCGGCGGTCGCCATCAGCTCGGCGCGGGGCACCCCGGTCTCGCGCGCCCAGGTCAGCACCGCCTCGAACGCCGCGCTCCCGTGCCCCTGACCGCGGGCGCTCGGGAGCGTGCAGACGTTGCTGACCAGCACGTCGCCGCCCTCGGGGACCCCCGGTGACGGGGCGGCGTCGCGTCGCGCCCCCATCGCGCACGCCACGACCCCGCCCCGCACCTCCACCACCACGATCCGGTATGCCGGATCGGCCAGCCGCTCGACGAACCAGCGTCTCGCGGCCGCCCGCCACCGCGGGTCGTCCTCGGCCACCCCCATGGCCTCGAACATGATCCCGCGCAGCGTCACGAGAGCCTCGACGTCCGCCGGGGCCGCAGGGCGCACCAGGCGGTCGGTCGTCGGCTCGGTCATCAGGGTCGGTCAGGCGTGACCGGAGTCGCCCTCGTCGTCGGCGTCAGCGTCGGAGTCGTCAGCGTCGGCGTCGGCGGCATCGTCGGAGTCGGACTGGTCCAGACCGGAGGTCAGCTCGGCGGTCACGAGGCGCAGCAGCTGGAGCATGCGGTCGTCGCGGCCGGCGAGCGCCTCCCAGGCCGAGTCCTCGTTGGCGACCGCGGGCGTCATCGCCTCGGGATCGTCGGCCAGGACGGCCTCGGTGTCCTGGATGCCCTGGCCCGCGTAGTACTCCGCGAGCTCGGCGGCGCGGTTGCCGGAGTCGCGGACGAAGGTCAGGAACTCGTCGAATCGCTGGTGGTCGGCCTCGATCTGCTCGAGGAGGCGCTGGGCGTCGGCCAGCGAGGTGCGGGCTGCGTCGGCGGTAGTCATGGCCGTGACTCTAGCCATGGACGCTGGACGGGAGGTGAACAGGTGCTGCACATCCCCTGGTCACGCTGCGCGGTAGCGCTCCTCCGCGGACGGGTCGAGCGCGCCTCGGCGCACCAGCTCTCGGATGCCGCGCAGCGCCACCCCACGCTGGTCGTAGACCTGGTGCGCGACCAGCGCGAGGTGACGCAGCTGCTCGTCGTCGAGCAGGTCGAGCCGCGTGAGGTCGCGGACGTAGAGGGCGTCGGCCTCGACGAGCTGCCGAGCCTGGCGCTCGTCGGCGTCGGCCCACTGGACGGGTGCGATCGGCCAGGTCTTGGTCGAGACGAATCCCTGCGGCACGAAACCCTGCTCGCGCAGCTCGAGGTCGATCTCGGCGAAGGTCGGTTGGTCCCGGTAGAGCCGGTGGAAGCCCACCTCGACCTGGATGGTCGTGGCCCGCGCCAGCGTCTCGCGGCCGCCGCGAAAGATCATGAGCTCGGCGCCCTGCACGTCGATCTTGAGGTGGTCGAGCAGTTCGATCTCGCGGACGTCGTCGAGGCGGGTCGTGGGGAGCGGCATACGGTCGACCACCGTTGCCAGCCGGGGGAAGTCGACGAGCAGCTCGAGCTGCGCGGGGTCGGGCTCGTAGAGGCTGGAGAACCCGGACGAGGCGCACAGGTGCAGGGTGTGGGTGGCGCCGTCGCCGATGGCATAGGGGAGGTAGCGCTCGAGATCGCCTGCGGCCGACCGCAGTCGCTCGATCGCCTCGGGCTGCGGCTCGAATCCCGTGACCCGGCAGGCGCCCTCGCGCAGCATGGCGAGATAGGGCGGCTCGTCCTCGAGCGGGTTGGCCCCGATGTCGACGACCTCCGTGAGCCGCGTCGGCCCGAGCAGGTCTGCCAGACGGTCGGACTCGCGTCGTGGGGAGATCGTCCCGGACATGCTGCTTCTCGTGTCGCGCCGGCGGTCCGTCGACCCTAGAGGGGGCGGTCGTCGCGGTGGGGGTTAGCCCGGGGGCTGGTCGAGGGCAGCGCGCCGGTCGTGCAGGTGGCTGAGCTCGGCCTCGTTGCGGCACAAGGAGATCGCTGCGTCGTATGCCGTCCTGGCCGCCGCCACTCGCCCGGCCCGGGTCAGGAGCTCGGCGCGCACGGCGTCGAACCGGTGGCTCGCGCCGACCCCGCCGACCCCGCTGATCGCCGCGATAGCGGCCAGGCCGGCCCCTGGCCCGCGGGCCTGCGCCACCGCCACGGCGCGGGCGAGCTCGACGCTCGGGCCGGGCGCCACCGCCACGAGCAGGTCGTAGTGCGCGACGATCCGGTCCCAGCGGGTGTCGTCGGGCCGCGGCGCCAGCGCGTGCTCCGCCGCGATGCGCGCCTGCAGGAGGTAGGCGGCGGCCTGGACCGGCAGCCCGCCACGCAGGGGTGCGGACTCGAGCAGGGCCACCGCCTCGGCGATCTCGTCGCGGTGCCAGCGGCTCCGGTCCTGGTCCGCGAGCAGCACTAGCCGCCCGGCGTCGTCCGTGCGGGCGTCCCGGCGCGAGTGCTGCAGCAGCACCAGGGCGAGCAAGGCCGTGAGGGTGGGGTCCCCGGGCGTCAGCGCCCGCACCGCACGGACCAGGCGGACCGCCTCGCCGGCCAGCTCGGCGCGCACCGGGTCAGGCCCGCTGCCCGGGGCATACCCGGCGGTGAACGCGAGGTAGACCGACTGCGCGACCGTCGACAGCCGGCCCGGCAGCTCGGCGGCACCCGGCACGGCGAAGGGGATGCCGGCCGCCACGACCTTCTTCTTGGCCCGCGTCAGCCGGGCCGCCATCGTGGCCTCGGGCACCAGGAACAGCCGGGCGATGTCGGGCGTGCTGACCCCCACCACCAGACGCAGGGCGAGGGCGCTCGCGGCCTCCGGCGCCAGCGCGGGGTGGGTGCACATGAGGACGAGCCTCAGGAGGTCGTCCTCCACCAGACCTCCGGGGTCGGCCATGGCGCCTCCGCTCCCTGCGGTGCGCTGGATGTCGGTGACCAGCAACGGCATACGGCGGTGCTGCATGGCCTCGGCGCGCAGCCGGTCGAGCACCCTCCGCGCGGCCGCGGTGTAGAGCCAGGCCGCCGGGCTGTCCGGGACTCCGTCCACGGGCCACCGTCGCGCGGCGACCTCGACGGCGTCGGCCAGGGCGTCCTCGACCAGGTCGAGCCGGCGGAAGCGCGCGAGGAGCAGGGACGTCAGGCGTCCCCACTCCTCGCGCACGACGGACCCGAGCAGCGCGAGCGACGCGTCAGGTTCGCCGGTCACGGCGCCTCAGCCGAGCTCGATCGTCGGACGGATCTCGACGGTGTAGGTCGCCGGCAGCAGCCGCGCCACCGCCACGGCCGCGTCCAGGTCGGGCAGCTCGACGTCGTAGTAGCCGGCGATCATCTCGGCCGTCTCCGCGAACGGACCGTCCGTCACCACGACCTCGCCGCCCTCGTGGCGCACCGTCGTCGCGGTGTCGGCCCCCGCGAGGGGCGCCGAGCCGAGGCGGCGGCCGCGCGCGTCGACGGCGGCCTCGAAGGCGGCGTGCGCGTCGACATACTCCTGCTGCTCCTCCGCCGTCGCCGACTCCCAGGTGCGCGGGTCGTAGGCGAGAAGCACGAGATAGCGCGTCACGACGGGCGATCCGCGGGATCGACGTTGGGGCGGACCTCGACCCCGTCGCCCGTCTCGGCGATGATCTGGCAGCACTCGAGCAGGCCGTCCAGGTCGTCCGTCTCGATCTGGTAGTAGCCGCCGACCTGCTCGGCGGTCTCGGCGTAGGGCCCCTCGGTCACGGGCCCGCCGCCCGCAGGGATCGACCTCGACTGCGACGAACGGGTCAGCTCCGCACCGCCCACGATGCGGTGGCCGCCCGCGGCGAGGGCCTCGCCGAACCTCTCGTACTGCGCGTAGCCGTCCTTGCGCTCCGCCAGGCTCATCGAGGTCCACCAACGGTCGGCGTCTCCCACGATCAGCACGGTGTAGTCAGCCATGGTCATCTCCCATCCGGGTTGCGGGCCGCGGGTGCGACCTCACCACTGTGACGCGCGGGCCCCCACGAGATCGACAGCTGAGGGGAGGGAAATGACGGCGAGGCGCTCGTGTGAGACCCCCTCCCTGCCGGGTAGGTGCACGAACAAGCCCACCATCGAAGGAGAGTCACATGTCCGACGACACCAACACCACCACCGTGGACCAGCTGACGCTGCAGGACCCCGTGAAGCGGTACCCCTCGATCACGCCGCCCGCCGAGGCGCTGCCCGGCACCGGTCTGGACGCCGAGATGACGCCCAAGGCGGACCTGGGCGAGAAGTCCTACCGCGGCACCGGACGCCTCGAGGGACGCAAGGCGCTCATCACCGGTGGCGACTCCGGCATCGGCGCGGCGACTGCGATCGCCTTCGCCCGCGAGGGCGCCGACGTCGTCATCACCTACCTGCCGGAGGAGGAGCAGGACGCCTCGAAGGTCGCCGAGATCATCGAGGCCGAGGGCCGCACCGTCGGCACCGTCCCGGGTGACCTGCGCGACAAGGCCTTTGCCAAGACCCTGGTCGACGAGGCCGTCAAGACCCTGGGTGGTCTGGACATCCTGGTCAACAACGGCGGCAAGCAGGTCGCCACGGAGTCCTTCGACGACATCGACGACGAGCAGCTCGAGGCGACCTACGACATCAACATCCTCGCGATGTTCCGCCTCGTGCGCGCCGCCCTGCCGCACCTCGAGCCGGGCGCGACGATCATCAACACCACGTCGATCCAGGCCTACTCGCCGTCGGCGACGCTGATCGACTACGCGTCGACCAAGGCCGCGATCAACAACTTCACAAAGGGCCTGGCGGAGCAGCTGGCGCCCAAGGGGATTCGTGTCAACGCGGTGGCCCCGGGCCCGATCTGGACCCCGCTGCAGCCGTCCGGCGGCCAGCTCCCCGACGACCTGCCGGAGTTCGGCAAGTCGACCGCCCTCGGCCGCGCCGGCCAGCCGACCGAGCTCGCCCCCGCCTACGTCTTCCTCGCCTCGCCCGAGTCGAGCTACGTGATCGGCGAGACGCTCAACGTCAACGGCGGTATGCCGACCCCCTGATCGCGCCCTGCGTTCACCCAAGATCGTGAGGGTTTGGTCCAACTTCCTTGGACCAAACCCTCACGATCTTTGTGCTCTGGGGCAGGCGCTCTGGGGCAGGCGCTCTGGGGCTCTGGGGCGCTGGACGTCGGTCGTCGGCTCCCCGACCTCTGACGTCAGCTGTAGGTGGGGCGGTCCCCGTCCGCCGGGTCCTCGGTGCCCTGGACGTCGGTGTCGTGCGTCGCCGGGGTCCAGCTCGGGTCGCCGTGCAGCACGGTGCCGTCGTCGAGGGAGATGGTGAGGTTGCTGGCCTGGGCGATGTTCTCCGAGAGGCGGTCGACGACGTGCTTGGGCTGCTCGATGCCGAGCTTGGTCAGGCGCTCGCCGAGCATCTCCGACACCGCGTGGTGGTCCCGCCCGGACTGGGACAGCTCGACCAGGTCGTTGACCAGGATGCGGCGCTGCCGGTCGTCGAGCTGCTCGAGCATGGGGGTGCTGAGCGTGACGATCGCGTCGCGGCTCTCGACGTGCTCGTGACCTGGCTGAAAGCTCTCGGACATGGGGGCCTCCCGGTGGACTGGGCGCCGAGCCGGATGCTCGTCCCCAATGACGTTCCTCGAGCCTAGTTCGCCGGCCGCGCCTGGCGGCCCTTGCGGCCCCCCGCCCCGATCATCGTGAGGATGAGCGTCAGGACGCGGATCGTCCGCAACGGGCCCTAGCGTCGGGGCCATGAGCTATCGCGTGGTCCCTCTCGGACCGGACACCTGGGAGCCGTTCGCCGAGCTCGTCGAGCGCAACAACGGGGTGTATGGCGGCTGCTGGTGCATCGGCTTCCACCCCGAGTGCGGGCAGCGCATCGACCACCGCGCCGCCAAGCGCGAGCGCGTCATGACGGACGGCGCGCACGCCGCGCTCGTGATCGACGAGGACGGGCTCGCGCAGGGCTGGGCGCAGTACGGCGACCCCGACGAGCTCGCCGGCATCAAGCACAAGCGGGCCTACGACCAGGACCCGCCGCCCGAGCCGGACTGGCGCATCACCTGCATCTACGTCGACCGCCGCCACCGCGGGCAGGGGATCGCCCGGCTCGCCCTCAGCGGCGCGCTCGAGCTCATCGCCGCCGCAGGAGGTGGCCTCGTGGAGGCGATCAGCGAGACCACCGTGGGGCGGCAGGCCCAGGGACGGTTCCTGTTCAGCGCCACGGCCGAGCTCTACGAGGACCACGACTTCCAGCGCGTGCGCCAGGTCGGCAAGCACGCCTGGATCCTCAGCCGCACCGTCGGCCCTGCCGACGCGACCGCTGCCACCCCCGTCCACGGCATACCCGCACCATCCGCGCAGGCCGCGCGAGTCCACCCACCGAAGGAGACGCCATGACCACCACCGACCTCCCGCCCTGGGAGCCCCCGATCGCCGGGGACGAGGCCGAGCACCTCGTCGGCATGCTGGACCGCCTGCGCGCGACGTTCCGCTGGAAGGCGGACGGCGTCGACCTGGCCCAGCTCCGGTCCGGCATACCGTCCTCGACCCTCACGATGGGCGGGCTGCTCAAGCACCTCGCCCTCGTGGAGGACGATGTCCTGTGCTGGCGCATCGCCGGCGAACAGCCCGTCACGATGATGCGCGTGCCCGAGGGCGAGGACCTCGACACCTGGCAGTTCACGGTGGGGGAGGGGGAGACGGCCGAGGAGATCTACGCACAGTACGACGAGGCCGTCGCCCGCTCGCGCACGCGGCTCGCCGAGATCGTGGCGCAGGGGCGTCTCGACGAGTCCGCGCACCTGCAGCCCGACGGGCTGCGGCCCAGCATCCGGCGATTCGTGTGCGACCTGGTCGAGGAGTACGGCCGCCACACCGGCCACGCCGACCTGCTGCGCGAGGCGATCGACGGCCGCGTCGGCGAGGACCCGCCCGGCGACTGGGCGTGGCCCGCTCTGAGGCCCGCCCTCTGACCGCCGGTGCGCGTGGGCCCGCGCGGATCGGTGCAGGTCGTACGTCAGATCTGACACCGGACCTGCACCGATCTGCCAGGGCCCACCGATCTGCCAGGGCCCACCCATCTGCCAGGTGTCCGCGCGAGCCGGTCAGAGCCAGCCGTTGCGGCGGGCCACGCGCGCGGCCTCTGTCCTGGTGCGCGTCGCCGTCTTGCCGATCGCGCTGGACAGGTAGTTGCGCACCGTGCTCCGCGACAGGTGCATCCGGCCGGCGATGTCGGAGGTCGAGCCACCGTGCTCCGCCTCCACCAGCACGGCCCGTTCGCGCTCGGTGAGGGGGCTGGCGCCGCTGCGCAGCGCGTGCCGGGCGAGCTCCGGGTCGATGACCGTGGCTCCGGCGACGACCTGGCGGATGGCGTCGACCAGCGCCTCGACCGGCCCGTCCTTGGCGACGAAGCCCCGCGCCCCCACCGCCATCGCGCGCTGCACGTAGCCGGGGCGGGCGAAGGTCGTGACGATCACGATCGCGCACCCCGGCAGCACCGTCACCAGCTCGGCTGCGACGTCGAGCCCGCTGCGCCCGGGGAGCTCGATGTCGATCAGCGCGACGTCCGGGCGTGACCGGGACGCCACCGCGAGGAGCGACTCGGCGTCACCCACCTCGGCGACCACCTCCATGTCGTCCTCGAGGTTCAGGAGCAGGGCCAGCGCGCTGCGCATCATCGCCTGGTCCTCGGCCAGCAGGAGACGGATCATGCGTCCCCCTGCTCGTCGGGGACCCAGGCGGTGAGGGTGAACCCCTCGGGGGTGCCGCGGGTCGTCATACCTCCGCCGGCGGACTCCAGGCGCACGCGCAGGCCCTCCAGGCCGCCCTGCCCATGGGGACGGCCACGCGACCCGACGCCGTCGTCGCAGACGGTCAGCCGGTGGGCGCCCCCGGCGCGCACCAGGGTGATCCAGCAGTGGTCGGCCGAGGCGTGGCGCAGGACATTGGTGACCCCCTCGCGCAGCGTCCAGGCCAGCAGCTCGTCGGCCACGCCGACCGGTGGGGACTCGATGCGGATGCTGGTCACCACGTCGGCCGCGGACAGGGCGTCGCGGGCAGCGCCGAGCTGCTCCTCCAGGGTGGGCGCCTGGGCGTCGTGGATGGTGTCGCGGACCTGGCTCATCGCCGTCCGCCCGATGCGCTCGATGTCCTCGGCGTGGCTCGCGGCCGCTGCCGGGTCGGTCGGGACGAGCCGACGGACCGCCGCGGCCTTGACGACCATGAGCGACAGGGTGTGGCCGAGGACGTCGTGCAGGTCTCGCGACGCGCTCCCGCTCGGCGCCGACCGCGCTGACGGCCAGCTGCTCACGCGTGCGCCGCAGCGCCTCGGTCGTGGCCACGAGCCGGCTCAGCGCGGCGGCGGTGGTGCCAGCCAGCACGACGACGAACGCCTGCGGCACCGTCGCGTCGTCGACCCCCGAGACCCCGGACATGGTCACCCCGGCGGCGACCGCGCAGGCCGGTATGGCGACAAGCCCGTGACGACCCCGCAGCGCTACTCCGGCGGTCATGGCCACCAGCAGCCACGCGGGCTCCCACCCCGGCCAGGCCAGGGTCGCGGCGAGGACGACGACGGCCAGCGTGAGGAGGGCGAGCGTCGAGCGCCACGTGGGGGTCGGCCAGCTGAGCAGCACCGCCGTGACGCAGGTGACCGCCGCGACGAGGCCCAGCGCGAGGCTGAGGTAGGCCGCCGACCCCGCCGGTCGCGACACGACGAGCTGCGCCAGGAGCACGGGGACCCACACCAGGACGGCGGCGTGCCGCTGGGTGACGGTGCTGCGCACCCGCATGAGACTCACCGTACGCCGAGGCTCAGCACGTCCGGGAGCGCCAGCCGGCCGCGATGACGACCGCCGCCACCACCGAGTGCAGCGAGACCAGCGTCATGGTCGCCCCCCAGCTGACCCCGGCCGTCGTCCCCAGCAGCGAGACCAGCGCCACGACGGTGGCGGTCACCAGCCAGATCCGCAGGGCCCGGCGGGTGCGGGTGAGGCGCTCGAGCAGCCGCAGCGTGAGGAACCCGGCAGCCGCGCTGACGGCGGCGGCCACCACGACGTCGAGCGGGCCGACCTGCCGGGTCTACCCGCCGGTCAGGACGGTCAGGTCCACACCGACCAGGGGGACGGCGCAGGCCCAGGTCACGAGCGCGCAGACGACCGCGGCCCCCGTCCCCGCGAGGTCGGCCGTCCACGGCGCGCGGCTCGTGCGGCGGGACGGGAGGGGATGGGTGGCGAGCGAAGCGGTGCGTGTCATGGGGTGCTCCTGAGGTCGTGGGTGGTGGCCGTCGGAGGCCATGTCATCGACGCTAGGAGCCGTGGCCGGTCGGGGGCAGGGACGGCGGGGGCACGCCTGGCAGGACAGATGTCCCACCGAGCACGGCGGACCTGCTGCGCGAGGCGCCCGCGTGGGCCCGCCAGGACCGGTGCATGTCGTACGTCAGATCTGACACCGGACCTGCACCGATCTGCCAGGGCCCACCGATCTGCCAGGGCCCACCCATCTCCTGCCGAGCGGGCGGTCGGCGTCTAGATTGACGAGCCACGGCTCGACCAGCCGTGACCCCCACCCCCCGAAGGGATCCGACGATGACGTCCATCCGTTCTGCCTGGTTCATCCATCCTGACAGCGCCACTCGGTCTGCCCGGTCCACGCGATCCACCGGACCCGCGCGAGCGACGCGTGCCGCAGCGGCCGTCGTGGCGCTGGCCGCGACCACCGCCCTCGCCGCGGCACCGAGCGCCACGGCCGTGCCGGCCCCCGGCTCGTCGGCGACCGCCTCGGCAGCCGCCAGGCCCGCCCCGCCCGGAGGCCCCACGACCGGCGCGTGCGGCTTCACCCCGCTCGAGGACCGCACCTACTCCACGTGGGTGGGGCTGCCGCCCGACCCCAAGAAGGCCCAGACCCACGGCAAGGCCGCCGTCGTCCTGCAGACCAACCGGGGCGACATACCCCTGGTCCTCGACAAGGCCGGAGCCCCCTGCACGGTGCAGAGCTTCCTGTTCCTCACCCGTCAGAAGTTCTACGACGGCACGACCTGCCACCGGCTCACGGCCTACCACACGCCCCCGGCGGCGCTGTCGGTCCTGCAGTGCGGTGACCCGCTCGGGACGGGCTGGGGCGACCCCGGCTACTCGTTCAAGGACGAGCTGACGACGGCGCAGGCGCTGACCAACTGGCCGGGCTTCCCCGACGGCAGCCGCAAGCTCTATCCGCGCGGCACCCTCGCCATGGCCAACGGCGGCCCGGACACCAACGGCAGCCAGTTCTTCCTCGTCTACGAGGACTCGCGGCTGCGACCGGACTACACCGTCTTCGGCCACGTCACCGAGGAGGGCATGCAGGTCCTCGACCGGATCGCCGCCGGCGGCATCGACCCCGGCACCGAGGGCACGCCCCAGGACGGTGCCCCCGTGCTCGAGACCCGCATCGAGCGCGCGAAGCGAACCGGGGCCGGCGCCACCCGCTGAGGGAGAGCACGTCGGGCATCTCCCGCGGCCCCGCGCCCGATCCGCCAAGCGTTGCGCCCGCCGAACGCCCGCGCGTCCCCCTCGGTACTGTGGCAGGACCTCAGAGGAGAGGGAACGGCTATGGCAGGCAAGGCGATCAGTCGCAGGGAGGTGCTTCGGCTCGGCGCGGGACTGACCGCGGGAGCCGCCCTCGCCGCGTGCTCGCCCGCCCCCGACTCGGTCACCTCCGAGCTGATCCACGGCGCCACCGGCGGCGGGCTCAAGGACACCGTCGACCCGCACTTCCCGGTGACGATGCCGGACATCGCGCGGGTGCGCAGCCTGTTCGAGCCGCTGCTGCGGTTCACGCCGGACTACCGCATCGAGCCGTGCCTGGCCGAGAGCGTGGAGCACAACACCGACGCCACGCGCTGGACCTTCCACCTGCGCGAGGGGGTGACCTTCCACGACGGGCGGCCCCTCACCGCCACGGACGTCAAGGCCTCGCTCGAGCGCATGGGCGACCCCAAGAACCCCACCGCCCTGCTCAGCGACGTCGCCCCGCTCATCGACTTCGCGGCGAGCCGGGCGGTCGACCCGCGCACCTACCAGCTCGTCCTCAAGCAGTCCTACGGGATCATGGACCAGCTGCTCGCGGCCTACACGATGGGCATCGTCCCCCAGGACTTCGACCTGGCCCGCCCGATCGGCACGGGCCCCTTCCGCTACGAGTCCTTCGTGCCGGGCCAGCGCTCGAGATTCCTTCGCCACGATGGCTACTGGGACCGCAAGGCCAGCGTCGACTCGCTCGTGATCATCGACTTCACCGACGACGCCGCCAAGGTATCGGCGCTGCTCGCCGGCCAGGTCCACACCATCGACAACCTCCCGGCCTACCTCGCGGGGGCGATCGAGCGGCAGGGCGCCCACACCCTCGTCTCCGAGACGGGCGGCTGGGTGCCGTTCACGATGCGGGTCGACGCCAAGCCGTTCTCCGACAACCGGGTCCGTCAGGCGATGCGCCTCATCGTGGACCGCCAGCAGATGATCGACCAGGCGCTGAGCGGCTTCGGGCGGCCCGGCAACGACCTCTACGGCCCGTTCGACCCGGACTACCTCGGCGGCGCGCTGCCGCAGCGGCACCAGGACATCGCCCAGGCCAGGCACCTGCTCAAGGCCGCCGGCCAGGAGGACCTGCAGGTCGAGCTGGTCACCTCCACCGCCGTCGGCACCGGCGGCGTCGAGTCCGCCAACCTCTTCGTCCAGCAGGCCGCCAAGGCGGGCGTCCAGGTGCGCGTCACCAAGGCCGACGCCGGCGCGTTCTACGGCGAGCGCTACCTGTCCTGGGTGTTCGCCCAGGACTTCTGGTCGACCCGCCTCTACCTCCCGCAGGCGATCGCGTGCGCGCTCAAGACGTCGGCCTACAACGAGACCCACTTCAACCACCCGCAGTTCACCGAGCTGATCACCTCGGCCCGCCGCACCACCGACCCCGCGCGGCGCCGCACGCTCGTGCAGGACGCGCAGCGGATCGAGCACGAGGAGGGCGGCCTGATCATCTGGGCGTTCGCCAACCAGGTCGACGGCTACAGCCACCAGGTCACCGGCCTGCAGCCGGCTCGCGAGCAACCCGTCTCGGCATTCCGGTTCAACACGATCACGCTGAAGGGGAGCTGATGGGAGCCACCCCGCACACCCCGCACACCCCGCGCCCCGCGCACACCGCCCCGTCCGCGTCGAGCGAGAGCGCTGCCGCCTCGAGCCGCCGCTCGCCGGTCCGGGCCTGGACCCGCTGGCTCGTCCGCCGGGTCCTGCTCGCCCTCGCCAGCCTCTGGGTCGTCTCGGTCATCGTCTTCCTCGCGACCACCGCCCTCGGCGACCCGGTCCGCGCGATCCTCGGCAAGGACTATGCCGTCAGCCCCGAGCGCGTCGCCCAGATCCGCGAGACGCTGCATCTCGACCAGTCGCTGCCCGAGCGCTACCTCACCTGGCTCGGCGGGCTGCTCCGCGGCGACCTCGGCACCAGCATCGCCAGCCAGCAACCGGTCGGCCAGCTCCTCGCCGACAAGGTCGCCAACAGCGCCTTCCTCGTCCTCGTGGTCGCCCTCGTGATGGTGCCGCTGTCGCTCGGTCTTGCGGTCCTGGCCGCGCGGCACCGCGGCCGCGCCGTCGACAACGTCCTGCAGGTCATCACCCTCGCGCTCGCGGGCGTGCCGGAGTTCGTGACGGGCATCCTGCTCGTGGCGCTGCTGTCCACCAGCGTCTTCCACGTCCTGCCCGCCGTCACGGTCCTGCCCGCCGGGGCGATGGTCTGGGAGCGGCCCGCGTCGCTGGTCCTGCCCGTGGCCACCCTCGTCGTCGCCGTCGTCCCCTACCTGATCCGCATCCTGCGCTCCAACCTCGTCGAGACCCTCGACTCGGACTACGTCGAGCTCGCCCGGCTCAAGGGCATCCCCGAGGACCGCGTGCTGCGCCGCCACGCCCTGCCCAACACCCTGGTCCCCACCGTCCAGGTCACCGCGCTGCAGCTGGCCTGGCTGGTCGGCGGCGTCGTCCTGGTCGAGTACCTCTTCAACTTCCCCGGCATCGGCGCGACCCTCGTCGACTCGGTCCGCAACTCCGACTACCCGATGGTGCAGGCGCTCGCGATGCTCATCGCCGCGGCCTACGTCCTGCTCAACCTCGTGGCGGACGCCCTGTCGATCCTGCTGACGCCGCGCGCCCGGACGGGGATGGTCGCATGAGCAGCAGCAGCAGCAGCACCAGCACCAGCACCAGCACCGGCGGCCAGACCGGCACCGGCACGCGCTCCCGGTCGCGTCTCGCCGGGCTGGCGCGCGACCCCCGCGTCGTCATCGGGACGATCCTGACCCTGGTCGTCGTGCTGCTCGGCGTGTGCGGCCCGTGGATCGCCCCGCACGGCGAGTTCGACATCGTGGGGCGGCCGTTCACGCGCCAGGGCTCCTTCCTCGGCACCGACTACCTCGGGCAGGACGTCCTGTCCCGGGTGCTCCACGGCGGGCGCGCCATCCTGGTCACCTCGGTCCTCGCGACCGTCCTCGGCGTGCTGGTGGGAGTCGTGTATGGCGTCCTCGCCGCCTACGGGGGTGGCTGGGCCGACGAGCTGCTGATGCGGGCCAACGACGTCCTCCTGGCGTTCCCGCAGATCCTCGTGGCGCTGCTCGTGCTGTCCGCCGTCAAGCAGCCGGCCTGGTGGGTGATCGTGCTGTTCGTCGGCCTCGCGCACTTCCCCCGGGTGGCGCGCGTGGCCCGCGGCGTCGCCCTGACCTATGTCCACCAGGACTTCGTCGGGGCCGCGGAGGCCATCGGCGAGAAGCGCTGGCGGATCGTGGCGACCGAGCTCGGCCCCAACCTCACCGTGCCGCTGCTCGCCGAGGCGGGGCTGCGCCTGACCTACTCCATCGGCCTCATCGCCGGCATCGGGTTCCTCGGGTTCGCCTCCGACCCCGGCGCCGCCGACTGGGGGCAGATGACCAACGAGAACCGCCTCGGCCTGCTCGTGCAGCCCTGGGGCGTGCTCGCGCCGGTGCTGATCATCGCGGTCTTCACCATCGGCACCAACCTCATCGCGGACGCGCTGGGCGCCCGGGCCGCCAAGGGGGAGTGATGGACAGCACCGGACCCGCGAGAGACGCGGCGAGCACCACCCCCGGCACCCCCGAGGGCCCCGTCTGCGTGGTCGAGGGCCTGCGCGTCGGGCTCACCGGACGCGGGCTCGACGTGGTCGAGGACGTCGACCTGGTCGTGTCCGCCGGCGAGGTGCTCGGCCTGGTCGGCGAGTCCGGCTCGGGCAAGACCACGACGGGCACGGCGCTGCTGGGCTATGCCCGCACCGGCGCCGAGATCACCGGCGGCCGCATCGACGTCGCCGGGCACGACCTGCGCTCGATGAGCTGGCAGCAGGTGCGGGCCGTGCGCGGGCTCGACGTCGGCTACGTCCCGCAGGACCCCAGCTCGGCGCTCAACCCCGCCATCCGGATCGGGCAGCAGCTGCGCGAGCTGCTGGACCTGCACTCGATCGGGACGCCGCAGGAGCGGGACGAGCGGGTCCGCGAGATCCTGCCCGAGGTGGGGCTGCCCGCCGACGACACCTTCTTGCGCCGCTATCCCCACCAGCTGTCCGGCGGGCAGGTGCAGCGGGTGGCCCTGGCCATGGTCTTCCTCCCGCGCCCGGCGGTGCTGGTCCTCGACGAGCCCACCACGGGCCTCGACGTCACGACCCAGGGCAAGGTCCTCGACACCCTCGGGGAGCTGTGCCGCCGCTTCGACGTCGCCGCGCTCTACGTCACCCACGACCTGTCCGTCGTCGCCACCATTGCCGACCGCGTCGCGGTGATGTATGCCGGACAGGTCGTCGAGGTCGGCGCCACGCGTGCGGTGTTCGCCGAGCCGGCCCACCCCTACACGCGGGCGTTGCTGCGCGCCATACCGCACCTGCACAAGCCCTATGCCCTCAGCGGCATCCCCGGCCTCGCTCCCGCACCGGGGCGACGGCCCGACGGGTGCCGCTTCAACGACCGGTGCGAGCACGCGGTCGAGGCGTGCCGGGCCACCCAGCCCGCCCTCGTCGAGGTCTCGCGGACGGGCGGAGAGAGCCACGTCGCGCGCTGCATCCGCGTCGACGAGCTGCCACCGTGGGACCCCGAGGACCGCGCGGTCAGCGACACCGTCCCCGACCGGGAGCGCGAGATCGTGCTCGAGGTCGCGGGGCTGGACGTGAGCTATGGCCGCACCCAGGTCGTCCACGACGTCAGCTTCGACCTGGCCCGCCGCGAGATCGTCGCGCTGGTCGGGGAGTCCGGCTCCGGCAAGACCACCACGTCGCGGTGCGTCGCCGGCCTGCACCAGGACTGGACCGGCCGGATCGAGCTCGAGGGCGAGCAGCTCGTGGCGTCGGCGCGGCGGCGCTCCCCGGAGCAGCGCAAGCGGGTGCAGTACATCTTCCAGAACCCCTACCAGTCGCTGAACCCCCGCCGCACGGTCGAGCAGATCCTCACCCGGCCGCTCGCGCTCTTCGGGATCGCGCGTGGCCGGGCGGCCCGCGAGCGCGCGGCGGAGCTGCTCGACCAGGTCCAGCTCGACCCCTCCCTGCTGCGGCTTCGCGCGGGGCGGCTGTCCGGCGGCGAGCGACAGCGGGTGGCGATCGCGCGAGCCCTCGCCGCCGAGCCGGACGTGCTGGTGTGCGACGAGATCACCTCGGCGCTGGACGTGTCGATCCAGGGCTCGATCACGGCGCTGCTCGACCGGATCAAGGCCGAGCGCGGCATCTCCATGCTGTTCGTGACGCACGACCTCGCCCTCGTGCGCTCGATCGCCGACCGCATCGTCGTGCTCAGCGACGGCCGCGTCGTCGAGCAGGGCCTCACGGCGCAGGTGCTCGACCACCCGCAGGAGGACTACACGCGCGAGCTGCTGGCCCACACCCCGCAGCTGGCCAACGCCTTCGACTGAGCCGACCGCCCCGGCCGTCAGCCGGCGGTGTCCTCGAGAAGGCTCCACAGGGCTGCGACCCCATCGGCCAGGGCCTGCTCCAGCTCGCCGACGCGCTCCGCGACGCCGTCGGTCCAGCTCAGCGTGAACTCCACGACTCCTTGGTCGGGCAGCGGGACGTAGTAGATGCCGATGCCGCCCTCGCTCGTCGCCGCGAAGGCCGCCCGCACGATGCGCGAGGGGTCGCCCAGCGACGTCGTCGACAGGAAGTCGGTGGTGAGCCGGCCGTATGCCGGGTCGTCGTGCAGCGGCACGGCATACCCGTGGCGATCCGCCATCAGCCGCAGGCCGAAGAGGTGCCGGTCGATCCCCTGGCCGCTCTTGCACCGCTTGACCTGCGTGCGGTGCGAGTCCAGGTGGGCCAGCAGGAGATCCGGGGTGGCGGTGCCGTCGACGAGGGCGCTCGCCAGGTCGACGGCCGCCCTGGTGTTGGGGCGCAGGCACTCGGTGCGGCCGCCCTGGTACTCCCGCATGTCCACGGACTCGTAGGTCGAGCGGACCCGGCCGTAGGTCCGCAGCTGGGCGTAGAGCATGACGGCCTGCAGGCAGGCGTCCATCGAGACCTTGACCGGCAGGGTGGGCAGCGGGCCGGCCGGCACGCGCAGGATGCGCACACGCTGCCGGTCCGCCTCGCGGGCGTACTCGCCGACGCCCTGCTCCAGGGCCGCGCGCTGGTCGGCCGAGAGGGCCCAGGCGAAGGGCTCCGTCGACGCGGGCTCGTCGTGCGGGCCGCCCTGGTCGAGGGTCACGTCCTGGGCCCGGCCGAGGATCGCCACGAGGGTGGACCCGTCGAGGGTGCTGTGCTCGAGGTGCAGGCCCGTGAAGTCGTCGGCCAGGTCGACCTGCAGCGTGACCGGCTTGAACGGCCAGGCCAGACCGGGTGCGAACGCCACCTGCCGCAGGTGGTCCGCCGTGTCCGCTCCGTCCTCCGGCGCTGCGGCTTCGGTGGCTTCAGTGACCTTGGAGGCCTTTGAGGCCTCGGTGACCGCGGTGACCTCGGTGGACCCGGTGACCTCGGAGGCCTCGGCGGAGGAGTCGGTGAGGGCGATGAGGAACAACGCCTCCCGCAGCCGCGCGTAGGTGTGGGCGTTGTCGCCGTCCTGCTGCAGCTCGGCGAGCATCGCGGCGGCGTCGTCACCCGCGAGGTAGCCCGCAGCGGTGAACCCGGGCCCCTCGGCCTCCGGCAGCGCCACGACCTCGTCGAGCCCGGCGCGGATCGCCGTGACCGACAACGGGCCTCCGGAGGTGTCGCTCACGCGCACCGCCACCGCTCGCCCGCGCCACAGGGCCACGACCTCGCGGTCGGCGGCGTCCTGGCGGCCGGGCAGGAAGACGTCGAGGCCCTGCCTCGGGTCGCGGAGGCCGCCCTCGACGTGGTCCCACTGCTGCTGGCACAACGGCTCGCCGCGCGGGCTGACGTCGGCGCCCGCGTCACCGCGCAGGTGCGCGAGGTAGGCCGCCGCCATCCGGTGGATCAGCTCGGCCGCGCGGTCCAGGCCGCTCCCGGTCGTCGGCATGGCCAGCTCGAAGCCCACGTTGCTCGACAGCGGCAGCGCCACCCGCGTCACGTGGTAGGCCTCGAGCCAGGCCTCCCACAGCCAGCTCCGCCCGAGCGCGTCCTCCTCGGCCGCGAAGGCCTCGAGGGCGGACTGGCAGGCCGGCCCGTCACCGGCCGCGAAGGCCTCGACCGCACCCCGCGTGACCTCGAGCTCCTCCGGCGACAGCAGCACGGCCACCGTCTCGAGATAGCGGTCGAGCGTCTGGCGCAGCGGGGGCACCGGCAGTGTCTTGGCGGTCGTCGGGGTGGGCGTGCTCGCAGCGGTCATGGACCCTCCTCGCGCGCCAGCCTAGCCACCGTCAGACGCGGGGCGGCGGCGTCATACGGCCCTGGAGCGATGCTGCCGGACGACAGAGTGGTCACAGACCCGACACCAGGGCGCCCCAGACGTCGGATCTGCGACCACTCTGTCGCAGCGGACGAACGACGGCCCCCTCCACACCGGGTGGAGGGGGCCGTCAGGTCGACGGGCGCGAGGCGCGAGGGACCGGGTCAGTTGGCGATCGAGTCGACGACCAGGGAGCCGGCGATGCCGAGCATGAAGACGTCCTTGGCCACGCCGGTGCCCTCCTGGGTGGGGCGGATGCCGTCGATCGTCATGCCGGGGGTCTGGCGGTACATGTTGAGCAGGCCGGCGCTGAACGCACCGAGGCCCGCACCGGCGAGCCAGCCCGGGACGACGGGGAGCAGCAGGGCCGCGCCGAGCGCGATCTCACCGTAGGCCAGCGCCTGGCCGAACTGCTTGGCCGGCACGTCCTTGAGCTGCGGGACGCCCACGGCGCCCATGTCGCGCAGGCCCTGGGCGGCCTCCTCGGGCAGGTTGCGCTTGCCGAGGCCGGAGTTGATCAGGAAGAGGCCGGTGGCGATGCGGGCGGGGGCTGCGGCGATGCTCATGCGTTGTCTCCTGGTGTCTGCGGGGTCAGATGGGTCACGGGTCGAACCGTACTCGTTGAAGCATCAACGAAAAGTCACGCCCCGTTGTTCCCGCTACGGGCGTGGACCCGGTCACAGTGTGTCACCGTCGACCAACTAGGGTGCGGCACAAGCCCTTCGGCGGCAGTGACGCCGCCCCGATGCAACGGAGCACGCGTGAGCCTCATCATCGTCCTGGCCGCCCTGGCCTTCCTCATGTACATGGCCTATCGCGGCCACAGCGTGATCCTCTTCGCCCCCATCGCGGCCATGGCGGCGGTCCTGGTGACCGACCCGCAGCTCGTGGCACCCGTCTTCACCGGGCTGTTCATGGACAAGATGGTCGGCTTCATCAAGAACTACTTCCCCGTCTTCCTGCTCGGAGCGATCTTTCGGCAAGCTCATGGAGACCTCGGGATTCGCCCAGGCCATCGTCACGTCGGTCATGCGGATCGTCGGGCCCAAGCGGGCCATGCTCTCGATCGTCCTGGTCGGGGCGATCCTGACCTATGGCGGCGTCTCGCTGTTCGTCGTCGTCTTCGCCGTCTATCCCTTCGCCGCCGAGATGTTCCGCCAGAGCGACATCCCCAAGCGGCTCATCCCCGCCACCATCGCGCTCGGCGCGTTCACCTTCACCATGGACGCCCTGCCGGGCACGCCCCAGATCCAGAACATCATCCCCACCACCTTCTTCAAGACCGACGCGTATGCCGCCCCGGTGCTCGGCCTCGTCGGGGGCGCGTTCGTGCTGGCGATCGGCATGGCGTACCTCGAGTGGCAGCGCCGGCGCGCCGCAGCACGCGGCGAGGGCTACGGCAAGGAGCACAGCAACGAGCCCACGGCATACGAGGGCGGCACGCTGCCGCACGCCCTGCTGGCCATCGTCCCGCTGGTCCTGGTCGGCGTCGTCAACAAGGTCCTCACCACGGTCATCCCCGGGTTCTACGGCGAGTCCGTCTCGTTCAACCCGGCGGTGGTCGGGGCGGCCAAGCCCGTCAGCGTCCCCGTCGCCGCCAGCACCGCCATCTGGGCCGTCGAGGGGGCCCTGCTCGTCGGGATCCTCAGCGTCTTCGCCCTCGCGTGGCGGCCCGTGGTCACGTCCTTCGCCGAGAGCGCCAAGCCCGCCATCAGCGGGTCCCTGCTCGCGACGATGAACACCGCCTCCGAGTACGGCTTCGGTGCCGTCATCGCCTCCCTCGCCGGCTTCCTCACGGTGGCCGAGGGCCTGAAGGCGATCCCGAACCCCCTGGTCAACGAGGCGATCTCGGTGACCGCGCTCGCCGGCATCACCGGGTCCGCCTCGGGCGGCATGAGCATCGCGCTCGGCGCCATGGCCGACCAGTTCATCGCCAACGCGCAGGCCTCCGGGATCCCCATGGAGGTGCTGCACCGCGTGGCCTCGATGGCGAGCGGCGGCATGGACACGCTGCCGCACAACGGCGCCGTCATCACGCTACTCGCCGTCACCGGCCTGACCCACCGCGAGTCCTACAAGGACATCTTCGTCATGACCATCATCAAGACCGTCGCCGTCTTCGTCGTCATCGGCGTCTTCTACGCCACCGGCCTGGTCTGACCGCGCCGCACCCGGCCGTATGCCGCTCCTCCCGCCCGACTCACACCCACCACCCGACCTGACCTCGCACCGCCCGACCTGACCTCGCACCGCCCGATCCGCCCAGGGAGAACCTCATGAGCCCGACCATCGACCACACCGGCCGCCGCGCCCTCGTCACCGGGGCCGCCAGCGGCATCGGCGCCGCCTGCTGCGAGAGCCTCGCTGCGAGCGGGGCGCACGTCCTCGCCGTGGATCGCGACGCCGACGGGCTGGCGGCGCTCGCCGCGCGGGTCCAGGGGGTCGAGGCCGTGCCCTGCGACCTGTCCGACCTCGACGGCCTCGCCGCCCTGCCCCACGACGTCGACATCCTGGTCAACAACGCCGGCATCCAGCACGTCTCGTCGATCGAGGAGTTCCCGCTCGAGCGGTTCGAGCTGATCATGCGGCTCATGCTGCACGCGCCGTTCTATCTCGTCCGTCAGTCGCTGCCCCACATGTACTCCCGCGGCTGGGGCCGGGTCGTCAACGTGTCGAGCGTCCACGGGCTGCGGGCGAGCGCCTTCAAGTCGGCGTACGTCACGGCCAAGCACGGCATGGAGGGCCTCAGCAAGACGGTGGCCCTGGAGGGCGCCGCGCACGGCGTGACGAGCGTGACCGTCAACCCGGCCTACGTGCGGACCCCGTTGGTGGAGAAGCAGATCGCCGACCAGGCCCGCACCCACGGCATCCCGGAGGACCAGGTCGTCGAGCAGATCATGCTGACGCCGGTCGCCGTCAAGCGCCTGGTCGAGCCGGCGGAGGTCGCGGACCTCGTCACCTTCTTGACGGGTCCGTCCGCTGCCTCGATGAGCGGGTCGTCATACGCCATGGACGGGGGCTGGACCGCCCACTGAGCTCGGTCGAGGCTCCGCGGGCGGGGTGACATCGCCTCCGCCAGAGAACGCCCCTGACCCCTCACAACCTTGGAGGGGTCAGGGGCGTCCTAGATACGTGATGGTGACGCTACGAAGCGGTACCGTCGCGAATAGTGCAATTGCCAATGATTCGCAAGGGAGAAGTGGATGTCTCGGGGGGACCAGGGAACGACGGTGCAGCGAGGGCGCGGCCGTCAGGTCGGGGGATCCGTGCTCCGGGTCGTCGTGCTCGGCGCCAGCGCCGTCCTGCTCGCGGCCTGCACGACCGGGAGCAACGACGGCGGCGGCCAGGCCGCGCGCTCCGGCGGGGCGAACGGCGCGACGTCGGGCGGGTCTGCAGGTTCCTCGGGCGCGGGCTCGACCCCGACGCCGACCCCGACGCCGACCCCCACCCAGGACGCGCTCGCCAAGGCCAAGGTCCAGGCTGCGCAGTACGACTACGACGGCGCCCTCAAGACGCTGTCCGCCGACGGGTCCCACGAGGCCAAGGCGCAGGTCGCCCAGGTGCAGGCCGCCAAGGCCAAGGCCGTGAGGTGGGCCGACAACACCAAGATCCCGCACCTCTTCTACCACTCGCTGTCCGTGGACCCCGCCAAGACCTTCACCGGCGGCTCGGAGGGCGTCGGGTTCAGCCAGTACATGGCGACGGTCGACGAGTTCAAGGCCCAGATCAAGCAGATGCACGAGCGGGGATTCGTGCTGGTGCACCCGCAGCGCATCGCCAAGAAGGGCCCCGACGGGGTCATGCACTTCCAGCCGATCATGCTGCCGCCCGGCAAGAAGCCCGTCGTGCTCTCCCTCGACGACCTCAGCTACTACGAGTACATGATGGGCAAGGGCTTCGCGAACGTCCTGATCAAGAAGGACGACGGCCGCGTCGTCAACACCTACACCGACCGGTCCGGCAAGACCGTCGAGGGCAGCTACGACTGCGTGCCGATCCTGGACGACTTCGTGCGCGAGCACCCGGACTTCGCCTACCACGGCGACAAGGGGTCCATCGCGATGACCGGCTACAACGGCGTCCTCGGCTACCGCACCTCCGAGCGCAAGTACGGCGCGAGCCCCACCACCAAGGACGCCCAGGCCAAGGCCAAGGTCGTCGCCGACGCCATCAAGGCCAACGGCTGGAAGTTCGCCTCGCACTCCTGGGGCCACATCAACATGACCCGCAGCGGGCTCGGGCAGATCAAGGACGACGCGGGCCGCTGGGACCGTGAGGTCCGCCCGATCCTCGGCGACACCGACCTGATGATCTATCCCTTCGGCGCCGACGTCTCCGACGCCAAGCCCTACAGCGACGCCAACCCCAAGGTCGCCTTCCTGCGCGGCACCGAGAAGTTCGACTACTTCTTCGGCGTCGACGGGACCTCGCCGAGCTGGGTTCAGCTCGGCCCGACGACCCTGCGGCAGGCGCGAATCAACGTCGACGGGCTGTCGATGCAGCGTGCCCTCGACGGCAAGCGCTCCGCGATCACCCAGTTCTTCGACACCAGGTCCACGATCGACAAGAAGCGGCCCCTGCCCGTGCCGTCCATCGGCGGACCCACCGCCGGCGGCTGACTAGGATCGGCGGGTGCTGCGCATCGCCTCCTTCAACGTCAACGGGATCCGGGCCACGCAGCGTCGTGGCTTCGACGACTGGCTCGCCGCGCGCGGCTGCGACGTCGTGGCGCTGCAGGAGGTCCGGTGCCCCGTCCCGCTCCTGCCGGACGGCGTCTTCCGGGACTACCACCTGACGTATGACGCCGGCCAGACGGCCGGGCGCAACGGCGTGGCCGTGCTGACGCGCGAGGCGCCGGCCGCCGTGCGGAGCTGGGGTGCGGGCGTGCTCGTCCGCGCACCCGGCGACAGCCACGTCGAGCTGCGCGAGCACGCCGAGACCGGGTCTCTGGCCCGGGAGCTCAAGGCGTTCGCCGCCGAGGGGCGTTACGTGGAGGTCGATCTCGCGGACCAGCCGCTCACGGTGGCGTCCCTCTACCTCCCCAAGGGCGGGCTGCCCGCGCATCTGCAGCAACCGGGCCGGATGCGCGAGAAGCCCGACGGGGGAGCGAAGTACGAGCGCAAGATGCGCTTCCTGCGGGGCTTCGCGCGACACCTGACGGCGACCCGCCGGGCAGCCGCGGCGCAAGGCCGGGAGTTCCTCGTGATGGGGGACTTCAATGTCGCCCACACCCGGCTGGACGTCAAGAACTGGCGCACCAGCCAGCGCTCTGAGGGATTCCTGCCGGAGGAGCGCGAGTGGTTCGGGTCGATCCTGGCGCCGCGCTCGCTGGTCGACGTGGTGCGCCGGCTGCACCCGGACGTGGACGGCCCCTACTCGTGGTGGAGCTGGATGGGAGGGGCCTTCGACCGGGACACCGGCTGGCGCATCGACTACCACCTCGCCTCCCCGCGCCTCGCCAAGGCGGCGATCGCGGGCGGGACGGACCGCGAGGCCTCGGCGGCCGAGCGCCTCAGCGACCACGCCCCGGTCGTCGTCGACTACGACCTACCCCAGGTAGTCACATCGACCGGCCTTCGCACCCCAGGCTGATGTGACCAAGGCCGGTCGATCTGCGTGCGACCGGCCAGCGCCCATCCTGAACGGTGCTCAGCCCCCCAGGTCGGCCCGTCCTTTGAGCAGACTCAAGCGTCGCCGCTGGGCCGGGCGTGGAGCTCGAGGCCCAGGACGTCGAGAACCGCGGCCAGCTTGTCGAGCCGGAGCGTGGGCTTGTCGTGCTCCGCCTCCCGGACGAACCTCTCGGAGACGCTGGCCATCTCGGCCACGTCGATCTGCAGCAGGCCGAGCGAGCGACGCCGCTCGCGAATCTCGTGACCCAAGGACATGCTCGCCTCTTCCTGCCGTCCGTGCAGCGATTGTGCCCCGCACCGGCACGATCGCGCCGGTCCGGATTCAGGTTATCGCGCCAGGCGCCCCGTCGGGGCTCGTCGGCACGATCGTGCCGGTCGCGGGTGGGTGGGGCCGGGTAACGGTGGCCCTGTCGCCATACCGGCAGGATCGTGCCGGTATGGCGACAGCCAGAGGCCAGGTGCAGGCCCACCAGCAGGGCCCAGGCCAGGAGTGGTCCGCCGACATCAGGACCCATCACCTGAGGGTGCCCCTCACCCCGAAACCCCTCGAACCGCTGCGGACGGGGCCGGCGTGCCAGCATGAGCCACGACGCGCCACGCACCGCGCGACCTGCCCGTGATCCCCACCGCGAGGAGCCACCCATGTCCGTCCTTCGTACCAGCACCCCGCCCACCCGCTCGCAGGAGGTGACCCGGCTGACGCTGGGCGCCTTCATGGCGTTCGCCGGCGTCTCCCACCTCACCTTTGCGCGGCAGGACTTCCAGGCCCAGGTCCCGGGGTGGTTCCCGTTGGACGAGGACCTGGTCGTCCTGGCGTCGGGGGTCGTCGAGATCGGGCTCGGGGCAGCCCTGCTCGCCCTCCCGCGGCAGCGCCGGCTCACGGGCATCGCCCTGGCGGCGTTCTACGTCGCCGTGTTCCCCGGCAACATCGGCCAGTATGTCGAGGGCGTCGACGCGTTCGGCCTCGACACCGACGGCAAGCGCCTGGCCCGCTTGTTCGGGCAGCCCGCCCTGGTCGCCGCCGCGCTCTGGGCCGCGGGACTGCCCGAGCGCCGGGACCGGCGAGGCTCGCGACACGTCGGCGACGCCCCGCGCGAGGACCGACCGTGACGCCCTCGCGGGGTCCGGCCGAGGAGGTCGAGGTCGCCGGCCGGGTCGTCCGCGTCAGCAACCCCGACCGCGTCTACTTCCCCGAGATCGGCGCGACCAAGCGGGATCTCGTCGACTACTACCTCGCGGTGGGCGAGGGGATCGTGCGGGCCCTGCGCGACCGCCCCTGCATGATGCACCGCTACCCCGACGGCCTGGCGGGCGACAAGGTCCACCAGAAGCAGCTCCCCAAGGGGGCGCCCGACTGGGTGGAGACGGCCCCGGTCTACTTCCCGCGGTTCAAGCGGACGGTGCGCGAGCTGTGCGTCACCGACCTCGCCCACGTCGTGTGGGCCGTCCAGATGAGCACCGTCGAGCTGCACCCGTGGAACAGCCGCCGCGCCGACGTGGAGCGGCCCGACGAGTGGCGCATCGACCTCGACCCGATGCCCGAGGCCGGGCTGGACCAGGTCCGTCAGGTGGCCGCGGTGGTGCACGAGCTGCTCGACGAGCTGGGCATCGTCGGCTACCCCAAGACCTCGGGCGGCCACGGTCTGCACGTCTACGTCCGGATCGCCCCGGACCACGAGCACGCCGACGTCCGGAGGGCGGCGCTGGCCTTCGCCCGCGAGGTGGAGCGCCGCGCGCCAGAGCTGGTCACCACCACCTGGTGGCGCAAGGACCGCGACCCCGCAGCGGTCTTCGTGGACTACAACCAGAACGCCCGGGACCACACGATCGCCGCGGCCTACTCCGTGCGCGGCACCCCCACGGCCACCGTCTCGTGCCCGATCACCTGGGACGAGGTCGCGGACGTGGAGCCGTCCGACCTGACCATCGCCACCGTGCCCGAGCGGTTCGCCCGGCTCGGGGACCTGCACGCCCACATCGACGACGTCGCCCATGACATCGCACCGCTGCTGGCGTGGGCGGAGCGGGACGAGCGCGAGGGCAGCGCCGGCCCTGACGGCCCAGACGGCCCAGAGACCCCGGAGAGCGACCCCACCATGCCGACCGATACACCCAGGATCTAGGATTTCCCCTGTCATTCCCGTGGAAGATACGGGGAGGCTAGACCGAACGGCCCAGGGAGGTGTTGTGCCAGAGCTGGGCCGACACGGCGACAACGACCTCTGGCTGCGGCAGCTGCGCCTCGTGGGTGTGGGCCTGCCGGCGCTGTTCATCGTCATCGTCCAGCTGCTGCGGCCGATCTTCTTCGACCGCTACTGGCCGCGGGACGGCGACACCATCGTCAGCGTCCTCACGGCGCTGGCCGCGATCGCGTTCGGCCTCATGATGTTCCGGCTCATCGACCAGCTCGTGGAGGACGACCGCTATCGGTCGACCGTCACCGAGCGCGACCGGATCGCGCGCGAGCTGCACGACTCCCTGGCCCAGGTGCTGGGCGCCACGCAGCTGCGGCTCCAGGCTGCGGCATACCACCCGGCGGTCCAGGACCACGACGACCTCAAGACCGAGCTGGCCGACGTCGCCCACGACTGCCAGGACGCCTAACGCGACGTGCGGGAGGCGATCCTGGGGCTGCGCGAGCACAACCGCACCGACCACACCTTCCTCGAGGGCCTGGCCAGCTATGCCGAGAAGTTCTCGCGGCAGTCCGGCATCGACACCACGGTCGTCGCCGAGATCCCCGGCGAGCCCTCCCTCACCCCGCACCGCGAGGTCCAGGTCATCCGGATCATCCAGGAGGCCCTGACCAACGCGCGCAAGCACTCCGGGGCCCGGCGAGCCCGGATCACCGTCGACGAGACACTGGACTGGACGAGCTTCGTCGTCGAGGACGACGGCCAGGGCTTCGTGGTCGACGTGGCGCCGGGCGAGCGCGAGGGCTTCGGCCTGCACTCCATGCGGGAGCGCACCGAGCTCGTCGGTGGCCGCCTGCTCGTCGAGTCCGGCCCCGGGCTCGGCACCAAGATCACCATCACGGTGCCCCGCGGTCAGCGCGGCACCCGTCACCCCTCCGGGATGTCCGTATGACGAACGCCGCCGACTCCACGACCGCGCGCCCCACCCGGGTGCTGCTCGTCGACGACACCGCGTTGTTCCGCCGCGCGATCGCGACGCTGGTCGACGCCCAGCCGGACCTGGAGGTCGTCGGCCAGGCCGACAACGGCCTCGAGGGCGTCGAGCAGGCGCGACGGCTGCAGCCCGACCTGGTGGTCATGGACATGGAGATGCCGGTCATGACGGGCATCGAGGCCGCCAAGGTGATCCTCGAGCAGCTCCCCGGCATCAAGGTGATCATGCTGACGGTCTGCGACGACGACGAGCGGCTGCTCGGGGCCATCCGCATGGGCGTGCACGGCTACCTGCTCAAGGACCTGCACCCCGAGGAGCTGTTCGCCATGCTCCGGTCGGCGGCCCGCGACGAGACCCCGGTGTCTCCCCAGCTGGTGGGCCGCCTCCTGGCCGAGCTGCGCGGGGGCGGCGCTCGGCATACCTCTCCTGCCACGGCGCAGGCCGCGGAGCCTCAGCTGTCCCAGCGCGAGATGGACACCCTCAAGCTCGTCGCGCGGGGCATGTCCAACCGCGAGATCGGTCGCGCGCTGTCGATCACCGAGGGCACCGTCAAGAACCACGTGCACAACGCGCTGCACAAGCTCGGGCTCGACACCCGCATCCAGGCCGCGGCCTACATGGTGCGCTCGGGCTATGCCGAGCCGCCGCGCACCGACTGATCCCCTGCCGCCCCTGACCCATGGGTACAGCCTGGGGGATCCTGCATATACCTCTTTTCTATCCATCGACGGATGGTCCGGGCCCCACCACCGGCCGCAGGATGAGTGCGATGGACGTGCCGACAGCGGCAGGTCCGCACGCGCACGCAAAGGATGGTGACGAGGTGGCCGCTCCCCAGGGGTCGCGCCTCGGGTGGCTCATGTCACCCAGAGGACTCTTCTCCGTCTTCCTGTCCCTGGGCATCGGCACCCTGGTCGGCGTCGTGCTCTTCACGATGGTCTACGCCAATGGCGCTTCGTACCTCTCGAGCGACCCGAAGGCCTGCGTCAACTGCCACGTGATGAACACGGAGTACAACGCCTGGGTCAAGTCCAGCCACGGCAAGGTAGCGACCTGCAACGACTGCCACACCCCCCACGACCTGGTGGGGAAGTACCTGACGAAGGCCGAGCACGGGTGGAACCACTCCCTCGCCTTCACGACCGGCAACTTCCCGCAGAACATCCAGATCAAGGAGCGGAGCCTGGCGACCGTCGAGGAGAACTGCTTGCGCTGCCACCAACAGCTGGTGGAGGGCATCCAGCACAGCCGGCCCCCCAACCAGAAGGTCTCGTGCGTGCAGTGTCACGCCGACGTCGGGCACATGAGGTGAGGACATGAACGCGACAGCATCTGACAATCCCAAGGGCGCGAGGAAGCGTCGTGGCGGAGGCCGCAAGGGACTCCTGGCCGCGATCGTCCTGGCCACCGCGTTGGTGACGGTGGGCGTCGTCGCCCTCCTCGTCAACATCTTCCAGCACAAGCAGGAGGCCCAGGACACCAACTTCGCAGTGGTGCAGCTCGACGAGACCGTCGTCGACCCGGCCGTGTGGGGCAAGAACTTCCCGCTGCAGTACGACATGTACAAGCGGACCACCGACCAGCAGCGCACGAAGTTCGGTGGCTCCGAGGCGGTGCCCCACGTCCCCGAGGGCGCGGACGCCCGCAGCACCGTGGCGGGGCAGAAGCTCGAGAAGGACCCGCGGCTCGTGCAGATGTGGGCCGGCTACGCCTTCGCGACCGACTACCGCGAGAAGCGCGGCCACGCCTACATGCTCGTCGACCAGCGTGACACCAAGCGGGTCAACGAGTTCAAGCAGCCGGGCACCTGCCTCAACTGCCACGCCTCCATGGCCAAGGTCTACAAGGACCTCGGCAACGGTGACGCCAAGGCCGGCTTCGACAAGATCAACCACATGACCTACCAGGAGGCCACCAAGCTGGTGGATCACCCGGTGGCCTGCATCGACTGCCACGACCCCAAGACGATGCAGCTGCGGATCACGCGTCCTGCCTTCCAGGAGGGCATCAAGGCGCTCAAGGCCAGCCAGGGCGTCCCGAACTTCGACGTCAACACCCAGGCCACCACCCAGGAGATGCGGTCCTTCGTCTGCGCCCAGTGCCACGTGGAGTACTACTTCAAGGGCAAGGACAAGACGCTGACCTTCCCGTGGGCCAAGGGCGTCAACCTGGACAACGAGTTCGCGTACTACCAGGAGGTGGGCTTCACCGACTGGGAGCACAAGACGACGGGCACCCCGATGCTCAAGGCCCAGCACCCCGAGTTCGAGATGTGGAACCAGGGCGTGCACGCCAAGGCCGGCGTGACCTGCGCTGACTGTCACATGCCGTACACCGCGGTCGGTGCGCAGAAGGTCTCCGACCACTGGGTCCGCAGCCCGATGCTCAACGTCAACAAGTCCTGCCAGGTGTGCCACCACGCCTCCGAGGACGAGCTGAAGTCCCGCGTCGAGACGATCCAGACCCGCGTGGCCACCAGCCGCAGCCAGGCCTTCGACGGCCTGACCGCCCTGATCAAGGACATCGAGGACGCCAAGAAGGCCGGTGCTCCCGAGGACCGGATCGTGGCCGCGCAGACCTGGCACCGCAAGGCGTCGTTCTACATCGACTACGTGATCTCGGAGAACTCGACCGGCTTCCACGCCCCCGAGGAGTCCATCCGCTACATGCAGACGGCGACCGACTCGGTCCGCAAGGGTCAGCTGGCCCTGCTGGGCAAGGAGAAGGCCGACCCCACCGCAGCCAAGGCCTTCCAGATGTGGAAGGAGAAGAAGGCTGCCGACGCCAAGGCCGCTGCCGCCGGCCCCAAGGCACCGGCCACGCCGGCAGCGACGGCGACGCCGACGCCCACCCCGTCTCGCTGACGGGATCGGAGGGGCACCGCACCCGACTCGGTGCCCCTCCCACACGGACCAGACCGCCTCGTGGGGACGAGGCGGTCTGCCCGTGCGTGGGGGTCCTGGCCCGCCCTCTCCCGCGACGGCCGGGGCACAGGTCCGGTCTATCCCCGCGGCCGTCGTCTATATCCTCTAAATACCTTGGTTCTATCCAAGACGTGCCCTACGACGGATGGTCCGACCGGGTGGTCGAGGCGGAGGCTGGGGTCATCGGACTCCCCGCGGCCCACCGGCCGCCCGAGCACAGGACACTCGTATGACGCAGCGCCAGGCGCCCCAGACACCACCCGCAGGCGGCGGCACCCCCGCCCCGACGCACGAGAGCGGCGACCTGCGCCAGGCCCTGCTCGCGTCGCTCGGCCTCCCCGCCGACGCCACGCCCGAGGCGGTCGAGGCCGCCCACGAGCGCGTCGCGACATACCTCTCCTCGGCACCGACCGAGCTGTCCGGCTGGGCCACCCAGCAGGCGACGGCCGCCGACGCGGCCCACGCCGTGCTCACCGGCAAGGCCGGCGACGTCCTGAGCCGCCGCGCGACGCCCGTGACGGCGGCTCGGCGGACGGGCGACCGGCCGCAGATCCCCAAGCTGGTCACCGTGCTCGGGTCCATCGCACTGATCGCCGCCATCGTGGTCGGCGTCTACGTCTGGGGCCCGTCCCGCAACCCCACGCAGGCCAACCCGCCCGTGGCGATGGCGGACCAGGCCGCCGCGGGCGCCACCGCCAAGCCGTCACCGACCGCCACGACCCTGGACACCGCCAAGGCCAAGGCGCTCGAGGACAAGATCAAGGCCGACCCCAAGGACGAGCAGGCCATGGCCGAGCTCGGTGACCTCTACTTCGGGGCCAACCACTTCCAGAAGGCCGCGGCCATGCGGCAGAAGATGCTGGCGCTCAAGCCCAACGACACCAACCTGATGCTGTCGACCGGGGTCGCGCTCTTCAACGCCCGCGACCTCAAGGGCGCCGAGGCCCAGTGGAACAACGCGATCAAGGTCGACCCCAAGAAGGCCGAGGCGTACTACGACCTGGGCTTCCTCAAGCTCAGCCAGACCCCGCCCGACTCCGCCGGCGCCAAGGCGCTGTGGGACAAGGTCATCGAGCTCGACCCCAACGGTCCGCTGGCCCAGAAGGTCCAGAACCACATGGGCGCGATCATGACGCCCGCCCCCACCGGCGCCGCCCACGGCTCCGGGGCCACGCCCGCACCGACGACCAGCAAGTGACATGGACGGGATCACCATCCCGCTCGCGCTGCTGGCGGGAATCGTCGCCTTCGCCTCACCCTGCTTCCTGCCGGTCGTGCCGGTCTTCGTGAGCTATGTCGCGGGGACCTTGCCGGTCGGCGGGGGACGGGCCCGGCGCAACGCCGCCGCCCAGGCCCTGGCCTCCGTGCTCGGCTTCGGGGTCGTCTTCATCGCCCTGTGGTGCTCCATCGGACTGATCGGGTATGCCGTCGGCGACCACCGCGACGCCCTGCGCATCATCGGCGGGGTCGCCCTGATCGTCATGGGCCTGCACGTCGCCCGGCTGATCGAGATCCCCGTCCTCTACCGCGAGGTCCACGCCCCCGTCGGCGGCCGGCCGCAGCTCCCGGGGCAGCAGGCCCCGACATACCGGCGATCCCTGCTGATGGGCCTCGCCTTCGGCGCCGGCTGGACCCCGTGCATCGGACCGGTCCTCGGCGGCGTCCTCGGGCTCGCCACGGCGAGCGACTCGGTGGGGCGCGGCGCGCTCCTGCTGGTCGCCTTCGCCCTCGGTCTCGGCATCCCCTTCGTGCTCGTCGCGATGGGCGCCACCGAGATCACCGCCCGTCTCGGCTGGCTGCGCAAGCACGAGATGGCGATGTCCCTCCTGTCCGGCGCGATGCTCGTCCTCATCGGGTTCGCCATGGTCACCAACATCTTCGGCAAGCTGTCCGGCCTCATCCCGGCCGTCGGCGTGTGAGACAGGCAGAGCTCATGAGCAACGACACCCACCTCCTGACCGAGGACACGATCGAGTCCGCCGACACGATCCGCATGCCCCGGCCGCTCTACAAGGTCTATCGGGTCTTCATCTCCAAGCGCACCGGCATCGGCCTCATCCTCGCGATGGGCTTCCTCACCCTCATGGGGACGCTGATCCAGCAGTCCACGGAGAACAACCGGGCCGACGCCACCGCCTACGCCGACTGGCTGGACTCGGTGCGGCCTCGCTACCAGGGCTGGACCGGAGTGCTGGACCTGCTCGGCATGTTCAACGTCTTCGGCTCGGTGTGGTTCAAGGCCGTCAACGTGCTGCTGTGCATCTCGATCCTGTGCTGCATCATGCACCGCATCCCGCTGCTGTGGAAGCGGGCCACCCGCCCCCAGCTGCACGTCACCGAGGGATTCTTCGCCCACGCGAGCATCCACCACGACGTGACCGCCCCGGTGCCCGCCGAGCAGAGCCTCGAGCACCTCCGCACGACCATGCGGCGCAAGGGCTATCGCGTGATCGACGACCCCCGCGGGCCCGGCCTCAACCTCTACACCGACAAGTTCCGGTGGCCGCCGTTCGGCACGATCTTCGCCCACGTCGCGTTCGTCATCATCCTGCTCGGCGTCCTGGTCACGTCCAACACCGGCTTCTCCGAGGACAACGTCCCCGTCTCGATCGGTGACCGCGTCGACATCGGCCACGGCACCGGCCTGACCATCACCGCCACCTCCTTCTCCGACACCTACTACGAGGACGGCCGGCCCAAGGACTACGTCAGCCACCTCGTCCTCTACAAGGACGGCGTGCAGGTCAAGGAGCAGGACACCCGGGTCAACGAGCCGCTGCGCTACGAGGGGGTCAAGTTCTTCCAGGCCAGCTTCGGCTTCGCAGCCCGCATCCAGGTCAAGGACTCCACCGGCAAGGTGCTCCACGAGGGTGGCGTGCCGCTGCAGTACACGACCGAGGACCAGAAGAACTCCTTCGGCAAGCTGCCGCTGCCGAACCAGGGCGTCGACGCCTTCGTCATCACGGCGGCCTCCGGGCAGACCGACGCGCAGATCCAGCCGGGCGACGTCGCCATCAAGGTGCAGCCCACCGACCAGGACAGCACCATCGGCCAGAAGGTCATCACCCAGGGCCAGACCGCGCAGATCGGCGACCTGACCTACACCTTCCTGCGCGAGCAGCAGTACACCGGGCTCATGGTCTCCGACGACCCGGGCGCCCTGTGGGTCTGGGTCGGCTCCACGATGATCGTCGCCGGCATGACCATCACGATGTTCTTCCGGCACCGCCGGATCTGGGTCCGCGTCCAGCCGTCCGGCGACGGCTCGCGCATCCGCCTCGCCTCGTCCGAGCGCCACGACACGGCCTACGAGGGCTGGGTCTCCCGCCTCGTCGACGACCTGTCCGCCGACCTCGGCGCCACGCCCACCCCGGGCCACCACACCACCGCCGGTCGTGACCACGACCGCGCCGACCTTGCCAGCACGGTAGGAGCCTGACGATGTTCGCCCTCTCCCAGTACGCCCTGATCGCGGGGACGATCCTCGTGTGGCTCGGTGTCGCCGCCACGATCGTCAACCTGACCCGCAAGCCCGCCGAGCGCGAGGCCATCGCCCCCGCGCGCGCCACCGTCGGCGGCGCCGCGCTCGCGGGCGGCGGCACCGCCGTCCTGACCGGCCACGCGCCGACCGCCCTCGGCCGCACCGGGGTGCGCGGACCGGCGTGGTACGCCACCAAGGTCACCCAGGTCGCGCTCCTGTGCCTCACGGTCGCGCTCGCCGCCAGCGCGGCGGCCACCGGCCACGGGCCCTTCTCCAACCAGCACGAGTTCGCGGTGTCCTTCGCCTGGGGCGTCCTCGCGGCCTACGTCTTCTTCGAGTGGCGGTATGACGTCAAGGCGCTCGCCGTCTTCGTCCTGCCGATCGCCGCGGCCATGCTGACCTACGCGACCACCGTCGACGCCAAGCCCGGCCCCCTGGTCCCCGCCCTGCAGAACTCCCTGCTGCTGACCGCGCACGTCTTCACCGCCGTCCTCGGCTACGGCGCCGCCGCGGTGGCGTGCGGCGCGGGCATCGGCTATCTCATCGCCCCGCACCTCACCTGGAAGGGCATGCCCAAGCGGTCCTTCCTGGACGAGCTCGGCTACCGCGCGGTGATGATCGCCTACCCGCTCCTCACCGTCATGATCATCCTCGGCGCCATCTGGGCCGACATCGCGTGGGGCCGCTACTGGAGCTGGGACCCCAAGGAGACCGCCGCCCTGGTCACCTGGCTGATCTACGGCGCCTACCTGCACGCCCGCGTGGCCCGCGGCTGGCGCGGTGAACGGTCCGCCTACCTGCTGATCCTCGGCTTCGTGGCCATCCTGTTCACCTTCTTCGGCAACTACTTCTTCGGTGGCCTGCACTCCTACGGGGGGTCGATGTGAGCGACGTGACCGACCGCACCCACGCCGCGGGTGCCGACCAGGGAGCGGCGGGCACCGACCAGCCGACGGCGGGCGCCACCCAGGCCGGCCCGAAGGAGGACTGGCGCGGCGGCATACGAGCCAGCGGGAGCAAGCAGCTCATCGTCCTGCTCGTGACGGCGCTGCTCGTCGCCGGAGGGGCCTGGCTGCTCGGCGGCAAGGCCGGCTCCGCCAAGAGCGCCCCCCTGAACGGCGCCCAGGCCGTCCAGGTCACGGGCGACACCTCCGGGCCGGCCCCCGAGGTCGGCAAGCCCGCGCAGGACTTCACGGCGCGGACCGTCAAGGGGGAGCCGATCTCCCTGTCCGAGCTCAAGGGCCGCCCGGTGTGGCTGACCTTCGGGGCGTCCTGGTGCACGGCCTGCCGCGCCGAGGCCCCCGACATGCAGGCGGCCTACACGGCGGCCAAGGCCTCCGGGGTGGAGATCGTCTCCGTCAACATGCAGGAGCTGCCCGCCGACGTGGTGTCCTACGCCGGCAAGCTGGGCCTGACCTTTCCCCAGGTCGCCGACCCCGACACCGCCCTCGCCTCGAAGTACCGCGTGATGGGCCTGCCCTCGCACTTCTTCATCGACAAGGAGGGCGTGCTGCGCTCCCAGCACATCGGCGTGCTCACCCGCAGCGCGATGGACCAGCAGATCGGCACGCTCGCCCGCTGATCACCGCCCCCTGCCGCCTCTGTCCACGTCGGTCTCGCCGATCGTGAGGCAGGGGCGGCTCAGGGGGATCCCCCCTGGCGGAACGTCCGTCCCACCGGCAGCGTTGTCATCGAGACACGCACGCATCGGTTGGGAGTGATGAGGGTGGTCCTCACCGGACTTCTCGTGAGCACGGGCCTGGTGGCCGTCACCGTCGGGGTCGGACGGTATGCCGCTGACCGCTGGCGACACCGCAAGGACGCGATCACGGGTCACCGCCTGGCGCCCGGCGTCGCCCTGACCGCCGCCGGCGGTGGGCTGGTCCTGTCGCCGGACGTGCTCGTCCTGACCGACCAGCTGCAGGTGGCGGACCCCGCCGCAGCGCTGGCGCTCGGGGTCTACAACGTCCTCGCCATGGGTGGCCTCGGCACCGTGGCCGCCGGCATGTGGCTGTCGAGCCGGAGGGTGACCCGCCAGGTGCGGGCAGGCGTCGACGCGGTGGCGGACGGCATACCCCTGGTCGCGCGGCGCCGGGCCATGCGCCGCGGCACCCCGGCGGACTTCCCGCGGGAGTGGGCCAGCCTGATCGCGCTGGACACGGAGCTGACGCAGCGGCTGCTGCGCTACGAGCGCGACCTGGAGGCCGCGGTCAACTTCCCGGTGATGAGCGACCACACCGACCCGCTGACCCGCGGCGCGATCGACGCCATGCTGCGCTGCCGCGAGCTGCGGGCCGCCACCCCACCGGCCGGCACCCGCGACGTGCGCGACACCGACTACGCGCGGGCGGTCGCCGACTTCCAGGTGGCCCTCGAGGCCGCCGAGGCCAACGCCGAGCGGCTCGTCGCGAGCACCTTCACCGAGGACGAGCGCCGCACGCTCGAGGAGGTCACGGCGACGCTGGAGTTCATGCGCGCCAACAGCACGACGCCGGGAGAGCGCGCGGCGGCATACGACGAGGTCAGCGCACGGCTCACGCAGGTGATGCAGGCCCGCGGCACGTCGGCTGGTGGTGCTGCGACCGGCGGCGTTGCGACCGGTGGCGTTGCGACCGGCAGCGCTGAGACCGGTGGCGTTGCGACCGGCGGCGTCGCGGCTGAGGGAGCGACCGGAGGGGCAGCCGCGGGGGAGACGGCGGTGGCGCAGGGCCAGGGGCAGGCCGCGGTGGCGCGTCCGCATCCCTTCCTGGACGTGACGGACCGCGCCCGCCGCTGACCCCCGTGCGCAGACCCGCCGGGGGCGAAGGCATCGACCGGCGTTCGTTCCCCAGGCTGATGCCTCGGCCCCCGGCGGGTGCGACTCGGCCCCCGTCCCAGCTGGGACGGGGGCCGAGTCGTGCGTGGAGCTACTGCCCCTCGCGGTCAGGTGCGGCGGTCAGGCTCGCGCGCTGGTCTCGCGGGGGAAGAACCGCGGCAGGATGTCGCTCATCGTCACGACGCCGGCGAACTCGCCGCCGCGATGCACCACGGCCAGCTGGGTCTGCGTCTCGCGCATGAACGTGAACGCCTCGTGCAGCGGGGTCTCGGCCGCGACGGCCAGGGTCTCGCGGGCCAGCTCGCGCGCGGGACGGTCCGCCGGCTCCCCGAAGGTGTCGCGCACGTGCACGGTGCCCGCGACCCGGCCCTCGTCGAGCAGCAGGATCCGCATGTGGCCGTGCTCGACCGTCGCGGCCTGGACGTCCGCCACCGTGGCGTCGATGTCGACGGCCGTGGGGCGCCGGCGGTGCCGGATCAGCTCGTCCATGGTGATGTCGCGCATGTCGAGGGCGTTGGTGATCGAGGCGCTGTAGGACGCCTCGAGGGTGCCCGCGTCCGCGGAGTGCTCGACGAGCTCGCGCAGCCCGTGCTCGTCCTGCACCTCGTCGACCTCGTCCACGGGCTCGACGCCGGTGCGGCGCACGAGGGCGTTGGCGGCGTGGTTGAGGGCCTTGAGGGCGGGACGGGTCAGCCACAGGAAGCCCCGCATGGGGACGGCCAGCAGGATCGCGGACCTCTCCGGGTGGGCGATGGCCCAGGACTTGGGGGCCATCTCACCGACCACGAGGTGGATGAAGGTCACGATGATCAGGGCGACCACGAAGGCCACGACGTCCGCGGCACCGGTGGGCAGGCCCACGGCCTCCAGCGGCCCCATCAGGGCGTGGTGGACGGCCGGCTTGGTGATGGCACCGAGGGCCAGCGTGCAGACGGTGATGCCGAGCTGCGACCCGGCGAGCAGCAGGGTGAGCTCGGAGGAGCTGCGCAGGGCGGCCCGTGCCGACGCGGAGGTGGCCGCGGCGTCCTCGAGCCGGTGGCGCTTGGCGTTGATCAGCGAGAACTCGACGGCGACGAAGAACGCGCTGAGCGCGATGATCGCGACGGTCGCGAGGGTGGTGACGAGCCAGCTCATCGGGTGCCCTCCTCGGTCACGTTGGTGGCGCCACCCTGGGCGTCCTGATGGGAGTGGTGGCGAGACTCACGGTCGGGTGGGGACCCGTCGCCGTCGCCGTCGCCGTCCCCGTCGCTGCGGTCGGGGGAGTCGGCGTCGACGGCGTCGGTCTCGGTCAGCGTGAGGCGAACCCGGGACGGGACGTAGCGCTCGACCTCCAGCACCTCGACCGTGAGGACCTTGCGCCGGTCGTCGTCGAGGTGCAGGTGCTCCTGGCGGAGCGGCACCTCGATCAGCGTGCCGTCCTCCGGCAGGCCGCCGACGTGGTCGATGACCAGGCCGCCGATGGTCTCGAAGTCACCCTCGGGCAGGTCGACGCCGAGCGAACGCTCCACCTCGTCGATGTGGACGTCGCCCTCCATGACCCAGATGCCGTCGTCCGGGACCGGCACGTATGACCGCTCCTCCGGGTCGTGCTCGTCGGTGATCTCGCCGACGATCTCCTCGGCGAGGTCCTCCATCGTCAGGATCCCGGTGAAGCCGCCGTACTCGTCGACGACGCAGGCGAGCTGCTCGCGGCGGTCGTCGAGCTCGCGCAGCGCGTCGGGCAGGCTCATGAGCTCGGGCACGACGAGGGGCTCGCGCATGATCTCGGAGCACGGCGCGTCGTCGTCACCCCGGTGGGACAGCACGTCAACGAGGTGCACCACGCCGACCACGTCGTCCTCGTCCCCGATGACCGGGTAGCGGGTGTGACCCGTGTGCATCAGCTCGCGCACCTCGGCGACCGTGGTCTCGGTGCGCAGCGAGTCGACCTGGGCGCGCGGGATCATCGCGTGCGCGACGTCCTCGCCGGGGAAGTCGAGGATGCGGTCGACCATGATCGACAGCTCGTCCGGCAGGTCGCCGCTCTCGCGCGAGAGCTCGACGACGTGCTGCAGGTCGCGGGCCGTGGCGGCGTGCTGCACGTCGTGGACCGGCTCGATGTGCAGGGCCCGCAGGAGCAGCTCCGCGGACTTGTCGAAGACCCAGATGACGGGGCCGAGGACGGTGAGGTAGAGCGAGGTCGACCGCGTCAGCCAGGTGGAGACCTGGTCGGGGCGGGCGATGGCGTAGTTCTTGGGGAAGAGCTCGCCGAAGAGCATCTGCACCACGGTCGAGAAGACGAGCGCGAAGACCGCGCCGATGGTGACCGACACGGCCACCGGGACGCCGGTGTCGCCGAGCATGGTGCCGATCGCGGAGCCGATCAGCGGCTCGGCGACGTAACCGACGAGCAGCCCGGTGACGGTGATGCCCAGCTGCGCGCCGGACAGCATGAACGACGTGCGGCGGGTGATCTCGAGGGTCTTGCCGGCGACCTCGTCACCCTCGCGGTGCCGCGCCCCGAGCCGGGACCGGTCCACCGCCATGAAGGCGAACTCCTGCGCCACGAAGTAGCCCGTGGCCGCCGTGATCAGCAGCACGACCACCAGGCCGATCACGAGCGAGAGGACCGGGCTCATCGCGCCTGCCCCTCAGGGGTGAGACCGCGCGTGGCGGTGCCGGGACTGCAGGGCTCGTCAGGCTGGCGAGTGTGCATGGGCCTTTCCGGGGACTGGGGGGAGGGTGCGGGGGCGGTCGGAGAACGCCCGGTCGGGCCTCGAGGTTCCCGGTGCGCCCGGGGGAGAGCCGTCGGTATGTCGTACCCCGCCGCCATCGACGGTAGTCGCGATGGCGACGGGCGGCGTCATACGGCCGAGGTTTGTCATGGGCGCCCCGAGGTGAGCCGGGAGCTCAGGTTGTGTCGTCCGGACGGCTGGCTGGCGGGCGTGGCGGATCAGGTGAGCTGCTCGAACTTGCGGCTCCACGCGCTGCGGATCGGGCTGGCGTCGGCGACGAGGGCGTCGAAGCGGGCGTCCGCGATCGCCGAGACCTGGCCGAGGGAGGCCCGGTGCTCGCGCGCGGGCGAGCTCTCGACGCGGCGCCACCCCTGCTCGACGAGCTGGTCGAGGTCGGCGAGGTTGGTGACGCACATGACGAGCGGTCGTCCGTGGGTGTCCTGGTAGGCCGTCGAGAGGCGGTGGATCTCGTCGCGCTGCACGTCGTCGATCCGGTCGAGGGCCAGCGAGCTGGTGTCGAGGAGGGCGACCTCGGTGTCGGAGGCGATGGGCCCGCGGGGCGCGCCGGCGTCCTCGGCGTCGACGGCCGCGAGGACGAGCTCGCCCACGTCGCGATAGCTGCGGACGAGGGCGTCCTGCTCCTCGCGCGTGCCGGACAGCACGGCCTCCTGCAGAGCCGCGCGCAGTGCGGTGGTGGACCCGAACGGCCGTGCCTCCCAGGCGCGCTCGACCGGCCACGTCGCGCCGGTGTAGAGCGAGCCGAAGGTCGCCACGAACTCGTCGCGGCCCATGGCGTCCACGTCGTCGATGGTGACGGTGCGGTCGCCGGACCGGGCGACCTCGGCGCCGCGCTGCGGGCCGACGTGGAAGAAGAGCAGGTTGAGCAGGATCGCGGTGATGGATCCGAGGGTGACGCCTGAGGCGAAGAGGATCTGCGCCCACGAGGGCAGGACGTCCGCGACGTGCGGCTGCAGGGTGACGAGCATCGCCAGACCGAGGGCGGTCGAGACGATGACGGCGTTGCGGTTGTCGTGCAGGTCGGCCTTGGCGAGCGTCTGGATGCCGACCACCGCGACGTTGGCGAACATCGCGATCGAGGCGCCGCCGAGCACGGGGGCGGGGATGGCGGCCACGACGGCGGCCGCCTTGGGGAGCAGGCCCAGCACGATCATGATGACGCCGGCCATGACGACGACCCAGCGGCTCTTGACGCGGGTGAGGCGCACGAGGCCGACGTTCTGGGCGAAGCAGGTGTAGGGGAAGGAGTTGAGGACGCCGCCGAGGGTGGTCGACAGACCGTCGGCGCGCAGCGCGGCGGCCACGTGGGTCGGGCGGATCCGCTTGCCGACGACCTCGCCGGTGGCGAAGACGTCGCCGGTCGTCTCGACGGCGGTGATGGCCATGACGACGATCATCGAGATGCACGCCGTCAGGGAGAACGCCGGCCACCCGAAGAAGAACGGCGTCGTCACGCCCACCGGAGCCGCGGACGCGACGCCGGCGAAGATCGGCTCGCCGAGCGCCCAGGCCACGGCGGTGCCCGCCACGAGACCGATGAGCACCGACACCGTCGCGAGGAAGCCGGAGAACACCCGCTGGATGACGATGATCAGCGCGAGCGTGCCGAAGGCGTAGAGCAGCGACTCGGTGAGGGCGGCGTGGTCGAGGGGGGCCGCGGGGTTGGCGGGGTCCTGCGCGTTGCGCACGACGTCGCCCGCCGCGACGCCCAGCAGGGTCGTGCCCATGATCGTCAGCACGGAGCCGGTCACGACGGGCGGGAAGAAGCGGAGCAGGCGGGAGAAGTACGGCGCCGCGAAGAAGGTCACGAGACCGGCGACGATGATCGCGCCGTAGACCTCGGCCAGCCCCTGCGTGCCGCCACCGGACGCGAGACCGATCGCGATGATCGGAGAGACGGCGGTGAAGGTCACGCCCTGCACGAGAGGCAGCCGCACCCCGACCTTGCCGAAGCCGGCCGCCTGGATGATCGAGGCGATGCCGCACGTGAACAGGTCGGCGTTGATGAGGTGGACCGTGTCCTGCGGGCTCAGCTTCAGCGCCTGCGCGATCACCAGCGGCACGATCACCGCCCCGGCGTAGAACGCGAGGACGTGCTGCAGCCCGAGGACCGCCAGCTTCGGCGCCGGGGGCACCTGGTCGACGGGGTGGACGGTGCGCGGGGCGGGCGCGAGGGAGGCCTGGGACATGGGTGACCTTCGCTGGGGAGGGGGACGTCAGGGCGTCGTCACTGACGACCGTGATCCTACCGAGCGCGAGACCGTTCCCCGTATGACGGGTTTGTCCCGTCATACGGCATGGGCATGGCCCCCTGGCGCCCGACCCTCAGGCGAGGCGCTCGCGATGGTGCACGATCGGCTCGTGCGTCGCCGCACCCGCCCCGAACCACTCGGTCACCCGCGTGGTGAAGGCGTGCTCGAAGTCGTCGTCGTTGTGGCGGGCCGCGATCCACGCCGTGAAGCTGCCGCCAACGCAGGCGTCCAGCTCGCGACGGCAGGCCTCCGGGTCACGGAGGGCCTCGAGCAGCAGCTGCTCGGCGACGGCGGGCGAGTCGTAGAGATAGGGGTAGCGCTCGGGCACGAGCGCCCGCGCCCACCCGGTGTCGGGGAGGATGCCGATCACGCCCTCGAGCATGGCCTCGACATACTCCAGCCCGTAGGACTCCTGGGCCGCGGTGGCCAGGAAGGCCGTCGTCCTCGACAGTGCGTCCCAGTAGCCGTCGCGGGTCGTGAGGGGCCCGACCCACATCCACTTTTCCCGCGTCATGTCCATCGCCGCCGTCGACGTGAGGTGCTGCTCCTGGAGCCGGGCCTCGGCGCGGAGCGGCACCTGTCGGGCCACCCGCCGCACCACGTCCATGAAGAGGCCCGGCCGCTTGCGGCGCTCGAGCGTGATCGCGGGATAGAGGACGACCGGGACGTCCGTGGGCCTGCGCGTGGACGCCCGCTCGACGTTGACGCCGAGGTTGGTCCAGTCGATCCGGGCCTGGGAGGCGAGGTGGGGTGCGGTCCAGTGCTGGACGACCTCACGCACCTCACCGGCGGTGCGCTCGCTGTTGCAGTAGGTCGGGAACATCGCGAAGGACAGACCCAGCGCCGCGAAGTTGACCGGGTGGTGGAAGGAGCTGGGGTTGGTCCAGACGAGGTTCAGGATGCGCGGCTCGTCGAGGTGCCGGTGCAGCACCTGGAAGCACGCCACGGAGTCCAGCGGCTCCATGTTGACGAGCAGGGTGCTGGTCGGGTCCAGGTCCTCGAGGGTGACGACCTGCAGGCCGGGCCCGGTGCGTGGCTCCGGGCCGACGACGACCGCCTCGGGATAGAGCCGCAGGAGCCGTGACACCAGGCGGGTGCCCGCCGAGTCTGTGACCAGCTGCCCGGACGTGTCGATGTGTGGTCCCTCGCCGATGGGGCCGAGCTTGACGGCAACCTTCATGGCCGCACCTCCTCGTGCGCAGGGCCGCGCGGCAGCCTGCCGCGGGCGGCCTTCCGACCATGGTGCACCTGGCTCGTCAGGTGGTTGCGGGCGGGGTGGGCCTGAGCGGGTTGGCGTGCGAAGTCGGGCGGATGTGCCTACCTGAGGTAGGTCAGAGGAGCTCGAGGGGGACGGGCTCGGACGGGGCGGGGAAGGCCGAGTCCAGGTCGTCGAGGTCGCGCTCGGAGAGGCGGAGCTCGAGCGCTCCCGCGTTGTCGAGGGTGTGCGCGACCGACGAGGACTTGGGGATCGCGATGACCCCGGGGTCCCGGATCGTCCACGCGAGGGCCACCTGGGCGGGGGTCGCCCCGTGACGCTCGGCGACGTCCTCCAGCGCGTGCAGCCCTGCGCCGGGCTCGAGCAGACGGGCCTGCTCGATGGGGGAGTAGGCCATCACCGGCACGTGATGGCGGTGCAGCATCGGGAAGAGGTCGAGCTCCGGCCCCCGGCGGGACAGGTTGTAGAGGACCTGGTCCGTCGCGCAGGCCGGCCCGCCGTCGAGCCGCAGCAGCTCGGCCATGTCCTCGGTGTCGAGGTTGGAGACGCCCCAGGCCCGGATCTTGCCGTCGCGGACGAGCTCCTCCATCGCGGCGACGGTGTCGGCGAGCGGGTGGTGGCCGCGCCAGTGCAGCAGGTAGACGTCGAGGTGGTCGGTGCCGAGCCGGCGCAAGGACGCCTCGCAGGCCTGGACCGTGCCCCGGCGGGAGGCGTTGGAGGGCAGCACCTTGGAGACGAGGACCGCGTCGTCGCGTCGTCCTCGCAGGGCCTCGCCGACGAGCTCCTCGGAGCGGCCCGAGCCGTACATCTCGGCCGTGTCGATGACGCTCAGCCCCGCGTCCAGGCCGGCCCGGAGGGCGGCGATCTCCTCGTCGTGCGCGGCGGCGGAGTCGCCGACGTTCCAGGTGCCGAGGCCGATCGCAGGGACCCGGTGGCCGGCGAAGGCGGTGGTGCGCGTCATACGGCCACCCTAGGACGCCGCCGGTCAGGCGGCCGCCCGGTCGGCGAGGTCGAGCAGGAACGGCACCGACGTCATGGCCAGCAGGATCACGGCGACGACGAAGGCGATGGCAACGGTGAACAGGTCGTGGGTGGTCATGGCTCCACGCTCTCGCCCGCGGGCGCTCGCGCACATCGGCCCATGGTCGGGACCCGCCGGCCGGGTGGTGCGACCTCGGTCGTATGCCGGGTGCGACCACCGTCAGGCGGCGTGCGGGCACCCGTCGGGGTGGCCGGCGTCCGCAGCCCCTGGGGTGTGTCCTAGGTCACGGCTACGCTGCGAACTGGCAGCCCGCCACCGCGTCGTCCGACGTTCCTGAAACCACCGGGAGTCCACCATGTCGTCCGTCCTGAACCCCTACATCTCCTTCGTCGACCAGGCCCGTGAGGCCCTCGATTTCTACGCGTCCGTCTTCGGCGGCGAACCCCGCATCATGACCTTCGGCCAGATGGGCACCGAGGGGGCCGATGCGGACAAGGTCATGCACGGCCAGCTCGACACCGCGGCCGGCTACACGCTCATGGTGTCCGACGCCCCCGAGGGCATGCCGCACGACGACGGCGCCCGCATCTCCTGCAGCCTGTCCGGTGACGACGCCGACGAGCTGCGCGGCTACTTCGCCGGCCTCGCCGAGGGCGGTCAGGTGACCCTGCCGCTCGAGAAGCAGATGTGGGGCGACGAGTTCGGCATGGTCACCGACAGGTTCGGCGTCGCCTGGATGTGCAACATCGCCGGCGCCGCCGCCTGATCCACGGCCTGTCGGGGAGGTCGGCGCGACAGATCGTTATGCGCCGGTCGGCGTCGACCGTCCCCGATGTCCGCGCCCGCGCAGGTAGCCTCGGCAGGGTGAATCTCGAGAAGGTCATCTTCGGGTTCTTCGTGCTGCTCGCGGCGACGGTGAACTTCGGCTTCGTCGTCGGCGACCTCGGCGACCCGGACATGCACAACATCTGGGAGCTGTATGCCGCGATCGTGGTCAACGTCGTCGCCCTGGTGCTGAAGTTCGGCGACCGCACGCAGATCGGCGCCACCCACCTCGCCACGAGCCTGGTCGCGGTGCTGCAGCTGATCGCCGCCGCGTCGCTCTACATCTACTTCACGTCGTCGCACTCCGAGTCCATCACCGGTCCCGAGATCGCGAGCGTCGTTTCCCTCGCCTGCGGGGCGGCCCTCGCCAACATGGTGTCGCTGGTGCTGCTCGTCGCCGAGACGGTGTCCTTCCGCCGCCGGTGACCCCGGCTGCGGCATACCGCTCCCGTCATGGCTGACCAGGGCGCGTCCGACGAGGAGGTGCGGGCATGACCAACCCGCTTCTCCTCTTCTTCGCGCGCCCCTCGACCCGACAGCACGGCGTGCGGCGACCGCGCGAGCGCGTCCGCGTCCCCACCGAGGTGCCCTCGACCGACGCGATCTTTCTCGTGCTCCGACGGATGCGCACCCCGCTCGTCGTCCTCGTGGCGATCTTCTCCATCTCGGTGTTCGGGCTGGCGCTGATCCCCGGCAAGGACGGGCAGCGGATCTCGCCCTTCGACGCGTTCTACTTCATCAGCTACACCGCGACGACCATCGGGTTCGGCGAGATCGTGCCGTTCACGGCGATCCAGCGGCTGTGGGTGACCTTCTCGATCTACAGCACCGTGGTGGGCTGGGCCTACGCGATCGGCACGCTGCTCGCGCTCTTCCAGGACGCGGCCTTCCGTGAGGCGGTGGCCACGCAGCGCTTCCGCCGGCGCGTGATGACCATCAAGGAACCGTTCTTCATCGTCGCGGGCTACGGCCAGTCGGGGCGCGCGGTGTGCGCCGAGCTCGACGAGGCCGGGCGGCGGATGGTCGTCATCGACAGCGACAAGGACCGCGTCGACAAGCTCTCGTCCGACCAGCTGCACGCCGACGTCCCCGGCATCGACGCCGACGCCTCCCTGCCCGGGGTCCTCGGTCTGGCTGGGCTGGGGCTGCCCAACTGCGAGGGCGTGATCGCCCTCACCGACGACGACGACGTCAACCTCGCCGTCGTGATGTGCGTCGACCTCCTGCGTCCCGAGCTGCCCGTCCTCGCGCGCTGCCACAGCCGGGTCACCGAGGAACGCATGCACGACTTCAGCGCGGCCGCCGTGATCAACCCCAGCGACCGGTTCGGGGGTTACCTGCTGCTCGCGATGCAGCGCCCCACGACCTTCCACCTCGTCTCGTGGCTGATGAGCTCGGCGGGCATGCCGCTGCAGGCCCGGCGCGAGGACAAGCACGACGGTCGCTGGATCGTCGCGGCCGAGGGCCACTTCCGCGACGAGATCTGCAACGACCTCAGCCGGGCCGGGCAGGAGGTCGAGTGGGTCGACCCGCACGAGGGCTACCCCGAGCTGCGGGGAGCCACGGGCTTCATCGCCGGGTCCGACAGCGACACCCTCAACCTCGCCATGGCCGAGCACGCGCGCCTCGTGGACCCCGAGATCTTCGTGGTCGTGCGCCAGCACTCCACCGAGCGCCGTGCCCTGGTGCGCGCCCTCGACATCGACTCCGTCTACACCCCCAGCGACCTCGTCGCCTCGGAGGTGCTGGCGCGGGTCGTGACGCCGACCTTCTGGACCTTCGTCGAGCACGCGCTGGGGCAGGACGAGGACTGGGCGGCCGCCGCGCTCACCCGCCTCACCGACCGGTGCGGCCGCAAGGCCCCCGAGCGGGACCTCGTGACCATCGACCTCCGCAACGCGCCCGCCCTCACGCGTTGGGTGCGCAACCACGACTTCAGGCTCCGCGACCTGCTGCGCGACCCCGAGGACCGGGAGCGGATGCTCGCGGTCGTCCCTCTCGTGCTCATGCGCGACGGCACCCCGCACCACATGCCCGACGAGGACATGCTGCTGCGCCCCGGCGACCAGGTGCTCGTGGCCGGGCGCCTCGGGGCCCTCGCCTCCATGACGCCGGTGCTGCTGCAGGAGACCGCGGTCGAGCACGCCGCCACCGGGCGCGACGTGCCGATCACGTGGGTCGGGCGGGCCGTGACGCGCGCGGTCGAGCGTCGCCGCCAGCGCCGCGCCTGACCTCCGCTCGCCGTCCCGTCTCGCCATGACGCCATGACGCGCCCGCCCACGGCGCCCCACCCCCGCCGTTGGGGAAGCTTGGTGTCGCCATGGCAGCACCAAAGCTCCCCGCTGCCGGGGCCGGATCAGGGAGAGGGCGGACGTGATTGCTCGCGGACGCGTGGAGGGGCAAGGCGTGCCCTCTCACGCGTGGAGGCGAGGACGTGTTGTGCCCTCTCACGCGTGGAGGCGGGGACGTGCGGTCAGCCGCCGGCCTCGCGGGCGAGGATCGCGGCCTGCACGCGCGAGGTGCAGCCGAGCTTGGCGAGGACGCGGGAGACGTGCGTCTTGGCGGTGGCCTCGCTGATGGTCAGGGCCGCGGCGATCTGGGCGTTGGACAGGCCCTGCGCGATCACCTCGAGCACCTCGCGCTCGCGGTCGGTGAGGTCGTGGAGGCGGGCGACCCGGTCGGCCGCGGCGGCAGCAGCGGGGCCATCGAGGCTGGTCGGGGGCGTGCGCGGTGCCTGCGCCGCGGCGAAGCCCGCGATGACCTGCCGCGTCACCTCCGGCGCCAGCACCGCCTCGCCGGCGGCGACCCGACGGATGGCGTCGGCCAGCGGACCCGCGTCGACCGTCTTGAGCAGGTAGCCGTCGGCGCCCGCCCGCAGCGCCCCCGCGACGTACTCGTCCACCTCGAAGCTGGTCAGCACCAGCACCCGCGACCACCCGGCGGCGACGATCTGCTCCGTGGCGGCCAACCCGTCGACGCCGGGCATCCGGACGTCCATGAGCGTGACGTCGGGCCGCAGGGCGCGGGCCTGCGCGACGGCCACGGCGCCGTCGCCGGCCTCGCCGATCACCTCGAGGTCGGGCTGCGCGGACAGGAGCAGCCGCAGCCCGGAGCGCACGGTCGCGTGGTCGTCGGCGAGCAGGACGGTGATCATGTGGCTTCTCCTGCAGAGGGCAGCGGTATGACGGCGCGGACCTGCCACACCTCGGGGTCGCCGCACTGCTCCGTGCCACCGCCGGAGACGCTGTCCGCACCTCCGCCCGGACCGTCGCCTCGACCGGCAGCGGGCGAGGGAGATGGGCCGGCGTCCAGCCAGCCGCCGAGGGCGGTGACGCGTTCCCGCATCGTGTGCAGGCCCAACCCCGAGGACCCCGACCCCGCAGAGCCCGCCGAGCTCGACGAGGGCGCCGGCGCTCCGCCGACCGACACCACCTCGAGCTCCAGGTCGCCGTGGGCGCGGATCCCCACGACGGCGGACCGCGAGGGGGAGTGGCGACCGACGTTGTGCAGAGACTCCTGCAGCACCCGGTGGGCGGCCTGCCCGACCGCGGCGGGCAGCGGCGGCAGCGGGTCGGGGGACACCTCGAGGCGGACCGCCAGGCCGCGGGCGCGAGCCTGCTCGACCACGCCGGCGAGGTCCTGCGGGCCCTGCAGCAGCGGGGACGAGGTCGCCGCAGGGTCGGGCCGCAGCACCGTCAGCATCGTCTGCAGCTCGCCCATCGCCTGGCGCGAGGTCGCCCGCACGACCCGCAGGGCCTCGTCGCGTGCTGCCTCGCTCTGCAGCCCCGCCTCGGCGTGGATCGCGATGGCGGACAGGCTGCCGGACAGGGCGTCGTGCAGGTCACGGGCCATCTGCTCGCGCTCGGAGCGGCGGGCGTCGGCCTCGCGCAGCTCGGCGAGACGGGCTTCGTCGGCGGCGCGGCGGCGCTCGGCCTCGACGAGGTCCAGCTGCTTGCGGCTGGAGGCCCCCCACCAGTAGGACGTGCCGAACACGGCGAACACCGTCAGCGCCGTCAGCACGGCCAGGCGCCGGTCACGGGTCGCGGCCAGGGTGACTCCGCCGGACAGCAGGACGGCCCCGGCCACCACCCACTCCAGGTAGTCCACGACGGGACGCCGCCCGTGCAGCCCGGCCGCATAGACCAGCTCGATGGTCACCAGCAGCGACCCCACGCTCCCGCCGAACGCCGCCTCGGCCACGAACACCACCAGCCCCAGCGCCAGGCAGGTCATCGGCCGTCGTCGCCGCCAGGCCATCAGCGCGCACAGCGCCAGCAGCGGCACCGCGTGCCACCACCGGTTGTCGGGCCCGGGCAGGCTGTCGCCCCAGATGTCGACGAGGTCGATCTGCAGGAGCAGCAGCCCCACCACCGCCATCAGCAGCGGCCCGCGCACGTCGAGGTCGACGTCGCGCCGCGGCAGGTCGGCGGTCTGGTTCACCGTGCCATTGCAGCACGCACGCCGCCCTTCCGGCATACGCCGAAGGATGTAGCCCCCACCCGCGAGGATCGGCCGACCGGCCGACGCGCCACGCACCCGCGCGGGCGGAGGGTCGGGGCATGACACTCGCACTCCTCGGACCGCTGGTCCTGCTCGCCCTGATCGACGCCACGAGCTTCGGCACGCTGCTGATCCCCGTGTGGTTCCTGCTCACGCCAGGCCGGATCCGCGCCGCGCGGGTGCTCGTGTTCCTCGGGACGATCGCCGCGTTCTACTGGGTCCTCGGGCTGCTGCTGAGCGCCGGGGCCGTGACCTTCCTCGACGACCTGTCAGGCTGGCTCGACACCGAGACCGGGCAGCTCGCGCGCAAGGTGGTCGGGATCGGCCTGATCGCGATCGGCATCCTGCTCCCGGGCAACCGCAAGGCGCGGAGCGAGCGCGCGAACGACGGCGCCGCGACCCGCGTGAGCCGGTGGCGCGCCCGGGCCATGGGTGTCGACGCGGCCGGCGGCGGCGCGGGTGCGCTGGTGGGGCTCGCGCTCGCGGCGGCCACCGTGGAGGCGGCGTCGATGCTGCCCTACCTCGCCGCGATCGGGATGCTCAGCACGTCCCCCCTGCCGATGACGGGGCGCGCCGTGGTGCTCGTGGGCTACTGCCTCCTGATGATCGCGCCGGCCCTCGTGCTGCTCGCCCTGCGGCTGGGGCTCGGGTCACGCGTCGAGCCGACGCTGCGGCGGCTCGCGGCCTGGATGGAGCGGCAGAGCGGCGAGACCGTCGCCTGGATCCTCGCGATCATGGGCGTCCTGATCCTGCGCGGCGCCGTCTGGGGGTGAGCCCGCGGGTCATGGGCGCCTCACAGGAACCTCAACGGATCGCGATAGTCCCGCGCCGCAGAGTCGGTGGTGACCGAGGGCAGGTCGTATGTCGGACCGCCCACCGCCCCCACGCCAAGGACCGCACATGACCACGACCACACCACTCCTGCGCCGCCGCCTCTGGCCGCGCACGGCGTCGGTGGCCGCACCTGGCGCCGAGACGGCGACCGGGGCGACCGCCGGGGCGCCGGACGGCATACGGCCGGGCTCGTCCTCCGACCCGACCACCCCCTCGGGCGCGACCACCGTCGCCGGCTCCACACCCTCAGACGCGGCGGCTCCCCGGTGGGCCCGGCCGGCCCTGTGGGCCTTGCTGGCGCTGACCGCGGCCCTCTATCTGTGGAACCTCTCGAGCAACGGCTACGCCAACGACTTCTACGCCGCCGCGGTGAAGTCCGGGACGCAGGACCTCACGGCGTGGGTGTTCGGCTCGCTCGACTCCGCGAACTCCATCACCGTCGACAAGCCCCCGGTCGCGCTGTGGCTGATGGTGCTGAGCTGCCGGATCTTCGGCTTCTCGAGCGTCGCGATGCTGCTGCCGCAGGCGCTCGCCGGCGTCGGGACCGTGGCGCTGACCGCCGCATCCGTGCGCCGCGTGTCCGGCCACGTCGCCGGCCTGGTCGCGGGGCTGCTGGTCGCAATCACCCCCGTCGCCGCGCTGATGTTCCGGTTCAACAACCCCGACGCGCTGCTCGTGCTGCTGATGACGGCCGCCGCCTACTTCGTGGTCCGCGCGATCGAGACCACCCGTGGCAAGGCGGCGCTGTGGTGGATGGTGGCGTGCGGCGCGGCGATCGGCTTCGCCTTCCTCACCAAGATGCTGCAGGGCCTGCTGGTCGTGCCGGCGTTCGCCCTGGCCTACCTCGTGGCCGCGCGGTTCTCGCTGCGCACGCGTCTCGCTCACCTGGTGGCCGCGGGCCTCGCCATGGTGGTGGGTGCCGGCTGGTTCGTCGCGCTCGTGTCGCTGTGGTCGGCGTCCTCGCGTCCCTACATCGGTGGCTCGACCAACGACACGCTGTGGGAGCTCGCGCTCGGCTACAACGGTCTCGGCCGGATCCTCGGCGGCGAGGGCAACGGTGGTGGCGGCGGTGGCGGCGGGCTGTTCGGCGGCGCCACGGGCATCACCCGGATGTTCGGGTCGGCCTTCGGTGCCGAGATCTCCTGGCTGCTGCCCACCGCGCTCGTCCTGCTCGTCGCCGGGCTCGTGGCCGCCGGCCGCGCCGCCCGCACCTCGGCCGCCCGCGCCTCCCTGATCCTCTGGGGCGGCTGGCTGCTCGTGTCGGCGCTGATCCTGTCCTTCATGGAGGGCACGGTGCACCCCTACTACTCCGTCGCTCTCGCCCCGGCCCTCGCCGCCGTCATCGCCATCGGCGGGCGCCTCGCCTGGGACCGTCGCTCGTCGCTCGTGTGGCGCGTGGCCCTCGGTGGCGCCGTGGCTCTGGCGGGCGTGTGGAGCGTCTACCTCCTGCACGTCCACGCGGACTCGTGGCTGCCGGCGCTGCGCTGGATCGCCCTGGCGGTCACCACCCTCGGCGCGATGGGCTTCGTGGCGCTGGGCGGCGAGCAGCGGTTCCGCAAGGCGGCGGCCGTGGCCCTGCTGGTCGGCTCGCTCGGCGGCCTCGCCGGCACCACCGCCTGGACGGTCGCGACGATCGGCCAGAGCCACACCGGCTCCACGCCGACGAGCGGGCCTGCCGTGGCCGGTGGCGCGGGTCGGACAGGCGGCGCTCCCGGAGGTCAGGCGCCCACGGGGCAGGCGCCCACGGGTCAGACGGGTCCGGCGCCGGCGGGGCAGACCGGCCCGAGCAGCTCGGCCAGCTCGAGCAGCTCAGCCGGCTCCAGCGGCTCGTCGACGGGCACCACCACCTCCGCCGCTGACGTCACCACGCTCCTGCAGGACGCCGGCACCACCTGGTCCGCCGCCGTCGTCGGCGACCAGACCGCGGCGGGCTACATCCTCAGCACCGACACCGCCGTCATGGCGATCGGCGGCTGGAGCGGCACCGACGCCAGCCCGACCCTCGCGGAGTTCCAGCAGTACGTCGCGGACGGCCGGATCCACTACTTCGTCTCCGGCGGGCGAGCCGGCGGTGGCCCCGGCGGCAGCGACAGCACCTCGACCGCCTCGCAGATCACCGCGTGGGTGCAGTCCCACTACACGGCGACGACGGTGGGCGGCACCACGGTCTACGACCTCACCTCGCCGACCAGCTGACCGAGGCCGTATGCCGGCGCCGCCCGCCCCCACCCCGCGTGAGGGCAGGCGGCCTCCGGCATACGAGCCCCCGTCGTTGGGGAGACAAGGTGTCGCCCAGGCAGCACCAAAGCTCCCCGACGACGGGGCTGACAGGTGGCGCCGCGCCTCCGCAGGATCGGGGCCACTCTTGGTGGCCATCACCACCAGAAGCGGCCCCGATGTCGGGACGTCCCCACCCCTCGGCTCAAGCGCCTCCCGCCCCCTCCCAGTTCCATGCCGCCCCCCAAAGATCGTGAGGGTTTCGTCCAAGAAAGGTGGACGAAACACTCACGATCTTGGGGGGAGGGGGCGGGTCAGGCGAGGGCGGCGTAGCGCTCGGACAGGTCCCGGAGGTAGTCCTCGAACGGCGCCGCCTCGCGTCCCTCGATCGCGCAGACCAGGTGGTCGAGGTAGAACTCCCACCCGGGTCCGATGTCGCCCAGGGACATCTCGGCGGGGATCTGCGTGTGCCGCAACGTGATCGACGAGCCACCGTCTCGCGCCGCGCACTCCAGGGCGACGGGCCACGCGAACGGCGGCGGCGCATCCGAGGCGAGGCCGAGGCGGTGCGGGCGGGAGCACTCGGTGATGCGCATCCCCATCGTCGGGGATCCCTCCTCGCTCGCCATCGTCACCTGGATCGTGGCGCCGACGCGGCCCTCGCCCGACCACGGGCCGTACCACCGGGCGGTGCGGTCGGACTCGGTGATCCAGGACCACAGCTCCTCGACGGGGATCGCGACGTCTCGGGTCAGGGTGAGGGTCAGGCCGTCGTCGTGCGAGACGGTGCCGTGCAGCTCGTGCACCTCAGGCCTCGGCGGGCAGGTCGCCGGTGCCCTGGAAGAGGCCGAACGGCGCGCCGCCGGGCGTGGTCAGGTGCACGAACCGTCCGAAGGGGATGTCCATCGGCCCCATCGTCACCGACGCGCCGAGCGACCGGGCGCGGGCCGTCATGGCGTCGAGGTCCTCCACGAGCAGGTAGGACACCCAGTGCGGGTCGTCGACCTCGGTGCAGGCCCCGATGGTGAAGTGGCCGTCGTCGCCGAGCCTGGCGAGCAGCACGCCGTCGCCCATCGGCTCGGTGGCGAAGCCGAACAGGTCGCGGTAGAACGCGGCGGACCGCTCGACGTCGCCGGTGAGGCAGTCCTGCCAGCACGGGAAGCCGAGCTCGTCGACCGCGCCGTATCCCACGATCCCCGTCGCCTGCCAGAAGGCCACGGTGACGCCGCCGGGGTCGGTGACGACGGCCATGTGGCCGTGACCGGGGATCTCCGTGGGCTCCTTGAGGATCGTGGCGCCGAGCTCCTGCGCCCTGGCCACGGTCGCCTCGACGTCGTCGGTCGCGAGATAGAGGGAGGCCAGGTCGTGCTGCTGCCCGGGCATTTCCGTGCCGATGCCGAAGACATAGCGGTCGTCGCGGTGGGCGACGGTGTAACCGCCGAACTCCGGTGTGCCGTCGGGGATGTCGTAGCCCAGCAGGTCCCGGAAGAAGGTCGCGGTGGCGGGGATGTCGCCGACCCACAGGTCGAGCCAGGTGGGGGTGCCGGGGGTCTGGGCCGTGGTGCGTGCGGTCATGGCGGTGCTCCTTGCGGACGGTGGAAGGGGGGCCGATGACATCGTGGGGGGTGCCACGGGGTAGGATGTGAACACCGTATACATGGAGGTGTGATGACCGCAACACCCCGCAGGTCCAGCTATCACCACGGGGACCTCAGGGCCGCCCTGCTGCGCGAGGCCATCGACGTCTCCCGCACGAGCGGCCCCCACGCGGTGACCCTGCGTGACATCACGCGGCGGGCGGGGGTGTCCGTCAACGCCGCCTACCGTCACTTCGCGGACCGGGACGCGCTCATGCTGGTCGTCGCCGGGCACGGCCAGGGGATGTCGGCACGCGCCATGGAGCGCCGACTCGACGCCCTGCACGAGCCCGCCGGACGGGACCGGATGCGGGCCGTCGGGCTCGGCTACATCGACTTCGCGAGGGCGGATCCGGGGCTCTTCCAGGCGGCCTACCTCGAGCCGGTCGACCGGGCCCGCACCGAGGATCCGGTCGCCTACGGTGACAGCGGGCGGACGCCATACCAGCTGCTGTCCGACGCCCTCGACCAGATGGTGGTCGACGGCAGCCTGCCCCCGGAGCGGCGCCTGCACGCCGAGGTCCCGGCCTGGTCGGCGGTGCACGGCTTCGCGATGCTGGTCGTCCAGGGTCCGCTGCGCGAGCTGCCGCCCGAGGCGGTGGACGCGTTGTCGGAGCGGGTGGTCGACAGCATCGTCGTGGGGGTCACGCAGGTATGACGGACCGCCCGTCACCCGTCCGGACGCATCCCGCCCGGCGGTGAGGGCGGGCGTCGTACGGTATCCCGGTGCCTGACCATCTCCCGCCCCCCGTGGCGCTCGGCGACGTCGCACGCCGCGGCCCGCAGCGGGGCCAGGCCGTCCTCACCGACGCGTCCGCCCACGTCGACGCCGTCCTGACGGCCGTCGCCGCCCTCGATCCCGTCGCCCTGGGGAGCGCGCTCGACGACGCCTTCGCCGCGGGCTCGGTCGAGCACGTCATCCAGCTCGTCCTCATGCCGCTGCTCCGCGAGATCGGTGACCAGTGGGAGAGCGGACGGCTGGGCGTGGCGCACGAGCACCTGGCCAGCGGCGTCCTCGCGCGACGGCTGTCGGCGCTGGCGCTCGAGGTGGAGCCCGGCACGCGCCACACGGCGGTGCTCGCCTGCCCGCCCGGGGAGCGGCACGACCTGGTGCTCAGCTGCTTCGCCCTGCTCCTGCAGCGCGAGGGCTGGCGGGTGCTCCTGCTCGGCGCGGACACCCCCACCGCGGCCATCGCGGTGACCTGTCGTCAGTCCTCGGCCGACCTGCTGGTCCTGGCCGGCTCCCGCCCCTCGGTCTTCACCTCGCGGTCGGCGAGCATGCGCCGGCTGTGCGCGCAGTACCGCACGGCCCTCGGAGGTGGTGGGGCCCGTCCCGAGGTCGCGCGCGAGCTGGGTGCGGCGCTGCTGCCGCCCGATCCCGTGCAGGCCGTCGACGTGGCGGCGCGTCTCGTGCGCGAGCCCGGTCCGGGGCCTGCCTCGATGGACGTCGCCGACGACTCCTTCGCGGGCGCCTCCTGAGGTCTGTGGGGGACTCGTGGAGCCTGTCCCGGGAGCGCTGACCGGCCGCTCGCCGGGCGTCTGCCTCCTGGGCATGGTCGGGGTCTGTCGGTCCTGGTGGCTAGGGTGGGGCAGTCGGGGTGGTCGAGGAGGTCTCAGTGGTGCAGCTGGTGCAGGCGACCCGCCTGACCGATCTGGACGCGGTGGTGCTGGCTCGCCTGTGCGGGTCGGGATCGGTCCAGCGCGGGCAGGCCTATGCCCGTCGAGATCGGGTGCTCGACATCGTCCCGTCCGGTGATCGTCGGCGCCTCCACGGCACCGTCGAGGGGTCCCGGGCCAAGCCCTACGCCGCCTGGGCCGAGCTGCGCGACCATCCCGGGCGACCCGGGCACTCGAGCTGGACCTCGTCGTGCACCTGCCCCGTCGGCGCCGACTGCAAGCACGTGGTCGCCCTCATCCTGCAGGCCCAGGTCCGCGACGCCGAGGAGCGCGCCGAGTCCGGCGCGCTCGACGACTCCGGTGGTCACTGGTGGCGAGGTATGCCGCCCGCCCACCGCGCCCACTGGCGCGACGCCCTCGGCGCGGTGGCGGCCGAGGACGTCCCCGATCGCGTGGCTCTGCAGCTGGCGGTGACCCAGCCGCCGCGGGGTCGTGGCGACTGGGGCTCGAGCATCACGATGACGCCGCTGGTCGAGGGCGCCCGCGGGTGGATCCGCACGGGCATCAGCTGGACCGGGCTCGACCCCGGCGCGCTCTACGGCACCGTCAAGGCCGACATCGACCCGCTGCAGGAGCAGGCGCTGCAGGAGATCACGCGCGCGGTGCGAGCTCGACGCACGGGTTCGGCCTACGCCGCCGTCGAGCGCGTCACCCTCGGCGAGGTGGGCCCCGCCGCGGTGCGGCTGCTGCGCGACGTCGAGCAGTCCGGGGTCGCCCTCGTCGACGAGCAGGGCCGCCCGGTGCTGGTGCCCGAGGAGTCCGGCCGCTTCGAGCTGCACCTGGAGCGTGAGGAGACCGAGCGCGGGTCCGAGGTCGTCATGCGCGCCCACCTCGCCCTCCCGCCCAGCCTCGACGGCGTCGAGACCGAGCCGATCGGCCTCCCGGCCGTCGGGGTTTACGCCACCACGGACGACGGCCTCGTGATCGTGGGGCTGGACCCGCCGCTCACGCGCGTCGAGGAGTCCCTGCTGCGCGAGAGCTCCCTGCGGGTGCCGATGGAGGACTGGCCGAGCTTCGTCATCGAACAGCTGCCGGCGCTGCGGCGCCGCGTGCACGTGGTGCTCGACCCCGACCTCGAGACCGAGGCGTCCGCCCAGCCCCGCCTGCTCGTGCAGGTGACACCGCATCCCGGGCACCGCACCGAGGTCCGGCTGGGCTGGCGCTACGACGTGGCGGGGCAGCACGTCGACATCCACCCGGTCGCGCGCGAGGTGCCCGCGCCCCCCGCCGGCGGGGCGTCCCGGCGGGCTCGCCACTCCCAGCGCTGGTCGCCGCGCGACCCCGCGGCCCGAGCGGCCGAGCGGCTGCGCGACCACGAGGCCGAGGCGCTCGTCGTGGGTCGGCTCGACGACGTGCTGCGACCCCTCCTGGCGGGTGCCCTGCCGATCGGCACCGATTGGACCCACGCCCACGGCGCCACCCTGCAACCTGCTCAGACCATCGCCCTGGCCGACGTCCTGCCCACCCTGCGCGACGACCCGGACGTCGTCGTCGAGCAGGCCTCGGAGCTGCCGGACTACGTCGAGGCCACGTCGGCGCCGGTCGTGTCCCTCGGTCTCGACGACGCGGACGACGGCGGTGGCGCGGTCGACGGTGGTGCGACCGGCGGTGGTGCGGCGGGCGGTGGCGGCCCGGACTCCCCAGAGGCCGACGCCCTCACCCGCTCGGCGACCTCCGCGGGCGGTCACGGCAGCAGGAGCACCGACTGGTTCGACCTCGACGTGTCGGTGACCGTCGACGAGCAGGACGTGCCGCTGCGCGAGCTCATCGTGGCGCTGACCACCGGCCAGGAGGTGCTGGTGCTGCCCTCGGGCACGTGGCTGCGGCTCGACGACGAGCGCCTGATCGCGCTTGCGGCGATCCTGCGCGAGGCGGCCGACCTGCAGGACGAGCCCGACGGGCCGCTCCGGGTCAACGCCCTGCACGCGGGGCTCTGGGACGAGCTGGTCGAGCTCGGGGTCGTCGAGCGCCAGAGCAGCCGCTGGCAGCAGACCGTCGACGCCCTGCTGGGGCTCGCCTCCGGCGACCGCCCCGTGCCCGAGGGCCTGCAGGCCACCCTGCGGCCCTACCAGCTCGACGGCTTCCAGTGGCTCTCGCTGCTGTGGGAGGCCCGGCTCGGCGGGATCCTCGCCGACGACATGGGCCTCGGCAAGACGCTGCAGACCCTCGCGATGGTGCTGCGCGCCAAGGAGCGCGGCGACCTCGCGGACCCGCTGCTCATCGTGGCGCCCACCAGCGTCGTCGGCACCTGGGCCTCCGAGGCCGCCCGGTTCACCCCCGACCTGCGGGTGACCACCGTGATGAGCACGTTGCGCAAGAGCGGTGCCACGCTCGAGACGGTGATCGAGGGCGCGGACGTCGTCGTCACGTCATACGCGCTGGTCCGGCTCGACGAGGACGCCTATCTGTCGCGGCGCTGGGGCGGGCTCGTCCTCGACGAGGCGCAGTTCGTCAAGAACCACCAGGCCAAGACCTACCAGGTGGTGCGCCGCCTCGACGCGGGCATGAAGCTCGCCATCACCGGCACCCCGCTCGAGAACTCCCTCATGGACCTGTGGTCGCTGCTGTCCGTGGCTGCGCCGGGGCTCTATCCGAGGCCCGTCGAGTTCCGCGACACCTACGTCAAGCCGATCGAGGCCGGCGAGGGCGCCGAGCTCCTTACGACGCTGCGTCGCCGCATCCGCCCGCTGATGATGCGCCGGACCAAGGAGCAGGTCGCCCGCGAGCTGCCGCCCAAGCAGGAGCAGGTCGTGACGGTGCCGCTCCACCCGCGGCACCGCACCATCTACGACCGGCACCTGCAGCGCGAGCGGCAACGCCTGCTGGGGCTGCTCGACGAGGACTTCAGCAAGCACCGCATCGCGATCCTGCGGGCGCTGACCGCCATGCGCCAGCTCGCGCTGCACCCCGCCCTCGTCGACGGGGCCCACGCCGGGGCCGGCGAGAGCGCCAAGATCGACCTGCTCGTCGAGCACCTCGGCGAGCTCGCTGCCGAGGGCCACCGGGCGCTGGTGTTCAGCCAGTTCACCGGCTACCTGCGGCTGGTGCGCGAGCGGCTGGACCGTGAGGGCATCGACTACAGCTACCTGGACGGACGCACCCGCAACCGCGCCGAGCGCATCGAGGACTTCCGCACGGGCACCCAGCCCGCCTTCCTGATCTCGCTCAAGGCCGGTGGCTTCGGGCTCACCCTCACCGAGGCGGACTACGTCTACGTCCTCGACCCCTGGTGGAACCCCGCCGCCGAGACCCAGGCCATCGACCGCACCCACCGCATCGGGCAGGACAAGCACGTCAACGTCTATCGCCTGGTCTCCGAGGACACCATCGAGGACAAGGTCGTGGCGCTGCAGCAGCGCAAGCGCGAGCTGTTCGCCCAGGTCGTCGACGACGGCGACGCCATGTCCGGCGCGGTCACGGCTGACGACATCCGCGGGCTCCTCGACTAGAGGGGGCCCCAGGCCTCCCGGTGGCGGGGGCCTGGATCAGCGGTCGTCATACGCCCGAATGGGTGAGGAAAGAGGGGGGCAAACCCGAACGTTCCTCACCGTGCGTGTCCACGGCGGACACTGTGCTCATGTCGACACCGACGTCGCCCGGCCACGAGCCCGGCGCCATGCAGCAGAGCTCCGCCCACCAGCCGCAGGGCTGGTTCGCCGCACCACCCTCGGGACCGCCCCTCGACCGGAGCTTCCGGACGCTCGGCACGGCGCTGACCGTGCTGATCGGGCTCGTGGGACTCCTCGAGCTCGCCCAGCTCGCCGGGGGCATCCGGATGCTGCGACTCCTCGGCGAGGTCGGTTCCGGCCGCGAAGGGCTCGACTCCGACCTCGACGCCGCGGACCGCCTCACCCTCCAGCTGCTCGTCCCCTATCTGCTGCTCCTGCTCGCCGCCGGCATCTGCTGGCTGGTCTGGCAGCACCGGCTCGCCTCGAGCGCGAGGGTCGACCGTCGCGCGGTGCGGCGGTCGCCGGGCTGGCACGTCGGGTCGTGGTTCATCCCCGTCGCGAACCTGTGGTTCCCCTTCCAGAACCTCAGGGACCTCGACCGCGGGCTCGGGCACTTCTCCGACCGGGATCGGCGCCCGCCCCTGGTGGCGTGGTGGGTGCTCTGGCTGCTCGGCCTCGTCGTCAGCCGCATCGCGACGGCGATGAGCTCCATGGCCGACACGCGTCTGGAGGCCGGTCAGGTGGGGGACGCGGTGTCGCTGATGTCGTCGTCCGTGACGATGGACCTGGTGGGCACCATCCTCGGTGCCGTGTCGGCGATCCTCGCGATCCTGGTGGTCCGCAACCTCACCGAGCGCGCGACCCGGCCCGCCGACACGCCCTGGACCAGCCCCGACACGCACGTGCAGGACGACCCGGGGACGCCGGGGACCCCGGGGACCACGGGAGGGGCCGTCGGGTGAGCGTGCGGCCCGGCCTCGGACGCGGCTTCAGGCGCCTCGGGATCGCCGTCGGCGTCCTCGTCGGCGTGGTCGGTCTGCTGGACGCGCTGCTGCTCCAGGTGGGGATGAGCACGGTCGAGGCCTTCTACGACACCGCCACGGACGACGCGACCTACCAGCGTCAGCTCGTCTCCCTGGACCAGTGGTCGGTCGGCACCATGGTCGTCTACGCCCTCGTGTTCCTGGCGGCCGGGGTCTGCTGGATCGACTGGCAGGGACAGCTCGCGTCGAGCCCACGGCTGGAGCGCGCCGGCGGCCGGCTCCGACCGGGGTGGCACGCCTGGGTGTGGTTCGTCCCCATGCTCAACCTGGTCCTGCCCGCACTCGCGATGCGCGAGCTCGACCGGGGCCTCGGGGTGCCCGGCCGTCGTCGGCTGCGCTCCCCACTGTGGGTGTGGTGGATCTCCTTCGTGCTCAGCGTGGTTCTCGGTCGGTATGCCGCCTGGCGCGCCTACGCCGTCGAGGACCTGGTCGGCGCGGGGGACCTGGACCGGGCGATCGATCTCTACGAGCGGTGCCTCGTCCTCGGCGTGATCGGCAACGCTCTCGGCGTCGTGGCCGCGATCCTCGCGATCGGGATCGTCCACGACCTGACGACACGAGCCCTGGAGCCGGTCCGCGACGACCTCGCCCCCGCCGCCGCGCGCTGACGTCGCGACCGGGTGGGCGCGGGCGTCATACGGCCTGGTGGGTGCGGCCCAGGTGTGCGCGAGGTGCGGCCGGACCGCGATTTTGTCCCGTGGTGGGGTCCCTGGTGCGCCCAAGGTGCATCGGGACCGCGAACTTGCCCCACAACGCGACGGCCCCCACCTCGATCAGGTGGGGGCCGCCGTGGCTCGGGTGAGGGGTCAGCTGCGCTGGTCGCGCGGGATCCAGTGCTGGTCGGTGGGGCCGGTGTAGATCTGGCGCGGACGGTAGATCCGACCCTTGGGGTCGTCGTGGATCTCCTTCCAGTTGGCGATCCAGCCGGGCATGCGACCGATCGCGAACATCACCGTGAACATGTTGGTCGGCAGGCCCATCGCGCGCAGGATGATGCCGCTGTAGAAGTCGACGTTGGGGTAGAGCTTGCGCTCCACGAAGTAGTCGTCGGACAGGGCCGCGTCGGCCAGCTCGCCCGCGATGTCGAGCAGCGGGTCCTCGATCTGCAGCTCCTTGAGCATGTCGTCGGCCGCGGCGCGCAGGATCTTGGAGCGGGGGTCGAAGTTGCGGTAGACGCGGTGCCCGAAGCCCATGAGCTTCACGCCGTCTTCCTTGTTCTTGACCTTCTTGACGTACTCCGAGACCGGGATCTCCTGGTCCTTGATCTGCTGCAGCATGTCGATCACCGCGACGTTGGCGCCACCGTGCAGCGGACCCCACAGAGCGCAGACGCCCGCCGAGCAGGAGGCGAACATGTTGGCCTCGGAGGACGCGACCATGCGGACCGTGGAGGTGGAGCAGTTCTGCTCGTGGTCGGCGTGGAGCAGCAGGAACAGGTTGAGTGCCCGCGACACCGCCGGGGTCGGCTCGTAGTCCTTGTAGGGCTTGGAGAACATCATGTGCAGGAAGTTCTCGCCGTAGCGCAGGTCGTAGCGGGGGTAGACGATCGGCTCGCCCACGCTGGACTTGTAGGCCGCGGCCGCGATGGTGCGGACCTTGGACATGAGGACGGCGGCGGCCCGCTCGATGCCCGCGTCGTCGTCGGCCTCCCACACCTCGGGGTCGTGCGCCGAGAGGGTGTTGATCATGGCCGACAGGATCGCCATGGGGTGCGCGTTGGTGGGGTAGCCGTCGAAGTGCTTCTTCATGTTCTCGTCGAGCATGGAGTGCTCGGTCAGCATCCCCGCGAACCGGTCGCGGTCGGCCTGCGTCGGCAGCTTGCCGAAGATCACGAGCCAGGCGGCCTCGATGAAGCTGGACTTCTCGGCGAGCTCCTCGATCGGGATGCCGCGGTAGCGCAGGATCCCCTGCTCGCCGTCGATGTAGGTGATGGCGGACTTGCACGAGCCGGTGTTGCCGTAGCCGTCGTCCAGGGTGATGAACCCGGTCTCGGAGCGGAGCTTGCTGATGTCGATGCCGAGCTCGTGCTCGGTGCCCTCCACGACAGGCAGGTCGTATGACGTGCCGTCGAGCTCTAGGCGGGCGGTGTGGCTCATGCGTGACCCCTTCTTCGCGGTGAGTGCGATGTCCACCCGTCACTCTACGAGCCAGCGCAGGCGGGTGCAGGTGCGGAGCGGGGCGCTGCGGAGGGCGGCACGCACGGCGCGACCACCGGCTGTGACGCGCACCACGCGCGAGCTGCCGCACGAGCTGCCGGGCGAGCGCGGGTGGCGCCCGGCTCGGCACGGCCGGCTATCGGGACAGGTAGACCGTCCGGACGAAGGTCACGGGCTCGGAACCCTGGTTCTCGTAGGCGTAGCGGCAGTCGCTCGCCAGCCGCGCCGACCCACCCGCCGGGACGCTCCACCGGTCCGCGCCCACGCTCAGCGTGAGCTCGCCCTCGAGGACGTGGAACAGCTCGGCGGACCCGGCCGGGTCGGGCTGGCCCTGGTAGGAGTCGCCGGGGGCCAGCCGCCAGCGCCACAGGTCGACGCTGCGGTCGCCGGTCACCGACTGCAGCAGCTCACCGGTGCTCCCCGCCGGCGTCGACCACACGAGCCGCCGCTCGGCCGGACCGCCGACCGTGACGGGGGTGTCGGTGCCGTCCTGGTCGAGCAGCGCCCGGAAGTCGGTGCCGACCTGCCGAGCGAGCCGGGTCATGGTGACGAGGCTCGGGTTGGCCTGGCCCCGCTCGATCTGGGTGAGCAGGCGACGGCTGATCCCGGCGCGGTCGGCCAGGTGCTGCACCGTCCAGCCGCGGTCGGTGCGCAGGCGGCGCAGGCGTGTGCCGACGTCCGTCAGGAACTGGTCGTCCAGGGTGCCGGCGCCGGTCTCGTCGGCCCCGGCCGCGGTCTGGTCGACGCCGGGCGTGCTGGTCTCGCTCACACCGCGAAGAGCTGGTCGAGGTCGCGGAAGGCCTTGAACTCCAGGGCGTTTCCCGACGGGTCGAGGAAGAACATCGTCCACTGCTCTCCCGGCTCGCCCTCGAAGCGCACGTAGGGGTCGATGACGAAGTCGGTGTCGACCGCGGTGAGTCGGTCGGCCAGCTCCTGGAAGCGCTCGACCGAGAGCACGAGCCCGAAGTGCGGGACCGGCACGTCGTGCCCGTCCACGGGGTTGGTGCCGGCGACGGCGTTGGTGTGGTTGTCGACCTGGTGGGTGACCACCTGGTGGCCCTCGACGTTCCAGTCAGTCCATCGCACGTCCGACCGGCCCCGGGGGAACCCGAGGACCTCGCCGTAGAACGGGCGCACCGCCTCGATGTCGTGCACCGGGATCGCGAGGTGGAAGGGGGGACGGGTGGTGCTCTCGGAGGTCGTCATATGGGAATTATGCTGCACATCGGTGGGCAGTCAAGTGCCCGTCGGTGCGAGTGCTGCTCACCAGGGGTGCGGCTCGTAGTCCTTCAGGAAGACGCCGTGCAGGTCCTCGCCGGCCTCGCCGCGCACGATCGGGTCGTAGACGCGGGCGGCGCCGTCCACCAGGTCGAGCGGGGCGTGCCAGCCCTCGGCGGCGATGCGGAGCTTGTCGTCGTGGGGGCGCTCGTCGGTGATCCAGCCGGTGTCGACGGCCGTCATCAGGATCCGGTCGGTCTCGAACATCTCCCCGGCCGAGGTGCGCGTGAGCATGTTGAGCGCAGCCTTGGCCATGTTGGTGTGCGGGTGCCCCGGCCCCTTGTAGCGGCGCGAGAACTGCCCCTCCATCGCCGACACGTTGACGACGTAGGCCCGCCGGGCGCCGGCCTCCACCGCCGCCCGCATCGCCGGGCGCAGCCGGCTGACCAGGATGAACGGCGCCGTCGCGTTGCACAGCTGCACCTCGAGCAGCTCCAGCGGGTCGACCTCGCCGACCGTGTGCGTCCAGGAGTTGGTGCGCTGCAGGTCGGGCAGGAGCCCACCCGCGTCCACGGCCGTGCCGGCGCGGTGCGCGTCGAGCGAGGCGTGGCCCGCGGTGAGGGCCAGCCCGGTCATCTCGGCGGCCGTGCGTGCGGCGAGCACGTCGGGGGTGGCCTCTGGGGAGGCGCCGGCCCCGTCGGGCAGGTGCTGGGCGGCATACGTGCGCAAGGTCCCGGCCAGGGCCGCGGGGTGAGCCTCGCTGACCCGCTCGAAGGTCACCATCCTCGGCCGCAGCGCGGCGCCGGCCAGCGGGAGCGACTCCCCGTCGACGAGGTGCGAGTAGGCGCCGGGGGAGCGGCGGACGGTCTGCGCGGCGTTGTTGATCAGGATGTCCAGCGGGCCGGCGCTCGCGACCTCGTCCGCGAGGCCGACGACCTGGGTGGGGTCGCGCAGGTCGATGCCGATGATCGTGAGCCGGTCGAGCCACTCGTCGGCGTCCGCCAGCGCGGCGAACCTGCGCGCCGCGTCCCGCGGGAAGCGCGTCGTGATCGTGAGGTCGGCGCCGTCGCGGAGGAGGCGGAGGGCGATGTACATGCCGATCTTGGCGCGTCCACCGGTGAGGAGCGCCCGGCGACCACGCAGGTCGGTGCGCTGGTCACGACGCTCGCGGGAGGCGGCGGCGCAGCGCGGGCACAGCCAGTGATAGAAGGCGTCGACGGTCGTGTAGGTGTCGTGGCAGATGTAGCAGCCGCGCGGTGTGTGCAGCTCGCCCGCGACCGCGCCGGGGGTGGGGGAGACCAGAGGGATGCCGCGCGTCTCGTCGTCGATGCGCAGCGGGCTGCCGGTGGCGGTGGCGGCGAGGACCTGCCGGTCGTGCTCGAGCAGCGGCCCGCGGACCTCGCGACGCGCGTCGGCGCGGCGGGCCTTGCGGATCCGGTTGCGCATGGTGCTGGTCGCACGCTTGACGGTCTCGATGTCGGGGTGGCCGGCGGGGAGCCCGGGCAGCTGCGCGAGGACGCGGAGGGTGGTCGCCAGGTCGTCCGGGTCGATGCCGTATGACGCGCCACCGCCCACCTCGCCCCCCGCCCCCTCGTTTGACGCCGCCCCGTCTCCTCCGTCTCCTCCGTCGCTCACCTGCCCAAACCTACCGGCGGCGAAGGCATCGACCGGCCGTCGTTCGCCAGGCTGATGCCTTTACCGGCGGCGGGTCAGACGTGCGAGGCCAGCCACGGGTCGACGACGGCGTGAAAGGCATCGCCCCGGGAGCGCCGCACGCAGTGGTCGGCCCCGTCGATCACCGCCACCTCGATGCGGGGGTTGCCGACCTCCTCGATCGCGGCCCGCACGGTCTGGTCGATGATCACCGACTCGGTGCCGGTCACGACGAGCGTGGGCACCTGCAGGGCCGCGGCGATCTGCTCCCACGGCTCGTCGAGGACGGCCCGACCCACGGCGAGGAAGTCGTCGTCGCCGTCGGCCTTGGCCTGGGCCCACGGGCGCAGCTCGGACTGCGGCCAGCTCGGGTTGCGGGTCCGGCCCTCCGCCACCAGCGCGTCCAGGTCCGAGCGGGCACGACGTGCCTCGGCGACGCGGTCCTGGGCGGCCTTGCGGGACCGCGGGGTCCCCACCTCCGGCCCGCCGGCGAACCACACCGGGTCCTCCAGGACGGCGGCCAGCACCGCGTCCGGCATCCGCGCGGCCAGCGCTGCGGCCAGGCCTCCACCCATCGAGTGACCGGCGACCAGCACCGGCGTCGCGTCCTCGTCGACGAGGCGGGCGACGAGGGCCCGGAGGGCGTCATACGCGCTCTGCATCGGGTCGGGAGAGGCGAGCTCCTCGGGGGTGAATCGTCGAGATCGCCCGTGCCCCAGGGCATCCGGGGCGATGACCTGGTATGCCGACCCCCACCGTCTCGCGGCGTCCTCCCACGCGGGGCCGCTGTCGGTGAGGCCGTGCAGGAGGACCAGGCGTGGTGATCCGGACGGGGCGTCGCCGTCCCAGGTGTGGACCGCCAGGCCCGATGCGTCCGTCGAGGTGATCCAGGGTGTGCCGGTCATGCCTCCACGGTATGTCTCTGGTGGCAGGTGACGACGAGCTGGAGGCCCGATGGATCCGATCGACCAGGAACGCGACGAGACGCACGCGGAGCGGATGGACCGCAACTGGAACGAGCTGCTCCAGGAGCTGCGCGTCACGCAGACGGGGATCCAGGTGCTGGCCGGCTTCCTGATCACCCTGCCGTTCCAGCAACGGTTCTCGACGCTGGGGGAGGCGCAGGAGAACCTCTATCTCGTCGTCCTGGCCGCCGCGCTCGTGTCGATCGTGCTGCTCATGACGCCGGTGATCATCCACCGCGTGCTCTTTCGCCGGGGCGTGAAGCAGCAGGTCGTCGAGGTGTCCGACCAGCTGGCGCGGGCGGGGTTCGTGACGCTGGCGATCACGCTGGTGCTGGCGGCGGCGCTGATCGTGTGGGTGGTGACGGGGTCGACCGGCGGGTGGATCGCCGGTGCCGGTCTGGGCGCCGTGGTGGTGGGGCTCTGGCTGGTCCTGCCGCTGGCGCTGCGGCGCCGCGTCTGAGCCGCCCCTCCCGGCGCGGACCTCCTTGACTTCGGGAATGATCGGCGTATGGTGGTAGTTGAAAGTTCAACAAATAGCCACCAGGACCTATCGAGGAGAACTCATGACCACGCTCCAGCAGCTCGACGGCACCTACGTCATCGACCCCGCCCACAGCCAGCTCGGCTTCGTCGCCCGCCACGCGATGGTGACCAAGGTGCGCGGCACCTTCTCCGAGTTCGAGGGCACCGCCACCACCGGCCCCGACCTGCAGGGCGCCCAGATCGAGCTGACCGCGCAGGTCGCCAGCGTCGACACCCGCAACGCCGACCGCGACGGTCACCTCAAGACCGGCGACTTCTTCGAGGTCGAGACGTTCCCCACCCTGACCTTCCGCTCCACCGCCGTCGAGGCTGCGGACGCCGACACCCTGCGCGTCACCGGCGACCTGACCATCAAGGACGTCACCAAGCCGGTCACCATCGACTTCGAGTTCAACGGCGCGGCCACCGACCCCTACGGCAACCAGCGCATCGGCTTCGAGGGCTCCACGACCATCGTCCGCAGCGAGTTCGGCATCACCTTCAACGCCGCGCTCGAGACTGGCGGCGTGCTCGTCTCCGACAAGATCCAGCTCGAGCTCGAGGTCTCCGCGATCAAGCAGGCCTGACCTCGCGAGCCGGCCGTATGACGAGAGGCGCCCACCCCGCACGGGGTCGGCGCCTCTCGCGCGTCTGAGCCCATCCGGCCCCTGGCTCAGTCGCCGGGGAGCACCTGGGCGATGTCGGCGCGCAGGTCATCGGGCGACGTCGTCGGGGCGTAGCGCTTGACGACGCGGCCCTGCGGGTCGACGAGGAACTTGGTGAAGTTCCATTTGATGGCGCCGCCGAGGACGCCGCCCTTCTCGCTGCGCAACCAGGCCCAGAGCGGGTGGGCCCCGGACCCGTTGACCTCGACCTTGTCGAACATCGGGAACGCGACGCCGTAGTTCCGCGTGCAGAACTCACCGATCTCCTCGGCGGTCCCGGGCTCCTGGTGCGCGAACTGGTCGCAGGGGAACCCGAGGATGGCCAGGCCCTGGTCCGCGTACTCCTCGTGGAGCTTCTGCAGGCCCTCAAGCTGAGGGGTGAGCCCGCACTTGCTGGCGGTGTTGACGACGAGGACCGCTTGACCCGCGTAGTCCGCGAGCGGTCGTTCCTCGCCGGTCAGGGTGGTCGCGGTGAAGTCGTGGAGGGTGGTCGGCATGCCGTGCTCCTTGGTCGTGGTTCGTCGATCATCGGGTGGGATCCGCCACCGTCATGGGTGGTCGATCCCACCCGTCGTTTGCGCAAGGGGCGCCCCTGGTCACATCTCCTCGTGGGTGTCCGGGTCCGCGCCGAACAGCCGCCCGTCGGGCCGGCCCAGCGCCGTGATCGCCCCCATCTCGTCCTCGCTCAGCTCGAAGCCGAACACGTCGAGGTTGCTGCGCTGCCGCTCCGGGGACGCCGACTTGGGCAGCGGGATCGAACCGAGCTGCACGTGCCAGCGCAGGACCACCTGGGCGGGCTCCACGCCGTGCGCCTCGGCCGCCGACAGGACCGCCTCCGAGCCGACCGGGCCGTCCTGCTTGGCGCGACCCAGGGGGCTCCACGACTCGGTGCGGATCCCCAGGCGCTCGTTGACGGCACGCATCTCGACCTGCGGGAACGCCGGGTGGAGCTCGATCTGGTTGACGGCCGGCGTGATCCCGGTGCGCTCGATGACCCGCTCGAGGTGGGCCTCGGTAAAGTTGCTGACCCCGATCGAGCGCACCAGCCCACGCTCCTGCACGTCGACCAGCGCCTGCCACGCCTCGACGTACCTGTCGACGGAGGGGTTGGGCCAGTGGATCAGCACGAGGTCGAGGTAGTCGGTGCCGAGCCGGCGCAGCGAGTCCTCGACCGACTGCACGGCCAGCTGGTGCTCGTGGAAGCGACCGGGGATCTTGGTGGTGAGCAGGACCTCGGACCGCGGGATCTCGGAGCGGACGAGCGCCTCGCCGACCTCGTGCTCGTTCTCGTAGTTGACGGCGCTGTCGATCAGCCGGTAGCCGGTCTGCAGCGCGCTGGTGATCGCCTCGACCCCCTCGACGCCCCGCAGCGGATAGGTGCCGAAGCCGATCTGCGGCAGCACCGTGCCGTCGTTGAGGGTGTGGGTCGGGATGTCGGTCGTCATACCTGCTCCTCCGTCGCTCGCGTGCACCTGGTCGTCGGCGGTCCTGCCACACTGACCGTATGGCGACCGTCGTTTTCCTGCATGCCCACCCCGACGACGAGGCATCCCAGACCTCCGGATCCATGGCCCGGGCCTCGGCCCAGGGGCACCGGGTGGTCGTCGTCTACGGCACCAACGGCGACCACGGCGAGGTGCCCCAGGACCTGGCCGAGGGGGACACCGTCGTCGCCTACCGCCGGCGTGAGGCGGAGGCGTCCGCGCAGGTCACGGGCACCGCGCGGGTGGCGTGGCTCGGCTACGCGGACTCCGGCATGAGCGGGTGGGAGCAGAACTCCGCGGCCGACGCGTTCGCCTCCGCGGACCTGGACGAGGCGGCGGGCCGCCTGGCCTCGATCCTCGACGAGGAGGACGCCGACGTGCTCGTCGCCTACGACTGGCACGGGGGCTACGGCCACCCGGACCACGTGCGGGTGCACCACGTCGCGCACCGCGCGGCCGAGCTGGCGCAGCGACGCCCCCGGCTGCTCGAGTCCACGATGAACCGCGACCACATGCGGCAGCAGTTCCAGGCGGCCAAGGACGCGGGCCTGCCGATGGACTGGGACCCGGACGCGCCGATGGACGACGGCAACCCCTTCGGGACCCCGGAGGCCGAGATCCACTGGCGCGTGGACGTGTCCGGCCTGATCGAGACCAAGCGGGCCGCGCTGGCCTGCCACCGCAGCCAGGCGACCGACATCGAGATGTTCCTCGCGATGCCGATCGACATCTACACCGCCGGCTTCGGGCAGGAGTGGTTCATCGAGCCGGGGCGCGAGCCCGGCCTGGTCGAGGGTTGGTGGCTCGACGAGGCCGCTCGCGAGGGCTAAAACGGGTGGGGGTGTGTCACACCCCGCACCTACAGTGACGAGGGTGCTGGCCTTCCCTCCCGACATACGCTCGTATGCCGATCCCGCCGCCGTCGTCCCGGACACCCGGACGCCGGCGTGGCTGCTGTGGTCGGTCATCCGGATGCAGGGTCGGTTGTTCGCGGTGGGCCTGCTGCTCGCGACGATCTGGATGGTCCCGCAGACGCTGGGGCCGTGGATGCTGGGACGGGCCATCGACGACGGCATCGTCGCCCGCGACACCGGCGCGACGACCACCTGGCTGGTCGGGCTGCTCGTGATCACCGTGGTGGGCGCGGTCAGCGGCATCGCCTACCACTCGGTGATCGTCGCGGAGTGGCTGGTCGCGCTCTACGGCACGACGCGCCTGGTCACCAACAAGGCGCTGCAGCTGGGCCACGTCCTGCTGCGGCGCACCCCGACCGGCGAGGTGCTGTCGGTCTCGTCCAGCGACGGCGACCAGTTCGGCGCCCTCGTCGAGGTCACGACGCGCGCGCTGTCCCAGCTGCTCGCCTACCTCGCCGTCGCCGCGATCGTGCTGTCCATGTCCGTGCGGCTCGGCCTGCTGGTCCTGCTCGTCGCGCCGATCCTCGTGCTGGTGGCGCTGCCCCTGCTGCGGCCGATGGAGCACTGGCAGGGCATCGAGCGCTCCCGCAACTCCGACCTGACCTCCCGCGCCACCGACATCGTCGCGGGCCTGCGCATCCTGCGCGGCATCGGCGGCGAGGCGACCTTCGGCGACGGCTACGCCCGCCAGTCCCAGCTCGTGCGCGGCGCCGGCGTGCGGGCCGGCGCGTGGCAGGCCGCGGTCGACGCGGCCGGCGTGCTGTTGTCGGGTGCCTTCCTGGTGGCGCTGATGTGGCTGGGCGTGCGACAGGTCGCCGTCGGCGAGCTCACGGTGGGGGAGCTCGTGACCTTCCTCGGCTACGGCCTGTTCCTCATGCAGCCCATGCGCACGTTCTTCGAGTTCGCCCAGAAGTGGACGCGCTCGGTCGTCTCCGCCCGCAAGGCCAAGGCGGTCCTCGAGCAGGAGCCGCCGTGGCAGCCCGCCGCGCAGGCTGGTTCCGTGCTGCCCGTCGGGCCCGCGCCGTTGGTGGACCACGGGAGCGGACTGGTCGTGCGTCCCGGTGTCCTGACGATGGTCGTGTCCGCGGTCCCCGACGACAGCGCCGCCGTGGCCGACCGGCTCGGCCGCTACCTCCCGGGTGACCCCTCCGCGGTCGTGAGCGCCGACCTGCCCGAGGACCTCAAGGGCCGCGCCGCCCGTGACGAGCGCCGCCGTCGCGAGCAGGCCCGTCAGGCGCTGGTGCTCGCCGACCGGGAGCGCGCCGCCGAGGCGTGGGGCGTCACCTACGGCGGGGTCGACCTCGGCGACGTCGAGCTCGCGACCGTCCGTGAGCGGATCCTCGTCAGCGACACCGCCTCCCAGGTCTTCGCCGGCACGCTGCAGGAGGCCGTCGACCCGCTCGGCCGGCTGTCCCGCGAGCAGGCCGAGGAGGCGCTGCACAGCGCCGCCGCCGAGGACGTCTACGATGCCCTGCCCGGCGGCTGGCAGGGCATCCTCGACGAGCGGGGGCGCGGCCTGTCCGGCGGGCAGCGGCAGCGTCTCGTCCTGGCCCGCGCGCTCGCCGCGGACCCCGAGGTGCTGGTCCTCGTCGAGCCGACCTCTGCCGTCGACGCCCACACCGAGGCCCGCATCGCCGGGCGCATCGCCCGGCACCGCGCCGGGCGCACCACCGTGGTGATGACGGCCTCCCCGCTCCTGCTCCACCACGCCGACGAGATCGCCCTGCTCGTCGACGGGCGGGTCGTCGCGCAGGGGCGTCACGACGAGCTGCTGGCGGGCGACACGGCATACCGCTCCGTCGTCGTGCGAGGGGAGGACGACCGATGACCGACCTGCTGGCCCCCGAGATCGCGCGTAGCTCGGCCGACACCTGGCGGGATGCACGACCGGCGACCGGGCTTGCTGCCGGTGCCGGTGCCACGGGCGATGCCGGCGCCGTCCCCGACCGCCTCGATGGACCGGACCGGGGTCTCGACCCTCGCCTGCTGCCCCCGGGCCAGGCGGGTCCGGTGGAGCGTGTGCGGGCCCTGCGCGAGCGTCACCGCCTGCGCGAGCAGCGGGCGCGGTCGTTCGTCGCCGAGGCCATGGGGCCACGCCGCGGCCTGCCGGTCGCGTCCGAGTCCGCGGTGCGCACCTTCCTCGGGTCCCTGCTGTGGCAGCGCCGCACCCTCGTCGTGGTCGTCGTCCTGGCCAACGCGCTGGCCGCCGTCGCCGGGCTCATGGTGCCGCGGCTGCTCGGCGGGCTCGTCGACGACACCGTCGGCCGGGTCCAGCGCGGGGCCACCACCGAGGCGCTGGACGCCGCCACCACCATCGCGATCCTCGTCGGGTCCGTGGTGGTGCTGCAGGCCCTGTTCACCTACGTCGCCAAGCTGTCCTCGGCCGTCATGGGCCAGGGCATCCTGGCCCAGGCCCGCGAGCACGTCATCCGCGCGATCCTGCGCCTGCCGCTGTCCCGCGTCGAGCAGGCCAGCACCGGCGACCTGGTCACCCGCGTGACCCGCGACGTCGGCACCATGAGCGAGAGCGTCCGCTGGGCCCTGCCCGAGGCGATCATCTCGGGCGTCACCGTGCTGCTCACCCTCGTCGCCATGGGGGCCAACTCGTTTTGGCTGGCCCTGCCGACCTACGTGCTGTCCGCGCTCGCCATGATCCAGATCCGCCGCTACCTGCGGCGGGCACCCTCGGGCTACCTCACCGAGTCGGGCACCTACTCCCAGATCAACACGACCCTCACCGAGACCGTCGAGGGCGCGCGCACCGTCGAGGCGCTGCGCCTGGCCGAGAGCCGGCGAGCCCGGGGTGTCCGCGACATCGAGGAGTCCGCGCAGGCCGAGCGCTACACCCTGACCCTGCGCAACCTGCTGTTCATCGTCATGGACGTCGCGTTCAGCCTCCCGCGGGCGCTGACGCTCGCGCTGGGGGCGGTCGGCTACGCCCAGGGGTGGGCGACGCTCGGTCAGATCACGGCGGCCATGCTCTACATCGAGGCCGTGTGGGGGCCCTTCGACCTGCTCGTGCACACGGTCGACCGCGTCCAGGTGGGGATGGCGTCCACCACGCGCCTGCTCGGCATCGCCACCGTCCCGCCCGACCGCGAGGCCGGTCCGGACCTGCCGCACGGGCGCACCCTCGAGGGCCGCGACCTGCGCTACGCCTACCGCGAGGGCCACGACGTCCTGCACGGCATCGACGTGACGCTGCTGACCGGTGAGCGTCTCGCCATCGTGGGGCCCAGCGGATCCGGCAAGTCGACGCTCGGGCGCATGCTGTCCGGCATCCACGCCCCGCGCACGGGGTCGGTCACCGTCGGCGGCGTCGAGCTGACCCGCCTGCCCCTGGACGTGCTGCGCACCGAGGTCGCCCTGGTGACCCAGGAGCACCACGTCTTCATGGGATCGGTCCGCGACAACGTCGTCCTCGCCCGCGAGGGATCCACCGACGAGCAGGTCGTCGAGGCGCTGCGGGCGGTCGACGCGTGGGAGTGGGTCGAGGCGCTCCCGGCGGGACTCGACGCGCAGCTCGGCTCGGGCGGCGCCCCGCTCACCCCGGGCCAGGCCCAGCAGATCGCGCTGGCCCGGCTTATCCTCGCCGACCCGCACACGCTGGTCCTCGACGAGGCGACCTCCCTGATCGACCCGCGCACCGCCCGCCACCTCGAGGGCTCGATGAACGCCCTGCTCACCGGCCGCACCGTCGTCGCGATCGCGCACCGCCTGCACACCGCCCACGACGCCGACCGGATCGCGGTCGTCATCGACGGGCGGGTCGCCGAGCTCGGCTCCCACGACGAGCTCATGGCCCAGGACGGCGAGTACGCCGCGCTCTGGCGCGCCTGGACCTCCTGACGGTCGTTACGGTGGCACCCCCTCGACCGGGCTCCCTCGACCGGGCTATCTCGACCGGGCCCGCGACGCTCACCGCCGGGTCACTCAGGCGACCGGACGGTCCGTCTCGGATGGTGGATGCCCGTCGAGAGGGGTGGGGGTCCCGCGTGTGGCCCGGTGTCCGGTCCGTAGATTGGTCGTACCACATAGCAGGCATCGATGCCCGCGCCCCGTCCGGGCGCGGGCATCGCCGTCGAGGAAGGCCCCCATGACCGTCACGTCCGCCCCGACCCGCACCGTCCCGGTGGCCGACGCCGCCGCAGCGCCGGAGTGGGAGGGGTTCGCCCCCGGCCCGTGGCAGCAGCAGATCGACGTCCGTGACTTCGTCCAGCGCAACTACACCCCCTACGAGGGTGACGCGTCCTTCCTGGCCGGCCCCACGGCCAAGACGCTCGCGACCTGGGACACCCTGGAGCGCGACTACCTCTCGGTGGAGCGGGCCCGTCGCGTCTACGACGTCGAGACGCACGTCCCGGCCGACGTCGACGCCTTCCCGGCGGGCTACATCTGCGAGCAGGACGACGTCGTGGTCGGCCTGCAGACCGACGTACCGCTCAAGCGCGCGATGATGCCGGCCGGCGGCTGGCGGATGGTCGAGACCGCGATCACCGAGGCCGGCAAGGAGCCCGACCCGCGGGTCAAGGAGATCTTCACGAAGCACCGCAAGACGCACAACGAGGCGGTCTTCGACATCTACACCCCCCGCATCCGCGCCGCGCGCTCGGCGCACATCATCACGGGGCTGCCGGACTCCTACGGCCGCGGTCGCATCATCGGTGACTACCGCCGGGTCGCGCTCTACGGCGTGGACGCGCTGATCGCGGCCAAGGAGCGGGACCGCGACGCGGTCGCGGACCAGCCGTTCAGCGAGCACTGGGCGCGCTACCGCGAGGAGCACGCCGAGCAGATCAAGGCCCTCACGAAGCTCCGGCGGATGGGTGAGAGCTATGGCTTCGACCTGTCGCGTCCGGCCCGCACCGCGCAGGAGGCGGTGCAGTGGACCTACTTCGGCTACCTCGCCTCGGTGAAGTCCCAGGACGGTGCGGCCATGAGCATCGGCCGGCTCTCGGGCTTCATCGACGTCTACGTCGAGCGTGACCTGGCCGCCGGCACCCTCACCGAGGAGGGCGCCCAGGAGATCATCGATGCGCTCGTCATCAAGCTGCGGATCGTGCGCTTCCTGCGGACCATCGACTACGACCAGATCTTCTCCGGCGACCCCTACTGGGCCACCTGGTCGGACGCCGGCCTCGGCGAGGACGGGCGCACGCTGGTCACCAAGACGTCCTTCCGGCTGCTGCAGACGCTGCGCAACCTCGGCCCGGCGCCGGAGCCCAACATCACGATCTTCTGGGACCCCTCGCTGCCCGAGGGCTACAAGGACTTCTGCGCGGCGATCTCGATCGAGACCTCGTCGCTGCAGTACGAGGCCGACGAGCAGATCCGCGGTCACTGGGGCGACGACGCCGCGATCGCGTGCTGCGTGTCCCCGATGCGGATCGGCAAGCAGATGCAGTTCTTCGGGGCGCGGGTCAACGCCGCCAAGGCCCTGCTCTATGCCATCAACGGGGGCCGCGACGAGATGTCCGGCAAGCAGGTCGTCGAGGGCCACGAGCCGGTCCGGGGCGACGGGCCGCTCGACTTCGACGACGTGTGGCAGCGCTACGAGGAGATGCTCGACTGGGTCGTCGGGACGTATGTCGAGGCCCTCAACATCATCCACTACTGCCACGACCGCTACGCCTACGAGGCGATGGAGATGGCGCTGCACGACTCCGAGATCGTGCGGACGATGGGCTGCGGCATCGCCGGGCTGTCCATCGTCGCCGACTCCCTGGCCGCCATCCGCTACGCCACCGTCACCCCGGTGCGTGACGAGACCGGCCTGGTCGTGGACTACGTCACCGAGGGCGACTTCCCCGTCTACGGCAACGACGACGACCGGGCCGACGAGATCGCGGCGGCCGTGGTCCACACGGTGATGGCCAAGATCAAGGAGATCCCGCTCTATCGCGACGCGATCCCCACCCAGTCGGTGCTGACGATCACGTCCAACGTCGTCTACGGCCGCAACACCGGCGCGTTCCCGTCGGGTCACGAGGCCGGCACGCCGTTCGCCCCGGGCGCCAACCCCGAGAACGGCATGGACAGCCACGGCATGCTCGCCTCGATGCTGTCCGTCGGCAAGCTCGACTACGAGGACGCCCTCGACGGCATCTCCCTCACCAACACGATCACGCCGGCCGGCCTCGGGCGCACCAAGGACGAGCAGGTCGGCAACCTGGTCGGGATCCTCGACGCCGGCTTCGTGCCCGGCTGCTGACCCTGCCGGAGCACCTGCACGGACCACGCGCACAGACCACCCGCCCAGAGCACCGTCACAGACCACGCCCACCACACCCACCGCACCCATCAGCAGGACGGAGACCCCCATGTCGACCAGGACCTATGCCGAGCGCGTCGCCGAGATGACCGCCGCGCGCGCCGAGCGTGGCACCACGCCCGGCCTCTTCCACGCCAACATCAACGTGCTCGACCGCGGCACCCTCGAGGACGCCATGGAGCACCCCGAGAAGTACCCGAACCTCACCGTCCGCGTCTCCGGCTACGCCGTGAACTTCGTCAAGCTCACCAAGGACCAGCAGCGTGACGTCCTCTCCCGCACCTTCCACCACGACGCCTGACGGGGTCGGCGCGGGCCCGGGCGGTCCGGCATACCTCCCGGTCGTCCCCCGGCTGAGGGCGACCGGCCGCGGCACCGCGGGCATCGCGTCGGCGGGGGAGATGTCGCACCACGAGCACCTCGAGGCGGTGCGCGCCGGTGAGCTCGGCTCGCTGCACTCGTGGGAGCTGGTGACGGGGGTCGACGGTCCCGGCACCCGCCTGACCGTCTTCCTCGCCGGCTGCCCCCTGCGCTGCCAGTTCTGCCACAACCCCGACACCTTCTACTCCGCCAAGGGCGAGCCGGTGCTGCTGGCCGACCTCGTCGCACGGCTGCGGCGCTATCGCGGGGTCTTCCGTGCCACGCACGGCGGCCTCACCATCTCCGGGGGCGAGCCGCTCCTGCAGCCGGCGTTCACCGGTCGGCTGCTCCGCGCGGCCAAGGAGCTGGGGATCCACACGTGCGTGGACACCTCGGGCTATCTCGGCGCCAACGCCACCGACGCGATGCTCGCCGACCTCGACCTGGTGCTCCTCGACATCAAGTCCGGGCTGCCGGACACCTATCGCGAGGTCACCGGCCGCGAGCTCGAGCCGACGCTGCGCTTCTCGCGCCGCCTGGCCGAGCACGGCGTCGAGACCTGGGTCCGCTTCGTCTGCGTGCCCGGCCTGACCGACGCGCCGGACAACGTCGCCGCCGTCGCCGACCACGTGGCCCGGCTGTCGACGGTCACCCGCGTCGAGGTCCTGCCGTTCCACCAGATGGGGCGGGACAAGTGGGAGACCCTCGGCGTGGACTACCCCCTCGCGGACACGCCCCCGGCGCCGCCGGAGCTGGTGGAGCGGGTGCGCGAGCAGTTCCGGGCGCGCGGGCTGCAGACCTACTGACCCGTCAGCCCCCGACGTGCACGCGGGGCCGCTTGGCCGGGTCCGGCTCGGCGATGCGCAGGATCTCGTGCGTCAGCGGCGGGATGTCGCCCTCGCCGCCGGACAGGAAGCGCAGGACGTTGTCCATCGGGTCTCGCTCGCTCCACTCGAAGTAGGCGTGCGGCGGCTCGGGCATGAGGTCGCGGACGTAGAGCAGGAAGGCCGCGAGCACGTTGGAGACCGAGGTGCCGGAGCAGCGCAGGATCTGGTGGGTGCCGGCGCGGCCCGCCGTGACCTGCACCGGTGAGGTGAAGTCGCTGGCGTCGTTGATGCGCACCTCGAGGAAGACGATCTGGTCCTTGGGCGAGATGTGGTTGCGCTCGCGGACGATGCGCTCCTTCTCGTCGTACTCGTCCAGGTCACCGGCCTGCATCTTGTTGGCGATGAAGCGGATCGGCTGGCGGCCGAGCGCGGCCCGGGCGAGGACGACGTCGGCGGCGTCGTCGATCTCGACGCCGGCCACGCGCAGCTCACGGCTGCGGGTCACCCGCGACCACAGGCTGATGATCATGATCAGCGCGACGAAGACCAGGGCGATCACCAGGCCGCCCGCGTGCGAGGCCATCGTCACGACGAAGGTGTAGACGAAGATCGCGCTGACCACGCCGAAGACGATCGAGGTCCGCCGGTGCCCGCGGCGCAGCTCGGTGAGGAACACCGCCACGGCCGCGGAGGTCATCAGCGCCAGCACGCCGGTGGCGTAGGCCGCAGCCTGGGCGTCGACCTTGGCCTCGAACAGCACGGTGACGATCGCGGCGATGAGGACGAAGACGCAGACCAGGGGCCGGGTCGAGCGCGCCCAGTCCGGGGCCATGCCGTAGCGCGGCAGGTAGCGGGGGACGATGTTGAGCAGCCCCGCGAGCGCCGAGGCCCCGGCGAACCACAGGATGCCGACCGTGGTCACGTCATACACCGTCCCGAAGGTGTCCCCGAGCCGCTCGTGCGCCAGGTAGGCCAGAGCCCGCCCGTTGGCCTCCCCGCCGGGCCTGAACGCGGCCGGCGGGATCAGCAGGGTGGTGACGAAGGACGACCCGAGCAGCGCGACGCTCATGATGCAGGCGGCCGTGGTCAGGAGCTTCTTGGCGTTGCGGATGCGGCCGCGCGGCTTGGCGCGGGTGTCGCCCGGGTCGCCCTGGATGAGGGGCATGACCACCACGCCGGTCTCGAAGCCGGACAGGCCGAGCGCCAGGGCGGGAAAGACCAGGAGTGCCGCCGCGATGATCCCGAACGGCGCCGAGTGGCTCGCCGTCATCGCGGCACCCCAGTCGCTGATCAGCGACGGGTTGGCGACGATGGCCATGAGGCCGTCGACCACGACGACGGCGCTGAGCGACAGGTAGACGATCACGAGCACGACGGCGACGCCGATGGCCTCGGAGAAGCCCTTGAGGAACACCGCCCCGAGCCCCAGCAGCAGCACCAGGGTGAGGAGGACCTCGTGGCCGTCGAGCGTGGCGTGCAGCAGGGGGTTCTCGACGAGGTGGGCGGTGGCGTCGGCCGCCGACAGGGTGATCGTGATGATGAACCCGGTCATGACGAAGCCGAGCAGCGTCAGCACCAGCAGCTTGCTCGGCCAGTAGGTCAGGAGCTTCTGCAGCATCGACAGCGAGCCGTCGCCGTGCGGGCTCTCCACGGCGACCCGGCGATACATCGGGAGGGCGCCGAAGAGGGTGATGACCACCAGCACGAGCGTGGCGATCGGCGCCAGGGCGCCGGCGGCCAGCGCCGCGATGCCCGGCTGGTAGCCGAGCGTGGAGAAGTAGTCGACACCGGTCAGGCACATGACCTTCCACCAGGGGTGGACGTCGTCCTGCCGGAGAGCCTCCTCCTCGCGCTCGTAGAAGCCGCCCGGGTCGGCCTCCTCGGCGTCGAGGAACCAGCGCATGAACGGGCTGCGCGCCCTCGTGATGGTCACGAGCGACCAGGGTAGGGGCTGGACCGGGAAGGTCACGCATCGTCACCTGGGTGCCACCCGAGAGGCGGAGTGCTTCACTAGGGTCACGACGAGCGCTTCCCCCGCTGCGCGCTCCCCTCGTCGCAACCCCCGCAGGAGACGACCCCATGACCGACTACGCCCAGGCGATGGCCGACTGCCTCGGCATCGAGGGTGCGCTGGGGGCGGCCCTGGTGGACCAGAGCAGCGGTATGACGCTCGCGACCGGCGGCGACCCGCCCGCGGTGGACCTGCACGTCGCGGCGGCCGGCAACAGCGCGGTGGTGCAGGCCAAGCTGCGTACGATGGAGGCGCTGGGCCTGGACGACGAGATCGAGGACATCCTGATCACCCTCGGCCGGCAGTACCACATCATCCGGCCCGTCTCGAGCCGCGAGGGGCAGGGACTGTTCCTCTACCTCGTCCTGGACCGGGCGCGCGCCAACCTGGCGCTGGCGCGCTTCCGGCTCACCAAGATCGAGCAGGACTTCCGGATCTGACCGAGGTCGGTGCTGGTCGGGGCGCCGCGGGTCAGTGCTGCTGCTGGGCGAACAGCACGTCGTAGCCGTCGCGCAGCTGCTCCCAGCCGTAGCGGCGGGCCGCCTCGGCACCCACGGGGCGGGTCACGTCGTGGCCGGCGGCCCGGGCCTCGAGGCCGGACAGGCACAGGTGCCACCCCGCGGCGAGGGAGCTGGCCTGGGTGGGGTCCTCGAGCACCTGGCGCAGGGTGAGCCGCGAGCCCTTGTCGTGCGGGGCGATGCTCCACCGCAGCTCGTCGCTGCCCCAGCGGTGCACCAGCTCACGCGTCGGCTCGGCGATCAGCACCTCGGCGTCGACGGGCTCGTCGTCGGCGTTCTCGCGGGAGGTGGCCGCACCGACGGTGTCGAGGGGGCGGTCGCCGACGACGGGGGACCAGGTGGCGGCGAGCCCGGGGTCGGTGATGAGGGCCCAGGTCTCCTCGGGGGTGCTGGGGAGCTCGTGCACCATGGTCAGCACGGCTTCGCCCTGCGTGGTCGCGAACGTCGCGTCGACGGTGCGGGACTCGACATAGCTGGTCAGCAGATCGTTCACCGGGGGCTCCTCGTGGCTCGTGCGGGTCTGGACCCATTGTGCCGTCCGGCGAGTCGAGTGGTGCACCGTGCCCGCGCGTGCGCGCCGTGGACCATCCGTGTGGGATGGACCACGAAGGTCCTGGGCACCACCCGGGGCCGGGCACACTGGTGCCAGCACCTCTACCGACCGGTAAGAAAGGCACGTCATGGGCAAGTACGACATCAGCACGACGACCATCGGGGACCTGCTCAAGGACCCCCAGGCCGTCGAGATCTTCGACAAGCACGCCCCCGGGCTGACGTCGCACCCGATGATCGGGATGGCCAAGGGCATGAAGGCCGAGAAGGCCATGAAGATGGCCTCCGGCAAGATCCCGCAGTCGCGGCTCGACGCGATCGTCAGCGAGATCTCCGCGCTCTAGCCGAGCCCGCTGCGGACGCCGACACCGACGCCGACGCCGTGGGCGGCTCCTCGTCCGTCATACGGCCGGGTTGTCGTGACAACCTGGCCGTATGACGTCGCCCGGTGTGCGCGCGCGGAGCCCGCGCCACGTGGCCGCCACGGCCTGGTCGCGGGTCTGGCCCGGCGGCCCCACCCGCTGGCGCGACGTGCCGCGCCGGCTGCGCCCGACCGTCATGCAGGTCGGTCGCCTCACGGTCGCCGGGGTGCTGGCCTACCTGCTCACGGTCGCCCTCACCGACGGCGCCATCGACCTGACCGGCGCCCTGACCGCCATCCTCGTCTGCCAGGCCTCGACGCTGTCGTCGGTGCGCATGGGGGCGGTCCGGGTGGGGGCGGTGCTGACGGGCGTGCTCGTCGCCGTCACCGTGTCGAGCATGGTGGGGCTGACCTGGTGGTCCCTCGCCATCGCGATCGGCTCGTCGCTGACCCTCGCCAAGGTCTTCCGCCTCGGCGACCAGGCCCTGGAGACACCGATCTCCGCGATGCTCATCCTCTCGGCGGGCGGGCAGGAGCTCGCCGTCGAGACGCGGGTGATCACGACCTTCATCGGCGCCTTCGTCGGGGTCGGCATCAACCTGTTCTTTCCCCCGACGATCCCCACGCGCGCTGCCACCTCGTCGGTGCGCTGGGTGGCGCTGGAGCTGGCCGAGGCGGTGGACCGCGTGGCGGACAGCCTCGCGACGACCCCGCTCGTGCGCCAGGACTGCGAGCAGTGGCTGGACGAGGTCCGTGGCCTGAGCACCCGGGTGGCCCGGGCGACCACGCTCGTCCAGCAGGTCAAGGACGCCCGCCGCCTCAACCCACGGGCCCTCGCGTCGGTGAGCGCCGAGCCACCGCTGCGCACCGGCCTGGACCGGCTCGAGCAGTGCCAGCTCGCGGTCCGGAGCCTGCTCCTGCTCATGGTCGAGAGCGCGCCGCCCGACGGCGAAGACGACGGCTACAGCGAGGAGGTGCGCGTCGCGTTCAGCGTCGTCCTGTCCGACGTGGCCGACTGCCTGCGGGCCTTCGGCGACCTGGTGGCCTCGGAGGCGGGCGCCGAGATCGGCGACGTCGAGGAGCAGCTCGAGCAGACCCTCGAGACGCTGGGCGAGACCCGCGCGGTGCTCACCGAGCTCATGCTGGTGGACCCGCACTCCGAGACGGGGCAGTGGATGCTGCGGGGGTCCACGCTCGCGGCCGTCCAGCAGGTCCTCAACCTCCTCGCCGTCGACGTGCGCCGCCGGGAGCGCGAGCACTGGGAGTCGACGGCCCGGGTGGCGGTCCCGATCGCGCCCCTGCTGCGCGACGCCCTGCCAGACTGGCGCAACCAGCGTCACCCGTGATCGTCAGTGGAGGTCGCATGCCCACGCCCTTCGATCGCCCGGAGTCCCCGCTGCCCGGCTGGTGCGCCGACCTGCTCGACCGGCCGGACGCGCTGCACCGGGTGAGCGGCCGGGTGTGGTCGACCACCCCCGGGCTCAGCGCTCGTTCGGCGCCCCGCGATCGCGGTGCCGAGGGGTATGACGCCCTCGCGGCCTCGCGCGGATATCTGCGCACCGCCTGGGGCCTGGACCCGGTGGACCAGCGGTCCTTCGCCCGCTCCGCCCTCGCGTCGCGGCGCGGACCGTTGGTGGACGTCGCCTGCGGGGGACTGGCCCTCACCGCCGACCTGTACGCCCGGTCCCGGCGCCCGCTCCTGCTCGTCGACCGCTCGTTGGCGGTGCTGCTGCGGGCCGAGGAACGGCTGGCCCGACGCGGCGAGGTGGTGCTGGTGCAGTCCGACCTCGACGCCCTGCCGCTGCGCGATCGCGCGGCCGACACCGTCGCGTGCCTCGGCGTCGTGCACCTCGTCCCCGACGCGGCGGCGCTGGTCACGCGGCTGGCGGGCTGGGTCCGGCCGGGCGGCACCCTCTACCTGTCCAGCCTCACGCGGGGGCGCCCGGGCAGCGACCTGCTGCTCGACGCGATGCACCGCGCCGGCGACCTCGCGCCGCCCCGGACGCCGGCCGAGGTGGTGCGGTCCGTGCCGCTGACCGACCCGCGCGTCGTGCAGCGCGGCGCGATGACCTACGCCGACGGAGTGGTCGCCTGACGGGACCAGGTGTCTCGGGAGGCGCAACGTCGAGGTGGTCGCTAGCGTCGGATCCATGTCCCCTCCCTCCGACGACGAGCGCCGCCGTCGGGAGCGCCGTGCACGAGAACGGTCGCGGCGTGGGCACCCGGTGGGTCGGGAGCTGCCCGGCGCGGTGGTGCCCCCGGTCGTGGCTCGCCTGGGCGAGGTCGTCCGCGCCGGCACCCACCTGGACGTGCTGCTCGAGGTCTCCGCGCTGCTCGACGAGGTCGAGCGCGACGGACCCGAGCTCGACTCGCGCTGGTTGGTGTCCGCCCTGGTCGAGCACGAGAACGTCGTCACCACCACCGCGCTCGCGATCCTGGCCCGCCTGCTCGGCGACGAGATCCTGCAGGCGCGGGTGCGACGAGAGCTGCGGCTGCGCGAGGACCCGGTGCCGGGCTGGCTCACCGACCTGGACCGGTTCGTCCACCTGAGCGGCCGGACCGACCGCACCATGATGATGGAGCTCAGCGAGCCGCTGGCCCTGCGCCCCATCGCCCACCTGCACGCGCGCCTCGACCCCACCGACGGGCGGGTGCTCGACGGCCGGGTGGTGCCGTCCGGGCCCCTGTCGTCCTGGCCCGACTGCGGCCCGCTGCTGCGGTGGGCCGTGCGGGTCGCGCCGACCGTCGCTCCGACCTAGGGTGGGCGTCGGCCGGGCGCTCGCGGCGACCTGTCGTGCGGGCGGCCCCCGGCATACGGCCTCTCCCGCCGTCGCCCACCCTCCCGACCGGAAGGCTCCACGATGCCCACCTCCCTGACCGAGACCCTGCTCGCACCCTCCCGTCGTGACACCGTCGTCGACACCCTCGTGGGCGTCATCGACGCCGAGGTGGCGGGCAAGCGCGGCGTCGGCGGCGCGATCATCAAGACGGCCTACGGCGCGGTCAAGAAGGTCAACGACGGCGTCGTCCGGCGTGCGGTCAACGGCATGCTGCCGGACGCCGCCGCGTCGCTGCAGCCGCTGTGGGACGCCCGCGGCGACCAGACCTTCGGCGCCTACCTGACCTCCCACGGGGACCAGGCCGCCGACGCCCTGCTGTCGGTCAGCGACACCCGCGCCGCCAACCCGCGGCACGCCGCGATCGCCACGATCTACAACGGCGTCCGCCCCAAGGCCAAGCAGCACGTCGTCGAGGCGCTGCCGCGGCTGGGGACGGCGATCGAGACCCTCGCGTCATGACAGCCGGTGACGCGTCGTTAGACTCCTGGTCAACGTCGCGTCATCACCGCTTGGAGGCTCCATGCCCGGCAGCAGCGTGGAGCCCACCGAGGTCTTCGCCCGGCTCAACACCCTGATCCACGGCCGCCCCGAGGCGCAGGCCGTCTACCAGACCGTCGTCGCCGCGGCCATCGAGCTCGTCGACGGCTGCGACCACGCCTCGATGATGCTGGTCGACCGGGCCGGGCGGTTCTACAGCGCCGCCGCGACCGACGACGTCGCCCTCGCCGTGGACGACCTGGAGCTGGCCGTCGACGACGGGCCGTGCGTCGACGCGATCGTGGAGGAGTCCTTCCAGCACGACCCCAACCTCGTGGACGGCTCGCAGTGGCCCGAGCTGGCCCGCCGCGTGGTCGCCGAGACCACCGTGCGCGGCCTCATCGGCTATCGCATCCTGCTCGACGGTGAGAAGGTCGGGGCGCTCAACCTGTTCTCCGACACCGCCGACGCGTTCACGACGACCTCGGTGGACCAGGCGGCCGTCCTGGCGTCGTTCGCCTCCGTCGCCGTCATGACGGTGCGGGCGCAGAACGACAGCGCCAACCTCGAGCGGGCCCTCGGCACCTCGCGCGAGATCGGCAAGGCGGTCGGTCTGCTCATGGCCGCCCACAAGGTCGACGACGACGAGGCCTTCGAGCTGCTGCGCAAGACCAGCCAGGACCTCAACATCAAGCTGGCCACGCTGGCCGAGGAGGTCGTGCAGGGGCAGCGCGTGCAGTACGTCGCCAACAAGCACCCCCAGCCGTAGCAGGCCACCGGTCGGCGACCGCCCGAGTGCTGGACACCGCCTGTCCACCTCGTGGCGGGCGGTTTAGGGTGCAGGCACATCCATCACGACCGGCTGAGGGACAGGCCCGACGACGCCGGGGCAACCGCCCGAGGGGGACACCCCGAGGGTCAGGTGCCAAGTCCTGCGGGGGCCTCGCGGCCCACCGGCAGATGGGTCGATACGCCGGCGCGTCCGGCATACCGCTCCCTCATGGTCGACCGCAGGACTGGGCCCGCTCAGACTGCGAAAGGCGACACCATGACCGAGCTCTCCCGCCTCACCCGCGCGATCCGCACCGGACTCGAGACCGACCCGGCCCACGGCGCGGTCGTCCCCCCGATCTACCTCTCGAGCAACTACACGTTCGAGGAGCTCGGGACCCCTCGCCGCTACGACTACACGCGCAGCGGCAACCCCACGCGTGACCTGCTCGGCGACGCGCTCGCCACGCTCGAGGGCGGTGCCGGGGGCGTCGTCACCACCACCGGCATGGGCGCGATCACCGTCGTCGTGTCCGCGCTGCTGTCGCCCGGCCAGACCATCGTCATCCCGCACGACTGCTACGGGGGGACCTGGCGGCTGTTCGACTCGCTGTCGCGCAAGGGTGCGTTCGAGGTCGTGACCGTGGACTACACCGACCCGGCGCAGGTCGAGGCCGCGCTGCGCGCCGACAAGGCCCCGACGGTCGTGTGGATCGAGACCCCGTCCAACCCGCTGCTGCGCATCACCGACGTCCGCGCCGTGGCGTCGGCCGCGCACGAGGTCGGCGCGACGGTGGTCGCGGACAACACCTTCCTGTCCCCGCTGCTGTGCCGCCCGATCGAGCTGGGCTGCGACGTCGTGCTGCACTCCACCACCAAGTACGTCAACGGCCACTCCGACGTCGTCGGCGGCGCCGTCATCGGGGCGACCGAGGAGCTGCACGAGCAGCTGGCCTGGTGGGCCAACGTCCTCGGCCTGACCGGCAGCCCCTTCGACAGCTATCTGACCCTGCGCGGCCTGCGCACGCTGCACACCCGCATGAAGGCCCACGAGGAGAACGCCCGCGCCGTCGCCGAGCTGATCGCCGAGCACCCCGCCGTGTCGCGCGCGCTCTATCCCGGCCTGGCGTCGCACCCCGGCCACGAGCTCGCGACCTCGCAGCAGGACGGGTATGGCGCGATCGTGTCGCTGGAGCTCGCCGGCGGAGAGGCGCAGGTGCGGGCCTTCCTCGACGGGCTGCAGTGCTTCTCGCTGGCCGAGTCGCTCGGCGGCGTCGAGTCGCTGGTCGTGCACCCCTCGACGATGACGCACGCGTCGATGACGCCGGAGGCGCGCGAGGTGGCCGGCATCGGCGACCAGCTGCTGCGCCTGTCGATCGGCATCGAGGCGACCGAGGACCTGGTGGCGGACGTGCGCGCCGGCCTGGACCGCGCCCTCGCCACCTCCTGACCTACCGCCGGTAGAGGCATCGACCGGCCTTCGTTCGCCAGGCTGATGACTCGGCCGCCGGTAGAGGCATCGACCGGCCTTCGTTCGCCAGGCTGATGGACCTACCTGAGGTAGGCATATCCGCCTGGGTTAGTCCGGCGGCCTGAGCGAGTCCATCAGCGCCTGACGGAGCCCGTATGCCGTGGCCCGGCGACCCGCGTGGTCGCCGGGCCGCGCCGTGCGCCGGCGCGGCGTGCGAGCGGGCGGGCGACATGCGGCCAGGGCGCCCGGCACAGGCGGGGACCGACGACCTAGGCTGGGAGACAAGCAGATCTGCCCCAGCACCTTGAACGTCAGGAGCCCCCATGCGTCGCCCCACCGCATCCGTCGCCGTCGTCGCTGCCCTCGGCTGCCTGCTCGCCGCCTGCGGGTCGAGCGAGGGCGGCGCGACGAGCACGACCGCCACCACCAGCACGGCAGCCGGCGACGCCCACGCCGGTCACGGCTCAAGCTCGTCAGCCTCGGGCAGCTCGAGCGCCCCCGCATCGACGGGCGCCACCTCCGGGGCGACGCCGATGCAGGGCCGGGCGGGCGACGTGATGTTTGCGCAGATGATGATCCCGCACCACGCCCAGGCGCTCGACCTGTCGGAGATGGCTCTCGCCGGTCACGGTGCGTCGGCCACGGTGCAGGACCTCGCCCGACGGATCCAGGCGGCCCAGCAGCCCGAGATCGACCAGATGACAGCCATGCTCAAGGGCTGGGGAGCCCCGGTCTCGGCGGGCGACCACGCGATGCCCATGGAGGGCATGGTCAGCGAGGGCGACCTCAAGGCGCTGTCGGGGATGCAGGGCCCGGCCTTCGACGCAGCCTGGGTCAAGGCCATGATCGGCCACCACGAGGGCGCGGTGAGCATGGCCGAGGACGTCCTGACGACCACGCAGGACCCCGCGGTCAAGAAGCTCGCGCAGGCCATCATCACGGGCCAGCGCAAGGAGATCGCCGAGATGCAGGCGATGCCGACCACCTGATCACGGTGACGGGGCTCGGCGACGCTCGTGCGTGTCGAATGCCAGCGATCACCCGTGTGGCCCCGTTGGTGGTCACGGTGCGTCGAGGCCGTCTCGACTGAACGGCTGCACCTGCGCCAACCTCTCCTGCCTGGTCGAGCGGCTGCCTATGGTTGCCGCATGTGCCGCAACATCCGCGTCCTGCACAACGTCGACCCGTCGACGACGCAGGAGGAGATCGAGGCCGCCGCCCTGCAGTACGTCCGCAAGGTGGCCGGCTCCCCCAAGCCGTCCAAGGCCAACGAGGACGCCTATGCCCGCGCGGTCGAGCAGATCACCGTCGCCACCTCGGCGCTGCTCGACGAGCTCGTGACCACGGCGCCGCCGCGCAGCCGCGAGGAGATGGCCGAGCGCGCCCGCGCCCGCAACGTCGCCCGCTTCGGCTGACCTACCTCAGGTAGTCACATTTAGGTTGGGTGGTGCCCGCGGGCGTCCTGTCTGTCACTGGGCCGCTTCGGTGAGCTCTTGCGGATGATTGGTCGCTCGCGGGCATGCCGGTGTCTGAGGGGTGTCTCTTGTTCGGGAGCGTGCGGCGACCGTTCTGTGGTCGACCCCTACTTCGAATGTGTAGGTGAGCCACGACGACACGGGCCTGGAATGACAGGACACGTGATCGGAGGACTCGTCGTGCAATACGTGCTGGGGATCGATCTGGCGTGCAGAGCCAGACATCAGGCCTCGCTGGCCGACATCGATGGCCGGATCGTCTGGCATGGGTGGAAATTCACG
>NZ_AUFG01000011.1 GCF_000426385.1 Arsenicicoccus bolidensis DSM 15745
GTCGAGGTCGAGGACGGCGATGAGGGTTCCGACGACTCGGGCTCCTCCGACGACACCGAGGGCTCGGACGACAGGCCGGCCTCGAAGGCCTCCGCCAAGAAGGCTCCGGCCAAGAAGTCCCCGGCCAAGAAGGCTGCTGCCAAGGACGCCGACCCGGCCGCCGCGGCCGACGCCGCCGCCGAGGGCTCCGAGGAGGAGGCCAAGCCGGCCAAGAAGGCTCCCGCCAAGAAGTCCCCGGCCAAGAAGACTGCTGCCAAGGACGCCGACGCGGCCGACGCCGCCGCCGAGGGCTCCGAGGAGGAGGCCAAGCCGGCCAAGAAGGCCTCCGCCAAGAAGGCTGCCGCCAAGGCCGACGAGACCGACGACGCCTCCGAGGGCAAGCCGGCCAAGAAGGCCCCCGCCAAGAAGGCTCCGGCCAAGAAGGCCGCCAAGGACGAGGACGCCGCGGACGCCTGATCCCGCACGCCCGCCTCGCGGGCCGCACTCCACGAGGAGCCCGTCACCGAGAGGTGGCGGGCTCCTCGCCGTCCCAGATCCCCCTCGGTCCCGCCTCGGCAGCGCACCGTCGCGTGGCTCCCTCGCCGGGCGAGGCGGTGTGCGCTCACGGCGAACACGCGCCCCGGCGGGAAGGGTGTGTCGGCGCCGGGCGTTAGTGTCATCAGCAAGCGACGCTCCAGGCCGGTCCACCGGCCGGGCGCCACCCCAGTGCGACAGAGAGATGAGACTCACGGTGAGCCAGAGCAACGTCCCCGCGACCCCGGTCGCAGCGGCCGCGCCCCAGGGCGGTCTCGACGACCACATCTACCAGCGGCTCCTCAAGGACCGCATCATCTTCCTCGGCTCGGACGTCCGCGACGACAACGCCAACGCGATCTGCGCCCAGCTCCTCCTGCTCTCGGCCGAGGACCCCGACAAGGACATCTGGCTCTACATCAACAGCCCCGGCGGCTCGGTGACGGCCGGCATGGCGATCTTCGACACCATGCAGTGGATCCCCAACGACGTCTGCACCGTCGCGATGGGCATGGCCGCCTCCATGGGCCAGTTCCTGCTCTCCGCGGGGGCCAAGGGCAAGCGCTACGCCACCCCGCACGCCCGCATCCTGATGCACCAGCCCCTCGGGGGCATCGGCGGCACCGCCACGGACGTCAAGATCCAGGCCGAGCTGCTGCTCGCGATGAAGAAGGAGATGGCCGAGCTCATCTCCGAGCACACCGGCCAGCCGGTGGACAAGATCACGGCCGACTCCGACCGCGACCGCTGGTTCACCGCGGCCCAGGCCAAGGACTACGGCTTCGTCGACCACGTCTTCGAGCGCGCCATCCAGACGCCCGGCAGCGGCGGCACGGACGCCTGATCGCCATACCGACAAGACCCACTCGGAGACCCAGATGATCCAGCACCCCCAGCCCATGCACGGCGCGGCCGGCCAGCCCGGTGCCGTCATGCCCACCAGCCGCTACATCCTGCCGCAGTTCGAGGAGCGCACCTCCTACGGCATGAAGCGCACCGACCCCTACACCAAGCTCTTCGAGGACCGCATCATCTTCCTCGGCGTGCAGGTGGACGACGCGTCGGCCGACGACATCATCGCCCAGCTGATCGTGCTCGAGTCCCAGGACCCGGACCGCGACATCACGATGTACATCAACAGCCCCGGTGGCTCGTTCACGGCGATGACCGCGATCTACGACACCATGCAGTACATCCGCCCCGACGTGCAGACCTTCGTCGTGGGCCAGGCCGCCTCGGCCGCGGCCGTGCTCCTCGCCGCCGGTGCGCCGGACAAGCGCTACGCCCTGCCCAACGCCCGCGTCCTGATCCACCAGCCGGCCGTGGAGGGTGGCGGTGGCCAGGCCAGCGACATCGAGATCCAGGCCAACGAGATCTTCCGCATGCGGACCTGGCTCGAGGAGACGCTGGCGCAGCACTCCGGCCGCACCCCCGAGCAGGTGCGCGACGACATCGAGCGCGACAAGATCCTGTCCGCCGCGGCGGCCAAGGACTACGGCCTGATCGACGCCGTCCTGACCAGCCGCAAGGCCACGCTGGACTGAGCTGGACCAGCCCTCGGGCTGCCCGACCGGCGACGCCGGACGGGCAGCCCGAGGCGCGACCGGGGCATTCTGCTGTCGGCTGAACTCCCGGGGCCCTGCCGTGACGCGCAGGGGATAACAGGTGCTGGGGCGGGTCGTCCCAGGTACCGTCCTAGAAGACGACGCTCGCGCGTCGGCGGTCCAGGACCGGCCCGGACGGGGCGGTCTCGCACAGGTGGAGGTGGCAGATGGCACGCATCGGCGACGGTGGAGACCTGCTGAAGTGTTCCTTCTGCGGCAAGTCGCAGAAGCAGGTCAAGAAGCTCATCGCGGGCCCGGGTGTCTACATCTGCGACGAGTGCATCGACCTGTGCAACGAGATCATCGAGGAGGAGCTGTCCGAGGCTCCTGACTCCGGTCTCGACGAGCTGCCCAAGCCCCGCGACATCTTCACCTTCCTGGAGTCCTACGTCATCGGCCAGGAGGATGCGAAGCGTTCCCTCGCGGTCGCCGTCTACAACCACTACAAGCGCATCAACGCCGGGGCGGCCGGGTCCGCCACCGGGCCGTCGGCCACCAAGCGCGGCGACGAGCAGGTGGACATCGCCAAGTCCAACATCCTGATGATCGGCCCCACCGGCTGCGGCAAGACCTACCTCGCCCAGACCCTGGCGCGCATGCTCAACGTGCCCTTCGCCATCGCGGACGCGACGGCCCTGACCGAGGCCGGCTACGTGGGCGAGGACGTCGAGAACATCCTCCTCAAGCTCATCCAGGCCGCCGACTACGACGTCAAGAAGGCCGAGACGGGCATCATCTACATCGACGAGATCGACAAGATTGCCCGCAAGTCGGAGAACCCCTCGATCACCCGTGACGTGTCGGGCGAGGGCGTGCAGCAGGCGCTGCTCAAGATCCTCGAGGGCACCACGGCGAGCGTGCCGCCCCAGGGCGGGCGCAAGCACCCGCACCAGGAGTTCATCCAGATCGACACCACCAACGTGCTGTTCATCGTCGGTGGCGCCTTCGCCGGCCTGGAGCAGATCATCACGGCCCGGGCCGGCAAGCGTGGCCTCGGTTTCGGGGCGTCGATCGCCGCCCAGCGCGAGGCCGGGGCGCCGCGGTTCGCCGACCTGCAGCCGGACGACCTGATGAAGTTCGGCCTCATCCCCGAGTTCATCGGCCGCCTGCCCGTCGTGGCCACGGTCGACGAGCTCGACCGGTCCGCCCTCGTGCGGATCCTGACCGAGCCGCGCAACGCCCTGGTCAAGCAGTACCGCAAGATGCTGGACATCGACGGCGTGGAGCTGTCCTTCACCCAGGAGGCCATCGACGCGATCGCCGACAAGGCCATCGCCCGGGGGATCGGCGCCCGCGGGCTGCGCGCGATCATGGAGGAGATCCTCCTGCCGGTCATGTTCGACGTGCCCTCCGACGACGACATCGTCGAGGTCTCCGTCACCCGCGAGACCGTCGAGGAGGGTGCCACGCCCGTCGTGGTCCGCGCGACCGACAAGCGCCGCAAGGAATCCGCCTGACCGGCAGACCAGCCGGTATGACGGTCGCCCGGCCCGGGGCGGCCGACCTCCTCTAGCGCGACCGGTTGCTGGTCGTCATCCAGGCCACGGCAGCCACCCCCAGCACGGCAGCAGCGACGACGGCGACGGGCGCGACCGGCAGGAAGGACCTCGCCAGCAGGCCCAGCCCCCACGTGATCGCCGCCACGGCCGTCAGCGCGACGCAGCGCTCGGCGTAGCGCCGCACCAGGCGGGGGTCCAGCCGCGCCGGGCTCGGCGCGGTCGTCGACGCGGCCACGCAGGCCACGTGCACCACCACGAGTCCCGCCACCAGCAGCACCACCGGCGACGCCGGGTCCTGCGGTGCGACGAGCAGGTAGGCCGCAAGCGACGCCAGCGCCACGGGTCCACCGGCGGGCTCCGGACGGGCGGCCGCGATCACCGCAGCCAGGACCACCAGCGTGAAGCCCACCGGTGACAGCTGGTGGGCGCTCGCGGCGACGAGGGGGACGACCCAGGCGCACAGCATCCCCAGCAGGCGGACCGCGAGCTGGGACCCGGAGGTGGATCGCGCCTCGACGAGCCAGCGGGTGAGGACGCGCTCGATCCCGGTCGCGCCCGTCGTCCCCCTCGCGGCCCGCGCGACCCTCGTGCCCCGCGCGCCTCTGGTAGCCCTCGTGCCGCTCATGCCCTGGCTCGTTCGTGACGGGCCTGCAGCCGGCGAAGCAGCTCCTCGACGGAGGAGGCGTCCTGCCAGGCGACGACGGGGATGCCCTCGTGCTCGAGCAGGTCTGCCGTGCGGCGGCGTTCGAGGGTGAGGAGGCGCCAGGCGATCGTCTCGACGTCCTCGTCGACCACCGTGGCGGTGGGGGTGACGTCGATGCACGCCACGTCCAGCCCGCGGCTCGAGAGGGCGACCACGGCGTCGACCACGACGCGCGAGGTGAGCGGGGTGAGGGCCAGCAGCAGCGATCCGGGCGTGAGGCCCAGGCTCAGCTGTTGCACGTCGGGCTGACGGTCGCTGGCGGGGTCGACGGTGGCGAGGGCGCCGAGCAGTCTCTGCAGGTGGCGGCGGCCGGTCCCGGCGGGGACGGGCAGGACACCGGTGTCGCCGAGCACGCGCAGCCCCACGCGGTCCCCGGCCGTCGTGAAGTGCCCGGCGACGTGGGCCGCGGCCTGCACCGCCGCCTCCACGCTGCTCGGGACGCCGGGGTCGGCGTGCGGGATGTCGCTGAGCACGTCGACCAGGAGCATGACCTGGGCGTCCTGCTCGGCATACATGGTCCGGACGTGCAGGCTGCCGGTGCGGGCGGAGGTCGGCCAGTGGATGCGCCGGATCCGGTCGCCGGGGCGGAAGGCCCGGATCTCGGCGAACTCCGAGCCCTCGCCGGCGCGCCGGGACAGGTGGCGGCCGAGCTGCTGGGCGGGCCGCAGCTGGTCCGACCGGAGCGGAAGCCGTTGGGGTGAGGGCAGGGCGAGCAGCGGGTGGCCCTCGCCGGCCCGGAACCGGCTGGAGTGCGCGCCCCAGGCGGACGACAGGCGCACCTCGCCGCGGCCGACCGAGTGCCGCCCCCAGACCTCGGGCGACACCAGCTGCTCGCCGTGGTGCTGATCGCCGTCGAGCAGGGTGCTGGTGGCGCCGTGGGGCACCTCGGGCCGCAGCCGGTCGCTCGGCGCCAGGTCGACGCCCAGGGCCTCCGCGCGGGGGTCGTGCGCCACGTCCACGGTGACGGTGGTCGTGGAGCCCTCGCGCAGGCGGTCCGACCGGACGCCGGTCCGCAGCAGGCTGGGTCGCTCGGGCCGGCCCAGCGCGCCCAGGACGGCGACGACGAGCAGCGGTATGGCGACCACGAGCAGGTCCGTCCGGTGACCCAGCACGGCGGCGACCGCCAGGGCCACCCCCACCCCCACGACGGCGAGGTGGTGCGGCGTCGCCGACCAGGCCGCCTGCCGGGCCGCGGCGTCGGGGCGGCCGCCCCGGGCGGGTGCCGTCATCGGCCGTGGCCACCGGTGAGGGCGGCGGGCGTGGGCACGGTGTCGAGCAGGGACCGCACGATGGTGGCGCCGGACACCTGCGTCATCCACAGCTCGGGCTTGATGGTGAGGCGGTGCGCGAGGGCGGGGACGGCGACGTGCTTGACGTCCTCCGGCGTGACGTAGTCCCGGCCCTGCACCACGGCATACGCGCGGGCCACCGTCACGAGCGCCAGCGAGCCGCGGGGAGAGCTGCCGACCTGGACCGACCCGTGCCGGCGTGTGGCACCGACCAGGTCGACGCAGTAGTCGACGACCGAGGGGTCGACCTCGACGAGCTCGACCGCGCGCTGGGCGTCGAGCAGCTCGCCCGGCGCGAGGACCTGCTCGACCTGCTGCTCCTCGGCCCGGCGTCCGAGCCGGCGCCGCACGACCTCGGCCTCCTCCTCGGGCGTCGGGTAGCCGAAGGACACCCGCAGCAGGAACCGGTCGAGCTGGGCCTCGGGGAGGGGATAGGTGCCCTCGTGCTCGACCGGGTTGGCGGTCGCGAGCACGTGGAACGGCGCCGCCAGGGGAAAGGTCCGCCCCTCCACCGTGATCTGGCGCTCCTGCATCGCCTCGAGCAGCGCCGCCTGGGTCTTGGGCGGGGTCCGGTTGATCTCGTCGGCGAGCAGCAGCCCGGTGAACAGCGGCCCCTCGCGGAACTCGAACTCGTGGGTGGCCTGGTTGTAGAGGAAGGAGCCCGTCAGGTCCGAGGGCAGCAGGTCGGGGGTGAACTGGGCGCGGGTGAAGGTCAGGCCCAGCGCCTGCGCGAACGAGCGCCCGGCCAGCGTCTTGCCGAGGCCGGGGTAGTCCTCGAGCAGCACGTGGCCGCCCGCGAGGATGCCGGCGAGGACGAGCTCGAGGCCCGCTCGCTTGCCGACGACGGCGGTCTCGACCGCGTCGAGGACCCGGGCGCACGTGAGCGTGACGCCGGTCGGGCGGGAGGCGTTGCTGCTCATAGGTTCTCGATCCTCGCGATCAGGCTGGTGAGCGCTCCCTGCGAGCGCGGAGGGGTCTGGGGGTGCTCGACCAGGCGGGAGAGCTCGGGGCCGAGCAGCTCCCTGGCGCGGTCGGGGTCGGTGGCGCGGTCCACGCCGTGGTGGGTGAGGAGCCGGTGGTCGACCAGGTCGATCAGCAGCGGCGACAGCGTGCGCTCCCAGGTGCGGCCGTCGCGCAGGCCGTGGACCGCCCAGGTGAGGGCGCTGAGCCGCCGGTCGTGGGTGAGGGTGTGCCGGACCTCCCGGTCGCGGGCCCACGGCGCGGACCAGCCGGCGCGTTCGGCGCGCGCCCGGTCCGCGAGGCGCCACCAGGTGGCCAGGACCGCCGCGATGGCGGCGGGCACGACGACGGGGTGGAGGCGCAGGCCGAGCAGGGATGCGCCGCCCAGGACCACGAGGCACAGGACGAGTCCCACCAGGACCCAGCGGGTCAGGGTGCGGCGGGTCAGGGTGCGGCGGGTCAGGGTGCGGCTCATGGGCGCTCCTCGTCGCGGGCCGCTGCTGTGCTCGGGGCGGTCGCCGCGGTGCTGGTAGCGGTGCCACGGGCGAGGAGGGCGTCGTGGAGGCGGTCGAGCGCCATACCGGCGGAGCTCCGCAGCTCCTCGTCGACCTCGTGGCTGGAGAACCTCGCCTCGCGGTAGGCCTCCGCCAGGGCGGCGATCGCGTCCTCGGGCACGTGCTGCTCCGCCAGCACGCGGCGGGTGAACTCGGCGGACGTCTCGGCCTCGCGCCGGCTGCTGCCCGCGGCCGCGGCCAGTCGCTCGAGCTCGACCCAGCACGCGACGATGCCGTTGCGGGGCGTGCCGCCGGCCAGGGCGACGCGCTGCTGTCGGGCGGCCTCCTCGTCCAGGACAGGCTCGGGCACCAGGTCCGGACCCAGCGACGAGTCCTCCCGATCGTCGCGCGGCAGGGCCCGCAGCCGCCGGACCACCGTGCGCGCGACGACCACGGCGAGGACGAGCATCGCCGCGACGAGCAGCCAGGGGAGCCAGCCCGGCAGGCCGTCCCACCCGCCACCGCCCTGGGGCCGGACGGGGGTGGCCGGAGCGCTGCCGACCGCCGAGGCGGGCAGGGACCGTGGGTCCTGCACCTCGCGCTCGGGCGGTGCCGTGGGTGGGGGCCCCGACGTCACGAGGGCCGGGCCGCGCACCGTGGCCCAGACGAGCGCGGCGATCACCAGGGCCAGGGCGCCGGCCAGCAGCCCCGAGCGTCCACGCGTCCTCACCGTGCCTCCACCCCCGTCGGTCCGTGCTCAGTGACCAGGCCCAGTGCCCAGTGACCAGTGCTCAGTGATCCTGCCACGCCGGCCAGGCCGGGGGTGGGCACGGGGGCCCCGACGTGGTGAGGTGGTCCCATGGCTCCTGCCTTCTCCCTGCGCCGTGGTGTCCCGGCCCCACGGCAGTCGACGCCCACGACCTGTGGGTCGACCTGCCTGGTGGTGGCCCGCATGCTGACGGACCCGGCGTATGCCGAACGCGTGCGACGACGTGGCCTGGCCCCCGAGGAGCTGGTCGTCCGCAACCGCACCAACCGCCTGCTGGCGAGCCCCGTGTCCTGGCAGCTGCCGTGGCCGCGCGCGCTCGGGACGCCGCCGTGGGGCGCGGCGCGTGAGCTGGCCCGGGTGCTCGGGGTGGGTCGTCGGGCCGTGCGCTGGCGGGTCGTTCGCTGGTCCGGCCGAGCCGAGCGAGCGGAGCTCCTGCGCGCCTGGGAGACCTCCCTCGCCTCAGACTCACCGGCCTTGCTGTATGTCGGAAGCCGGTGGCTGCCTCGCCACGTGACGATGCTCGTGCCCGCCGCCGACGGTGCGGGGGTGGACGTCTTCGAGCCGTCCGTCGGCGAGCTGCTGGAGCTCGACCTGGCGTCCTTCGCCGACGGGCGGGTGTCGTTGGCCGGCTGGAGCACCCCCTGGCTGGTCGTGGGGCCGGTCGTCGGACGGGGAGGCTCGTCGTGACCGTGGCCCCCGCGACGGTGCTCGGCCTGCCCGTGGGCCTGGACCCTCGCACCCCGGTCGTCATCGGGGTGGGGGAGTGGAGCGAGCGGCTGGGTGACCCGGCCTACGCCGCGCTGTCGCCGGTGGAGCTGGCGGCCCGGGCCGTCGAGCAGGCCCTGGCGGACGCCGCTCCGGGCGTGGGGGCGCAGGCGTTGCGCCGTGCGGTCGGCGTGGTGGCCGACATCCCGCAGTTCGAGGTCTCGACTCCGGACGCCGTCGCGCCGCTGGGCCGCTCGGACAACGTGCCGCGATCGGTGGCCACGCGCACAGGACTGCGCCCGCGCCACGTCCTGACCGACGTGGCCGGCGGGCAGGGTCCGCAGCACCTCGTCACGGAGCTCGCCGCGAGCATCGCCCGCGGTGACTGCGAGCTCGCGGTGGCGTGCGGCGCCGAGGCGCTCTCGACCATGCGGCACCTGCTCTCACACCCCGCGGCCGAGCGTCCGAGCTGGTCCGAGACCGCGGGTGGTCAGCACGAGGGGCGCGGGCACGGCCTCGAGGGGCTGGTGGACTTCGACGACTCCGGCCAGATCGACGCCCCCCGCCTCTACGCGTTGCTCGAGCGGGCCCGGCAGCGCCGGCTGGCGCAGGCGGGGATGGACGACGCGGACTACCGACGCTCGATGGGCGAGCTGTTCGCGCCCTTCACCCGGGTCGCGGGCCACCACCCGCACGCAGCGCTGCGCGAGATCCTCTCTGCCGCAGACCTGCTCGCCGTGACGCCGCGCAACCGGATGGTGGCCGAGCCCTATCCCAAGCTCCTCGTCGCGCGCGACCTGGTCAACCAGGGCGCCGCCGTGATCGTCGCGTCGATCGAGCGCGCCGCGAGCCTCGGTGTGCCGCGAGACCGTTGGGTCTATCTGCACGGGCACTGCGACACGGTCGAGCGGCCCCTGCTGGAGCGACCGGACCTCGGCGCCTACCCGGCCGGCGCCGCCGCGGTCCGGTCCGCCCTGGAGGTGGCGGGGACCGGCCTGGACGAGGTGCGCCACCTCGATCTCTACTCCTGCTTCCCCGTCGCCGTGTCGTCGGTGTGCGACGGGATCGGCCTCGCCCCGGACGACCCGCGCGGGCTCACGCTGACCGGCGGGCTCCCCTACTTCGGCGGCCCTGGCAACGACTACACCATGCACGCCATCGCCGAGGCCGTGCGCCGGTTGCGCTGCGCCCCAGGGGACTTCGCGCTCACCACCGGCAACGGCGGAGTGCTGTCGAAGTACTCGGTCGGGCTGTGGTCGACCACCCCACGGGCCTGGCGACCGGGCGAGTCGGGCGCCGTGCAGCGCCGGCTCGACGCCGCGCCGACCGTGCCACACCGCGCCCCGGGGCAGCACACCGCCCTGACGTCGGGCGCCGGCATACGGGACGGCCTGGAGACCTGGACGGTCACGCACGCCAAGGACGGGGCGCGCGAGGCGACCCTCGTGGTCCGCGACGCCGACGGGGTGCGCTCGATGCACCGAACCAGCGACCCTGCGGTCCTGGCCGAGCTGACTGAGCTGGCTGAGCTGCCTGAGCTGGCTGAGCTGGCTGAGCTGACGGACCTGACCGCGCCTCCCTCCACCGCCGAGTGGTCAGTTCCGGACGTCGGGAACTGACCACTCGGCGGTGGGGAGGGCGCGCAGCGTGGCTCCGGACGCGCGGGGTCAGGCCTTCGGGCGCTTCTCGGCGGGGATCAGCTCGACGTCGCTCACCGCGAGCGCCTCGCCCTCGCCGTAGGTCAGGCCGCTGATGTTGCCGGTGGCGCGCAGGTCGGCCTCCGCGAGGCGCAGCTGCTCGACCTGGGCGGCCGGCGCGGTCAGCGTCATCGCGGTGATCTCGCTGCGCATGCCCACCTTGGCCTCGGACTTGGCCTTGCGGACGCCCACCAGCGCGGCGGAGACGGTGCCGAGCAGCGACGAGTCGCCCTGGGCCGCAACAGTGCTCAGCTCGTCAGCGGTCGGCCACGGCTGACGGTGCACCGTGCCCTCGCGGAACCAGCTCCACACCTCCTCGGTGGCGTAGACGAGGACGGGGGCGAACAGGCGCAGCAGCACGTCGAGCGCGATGCGCAGCGCGGCGCGCGCGGACGCGGAGCCCTCCTCCCCGCGGCCACCGTGGGCACGGTCCTTGACCAGCTCGATGTAGTCGTCGCAGAAGGTCCAGAAGAAGGTCTCGGTGGCCTCCAGGGCGCGGGTGTAGTCCATCGCCTGGTAGCCCGCGGTCGCGGTCTCGACGACCTCGGCCAGGGACGCCAGCATCGCCCGGTCCAGCGGCTCGGTCACCTGCTCGGTCAGGTCGCCGGAGACCTCGCCGAAGGACAGCGCGAACTTGCTGGCGTTGAGCAGCTTGATGGCCAGGCGGCGGCCGACCTTCATCTGCGCCTCGTCCAGCGCCGTGTCCGTCCCGAGGCGAGCAGCCCCGGCCCAGTAGCGGATCGCGTCGGTCCCGTGCTGCTTGAGCAGGTCGATGGGCGTGGTGGCGTTGCCCTTGGACTTGCTCATCTTCTTGCGGTCGGGGTCGAGGATCCAGCCGTTGACGGTCGCGTCGGTCCACGGCAGCGAGCCGTGCTCCAGGTGGGCGCGCACCATCGTCGCGAACAGCCAGGTCCGGATGATGTCGTGCCCCTGGGGACGCTGGTCGAAGGGGAAGATCTTGGCGAACAGCTCGGGGTCCGAGCCCTGCCCGCCCGCGCGCCAGCCCGCAGCGATCTGCGGGGTCAGCGAGGAGGTCGCCCACGTGTCCATGACGTCCGCGTCGCCGACGAAGCCACCGGCCTGGCCGCGCTGGGACTCGTCATACCCCGGGGCCGGCTGCGAGGCCGGGTCGACCGGCAGCTGCTCCTCGGTCGGGACGATCCGCTCCTCCCAGCGGACCTCGCCCTGCTCGTCCACGCGATACCACACGGGGATCGGCACGCCGAAGAAGCGCTGCCGCGAGATCAGCCAGTCGCCGTTGAGGCCGCCGACCCAGTTGTCATAGCGGGACCGCATGTAGGACGGGTGGAAGTCGAGCTCGCGCCCCCGCGCCCGCATCGCCTCGCGCAGGTCCTCGTCACGACCGCCGTTGCGGATGTACCACTGGCGGGAGGTCACGATCTCGAGGGGCTTGTCCCCCTTCTCGAAGAAGTTGGCCTTGCGCTGGGTCTTGGTGGGCTCACCGTCCAGGTCGCCGGAGCCGCGCAGCGCGTTGACCACGGCCTCCCGGGCGGAGTGCGTGGTCTTGGTGGCCATCTCGGAGTAGATCTCGCGACCGGTCTCGGACCTGATCCAGTCCGGGGTCTCCGCCTGGATGCGGCCGTTGCGGGTGATGACCGAGCGCATGGGCAGCTGCAGCTCGCGCCACCACTGCACGTCGGTCAGGTCGCCGAAGGTGCAGCACATGGCGATGCCGGCGCCCTTGTCCATCTCGGCGGCCGGGTGCGCCAGGACGGGCACCTCGACCTCGAAGAGCGGGGAGCGCACCGTGGACCCGAACAGGCCCCGGTAGCGCTCGTCGTCCGGGTGCGCGATCAGGGCGACGCAGGCCGGGAGCAGCTCGGGACGGGTGGTCTCGATGTAGACCTTGCCGCCGTCGGGAGCGTGGAAAGACACGCGGTGGTAGGCGCCCGGGTAGTCGCGCGCCTCGAGCTCGGCCTGGGCGACGGCGGACTGGAAGGTCACGTCCCACAGCCCCGGCGCCTCGGCCTGGTAGGCCTCTCCGCGAGCGAGGTTGCGCAGGAAGGCCTGCTGGGCGGTGGCGCGCGAGTGGTCGTCGATCGTGCGGTACTGCACGTCCCAGTCGAGGGACAGGCCGAGGTAGCGGAAGGTGTCCTCGAAGGTCACCTCGTCCTTGACCGTGAGGATGTCGCACAGCTCGATGAAGTTGGCCCGGCTGATCGGGACCTGGTCGGCGGCCTTGACCGACTTGCCGTCGGCACCCTCGTGCGGCGGCCGGAACTGCGGGTCGTGGTGCAGGGTCGCGTCGCCACGGACCCCGTAGTAGTTCTGCACGCGGCGCTCGGTCGGCAGGCCGTTGTCGTCCCACCCGATCGGGTAGAACACCTCGAAGCCCGCCATCCGCTTGTAGCGCGCGATGCAGTCGGCCTGCGTGTAGCCGAAGACGTGGCCGATGTGCAGCGAGCCCGACGCGGTGGGCGGGGGCGTGTCGATCGCCCAGATCTGCTCGCGGGGCAGCTCCATCGCCCGGGCCTTGTCGAAGCGGTAGGTCCCCTGGTCACGCCATACCTGCGTCCACTTGTCCTCCAGGCCGTCGAGCGACGGCTTGTCCGGGACGTGGGTGCGGGGCGTGTCGGTCGTCATACGCGCGATCATCCCAGAGCGCGAGCACGGACGGCCAATCCGCTCGCGGCCGGGGCCGTCGTCCTCGGGCAGGGGTGACCGACCGGTAGGGTCCGTGCCATGGCGAGCTTCTGGCAGATGCTGCGGCACGACCCCGTCTACACCCCCGTCGTGGAGGCGTTCAAGGGGGTCTTCGCCCTGCAGGGGCTGCGCTTCCGGATCACGGGGGAGGACAACGTCCCCAGCGAGGGTCCCGCGGTGATGATGATCAACCACACCGGCTACTTCGACTTCACGTATGCCGGTCTGGCGGCTCTCCCGTCGCGTCGCCTCGTCCGGTTCATGGCCAAGGAGAGCGTGTTCCGCCACCCGGTGAGCGGTCCGCTGCTGCGCGGCATGCGGCACATCTCGGTCGACCGCTCCGCCGGGGCCGCGTCCTACGAGACCGCCCTCGACGCCCTGCGCTCCGGCGAGATCGTCGGCGTCTTCCCCGAGGCGACGATCTCGATGTCCTTCGAGCCCAAGGCGTTCAAGACCGGGGGAGTGCGCATGGCCCAGGCCACGGGCGCGCCCGTGCTGCCCGTCGCGATCTGGGGCTCGCAGCGCGTCTGGACCAAGGGTCACCCCAAGCGGCTCGGCCGCAGCAACGTGCCCATCGGGATCACGGTGGGGGAGCCGATCCGGGTCCGTCCCGAGGACGACGTCGTCGAGGTGACGGCGCACGTGCGCGAGACGATCACGCGGATGCTCCACGCGCTGCAGGACGCCTACCCGCCCGTGCCGGAGGCCGAGCAGCACCTGGTGCCGGTCCGCCTCGGCGGGTCGGCGCCGACGCCCGAGGAGGCGGCGGTGCTCGAGGCGCAGCTGCGCGCCAAGGGCGTCCAGGGCTGACCTACCTCAGGTCGTCACATCCGCCCGGGTCAGCCCGTTAGCGCCTCGGCGACGAGAGACGCCTCGGCGGCCATGCCGGCAGCGGTGGGGTGGAGGAAGCCGTTGGGATCCCGTTCGGGCACACCAGGCCGCAGTGGATCCTCCCGCACGGGGGCGTGATGACCGTCGACGGGGAGCAGCGCCGGGTGTGGGCCGACTACGCCTGAACCTACCGCCGGTAGGTCCATCAGCCTGGCGTACGAAGGCCGGTCGATGCCTTTACCGGGGGCGGGATCATCAGCCTGGCGTACGAAGGCCGGTCGATGCCTTTACCGGGGGCGGGTCAGACGGCGAAGCCGAGGTGGGCGAGGGCCTGCCGCAGCAGGGTCGCGTGGCCCCGCCCCATCTCCTCGCCGACGGCGCGGCTGCACGCCTCGCGCGGCGTCAGCCAGGCCAGGTCCAGGGCATCCTGGGACGGCGCGCAGTCACCGGCCACGGGCACGACGTAGCCCAGCGCCACGGCGTGCTGCCGCGGGTCGTGGAACGGCGTGACCCCCGGGGTGGGGAAGTACTCCGAGACCGTGAACGGCTGGGGGCTGACCGGGATCCGTGGCATGGCGAGGGGCCCGAGGTCCTTCTCGATGTGCCGGATCAGCGCGTCGCGCAGCCGCTCGTGATAGAGCACGCGTCCGCTCACCAGCTCGCGCGCCATCTCGCCGTTGCCGGACACCCGCAGCAGGGTGCCGACGTGGGTGACCTCGCCCCGGTCGTCGACGCGCACGGGCACGACGTCGACGTAGAGGATGGGCAACCGCTCCCGCGCCTGCTCGAGGGACTCGTGGCTGAGCCAGGCGGCCGAGGCGTCGACGTCCATGGGGTTCATGCCGTCATTCCATCACGCGAGGGACGGTGCGGCGCGGGAGCGTTCATCGGCGTCGCGGGCCACAGGACGCGACCGGGGTTCATGATCCCCAGCGGGTCGAAGAAGGCCTTGAGGCCGCGCTGGCGCTCGATCTCGGCGGTCCCGAGCTCGCGCTCCAGCCAGTCGCTCTTGAGGATGCCGACGCCGTGCTCGCCGGTGATGGTGCCGCCCAGGCGCAGGGCCTCGTCGACGAGGTCGGTGACCGCGTCGTGGGCGCGGCGCACCGCGTCGGGGTCGGTCGGGTCGAAGTAGACCGTCGGGTGCAGGTTGCCGTCGCCGCCGTGCCCCGCGGTGACGATGCGGGTGCCGTGGCGCTCGCCCACGGCATACCCCTGCTCGATGAACTCGGCCAGGTGCCTGACCGGCACGCACATGTCCTCGGTGAGGTTGTGGCCCAGGCCGTCCAGCGCGGGGGAGATGACCCGGCGCCCGGCCATGAGGGTGTCGGACTCCTCGCGGGACCCCGACACCGACACGGACGTGGCCCCGGCGTCCGCGCACACCGCGGCATAGCGCGCCGCGTCCTCGGCGGCGTGGCCCGGGCGGTCGGACTGGACGAGCAGCGCTGCCTGCACCCCCGCCGGGAAGCCGTAGTCGCCGCTGCCGACGTGCTCGCCATACGCCCGGATGGCACCCACCGTGGGGCCGTCCATGATCTCGAGCAGGTTGGGTCGGTGGCGCTCGCGGCGCAGCGCCACGATGGCCTCGCACCCCTCCCGCAGCGTCGGGAAGGTCGCCAGCACGGTGGTCGGGTCGTCCGGCCGCGGGACGAGGCGCGCCCACACCCTGGTCACCACGCCGAGGCAGCCCTCGGACCCCACGAACAGGCCGGTCAGGTCCAGCCCCGCCACCCCCTTGGCGGTCCGGTGGCCGGTGCGGATCACCTCGCCCCCGGGCAGGACCACCTCGAGAGCTCGTATGGCGTCGCTGGTGGCGCCGTACTTGAGGCAGCACAGCCCGCCGGCGTTGGTCGCGACGTTGCCCCCGATCGTCGAGATCGCCACCGAGGCCGGGTCAGGGCCGTAGTGCAGGCCCACGCCCGACGCCGCGGCCTTGAGGTCGGAGGTGATGACGCCCGCCTGCACGAGCGCCAGGCCCTCCACCTCGTCGACGTCCTCGATGGTCGCCATCGCCTCGAGGTTGAGGGCGAGGCCTCCCTCGAGCGGGACCGCTCCGCCGGCCAGGCCCGTGCGGGCGCCCTGCGGCACCACGGGGATCCGCTCGGCCGCCGCCCAGCGCAGCGCCTCGACCACGTCGCCCGTGTCACGGGCCCGCACGAGCGTGAAGTCCCGCGGCTCGGGGATGCCCAGCGCCGCGTCGAGGGCGTGCCTCGACAGGGTGGCGGGATCGGTGAGGGCCGCCGCCTGCAGGGCGGGCGGGACGAGACGGTGGGCGGTAATCGTCATACGAGTGATCGTAGGCGGAGCCCGGGTGTCGACGTCCAGAGGGGCTCGGGCAGGCTAGGACCATGAACGTCATCAGCACCGCTCAGATGAAGTCCCTGCTCGAGCGCGCCCCCGAGAACCCCCGGGTCGTCGCCACCGGCAACCACGTGCCGCCCTGGGCGCTGCTCGAGGTCGTCGACGAGGCCCTGCCGACCTACCGCCTCAACATGCTCAACGCGCCGGCGGGCATCTCCACCCGCGAGGGCGTCCAGCACGAGTCCTGCTTCGTCGGGGTGGGGATGCGCAAGCTGCCGACCCTGCACTACACACCGACGCGACTGTCCTTGGTGCCCATGCTGTTCCGCACGACCCTGGCGCCGGACATCGTCGCCGTGCACGTGAGCGCCCCCATCGGTGGCAAGGTCTCGCTCGGCGTCGAGGTCAACGTCATGGTGGCCGCGATCGAGGCGGTCAAGGAGCGTGGCGGCATCCTGGTCGCCCAGATCAACAAGCACATGCCCTACACCTACGGCGACGGCGAGTTCCCCGTCGAGATCTTCGACGCCTTCATCGAGGCCGACGCGTCGATCGCCGCGGTCCAGGCGCAGGCCAAGCCCGACGACGCGACCGCCCTCATCGGCGAGCTCGTGTCCGGGCGCGTCGGCAACGGCGCCACCCTCCAGCTCGGCATCGGCGCGGTGCCCGACGCGACGCTCCCGGGCCTCGCCCGCCGGCACAACCTCGGCATCTGGACCGAGATGTTCTCTGACGGCGTGCTGCTGCTCGACCGCGTGGGGGCGCTGGACGAGATGCGGCCCATCGTCGCGTCGTTCGCGTTCGGCAGCGAGGCGCTCTACCAGTGGTGCCACCTCAACAACCGGATCATCATGCGCCGCACCGAGATCACCAACGACCCGGGACAGATCGCCAAGCAGCCGCAGATGACCTCGATCAACACGGCGCTGCAGGTCGACCTGCTCTCGCAGGCCAACGCCTCGCGCATCAAGGCGCGCATCCACTCCGGCTTCGGCGGGCAGACGGACTTCATCGTGGGGGCGCTGCACTCCAAGGGCGGCCAGGCCATGATGGCGCTCCGCTCCTGGCACCCCAAGGCCGACGTGTCGACGATCGTGCCCATGCTGACCGAGCCGACCACGTCCTTCCAGCACTCCGCGGTGATCACCGAGCAGGGCGTCGCGGAGGTCTTCGGCCACCCGGAGAAGGTCCAGGCCCGCAACATCATCGAGCAGGCCGCGCACCCGCAGGTCCGCGACTCCCTGTGGGAGGCGGCCCACGGCCTGGGCCTCGCCTGACCGGTCCTCGCCAGACCTGGCAGCTGCGCCCGGTCCTGGAGGTCCTGGCCACCAAGGTCGGCGCGGACGGGGCCACCGCCTACCCCCTGCGCCCCGACTGGCGTCCTTGAGCCGTATGCCGTCCCCGCGTGCGGGCGGACTCGCACGCACAACCAGACGAAGGCCCAGGACGCCACGCAGCTGCTGGGCGTTGTGCAGGTGAGTCCGCCGCACCCTGACGCCACGCGTCGGGCGTTGCTCAGAACGGCGGGTGGAGAGGCGGTGGCTGTCGTCGGTGCGGCGGTGGCGTGAGCTCCAGCCGCCGTGCCCACTCCGGCCACGCGAGGTCTGCACGCACCGAGAGGGTCGTCTCGGTGGTGGGCCCCACCGGTTCGGGAGCTTCCGCCTCGTCCGGCCCGTGTCGCCCGAGGCGGGCCAGCACCTCTGGCGCCGCGAGGCGTCTCACGTGACGGGCGAGGAGGTCCTCGGCGGGCGACAGGTCCGGCGGGCGGGGGACGGTCGGACCACCCGCACCGGGTGGAGGTGGTGGGACGGGTGAAGCTGATGGGACGGGCGAAGCTGATGGAACGGGTGAGGCCGATGGGCCGGGTGACGCGGATGGGCCGGGTGACGCGGATGGGCCGGGTGACGCGGATGGGCCGGGTGGGTCGTGGTGCAGCCAGGGCGAGGTGGTGATGGTCTGGCCCAGCCGGCTGACGAAGGTCACCTCGGCGTCGTCGCCCACGGCGTGCGACCAACGGCGTCGGGTCTTGCGCTGGTGGTGGGCCTTGCAGAGCGGGACGAGGTTGTCCGCGCAGGTCGACCCGCCCTGCTTGCCATAGGGGATCACGTGGTCGAGCTCGCACCGCGTCGCCGCCTGCTCGCACCCCGGGGCCCGGCAGGTGACGTCCCGGGCCAGCACGTCGTCCCGCATGCCCGCCGGGATGCGGTAGCCGCTGGCGGTCCGGTCCACCACGATGCCCGTCACCGGGTCGTGGACCAGCCGGTGCCAGACGGCCCCTGGGCGCAGGGCGATGTCCCGCGCGACCGAGGCGGGCAGCACACCGACACCGGGGATCTCGGCCGGCTCGTCCCGCAGCCCGAGCAGGGGCAGCAGCCCGACGTGGACGATGACGGTGGCCGCGACGGGTTCGCCCGTCAGCAGAGGTGATTCGTCCCACCCGCGGGTCAGCAGGTGGAGGGCGACGTCGGCCCGCAGCTGGTCGAGGGTGCGCTCGTCGCCGGCCCGCTTGGCGCGTCGGGCCAGGGTGTCGATCCGCTCGTGCGCCGCCACGACCTGGTCAGCGGGGCCGCTGATCCCCAGGTGGCCGACCCCGCGCTCGTCGAGGCTCGCGCGGACGCCGCGGTCCGCGAGGCGGGCGGCGCGCGCCTCCTCCGCGTCCGGCAGGGCGTCGACCTCGCGGGCCACCGCCGACCGCAGCCGCCGGCGGAACAGCGCGTGACCGACCACGGCGTCGGCGCTGCGATCGCACGCGTGCCGGCGGGCCTTGGGGCGCAGGACGTCGTCCACCACGCGCTCGGCGGCCTCGTCGGGGAGGCCGCTCGAGCGCACCTCGTCCACCACCGCCGTCGCCCGCTGCAGCGTCGCCGTCCCCGTGCGCATCGCCGTCAGCAGCCGCTCGCGCACCGCCGGGGGAGCGGTGACCACCCGTGCGCGGCGCTGGACCTCGTGGACGCCCAGCCCCGTCGCGGCCACGATCTCGTCGCCCGCCAGGACGCGCGCGTCCTCCAGGATCCGCGCCCGGGTGGACCGGCGCCCGAGGGACTGCTGCTCGACCTCGAGCTCGTCGGCGATCGCCGTGACGAGGCCTTCGTGGGCCACGAGGCTCTCGGCGCAGAGCAGCCCCACCGCGCGCTCCGCGGTGACCAGGCGTGCCAGCGTCGCTCGGGCGGGGGTGTCGGCGGCGAGAGCTGCCACCCCGGAACGGGCCTGCGCGACGGCATACGCCTCGGAGACGGTCGCGAGGAGGTCCTCGATCGCGGCGGTCACGGCGGGCGTGCGCCAGAGCTCCTCCAGATCGATCCGCCACCACCTCTGGTCACACGCCACGTCCTCGTCGACGAGCCAATTCTATTGCCGCGCAACACGATCCGATAGATGCAGCCGGGTGACAGTATTCGCACACAGTAGCGAAAAGTATGGATTCGAGGTGTGTCTGCGGTCTCCGATAGACTGGTCCCACAGACGTCTGAGCCGCTATCACCGGCGAGTCTCCGGAAGAACGACGCCCCGCCACCAGCAGAGCGCCTACTAGACCCGGACGGGCGGGCCCGTCACAGCCTTCGACCAGAGCGGTCGGCCGCGTTCGTCATACGAGCCCGTATGACGAGATCCCGCGACCGGCAAGCGAGGTGGCACCGCGGGAGCGCCGCACGGCGCGATCGTCCTCGTGATCAGCACCGTCCAGATCACCGTGACTCGTCCCCAGGGAGCCCCACCCATGACCTATCCCCAGGTCTCCACCGATCCGCAGCTGCCCGCCGCGCCGTCCGGCGTGGTCTCGAGCCCGCGCTTCCCGGAGATCGAGGAGCGCATCCTGCGCTACTGGGACCAGGACGGCACCTTCCAGGCGTCCGTGGCCAACCGCCCGGTGGGCGAGGACGGCGCCAACGAGTTCGTCTTCTACGACGGGCCACCGTTCGCCAACGGCCTGCCGCACTACGGCCACCTGCTGACGGGCTACGTCAAGGACATCGTCCCGCGCTACCAGACGATGCGCGGCCGGCACGTCGAGCGGCGCTTCGGCTGGGACACGCACGGCCTGCCCGCCGAGCTCGAGGCCATGCGCCAGCTCGGCATCAAGACCAAGGAAGAGATCGTCGAGCTCGGCATCGACGCGTTCAACGCCAAGTGCCGCGAGTCTGTGCTCACCTTCACCGACGAGTGGCAGGACTACGTCACCCGCCAGGCCCGCTGGGTCGACTTCGACAACGACTACAAGACGCTCAACCCGGAGTACATGGAGAGCGTCATCTGGGCGTTCAAGACGCTCTTCGACAAGGGGCTCGTCTACGAGGGCTTCCGCGTCCTGCCCTACTGCTGGAACGACCAGACCCCGCTGTCCAACCACGAGCTGCGCATGGACGACGACGTCTACCAGGTGCGCCAGGACCCGGCCGTGACGGTGGGCCTGCGGATCGAGGGCGACGGCCCGGACGACGACCTCGACGGGGCGCTCGCGGTCGTCTGGACCACCACGCCGTGGACCCTGCCGTCCAACCTCGCGATCATGGTCGGCGGCGACATCGACTACGTCGTGGTCGAGTCGGACGTGCCGACCGGGCGCAGCGAGCGCTACGTCTTCGCCGAGGCCCGGCTGGCGTCATACGCCCGGGAGCTGACCGGCGACCCCAAGGGAGACGTCGCGTCGCTGGTCGTCAAGCGGCTCAAGGGGTCCGAGCTCGCCGGGCACCGCTATCAGCCGCCGTTCTCCTACTACCTCGGGCACGACAACGCCTTCCGCATCGTCGAGGCGGAGTTCGTCACGACCACCGACGGCTCGGGGCTCGTGCACACCGCCGGCGCGTTCGGCGAGGACGACAAGGTCGTCACCGACCGCGAGGGCATCGAGGCCGTCATGCCCGTCGGCCCCGACGGCCAGTTCACCCACCCCGTCGTCGACTACGCCGGGATGCTCGTCTTCGACGCCAACCCGCACGTCATCGACCACCTCAAGGCCGCGACGCGCGGCGAGGGCGAGACCGGCTCGGTCACCGAGGGCACCGTCCTCGTGCGCCGCGAGACCTACGACCACTCCTACCCGCACTGCTGGCGCTGCCGGCAGCCCCTGATCTACAAGGGCGTGTCGAGCTGGTTCGTCGAGGTCACGAAGTTCAAGGACCGCATGCTCGAGCTCAACGAGCAGATCTCGTGGACCCCCGAGCACATCAAGCACGGTCAGTTCGGCAAGTGGCTGGAGAACGCCCGCGACTGGTCGATCACGCGTAACCGCTTCTGGGGCAGCCCCGTTCCCGTGTGGCGCTCCGACAACCCGGAGTACCCGCGCATCGACGTCTACGGGTCCTTCGAGGAGATCGAGCGCGACTTCGGGCGCGTCCCGCGCAACCACGAGGGCGACCCCGACCTGCACCGTCCCTTCGTGGACGAGCTGACCCGGCCCAACCCCGACGACCCCACGGGCCGCAGCACGATGCGCCGGGTCGAGGACGTCCTCGACGTGTGGTTCGACTCCGGGTCGATGAGCTTCGCCCAGGTGCACTATCCCTTCGAGAACGCCGAGTGGTTCGAGCACCACTTCCCGGGCGACTTCATCGTCGAGTACATCGGTCAGACCCGCGGCTGGTTCTACACGCTGCACGTACTGGCGACGGCGCTGTTCGACCGACCGGCGTTCTCCTCCTGCGTGTCCCACGGCATCGTGCTCGGCTCCGACGGCGCCAAGATGAGCAAGTCGCTGCGCAACTACCCCGACGTGTCGGAGGTGTTCGACCGGGACGGCGCCGACGCGATGCGCTGGTTCCTGATGTCCAGCCCGATCCTGCGCGGCGGCAACCTCATCGTCACCGAGAAGGGCATCCGCGACGGGGTCCGCCAGGTCCTCATCCCGCTGTGGAACACGTGGTACTTCTTCACGCTCTACGCCAACGCCTTCGACGGCGGGCGCGGCTACGAGGCGCGCTGGTCCACCGGCTCCACGGACCTGCTCGACCGCTACCTGCTGGCCAAGCTGCGGGAGTTCGTGGAGGCGATGCAACAGCAGATGGACGCGTATGACGTCGCGTCCGCCTGCGAGACCATGCGCGGCTTCCTGGACGTGCTGACGAACTGGTACGTCCGCCGCTCGCGGGAGCGCTTCTGGGACACCGGCGGGGCCGACCGCGAGGCGACCACGCAGGCGTTCGACACGCTCTACACCTGCCTCGAGGTCGTCACCCGCACCTGCGCGCCGCTGCTGCCGCTGGTCACCGAGGAGATCTGGCGCGGCCTCACCGGCGGCCGCTCGGTGCACCTGGCCGACTGGCCGGACGCCACGCAGCTGCCGAGCGACCACGAGCTGGTCGCGCGCATGGACCGCGCCCGGGACATCTGCTCGGTGGCGTCCTCGCTGCGCAAGGCCCAGAACCTCCGCGTCCGCCTGCCCCTCGCCGACCTCACCGTGGTCACCGAGGACGCCGCCGGTCTCGCCGCCTTCGCCGACATCGTCAAGGACGAGGTCAACGTCCGCGCGGTCACGCTGCGGGACGTGGGTGAGGTCAGCGAGGAGGACTTCGGCATCTCGCAGCGCCTCACCGTCAACGCGCGCGCGGCCGGTCCCCGGCTCGGCAAGGACGTGCAGCGCGCCATCAAGGGCTCGAAGTCCGGCGACTGGTCGGTCGTCGCCGACGGCGTCGTCACCGCCGGTGGGCTCGCGCTGCACGACGGCGAGTTCACGCTCGAGACGGTCAGCGCCGGCGACGGCCCGGACCACCACGCGACGGCCATGCTGCCCGGCGGCGGCTTCGTGGTCCTCGACACCGAGGTCACCCCCGAGCTCGCCCGCGAGGGCGTGGCCCGCGACCTCGTCCGCGCCGTCCAGCAGGCCCGTCGCGACGCCGGCTTCGAGGTGTCCGACCGGATCTCGTTGACGGTCACCGGCGCCCAGGAGGTCTACGACGCGACGGTCCACCACCAGGACCTGCTCGTCGAGGAGACCCTGGCCAGCCAGTTCGGCTCCGCGCCCAACCTGCTCGCGATCGACGGTGACGGCGTCACCGAGGTCGAGGTCGGCGACGGCTACCACGCACGCATCCTGGTGAAGAGGCTCTCGTGAACAACCACCGCCATGACGATCACGACGACGCCGAGGGGATGGACGGCCACGACGCCGTCGACCTCTCGGGCAACGAGGACCTCAACGAGCTGATGGGTCTGGACCCGCTGGGCCCGGGCGAGCGCGCCGTGGCCCGCAGCGGTCGCCCCGACGCCGCGCAGCGCGACGCCGCCGAGCGGCTCGCGACGGCCAAGCGGATGCGCGAGATCGAGCGGGACATCCTCGGGCGCATCCCCGAGAACGACGTCACCCCCTCGCTCGACCGCATCCAGGCGGTCATGGAGCTGCTCGGCGACCCGCAGCGGACGTTCCCGGTGATCCACCTGACGGGCACCAACGGCAAGACGAGCACCACCCGGCTGATCGAGACGCTGCTGACCGAGCACGGCCTGACGACAGGGCGATTCACGTCGCCGCACCTGCACGACATACGGGAGCGGATCGCCATCGGCGGTCAGCCGATCAGCCCGGAGCGCTTCGTCGCGGCCTACGACGACGTCCTGCCGTTCGTCGAGATGGTCGACGGGCGCAGCGTCGCCGAGGGCGGCCGGCCCATGGGCTACTTCGAGGTCATCGTGGCCGTCGCGTATGCCGCCTTCGCCGACGCACCCGTGGATGTCGCGGTCGTCGAGGTGGGGCTCGGCGGCAGCTGGGACGCCACCAACGTCGCCGACGGTCAGGTCAGCGTCATCACCCCGATCGGCATCGACCACCAGAAGTTCCTCGGCGACACCCTGGAGGACATCGCCTCCGAGAAGTCCGGGATCATCAAGGCGGGCGCCATCACCATCAGCGCCGAGCAGGAGCCCGAGGTCGTCGAGGTCCTGGTCGAGCGGGCCGAGCAGGTCGGCGCCCAGATCGCCTGGGCCGGGCAGGAGCTCGAGGTCGTCGCTCGCGACCAGGCGGTCGGGGGCCAGCTCCTCACGATCAAGGGGCTGGCGGGGGAGTACCCCGACATCCTCCTTCCCCTCTACGGCGAGCACATGGCGGGCAACGCCGCGCTGGCGGTGGCGGCGGTCGAGGCCTTCATCGGTGGGGGCGAGCAGGCGCTGGACCCCGAGGTCGTCCGCGCGGCCTTCGCCCGGGCCAGCTCGCCCGGGCGCCTGGAGATCGTGCGTCGCAGCCCCACCGTCATCGTGGACGCCGCGCACAACCCCCAGGGGGCCCGGTCGTTGCGCCTCGCGCTCAGCGACTCGTTCGCCTTCACCCGCCTCGTCGGGGTCCTCGCGATCCTCGAGGACAAGGACGTGCTCGGCATCCTCGAGGAGCTGGAGCCGGCCTTCGACGAGGTCGTCGTCACGCGCTCGACGTCACCACGGGCCCTCTCGCCGAGGGCCCTCGGACGGCTGGCCCGCGAGATCTTCGGCGACGACCGGGTCACGGTCGTCGAGTCCCTGCCGGACGCGCTCGAGCAGGCCGCGGCGCTCGCCGAGGCCGACGCCATGGCCGGCGGAGCCGGAGCCGGGGTCGTGGTCACCGGCTCGGTGACCACTGCCGCCGAGACCCGCATGCTCCTGGGGGTGACGAGCGCATGAAGGGTCTGATGCTCCACGGCGTCCCGCGTGCCCTCACCCGACGTCTGCTCTCCGCGGTCATCGCGTCCGAGTCGGTCGTCGTCTTCTTCGGCGCGCTGGTCGCGATGTCGCTGGACCGCGCCGAGGGAGGATCGGGCACGACCTGGCTGGTCGCCGGCTCGATCCTGGCGGTGCTGTGCATCGTCGACGCCGGGATGCTGCGTCGCCCCTGGGGCGTGACCCTCGGCTGGTTCCTGCACCTGGCCACGCTCGTGTCGGCGCTCGTGGTCCCGATGATGTTCTGGGTGTTCGTGATCTTCTGCGGCCTGTGGGTCGTCGCCCTGGTGCAGGGCCGCAAGATCGACGACCTCGCGGACGAGGCACGTCTCCGGCACGACGCCGAGCGCAGCACCGGCACCTCCGCCACCTGAGCCCGTCCGCACGCGTTCGCGGCGATCTCCCGCGTGCATGGCGGGTTCTGGCGCGCGTGGGTGCCCCCAGCCTGTGTGGCGTGCTGCAGCGCGCCACCGACGCCGGACGCCGCCACCGACGCCGGATGCCGCCACCGACGCCGGACGCCGCCACCGAGCGCAGATCGCCGCCACCGATCGCAGATCGACCGGCCTTCGTCACACCCGCCTGGGGGACGAAGGCCGGTCGATGCCTCGGCCGCCGGCGGGGCGGACGGCGGGCTCGGGCGGTCGATAGGGTGTGGCCATGACTGAGACCACCACCGAGCGCACCCTCGTCCTCGTCAAGCCGGACGGGTTCGAGCGCGGACTCACCGGCGAGGTGCTGCGCCGCATCGAGGCCAAGGGCTACACGCTGGCCCAGCTGCAGATCCTCACGCCCGACCGCGAGCGCCTGGCGCAGCACTACGCCGAGCACGAGGGCAAGCCGTTCTACGAGCCGCTGCTGGAGTTCATGTCCTCCGGCTCCGTCACCGCTGCCGTCGTCGAGGGCGACCGCTGCATCGAGGGCTTCCGGTCGCTGGCCGGCGCCACCGACCCGACCAAGGCCGCGCCTGGCACGATCCGCGGCGACCTCGGCCGCGACTGGGGCCCGGGCGTGCAGAAGAACATCGTCCACGGCTCGGACTCCGCGGAGTCCGCCGAGCGCGAGATCGGCATCTGGTTCGGGGGCCAGGGCGCCTGAGCGCGCTCTAGCCGGTCGACGACTCCGGGGCCATCGGGTCGCCCAGGTCGTCGATCCCCGCCATGAGCAGGTCGAGCAGCGCCGCCAGCTGGTGACGCTGCTCCTGCGTGAGGACGGCGAGCAGGTCGGACTCGACCAGGTCGGCGGCCTGGATGGTCTCGCGGAACTTCTCCCACCCGGCGCGTGACAGCGTGATCAGCACGCGCGAGCGGTTGTCCGGGTCGGGGTCGCGTGACACCAGCCCCTTGTCGACCATCTTGTCGAGGCGGTGGGTCATGGACGACGGCGCCACCGATGTCTGCTCGGCGAGCTGGCTCGGCGTGAGCGTCTCGCCGCGCGCCGTCGCGAGGCGGGCGAGCACGGCCCACTGTCCGGTGGTCAGGTCCACGTCGGCGAGCTGCGCGTCATACCACCGGTCCAGCTGCTTGGCGAGGCGGTTGACCGCCGTGATGACCCGCTGGACCAGCTCGTCGCCCCCGGCGGCGACATAGGCCTCGACGTCCGCGGTGTACTGCTCCGCGACCCGGCGCCGGCGCATCGCCGTGCGCCGGCCGGACGCGGACTCTCGTGCGCTCCCAGGCATCGGGCCAGTATGCCGGACGGCCCGCCACCCTCGTGGGTGACGGGCCGTCGGCCGGGGCCGCCGCTCAGCAGCAGCGGCTGGTGGGGTTGCGCTCCTGGTCGGCGTACTTCTGCCGCCAGAAGTCCCGCTCCGTGGGGATCGGCGCACCGGGGTGGGTCCGACGCAGGTGGTCGACGTAGCGCTCGTAGGCGTCCGCGCCGGTCACGCCACGCCAGTACCACCGGGCGGTGCTGAGAGTCTTGCCGAGCGTCTGCACGTGATGCCCTCCGTCAGTGGTGGACACCCTGGGGTGAGGGGTCGAGGCCAGCGGCCTTCCACTCAGCGTAGACCGCCTTCTCCGCGGGGGTCGGCAGGAAGCCCTTGGGGGCGAAGATACGGGACGGGACGTCCTCCTCCTCGCTCGTGGGGAGACCGCCGGCGCGGAACGCCTTGATCGCGGTCCAGATGGTCGCGACGACGACCATGATCACGAGGACCGCGAACAGGACCGAGAGCACCTCCTGGACGACCGTGTTGCGGATGACGGCCTCCATGTCGCCGGCCGACTTCGCGGGGGCGACGACCTTGCCCGCCTCGTGGGCCTTGACGTACTTGTCGTGGTTGGCCCAGTAGCCGATGGCGGGGTTGCTGCTGAAGATCTTCTGGTACGACGCCGAGAGCGTCACCGTCAGCAGCCACACGAGCGGCAGGCCCGGGATCCAGGCCCAGCGGAACAGCCCCATCTTCATCACGACGGTGAAGACCAGGCACAGGGCGATGCAGGCGAGCAGCTGGTTGGCGATGCCGAAGAGCGGGAACAGCGTGTTGATGCCGCCGAGCGGGTCGGTGACGCCCATGACCAGGATCGAGCCCCAGCCGATGACGACGATCGCCGAGCAGACCCAGGCACCGACGCGCCAGGACGGGTCCTTGAACTTCCCCAGGCCGGGGATGTTGCCGATCGCGTCGGAGAACATGAAGCGGGCGACACGGGTGCCGGCGTCGATGGTCGTGAGGATGAACAGCGCCTCGAACATCACGGCGAAGTGGTACCAGAAGGCCTTCATGCCGGCGCCGCCGAAGAAGGACATGACCTGCGACATCCCGAAGGCCAGCGTCGGAGCGCCGCCCGTGCGAGAGACGATGGACTTCTCCTGGACGTCCGCCGCCGCCTGGGCGATCTTGCCGGCGGTGGCGGGCTCGAGCGCCCCGCCGCCGGGGGAGTGCAGCGGCAGGGTGTTGGCCCACGCCGCCGCGGTCTCGGGGGTGCCGCCGGTGACGCCCTTGGGCGCATTCATGACGAAGTACAGGTGCTGGTCGAGGATGCAGGCGGTGATGAGCGCCATGATCGCGACGAACGACTCGGTCAGCATGCCGCCGTAGCCGATGATCCGGGCCTGCGACTCCTTCTCGATCAGCTTGGGCGTCGTGCCGGAGCTGATGAGCGCGTGGAAGCCCGAGATGGACCCGCAGGCGATGGTGATGAACAGGAACGGGAACAGGTTGCCGGCGAAGGCCGGTCCGGTCCCGGTGTGGGCGAACTGCGTCACCGCGGGCATCTGGATCTGCGGGGCGGTGAAGACGATGCCGAGGGCGAGGACCCCGATGGTGCCGACCTTCATGAAGGTCGAGAGGTAGTCACGCGGCGCGAGGAGCAGCCACACCGGCAGCACGGAGGCCGCGAAGCCGTAGACGCAGAGCCACAGCGCGAGCGCCCGCGGGGACAGGGTGAACAGCGAGGCGCCCCAGGCGGAGTCGGCGACCCAGGACCCGGAGACGACGGCGAGCAGGAGCAGGGCCACGCCGATGACCGAGACCTCGTTGACCTTGCCAGGTCGCAGGAACCGCAGGTAGACGCCCATGAGGAGCGCGATCGGGATGGTCATGGCGATGGAGAACACGCCCCACGGCGACTCGGCGAGGGCACCGATGACCACGATGCCGAGGACGGCGATGAGGATGATCATGATGGAGAGCACGCCGAGGATGGCGGCCCAGCCGCCGATCGGGCCGAGCTCGTCGCGGGCCATCTGGCCGAGCGAGCGCCCCCGGCGACGGATGGAGATGTGCAGGACCATGTAGTCCTGGACGGCGCCGGCGAAGACGACGCCGAGGATGATCCACAGCGTGCCGGGCAGGTAGCCCATCTGCGAGGCCAGGACCGGCCCGACGAGCGGGCCGGCGCCGGCGATCGCGGCGAAGTGGTGGCCGAACAGCACCCGACGGTCGGTCGGCATGAAGTCCTTGCCGTTGCTCAGCTCCTCGGCCGGGGTGGCGCGGGTGTCGCGCGGCCGCAGGACCTTGTACTCGATCAGCCGGGCGTAGAACGTGAGGGCGATGACATAGCTGCCGACGGCCGCGAGCACGAACCAGACGGCGTTGACGTGCTCGCCGCGCACCAGGGCCAGCATGACCCAGCCGATGGCGGCAGCCAGGGCGATGAGGGCGAGGACGCCCTTCTTGACGGGCGACGGGCTGAACGGCTCCTCGACGGCCACGGGGGGCAGGTCGGGATCGTTCCGCACGGCGCGGACGCGGTCGTCGGTGACGGTCATCCGGGTTTCCTGTCTTTCTCGATGTGCTCCGGCTGCCCTGGAGGGTGGTCGGGGGAGTGATGGGCGGCGGACGCCCGCTCGTGACGCTAGCGACCTGGCACCCCGCAGAGGTAGGACCACGCGGGTCATCGAGCCCCAATGGTGGTGGATCGTTATGCACCGCGAGGCACGACGACGCCCTGCGCGGAATGGGTAGGGTAGGACCCATGGCTGACTTCGATGTGGTGGTCCTGGGTGCAGGCCCCGGTGGTTATGTCGCGGCGATCCGAGCGGCCCAGCTCGGCAAGAAGGTCGCGGTCGTCGAAAAGAAGTACTGGGGCGGTGTGTGCCTCAACGTCGGGTGCATCCCGTCCAAGGCGCTGCTCAAGAACGCCGAGCTGGCGCACACCCTGCAGCACGACAAGAAGAAGTACGGCATCGAGGGCGACGCCACGATGTCCTACGGCCCCACCCACGCGCGCAGCCGCCAGGTGTCCGCGGGCATCGTCAAGGGTGTCCACTTCCTGATGAAGAAGAACAAGATCACCGAGATCGATGGCTGGGGCACCCTGACCGGGCCGAAGTCCATGGACGTCAAGGCCGAGGACGGCTCCACCAAGAGCATCAGCTTCGACGCCCTGATCATCGCGGCCGGCGCGGTGACCCGCATGCTCCCCGGCGTCGAGGTGTCCAAGAACGTCGTGACCTACGAGGAGCAGATCCTCACCGACGAGCTGCCCGGCTCGATCATCATCGCCGGGTCCGGCGCGATCGGCGTCGAGTTCGCCTATGTCATGAAGAACTTCGGCGTCGACGTGACGATCGTGGAGTTCCTGGACCGCATGGTCCCGACCGAGGACGCGGACGTGTCCAAGGAGCTCCTCAAGCACTACAAGAAGCTCGGCGTCAAGGTCATGCTCGGCACCAAGGTCGAGTCCGTCGAGGACACCGGCTCCGGCGTCAAGGTCACGGTCAGCCCGGCCAAGGGCGGCGACCAGCAGGTCCTCGAGGCCGACAAGCTCCTGTCCGCCATCGGCTTCGCCCCGCGCACCGAGGGCTACGGCCTGGACGCCGTGGGCGTCAAGCTCACCGAGCGCGGCGCGATCGAGGTCGACGACTACATGCGCACCAACGTCGACGGCGTCTACGCCATCGGTGACGTCACCGCCAAGCTGATGCTCGCCCACGTCGCCGAGGCCCAGGGCATCGTCGCCGCCGAGACCATCGCCGGTGCCGAGACGATGCCGATCGACTACCGCTTCATCCCGCGAGCCACCTACTGCCACCCGCAGATCGGCTCCATGGGCCTGTCGGAGCAGCAGGCCAAGGACGCCGGCCACGAGGTCAAGACCGCGTCCTTCCCGTTCTCCGCCAACGGCAAGGCCATGGGCCTCGGCGACGCGGTGGGCTTCGTCAAGATCGTCGCCGACGCCAAGTACAACGAGATCCTCGGCGCCCACATGATCGGCCCGGACGTCACCGAGCTCCTCCCGGCGCTCAACGTCGCCCAGACCTGGGACCTCACCGCCGACGAGGCCTCGCGCGTCGTCTTCGCCCACCCGACGCTGGGCGAGGCGGTCAAGGAGGCCCTGCACGGCATCGCGGGTCACATGATCAACCTCTGACGGGTCGGCCCTCACGGGCCGGATGCCGTATGCCGGAAGGCGGGTCGCCCCATCGCGGGGACCCGCCTTCCGGCATACAGGCTCAGGCTCAGGCTCAGGCGGTGCGTCCGTCTCCGGCGTCGCGGGAGTGCTGGCCGGACGGCCGGACGGCGTCGACGAGGTGCTCGATCGGGACGGGCCGGGCGAACAGGTAGCCCTGCATCGCCGAGCAGCCCAGGTCGAGCAGGACCATGCGCTGCTGCTCCTGCTCCACCCCCTCGGCGAGGGGCTCGCGCCCGATCGAGCGGCAGAGCTGCACGATCGAGGCGATGAAGCGCCGGGCGCTCGCGTCGCTGCTGATGTCCGTGAGGAAGGACCGGTCGAGCTTGACGACCTCGACGGGGAGCTGACGGAGGTACTCCAGGGAGGAGTAGCCCGTCCCGAAGTCGTCGAGCCAGAGCGAGACGCCTACGTCGCTCAGCGCGTTGCCGATGCACACGGAGGCCGCGAGGTCGAGGGTCGCGAAGGTCTCGGTCACCTCGAGGATGAGCAGCTCGGGCGGGAACCCGGTCTCCTCGAGGATCTGCCGGACGTCGTCGACGAAGGTGGGCTGGGCGATGTGGACCGTCGAGATGTTGACGGTCACCCGCAGCGGCCGGTCCGGGTGGTTCGCGCGGTTCCAGGCGTTGACCTGCAGGCAGGCGCGGCGCATCACCCACAGGCCGATCGTCGAGATGAGCCCGGACTCCTCGGCGTAGGGCACGAAGTCCCCGGGGCTCATCTGCATGACGCCGTCCCGCTCCCAGCGGAGCAGGGCCTCGACGGCGAATGCCTCCCCGCTGGCCGCCTCCACGATCGGCTGGTAGTGCAGGGTGAACTCGCCATGGTGCATGGCGGCGCGCAGCTCGGCGTCGAGGCGCAGCAGGCGGCGGGCCTCGAGGACGATCTCCTGCGTGGCCATGGTCACGGTGCCGCGGCCGGACTTCTTGGCGCGGGTCAGGGCCGCGTCGGCCGCGGACAGGGCGTTGGCGCGGGTGGTGGGCTGCGAGACGTGGTGGACGCCGATGGAGCAGGTCACGTTGACCACGCTCTGGTCGAGGGGGAACGGCTCGGAGATCGCGTTCTGCAGCTCCTGGGCCTGCCGGACCGCCTCCCCCGGCTCGGCCGCGTCCGAGAGGATGACGAACTCGTCGCCGGCCAGGCGGGCGAGCACGTCGTCAGGGGCGCAGTGCTCGGTCAGGCGCCGCGCCACGGCGACGAGCAGGTGGTCGCCGACGGCGTGGCCGTAGGTGTCGTTGATGGCCTTGAAGGTGTCCAGGTCGAGCGACATCAGCGCCAGGGGCGCACCGCGGCCCGCGGCCGGCAGACGCTCGTCGAGGGCGTCCCACAGGCGGTGACGGTTGCCCAGCCCGGTGAGGGCGTCTCGCGTCGCGCGCCACCTCAGCTCGCGCTCGAACTCGAGCGAGCGCATGACCTCGGCGGCCGTGTCCACGAGGGCGTCGGAGGCCTGACGGGTGGGGCCGGGCAGGACGGCGCGGCCCGGCGCGAGGGCGATGTAGCGGTCCGGACCGATGCGGTAGGCCTCCTGGCCGCGGCTGGGCTGGTCGGTGACCGCCCAGTCGTGCGTCTGCCACAGGGTGGCGAGCTCGTCGGCGAGGACGTGGGGGACGTTGTCGACCTCGGTCTGGCCGCGGAGCCGCTCGCTGGCGGTGTAGAGCTGCTCGGCGATCCAGCGCTGGTTGGCCGAGCGACCCTGCACGGACAGGTGCACGAGCACGATGGCGAGCAGCGCGTGGCCGAGCAGCGCCCCCAGCAAGGTGCCCTGGGCGCCGAGCGCGACCGAGCACGACGCGAGCCCGATGGCCATGAGCTGGGGCACGACCCGGGTGACGGAGCTGGTGAGGGTCGGGGCGTGCTCGCGCTTGCCGTCGAGGACGCAGCCGATCCACACGGCGACCTCGCTGAGGACGTACTGCGTGAGGACGCCGACGAGCGCGGCCAGGACCACGTGCCAGGTCATGTCCTGCGCTGCGGTTCCCCCCGCGAGGTGGTAGGCACCGGTCGCCGTGCCGCTCGAGACCGCGGCGATGCCGACGTTGAAGGTCGTGTCCAGCGGGGTGAGACGCCACCGCAGGCAGGTCCACAGGGTGACCGCGACGGTGGCCACGACATATCCCCAGTGCGGGGCGACGGCGAGCAGGGGAGTGGTGAGCAGCGCCTCCGGGAGGTCCCCGACGAGGGTCCCCGGCACCCGGACGCCGCGCAGGATGAGCGTCGTCACGACCACCAGGACGATCACGCAGCCGGTGACGTAGGCCGTGGAGGTCGGGAGCACCTGACCGGGGAAGCGGACGGTCAGCGCCAGGGATCCCGCGCCCAGGAGGGCGGCCAGCACGGCGTAGGCGCGGTAGGCCGGGGTGTTGGCCCACGGGGGAGGCGTCGGGTGCGCGGGCGCGGGCGAGGAGCGGTCACCGACGGCGCCGTGCGTCACCTCGGGGATCGCGCTGCTCATGGGTGGCCTGTCGGGTGCGGGTCGGAGCCGGACTTGTGGGGCTGGTGGGACACGTGCCGTGTCTTCCCGGCACCTCCCGATTCATCCCCCTGCGGGTCGAAAGTAACTATAGTCATCACCGAGCGTGCGTGGTGTGCTACACGCTGCACGGGAACGGGTCCGTCCAGGGCGCCAGGGTCGTCATACGGCCACGACGGCCCGATTAGGGCCGCATGAGCACGGCTGGTAAGGTGGGTCTCTGCCGTGGACCGGCCGCGGATCAAGAGCGCCCTCGGGATGAGCCCGGGGGCACCGCGCTGCTAGGAGAAGGAGTCGCTCCATGCCGTTGGAAGCAGACGTCAAGAAGACCATCATGACCGAGTACGCCACGCACGAGGGCGACACCGGCTCCCCCGAGGTGCAGATCGCGATGCTGACGCAGCGCATCAAGGACCTCACCGAGCACTCGCGGGCGCACAAGCACGACCACCACTCCCGTCGTGGTCTGCTGCTGCTCGTCGGCCGTCGCAAGCGCATGCTGCGCTACCTCGAGGCGACCGACATCGAGCGCTACCGTGCGCTGATCAAGCGTCTGGGTCTGCGTCGATAACTCTCGTCGTGCACCGGAGGGAGCGGCTCCTGAGTGATCAGGGGACCGCTCCCTCCGGCGTACCTGCGAGATGACAACTTCATAAGCCCGTATCGTGAGTGACGGCGTCAGACGCCGCGCACCCACAGATCGAAGACACGCTGCCGCACAACGACGATGTGGTCAGCGACGAAGCGAAGACAAGGAGGACCCATGGAGGGTCCAGACATCACGTTCACCGAGGCCACGATCGACAACGGTCGGTTCGGTACCCGCACGATCCGGTTCGAGACCGGCCGCCTCGCCAAGCAGGCCGGCGGCTCCGTGACCGCCTACCTCGACGACGAGACCACCCTGCTGTCGACCACGGTCGCCGGCAAGTCCCCCAAGGACCAGTTCGACTTCTTCCCCCTCACGGTCGACGTCGAGGAGCGCATGTATGCCGCGGGCCGCATCCCCGGCTCGTTCTTCCGTCGCGAGGGCCGCCCCGGCACCGACGCGATCCTCACCTGCCGCCTGATCGACCGCCCCCTGCGCCCGACCTTCAAGAAGGGTCTGCGCAACGAGGTCCAGGTCGTCATCACGGTCCTGTCGATGCACCCCGACCACCAGTACGACGTGCTCGCCATCAACGCGGCGTCCGCGTCCACGCAGATCTCCGGCCTGCCGTTCTCCGGCCCGATCGGTGGCGTCCGCGTCTCGCTGATCGACGGCCAGTGGGTCGCGTTCCCCAACTTCTCCGACATCGAGCGCTCGGTGTTCGACATGGTCGTGGCCGGTCGCAAGGTCACCACCAAGGACGGCCAGGACGACGTCGCCATCATGATGGTCGAGGCCGAGTCCACCGACAACACCTGGGACCTCGTCAAGACCGAGGGCAAGCAGGCGCCGACCGAGGAGGTCGTCGCCGAGGGCCTCGAGGCCGCCAAGAAGTTCATCGACGTGCTGTGCACCGCGCAGGCCGAGCTGGCCGCGCAGGCCGCCAAGCCGGTCCAGGACTTCCCGATCTTCCTCGACTACGAGGACGACGCCTACTCGGCCGTCGCCGAGGCCGCCGAGGCCGAGCTCAAGGACCTGCTGGCCATCGCCGGCAAGCAGGAGCGCGAGGACAAGCTCGACGCGCTCAAGGACCGCCTCAAGGGCGAGCTGGGTGCCGAGCACCAGCCGCTGCACGGGCGTGAGAAGGAGATCTCCGCGGCCTACCGCGCCGTGCAGAAGAAGCTCGTCCGCGAGCGCATCCTGCGCGACAAGGTCCGCATCGACGGCCGTGGGCTCGCGGACATCCGCGCCCTGTCCGCCGAGGTCGAGGTCCTGCCCCGCGTGCACGGCTCCGCGATCTTCGAGCGCGGCGAGACCCAGATCATGGGCGTGACCACGCTCAACATGCTCCGCATGGAGCAGCAGATCGACTCGCTGTCGCCCGTCTCGCGCAAGCGCTACATGCACAACTACAACTTCCCGCCGTTCTCCACCGGCGAGACCGGCCGCGTGGGCTCGCCCAAGCGTCGCGAGATCGGCCACGGCGCCCTCGCCGAGCGCGCGCTCATGCCGGTGCTGCCGACCCGCGAGGAGTTCCCCTACGCGATCCGTCAGGTGTCCGAGGCCCTCGGCTCCAACGGCTCGACCTCGATGGGCTCGGTCTGCGCGTCCACCCTGTCGCTGCTCAACGCCGGTGTGCCGTTGCGCGCCGCCGTCGCGGGCATCGCGATGGGCCTGGTCTCCGCCGAGATCGACGGCGAGACGCAGTACGCCGCGCTCACCGACATCCTCGGTGCCGAGGACGCCTTCGGCGACATGGACTTCAAGGTCGCCGGCACCAAGGAGTTCGTCACGGCCATCCAGCTCGACACCAAGCTCGACGGCATCCCCGCCTCGGTGCTCGGTGGCGCGCTCACCCAGGCCCGCGACGCTCGCCTGCACATCCTGGACGTCATGGCCGAGGCCATCGACGTGCCGGACGAGATGAGCCCCTACGCCCCGCGCGTCATCGCCGTGCAGGTCCCGGTCGACAAGATCGGCGAGGTCATCGGGCCCAAGGGCAAGATGATCAACCAGATCCAGGAGGAGACCGGCGCCGACATCTCCATCGAGGACGACGGCACGGTCTACATCGGCGCGACCGACGGTCCGTCGGCCGAGGCGGCCCGCGCGGCCGTCAACGCCATCGCCAACCCGCAGATGCCCGAGGTGGGCGAGCGCTTCCTGGGGACGGTCGTCAAGACCACGACCTTCGGGGCGTTCGTGTCGCTGCTGCCGGGCAAGGACGGTCTGCTGCACATCTCCGAGGTGCGCAAGCTCGTCGGCGGCAAGCGCATCGACGCGGTCGAGGACGTCCTCGGCGTGGGCCAGAAGGTCCAGGTCGAGCTCAAGGAGGTCGACCCGCGCGGCAAGCTCTCCCTGGCCGCCGTCCTCACCGAGGAGCAGGAGGCCGCCAACGCCGCTGCTGCCGAGGAGGCCAAGTCCCGTCCGGAGCGTAGCGACCGTGGTGGCGAGCGCGGCGACCGCGGTGGAGACCGTGGTGACCGTGGCGGCGACCGTGGTGGCGAGCGCAACGGTGACGGTGGTCCCCGTCGCGAGCGCTCCGACGAGCGTGGCGAGGGTGACGGCGACCGCCGCCCCCGCTCGCGCACCCGTCGCCGCCGCAGCGACGTCGAGGAGGGCCAGGGCACGCCCGAGTCCGACCAGCTCGCCGCGGCCAGCGAGTCCCACGGCGAGGCCCCGGCCTCGTCCGAGGACGCCTGAGCCACGGCCTGAGCGCCTCTGCTGTGCACCGGAGGGCCGGTCACCCCGCACGGGGTGACCGGCCCTCCGGCATACCTGCCCACCAGGTGAGCAGACGGTTTGGTGAGGCGACCTCGGTGGGTATGCCGCCCGCCATGAGCGCACAGGACCCCACCAACCAGATCCCGCCCCTGCAGGAGCCGCCGCTGGACGAGGCCCCTCCCGCCGCCGAGGAGGTGCCCACGGACGCCGAGCGCGGCCAGCGCGGCCCGGCCTCGGACCAGACCGGGGCCGAGCAGACCGGCGTCGACGGCGGCGAGATGCTCGGAGCCGGGACCGGACCCACGGACGGCCCGGTCAAGGACCCCGACGACTGGGTGACCGGCGACCAGCCGGCGACCGACGCCCAGAAGTCCTACCTCGACTCGCTGGCGCGGCAGGCGGGGGAGCAGATCCCCGCCGACCTCACCAAGGCCGAGGCGTCCGAGCACATCGACCGCCTCCAGGCCGCCACCGGACGCGACCAGCAGGGCCGTCAGCAGCCCTGACCGGCACCACGGGTCGAGACAGGGGGCCCTCGGCAGGAGGACCAGCGCGTTCCGGGGCAGAATGTCCTCCGACGGAGGGAGCGCGGATGTCGTTCGTGGACAGGGTCGATCGGTTCCAGCGGCGGCATCGCGGCATCGGTTTCCCGCTGGCGGTGATCTACAAGTTCTTCGACGACCAGGGCCCCTACCTCGGGGCGCTGATCACCTACTACGGCTTCCTATCGTCCTTCCCGCTCCTGCTGCTGCTGTCCTCGGTCCTCGGCTTCGTCCTGCAGGACCGGCCCGAGCTCGAGCAGCGGCTGCTCGAGTCGGCGCTGAGCCAGTTCCCGGTCATCGGCACCCAGCTGAGCACCCAAGGGCTGCAAGGGGACTGGAAGGCCATCGCCATCGGTCTGCTGGTCGCGCTGTATGGCGCCCTCGGGGTCGGCCAGGCGCTGCAGAACGCCCTCAACGTGTGCTGGGCGGTGCCCCGTAACCAGCGGCCCAACCCCTTCGTGTCGCGGGGGCGGTCGGTCCTGCTGATCGTCACCGCGGGACTGTTCCTCCTCGTCACGACCGTCATCTCGGGCATCGGCAGCTCGGCGTCGGCCTACGGCCTCGACCTGGGGTCGGCCGGGGCCTACCTGCTGACCGGGCTCGCCGTGGCGCTCAACGCCGGGATCTTCCTGCTGATCTTTCGCATCGCCACGGCCCACCCGATGCGGTGGCGCCGCTCCATCCCCGGGGCGCTGGCCGCGGCCGCGTGGTGGCAGACGCTGCAGACCGTCGGTACGGCCTACGTGTCCTTCGTGGTCAAGGGGTCCAGCGACGCCTATGGCGTGTTCGCGCTGGTCCTCGGCCTGATGGGCTGGGGCTTCCTGGCGGCGTGCGGCGTCGTCATGGCGATCGAGCTCAACGTGGTCCTGGCCAAGCGGCTGTGGCCCCGGGCGCTGCTCACGGTCTTCACCGACGACGTGGACCTGACCGAGGCCGACAAGAAGTACTACGAGGGCCTGGTCAACGCCAACCGGCTCAAGGGGTTCCAGCAGGTCGACGTGTCCTTCGAGAGGTCGCTCAAGGACATGGAGGACGAGTACTACGGCTCCGAGTAGCCGAGCCTGGGTAGCCGACCGGTCCAGAGCTGGGATCGGGGCTACTTCTGGTGGCCCTGACCACCAGGAGTAGCCCCGATGTCTCGACGCGGTCGCAGGCTCGGCGCCGCCGGAGATTCAGACGTCAGCGGCAGCCCGGGACGTGCTCGGCCAGCACCTCCAGGACGTGGCGGTAGGTGTGCCCGGTGGCGCGGGACATCCCGAGCTCGCAGGCGCGGTTGGCCGAGACGTAGGCGTCGAAGGACCGCCCCTCCAGCTCGTGCGCCTCGACGCGGGTTGCCGATGCCGTGAGCTCGGGGTGCAGCATCCCGCGGTCACCGGCGAAGCCGCAGCACCCCCAGTCGACGGGGACCACGACCTCCCGCGCGGCGGCCTGGGCGCACGTGACCAGGTCGTCGACCACGCCGAGGTGCACGGTCGAGCAGGTCGGGTGGACGGCGACGGTGCCCAGCGGGTCCGCGACCTCCACGCGAGGCAGGACCTCTTGGGCGACATACGACACGGCGTCGATCACCCGCACCCGACCCCACCGCTCGGCGTCCTCGGCCGGGAGGTGGTGGGCGAGGTCCACGAGGCCGTGGGTGCACGACGCGGCGTCGCAGACGACGGGCAGGCGGCCCTCGTCCGTGGCGCGCCACAGAGCGCGAAAGACCTTGCGGGACATGGCGTCCGCTCCCTCGGTGAGGCCCTTGGAGACCCACGGCGTGCCGCAGCACAGGCCCTGCAGCTCGTCGGGCACGACGGCGTCCAGCCCGGCCCGGCGGGTCAGGGCGAAGAACGCGTCGACGACCCCCGCGTCGGTCGACTCGTCCGAGGGCGCGAACAGCGAGCCGAGGCACGAGGAGAAGTAGACGAACGCCGCGCCCGTCGGGTGCTGGGGAGCGGGCCGGCGTGGCCCGCGGCCGGGCAGGTCGCTGCCGACCAGCGGCACGAGGTCCGGGTCGAGGACACGTCGCGCGGCGCCCGACAGGGCGGCCTTGACCGGTCCGGGCACCGTGTCGGCCACGGCGAGGGCGGCCCGCAGGGTCGTCATCGTGGTGCCCCAGCCCTCGGCCAGCCGGATGCCGCCCCGCTGGGTCCTCGGCGCGTGACGCTCGGCGCGGAAGGACTTCATGAACAGGCCGGTGTCGATGCCGACCGGGCAGGCCTTGACGCACAGCGAGTCGACGGCGCACGTGTCGACCGCCTCGTAGTCGTAGGCCTCACGGAGCTCGGCCGCCTGGTCGGCCGGCAGCCGCCCGAGGTCGCGCAGCAGCGTGATGCGCCGACGCGGCGTGGTGGTGAGATCCCGTGAGGGGCAGACCGGCTCGCAGTAGCCGCACTCCACGCAGCGGTCGACGGCCGGGTCGACCGCGGGCATGGTCTTGAGGTGGCGCAGGTGGGCGCCAGGGTCGTCGTCGAGCAGCGTGCCGGGGTTGAGCAGGCCCGTCGGGTCGGCGAGACGCTTGACCTCCTGCATGACGGCATAGAGCTCGTCGCCGAACTGCCGACGGACGTAGGGCGCCATGATCCGTCCGGTGCCGTGCTCGGCCTTGAGCGTGCCCTCGTGCCCGAGGACCAGGGACACCATCTCCTCCGTGAACGCCTCGTAGGTCTCGAGCGCGGCCGGGTCGTCCAGGCGTGGGTTGATCATGAAGTGCAGGTTGCCGTCCTTGGCGTGCCCGAAGGTGACGGCGTCGCCGTAGCCGTGGCGGCGGAAGGACTCGGTCAGGTCCGCGACCGTGGCGCTCAGCGACGCCAGCGGGACCGCGATGTCCTCCAGCAGGTTGGTCGTGCCCTGCGGGCGGGCGCCCGCGACCGAGGTGTAGAGCCCCTTGCGCAGGTGCCACAGGGCGGCGCGCTCGCGGGCGTCGCGGGTGAAGCTGGCCCGGTGGGGGAGCCCCAGGTCGGCCACCACCGCGTCGAGGTCGGTGATGCGACGGTCGAGCTCGGCGCTGTCGTCGGTCGTGGCCTCGACCAGCAGGGCGGCGTGCCGGTCCACGTCCAGACCCGAGAGCTCCGGACCTGCCTCGGGGTACTGCTGGACCACCCGCAGCGAAGCGGCGTCCAGCAGCTCCAGGGCCTTGGCGCCGGCCCCGACGAGGTCGCCGAGCGCGTCGGTGGCCTGGCCGATCTCGTCGACCACGAGCAGGGCGGTGGCGGCATACGGGCTGATGGGCACGGTCCGGAAGGTCGCCTCCGCCACCCAGCCGAGGGTGCCCTCGGACCCGACGACGAGGTGCTCGAGGATCCGCACCGGCTCGTCGTGGTCGACGAAGGAGTTGAGGCCGTAGCCCATGGTGTTCTTCATGGAGTACTGGTGGGCGATGCGGGCGAGCGACTCGGGGTTGCCGCGGACCCGGTCGCGCAGGGCGAGCAGGCCCTCCCACAGCGCCGGCTCGTCGCGGCGCAGCCGGTCGTCCGCGCCGGGCGCGCTCGTGTCGACGATCGTGCCGCTGGGCAGGACGAGGACCAGCGAGTCGAGGGTGCGGTAGGTGTTGAGCTCGGTGCCGCACTGCATGCCCGAGGAGTTGTTGGCGACGACCCCGCCCACGGTGCAGGCGATCTCGCTGGCCGGGTCCGGACCCAGGCGGCGTCGGTGCCGCGCCAGGTGACCGTTGACGGAGCGCAGGGTCGCGCCTGGCTGGCAGCGGACGCGCTCGCCGCCGTCGAGCACCTCGACGCCGCGGAAGTGGGTGCGGGTGTCGAGCAGGATGCCGTCCGAGAGGGCCTGCCCGGACAGGCTCGTCCCGCCGGAGCGGAAGGTCACGGGCACGCCGTCGGCGCGGGCGGCCGCGAGGGTGCGGGCGACGTCGTCGACGCTGCGGGCGGTCACCACGGCCTGCGGCGTCAGCAGGTAGTGCGACGCGTCGTGCGCCTTGGACACCCGGTCGACGAGGCGTCGCGAGGTGATCGGGCCGAGGGTGCTGTCCAGGGTGCTGGTCGTGACGGTCATCGGGGCCGACCTCCTCGTCGTTGTGGTCCTACTACTCTAGGCCGCGTACGACGTCCGCCCCGGCCCGAGGCGTCGGTTCGGCGCGCGGGCGGGCGTGGGCGCACCCGGCGCGCCACGCCACCGGCACCTAGGGTGGACGCCGTGAGCGACAACATCCTGGTCTCTGTCATCGGCGCCTCCGGGCGCATGGGTTCCACCGTCTGCGACGCGGTCGAGGCCGCCGAGGGGCTCGAGCTGGTCGGCCGCTTCGACGTGGGGGACGACCTGGGAGATCTCGCCGGCGCGGACGTGGTCGTGGAGTTCTCGCTGCCGGACGCCTCGCCCGCCAACGTCGCGCACTGCGTCGCGCAGGGGGTCCACGTCGTCGTGGGCACGACGGGCTGGAGCGAGTCCCGCCTGGAGGCGCTGCGCGGCCAGGTGGCCGCGGCCCCGGACGGGACCGGCGTGCTCATCGCCCCCAACTTCGCCATCGGCGCCATCCTCATGATGGCCTTCGTCGAGCGGGCGGCCCGCTTCTACGAGTCCGTCGAGGTGATCGAGCTGCACCACCCACGCAAGGTCGACGCCCCGTCGGGCACGGCCGCGCGGACGGCCGACCTGATCGGCGCCGCGCGCTCCGAGGCGGGGCTCGGAGAGGTGCCCGACGCGACGGAGCAGGACCCCGACGGCGCTCGCGGGGCGCGCGTGCACGGCGTGCCGGTCCACTCCGTGCGGCTGCGCGGCCTGGTCGCGCACCAGGAGGTGCTCTTCGGCGCCGAGGGGGAGCAGCTGACGATCCGCCACGACTCGTTCGACCGCGTGTCGTTCATGCCGGGCGTGGTCGAGGGCGTGCGCCAGGTCGGTTCCCACCCGGGCGTGACGGTCGGGCTCGAGCACTACCTCGGTCTCTGACAGCGGGTCCGCCGCCGCGGCGCCGAGTCCTGCGGCGGGCGGGGCGGCATACGGCACAGGACCCGCACCCCCGATCACCGGAGGCGCGGGCAATGCTGGCTCGGATCCCTGCTGGCTCGGATCAGCGACGCGCGACCGTGGTGGTCGGGGTCGCCGAGGTGCGGAGGTCCTTCTTGCCGTTCTTGCCGTTCTTGCCGTTCTTGCCCTTCTTGCCCTTCTTGGCGGACCCGGGCTCGCCCAGCGCCAGGGTGCCCACGGCGTGCGCCACGGCCTTGACGTTGATCGCGAGGGCCGCCTTGTTGGCGTTGCGCAGGGTGTCCTGCGCGGTGTGGTAGCCGGGGTCGTAGGCGACGCCGGCGGTCCCGCCGAAGAGCGTGGCCTCCTGCGCGGTCTTGAGACCGCCCGCACCGGTGAACAGGCCGCCGACGGGCACTCCCGCCTCGAGGAACGGCAGCTGGTCGGAGCCGCCCTGCATCGGCGCCGCGACGTAGGGCTGGCCGCGGTCGTCGAAGTAGCCGGTGAACGCCCGCTGCAGACGGGCGGACCCCTGCGGCATCCACGTCTGCGTCGAGTCGTAGACGCCGATGATGTAGTTGGGCGACGCCAGCATGTCGAAGTTGAGGTAGCCGTTGATCTTGAGCAGGGAGTCCACGTCGTTGTCCTGCAGGTCCTTGACGTAGTGCTCGGACCCGAGCAGCCCGAGCTCCTCGGCGCCCCACCAGGCGAAGCGGATCTTGTGCGCGGGCTTCTTGAGCTGGTTGGCCTGCTTGGCCACCTCGAGGACCGTGGCCGAGCCGCTGGCGTTGTCGTTGACGCCAGGCCCCTGCTGCACGCCGTCGAGGTGGGCCCCGACCATCAGCACGTCGTCGGCCGATCCGCCCTTGGTCTCGGCGAGGACGTTGAAGGTCCGGCGCTTCTCGATGATCTTGTCCAGGACGAAGCTCATCTGGACCGGCCCCTTGGCCATGTCGGCGAGCAGCGCGTCGCCGTCCGCCTTGGTGATGCCGGTGGCCGGGGCGTAGTCGCCGGACGGCCCACCGAGGGTGCCGTTGAGCGGACCGGGGGCGTTGTTGTAGATGAGGATGGCGGCGGCGCCCGCGGCCTTGGCGGCCTTGGCCTTCTCGCCGAAGGTGCACGTGCCCCGGGAGACGAGCGCGATCTTGGCCGTGGCGACGACCCCGCTCCAGTCCGCGGCCGAGCAGCCGGTGGCGGTGCTGGGCGCCACGAGCTGGGCCTGCACCCCGGCCTTGGGGGTGCTCGGGCTGTAGGAGAAGGGGGTGTGGGTGACTGCCCGGGCGGTCGGTGAGAGCTCGTTGAGCGAGGTGGAGACGACCGAGTCGTAGGTGAACTCGAAGTACTGGCGGCGAGGGGTGTAGCCCGCGCCGCGCAGCTGCTTCTCGACATACTGGGCGGACAGCTCGTAGCCGCGTTCGCCGGCGGCGCGACGGCCCTGCGAGGCCATGGCGATGCGCTCGAAGGCGCTGAGGTGGGAGACCACGGCACCGGGGTCGACCCGGGCGGCGAGGTCCGAGGGGGTGCGGGGCTTGGGGTCGGCGTGGGCCGCGGGCGCGGCGACGGTGGCGACAGCGGTGGCTGTCGCCAGGCTCAGGCTGAGGGCTCGGCGGGTGTGCATAGGTCCTCCAGGGGCGAGGAGCCACGCCGTCGTGGCCCCGGTGCGCCCGACCCTAGGGGGCTACTCGTGAGTCGGGGAGGCCTCCTGCACCTGGGATTCCCCTGGGAACACGCGCTGCTCGCGTCGCGGCGCCGTGCCAACCCGGGCGGATGTTCCTACCTCAGGCGGGCACATCGACCTGGCGTGCGAAGCCGGGCGGATGTGCCTACCTGAGGTAGGTCAGGAGGTGAGGAGGACGTGCAGGGTCCGCGGGCCGTGGACGCCCTCGACGCGGGACAGCTCGATGTCGCTGGTGGCGCTCGGCCCGCTGATCCAGGTGAGCGGGCGACCGGCGTGGGCCGCCTCGGTGAGCCGGGCCACCGCCTCGGGCACGTCCGACACGACCTGGTCCGCTCGCACGACGCAGACGTGCACGTCCGGCACAAGCGACAGGGCTCGGCGACCCTGGTCGGGACCGTGGTCAAGCATAATCGTGCCCGTCTCGGCCACACCCACGGACGCACCCGTCACCACCGCGTCGACGGCGTTGAGCTGGGCAGCCGTCAGGTCGGCGTCCTCGAGCAGCGACAGACCGGCGGACGCGATCGCGGCCCGCCACCCCTCGTCGAGCCCGTCGGGGAGCACGACCGTGTCGACGCCGTGGCGCTGCAGGGCTGCGGTCACGCGGGCCCCGACCTCGTCCGCGGCGCACCGCTCCACGACGGCCTTGTAGTCCTCGACCCGCTCCACGAACCGGCCGAGCAGGTCGTCCACCGGCGTCGGACGGGCGTACTCCCACGCCACCGGGACGTCGGCCTCGGGCGTCGAGCGCGGCACGTCCGCCAGCGCCGCCCGCACCCGCTCCAGGATCTGCTCCCTGCTCATCGCTGCTCTCCCTCGGGCTGCTCGGTGCTGCCGTGGGCACGCTGGTCGGACGCCCGGTGGGCATCGGTGGACGGGTCGCGCCCACGGTCGGCGGGGTCCCCGGCCGGCTGGTCGCCGTCACCGCGCTCGCGGGCCCACCAGTCGCGGAAGGACTCCGTCGGCAGCATCTGCACGTCCCGCGCGTTGGTCCACTTCGACGCCGGCCACGGCAGCGTCCCGAAGTGGTCGAACCGCGACCCCAGCACGCGCCCCGCCAGGCCGGAGCCCTTCATGGCGGCGCCCCAGCGGCGGTGGTCGGCCATCATCCACGACGCCGTCCGCATCACGCCGGCCTCGGAGTGCGGCATCCGGTCGGCCTTCTTGGCCTCGACGACCTTGCCGCGCATGTGGACCAGCATCTTCGGTATGTCGATGCGCACCGGGCACACGTCGAAACAGGCGCCGCACAGCGAGGAGGCGTACGGCAGCGACCGGTCGACGGCGGAGGCCGTGCCGCGGAGCTGCGGCGTCAGCACGGCGCCGATCGGCCCGGGATAGACCGAGCCGTAGGCGTGGCCGCCGACCTTCTCGTAGACGGGGCACACGTTGAGGCAGGCCGAGCAGCGGATGCAGCGCAGCGCGGTGCGCCCGAAGTCGTCGGCCAGCACCGTGGTGCGCCCATTGTCGAGCAGGACGACGTGCATCTGCTGCGGTCCGTCGCCGGGCGTCGGCCCCGTCCACAGCGAGGTGTAGGGGTTCATCCGCTCGGCCGTCGAGGACCGGGGGAGCAGCTGCAGGAAGACCTCGAGGTCGGCGAAGGTCGGCACGACCTTCTCGATCCCGACGACCGAGATCAGCGTCTCGGGGAGGGTGAGGCACATGCGGCCGTTGCCCTCGGACTCGACCACGCACAGCGTGCCCGTCTCGGCCACGGCGAAGTTCGCGCCGGAGATCGCGACCTTGGCCCGCAGGAACTTCTCCCGCAGGTGCAGGCGGGCGGCACCCGCGAGGTGGGCTGGCTCGGTGTCCAGGTCGTCCGGAGCCGGTCGCCCGTAGTCCGCCATCTCGTCGAGGAAGATCTCGCGGACCTCGGCGCGGTTGCGGTGGATGGCGGGGACGAGGAAGTGCGAGGGGCGGTCGTGCCCCAGCTGCACGATGAGCTCGGCCAGGTCGGTCTCCCAGGCGGCGATGCCCGCGGCCTCGAGGGCCTCGTTCATCTCGATCTCCTGGGTGGCCATGGACTTGACCTTGACCACCTCCGGGGGGACCTGACGCCCCTCGGGGTCCACCTGGGGCGGCTCGTCGCGCAGGGCGTCGCGCACCAGGCCGACGATGATCCGGTTGGCCTCCTCGGCGTCGCTCGCCCAGTGGACGGTCGTGCCGGCGCGGGTGAGGGACTCCTCGAGCTGCAGCAGGTAGTGGTCGAGGTGCCGCAGGGTGCGGTCCTTGATCTCCTCGCCGGCCACCCGCATCTGCTCCCAGTCGGGGCGCTCGGCGACGACGCGGGCGCGCTTGTCGCGGATGGTGGTCATCGCGTGGTGGAGGTTCTTGCGCTGCACGGGGTTCGCGAGCTCTCGGCGCGCCGCGGCCGGGAAGGGCGGTGAGTCGACGAGCTCGCCCGTGGGCGGCGCGGGGGTGAGGCGGTGGGCGGGCTTCGTCATACGAGCTCCTCCATGGACTCCTCGGTGCTGGCGAGCACCTCGGCCAGATGGATGGTGCGGATGCCGGTGCGCTGGCGGGCGAGCACGCCGCCGATGCTCATGAGGCAGCTGTTGTCGCCGGCGATGACGTACTCGGCGTCGGTGTCGGCGATGTGGCGGGCCTTGTCGGCGGTCATCGCGACCGAGACGTCGGAGTTCTTGAGCGCGAAGGTGCCGCCGAAGCCGCAGCAGCGGTCGGCGTCCGGCAGCTCGACCAGGTCGATGCCCCGGACCGCGCGCAGCAGCTGGTAGGGGCGGTCCCCGACCTTGGTGATGCGCAGCGAGTGGCAGGTCGGGTGGTAGGTGACCCGGTGCGGGAAGTAGGCGCCCACGTCGGTGACGCCGAGGACGTCGACGAGCAGCTCGGGCAGGTCGTAGGTCTTGGCCACGACGTCGGCCACGCGGCGCTGCAGCTCGGTGCTGCCCTCCCGCTCCGCGAGCATCGGGTGCTGCTCGCGGACGGACCCGATGCACGAGCCGGACGGGCCCACGACGTAGTCGTAGCGCTCGAACGCCGCGAGGAAGGTGCGGACCGTCGGCAGCGCCTCGTCGAGGTATCCGGTGTTGGTGAACATCTGCCCGCAGCAGGTCTGCTCGCGCGGGAAGACGACCTCGCACCCCAGCCGCTCCAGCAGCCGGACCACGGCCTTGGGCGTGCTGGGATACATGGTGTCGTTGACGCAGGTGGCGAACAGCGCGACGGTCTTGCCCTCGCCCGGTCTGGTGGTCATCGTGCCTCCCTCGGTGGGTTCTTCGACGGTATGACGGACCCCGCCCGCCCGCTCGCCGGGGGACGTCTCGGGCGCGGCGGAGGTCACGGGAGCATCCAGGACAGGACCGGCGTGGACTGCAGGCCGACGAGCAGGCAGAGCACGACGAGCAGGCCGAGGCTCCACCAGATCACGCGGCGCAGGATCTCGGACTCGCGGCCGAGCAGGCCGACCGCCGTGGCCGCGATGGTGAGGTTCTGGGGGCTGACCATCTTGCCGACGACGCCGCCGGAGGTGTTGGCGGCGACGAGCAGGGTCGGGTCGATCCCGGCGTGCTTGCCGGCCGTCTGCTGCAGCGTCGCGAAGAGCGCGTTGGCGCTGGTGTCCGAGCCGGTGACGGCGGTGCCGAGCCAGCCGAGGACGGGGGAGAAGAACGCGAACGCGGCGCCGGTGCCCGCGATCCAGGTGCCGATCGTGATCGTCTGGCCCGACAGGTTCATGACATAGGCGAGGGACAGCACCGAGGCGATGGTGAGCATCGAGAAGCGCAGCTTGTGGGCGGTCTCGGTGAGCTGACGGACGGTGTCGCGGGCGCTGACCTTGTAGACGAGGGCGATGATCACCGTGCTGATCAGGAGCATCGTGCCGGGGCTGGACAGCCACTGGAAGGTGTAGACGGTGGAGCCGTTGACCTTGCCCGCCGCGTTGAGGACGTGCCCGTCGAGACCGGGCCAGGGGATCTTGACGTCCGTGCCGGCGAGCCAGGTCTTGACCGGGCCGACCAGCTTGGACAGGGAGAACACGGCGATCACGAGGAGGTAGGGGAACAGCGCCATCACGATGCGCGAGGCGGGCAGGTGGCTCGCGGCGGGCAGGTCGGAGGAGCTGGGCAGCTGGGCGCGCTGCTCGTCGGTCATGTCGGCGCGCTCCTGCTGCTTCTCGGCGCTCATGCGCTCGAGGGCGGCGTCGCGGCCCTCGGGCTGCCAGAAGCGGAGCATCACGACGGCGGCGGCGAGGCCGACCAGCGACGCGATGATGTCGGTGAGCTCGACCGAGACCCAGGTGGCGGAGATCCACTGCGCGACGGCGAACGCGACGCCGGTGACCAGGGCGATCGGCCAGGTCTGGCGCAGACCTCGGCGCCCGTCGGCCAGGAAGACGAGGAACAGCGGCACGAACAGCGCCAGCACCGGGGTCTGGTGACCGACGTAGGCGCCGATCTCCGTGTAGGGGATCTTGGTGAGGTTGCCGGCCGTGATGATGGGGATCGCGATGGCGCCGAACGCGACCGGGGCGGTGTTGGCCAGCAGGACCACGGTGGCGGCGCGCAGGGCCGAGAAGCCGACGGCCATGAGCATCACGCCGGTGATGGCGACCGGGGCGCCGAAGCCGGCGAGCGCCTCGAGCAGCCCGCCGAAGCAGAAGGCGATGAGGATCGCCTGGATGCGCGGGTCGTCGCTGATGATGTTGAACACCGCACGCAGGTCCTCGAACCGTCCGCTCACCACGGTGACCTGGTAGAGGACGATGGCGGTGAAGACGATCCAGACGATGGGGAAGAGCCCGAAGATCGCGCCCTCGGTCGCGGACAGCAGGGCCAGGCCGACGGGCATCTTGAAGGCCAGCACCGCGACGACCAGGGCGACGGCGAGGGCGGTCAGGCCGGCCACGTGGGCCTTCCACCGCAGGGCGCCGAGGGTCACGAAGATCGTGGCGAGGGGGAGGAGGGCCACGAGGGCCGACAGCAGGAGGCTGCCTCCGACGGGATCCAGGTCGGGGCGGAAGGTCATGGGAACTCCATCGTTCTCAGGTCGGGCGAGGGCTCGGCCGACACCTGTGGTCAGACCATTACCGCTCACTATGAGGTGTGGTCGGACCATTTGCAAGGGCTGCAACGCCATGAACGATCCACGCGACTGCGACAATGACCGACATGAAGGCCTACGAGTCCGTCGTGCACCACGTCGAGTCCGGCATCCTCGCCGGCTCGTTGCGGGTCGGTGCGCACCTCCCGCCCGAGCGCGACCTGGCCGTGGAGCTGGGCGTGAGCCGGTCGGCGGTCCGGGAGGGGATCCGCGCGCTGGAGGCCCAGGGGCTCGTCTCGTCCGCGGTCGGTGCCGGCAACGACGCGGGCACCCGCATCACCGACCAGCGCAGCGAGGCCCTCAGCAGGCTGCTGCGCCTGCACGTCGCGCTCGCGAAGTACCCCGTCGACGAGGTCGTCGAGGCCCGCGTGGCCCTGGAGCGGTCCAGCCTGGCGCTCGCCGCCCAGCGGCTCGACGAGGAGTCGCGGCTGCGGCTGCGGGGACTGCTGGACCGTATGGCGGAGCCCGACACCACCCAGGACGAGTTCAACGCGCTGGACACGGACTTCCACGTCGTCCTCGCGGAGGTGGGGCGCAACCGGCTGATGACCGACATGACGGTGGCCGTCCGCGAGTCGCTGCGCAGGCCGATCCTCGACGCCGAGCGCTCGCTGGGGGACTGGGACGGGTTCCGCGGCGAGCTGCAGGAGCACCACGAGGCGATCTACGCGGCCGTCGTCGACGGTGACCAGCGGCGTGCGGCCGACCTGGTCGAGGCCCACATCCGCGCGGCATACGCGATCCTGCCCATCGTGCTCGACGGCGCCCCGGGGTCCACGCCTCCCGCCATTGGTCACCAATGACGTTCTCGGGGCTGTTTGGATCGTTCATATCCGCCACTGGTGACCAATGGCGCCGGGGCTTGGGGTGAGCTGCGTCCGCCGCGTCAGGCGAGGGCGGCGGTGAGGCGGATCTCGCGCAGCAGCTGCTCGTCCGTGTCGCCCTCGACGACGACGCGGTCGCGGTACGCGCTGTCGGGCGCGAAGCCCCCCGCCTCGAGGAAGCCTCGGGTGCCGGCGTCCTCGGCCGGGACCCAGGCGTAGGCGTGGGTGAATCCCGCGTCGCGCAGGAGGTCCACCACGGCGTTGAGCAGGCGTGAGCCGTGGCCCTGGTGTCGGGCGTCCGGGTGCACACCGAGCGTGAGGATCTCGCCGTCACCGTCCTCGGCGTCCGGGTCCTCGCACGGACCGAGCGCCGCGTAGCCCACCACCTGCGGCCCGGTGCACGACACGACGAGCACGTGCCGCGGCGACGGCGGCTGCTCCAGCGACGCCCGCCAGGCGCGGGCGAAGGGGAGGGGCTCGAAGCGCTCCAGCGTCTCCGCCGGCACCAGCCCCGCGAAGGCCTCCCGCCACACGGCCGACTGGACCGTGCCCACCGCCGGGGCGTCGTTGACGCGGGCCTGACGGACGCTGGCGTCGGCCGCGACGCCGGCCGACCCCTCGAGGGGGTGGTCATGCCCGTGCTCGTGCTGGTGCCCGTGCTGGTGGTCGTGCCCGTGCTGGTGGTCATGCTGGTGGTCGTGCCCGTGGTCGCTCACCGACCGATCCTCTCAGACCGACATGCGAGCTACTGACCGGTATCGTGACGCAGCACACCTCGACCGGGCCCCCAGCCCTTTGCGGGTGCCGTCGCGGGCGAGGATACTGAGGCCCATGTATGGCGACGACGTCATCGACCCGGACGAGCCGCTGAACGCGGCCGAGACCGACGACTACACCCAGGCCCGCGTGGCCTCGGCCGACGCGGACCGGGCCCCGGGTGACTCTGCGGCGTTCGACGAGCTCATCGCCCGGGACCTGCGGATCGAGCCCCGGGACGACATGCCGGACGGCTACCGGCAGACGCTCATCCGCCAGATCGCGCAGCACGCGCACTCCGAGATCATCGGGATGCAGCCCGAGGGCAACTGGATCACCCGGGCCCCCAGCCTGCGTCGCAAGGCCATCCTCATCGCCAAGGTGCAGGACGAGGCCGGGCACGGGCTCTACCTCTACTCCGCCGCGGAGACCCTCGGCGTCGACAAGTCCGAGCTGCTCGACAAGCTGCACGCCGGCAAGCAGAAGTACTCCTCCATCTTCAACTACCCGACGCTCACCTGGGCCGACGTGGGCGCCATCGGCTGGCTGGTAGACGGCGCGGCGATCATGAACCAGGTGCCGCTGTGCCGGTGCTCCTACGGCCCCTACAGCCGCGCGATGATCCGCGTCTGCAAGGAGGAGTCCTTCCACCAGCGGCAGGGCTTCGAGATCCTGTGGGTGCTCGCTCGTGGCACCGACGAGCAGAAGGCCATGGCCCAGGACGCCGCCAACCGGTGGTGGTGGCCGGCCCTGATGATGTTCGGCCCCGAGGACTCCGGCGAGGCGGCCCAGCAGGGCCACACCGCGCAGAACATGGCGTGGGGGATCAAGCGGTTCAGCAACGACGACCTGCGCCAGAAGTTCGTCGACATGACGGTCCCGCAGGCGCAGAAGCTCGGCATCACCCTCCCCGACCCCGACCTGCGCTGGAACGACGAGCGCGGCCACTGGGACTTCGGCCGGATCGACTGGGAGGAGTTCTGGCGGGTGCTCAAGGGCGACGGGCCGTGCAACGCCGAGCGAATGAGCAACCGGATCAAGGCTCACGAGGACGGGGCGTGGGTGCGAGAGGCCGCCAACGCGTATGCCGCCAAGCAGGCCTCCCGCTCGAAGGAGAGTGCCGCATGAGCGAGGCCACCTGGCCCCTGTTCGAGGTCTTCGTCCGCGCCAAGCGAGGCCTGTCCCACGTCCACGTGGGGTCCCTGCACGCGCCCGACGCGACCATGGCGCTCCACAACGCCCGTGACCTCTACACCCGTCGTCAGGAGGGCGTGTCGATCTGGGTCGTGGAGGCCGACAGCATCACGGCGTCCAGCCCGGACGAGCGCGGCTCCTTCTTCGACCCGAGCGCCGACAAGGTCTACCGCCACCCGACGTTCTACGACGTGCCGGAGGACGTGGAGTACCTATGAGCGCCAGCACCGTCGCGGGACCCTCGTCCCCGCCCCCTCCCGGCACGTCCGGGACCCTCGCCGACTACGTCCTCGGCCTCGCCGACGACGCCCTCGTCTACACCCAGCGCCTGGGGGAGTGGGTCGCCGACGCCCCCGCCATCGAGGAGGACATGGCGCTCGGCAACATCGCGCTCGACCTGCTCGGCCAGGCCCGCAGCCTGCTGACCTACGCCGGCTCGCTCGACGGGACCGGGCGCTCCGAGGACGACCTCGCCTACCTGCGCGACGAGCGTGAGTTCCGCAGCGTCCACCTCGTCGAGATGGAGCGCGGCGACTTCGGCGTCGAGATGGCGCGGCTGCTGTGGTTCTCCACCACCCGCCTCGCGATCATGCAGCGGCTCGCGCGCTCCGAGGACGAGACCCTGCGCGGCGTCGCCGGCAAGGCCGTCAAGGAGCTGGCCTACCACCGCGACCACGCCCGCAACTGGGTCGTCCGCCTCGGCGACGGCACCGAGGAGTCGCACCGGCGGATGCAGGAGGCGCTCGCGGTCGTCGAGCCCTATGTCACCGAGCTGTTCGTCGACGACCACGCTGCCGTCGCGGCGGCGGGGTCCGGCGCCGGCGTGCGGCCGAGCGAGGTCGAGGACGAGGTGCGCTCGTATGTCGAGGGCGTGCTCGCCGAGGCGACGCTGCGTCCGGCCGACCCGTCCCGCTGGACGGCGCGCGACGGGCGCCGCGGCATCCACTCCCGGCCGATGGGCTACCTGCTCGCCGAGATGCAGCACATCGCGCGCTCGCACCCCGGCGCCACCTGGTGACGGCGATGCAGGCGGCGGCGCGGCCCGGCAGCTTCGCGTCCACCCAGGTCGCGGACGCCATACGGGCCATCCCCGACCCCGAGATCCCGGTCATCTCCATCGACGACCTCGGCATCGTGCGGTCGGTCGAGCTCGACGAGGAGCGGCGCCTGGTGCGCGTCGTCATCAGCCCGACCTACTCCGGCTGCCCCGCCATGGGCCTGATCGAGGACCTCGTGCGCCACGAGGCGACGCGCGCCGGCCTGTCGGCGGAGGTCGTCACCCAGCTCTCGCCGGCGTGGAGCACCGACTGGATGAGCGAGCGCGGTCGGGAGCGGCTGCGCGAGTTCGGTATCGCCCCGCCCACCGCCGGCGCGGCCGGGGGCACCGACGGACCGGTGCCAGTGCAGCTGACCCGGCACCAGGTGCGCTGCCCTCGTTGTGGCAGCGACCAGACCACGGAGGTGGCCCGGTTCGGGTCCACCGCCTGCAAGGCGTTGCGCCGGTGCGACGCCTGTCGTGAGCCCTTCGACGAGTTCAAGGTGATCTGATGGCCCTGCTCAACAAGCCCGCGCGGCACCGCCCCCAGTTCCACCCCCTCACGGTGGCCCACGTCGAGCCGCTCACCGACGACGCCGCGGCGATCACCTTCACCGTGCCGGACGACCTGCGCGACGAGTTCACCTTCGCGCCCGGCCAGCACCTCACGCTGCGCCTCGACCGCGACGGTCAGGAGCAGCGCCGGTCCTACTCGATCTGCCTGTCCCGCAAGGCCGCTGCCGAGCGTGGCGTCCTGCGGGTCGCTGCCGGTCGCGTGGCCGGTGGCGCCGTCTCACCCTGGCTCATCGACGACGTGCGCCCCGGCGACACCATCGAGGTCATGCCGCCGCTCGGCTCCTTCGTCGTGCCCACGGACGCCGACCGGGCGCGCCACCACGTGGCGATCGCCGCCGGGTCGGGCATCACGCCGGTCCTGTCGCTGCTCACGACCGTCCTCGAGGAGGAGCCCGCGAGCCGGGTGACCCTGCTCTTCGGCAACCGGGCCACGAGCTCGATCATGTTCCTCGAGGAGCTCGAGGACCTCAAGAACCGCTACCGCAGCCGGTTCCAGCTCATGCACGTCCTGTCCCGCGAGGCCCGGGACGTCGACCTGTTCAGCGGACGGCTGGACGAGGAGCGGCTCCGCCGGATCTTCGACTCCCTGGTCCCCGTCGACACGGTCGACGAGTGGTACCTCTGCGGGCCCTTCTCCCTGGTCGAGAACGCCCGCGAGGTGCTGGCCGCCGAGGGGGTCGACAAGGACCACGTGCACTTCGAGGTCTTCCACGTCGACGACGAGCCGCGGGCCGAGACCGACCCCGGGGTCGGGGCCGCGGGCGACCACACCGGCGTCCTCGCCCGGGTCACCGTCAACCTCGACGGGCGCACGACCGAGATCGCCATGACCGACCCCGGCGAGACGATCCTGGCTGCGACCCTGCGGGCCCGTCCCGACGCGCCCTACTCGTGCACCGGTGGCGTCTGCGGCACCTGCCGCGCCCGCCTGGTCGAGGGCAAGGTCCGCATGGACCGCAACTACGCCCTCGAGGAGGACGAGGTCGCCGACGGCATCGTCCTTGCCTGCCAGTCGCACCCGGTCACCGACCACGTGCGGCTCGACTACGACGCGTGACCCGGCCCTTCCGCGCAGCGGTCGCGCTGCGCTCGATGGCCGCTCCGGTGGCGCTCGCCGCTGCCGCGGGCCTGGCGATCGCGGGGTGCCAGGGTGCGCCAAACCGTCCGCTGCCGACCACGGCGACCACCAGCGACGCCGGTGCCGGGTCCCCGACCGCGGCACCCACGACCAGCATCCCCGACCTCGGGGCGCCGAGCCTCGGTGACGTGGCGCCGGGCACGTCAGCGACCGGAGCACCCTCCGCGCCAGGGGGTGCGGTGGCGGGCGAGGCAGGGCGACTGGCCGCTGCCGCAGCGGGATTCGTCGCCGCGGCGAGCAGCGTGCGGGCGGTCGGCACGCTCAACGTCCAAGGGGCACCCATGACCTTCGACCTGCGCGGCACGAGGGACGGGCTGAGCGTCCGGGGCACCGTCTCCATGGGCGTGTCGGCGCCGTTCGAGCTCCTGCGCAGCGAGGGGCGCACGTTCGTGCGGTCCACGGCCCTGACGGGGGGAGCCCGGGGACGCTACGTGCAGCTGTCCGGGGCTGCGGCCAACCAACTCGCCGTCCTCAGCATCAGCGACATGCTGGACGCCTTCGAGGGGGCCGTGCGCGCCGCGACCGGTCGCACCTCGGTGGGCCGCACGTCCTACGAGGGCACCCAGGCCTACGAGCTGCGCTCCGGCGGCGCGACGACGGCGATCGTCGCCGCCGACGGGTCCGGGCGGCTGCTTCGGCTCAGCTCCTCCGCCCCGCGCACGGCCGGCACGGTCACCTTCAGCGAGTGGGACGCCGTGCCCCGCATCGTGCCGCCCGCGATCCGCGACGTGGCTCCGGTCTCGGGCGCCTGACCGCCCGTCAGTCGCCGACGGGCCCCGGGCCCACCGGCACGACCTGGTCGTCCGGACCGCCCGAGTGGTCGTCGTCCCTGCTGATGCGATAGAGGACGTGGTGGCACAGCTCGTTCGCGGGGTCGATCAGCGGGTGGTCGAAGTCGTCGGCGAGGGCGTGCCGCATGCCGATGCGCTGCATGACGGCACGCGAGCGCAGGTTGACCGACGGCGTGAAGGACACGATCTCCTGCAGCCCCAGCTCGTTGAAGCCCACGTCCAGGGCGGCGATGGCGGCCTCCGTCGCGTAGCCCTGACCCCAGGCCGACCGGACCAGGCGCCAGCCGATCTCGACGCACGGCGTGAACGCGGCCTCGAAGCTCGGCTGCGACAGTCCCGTCAGGCCGATGAACGCCCCGGTGCTCCGCTCCTCCAACGCCCAGAACCCCCAGCCGTGATCGTCGACGTGGGTGCGGGCCCGGCCGAGGAGCTCGTCGCTCGCGGCCCGGTCCAGCGGTGCGGGGAAGTAGGTCATGACCTCCGGGTCGGCGTTGAGCGACCCGAACGCCTCGGCGTCCTCGTCCCGCCAGGGCCGCAGGACCAGTCGCTCCGTCGTCCGTGACCGGCCGGGCTGCAGGTCGGGGATCCGGGTCGGTCGGGCGGCGGTCCGGTCGGGCTGGGATGGCGGTGGCGCGGTCGGCATACCGCCGAGACTAGCCATGCCGCGTCACCGAACTGATAAGAGTTCTCACCTGCATCTGGTGTGGCATACTCCGAGAACCAGCCCGACGGTGCCAGGAAGCCGGTGAGAGACCGGCGCGGTCGCGCCACTGTGACCTGGGTCCGCGAGGGACCCCGGGAGCCAGGAACTGCCTGTCGGGTCCACTGCGAGGGGGACGCGTGATCCCCGATCTCAAGGAGTGCGCAGATGCACATCGCCGAGGGCTATCTCCCCCCGTGGCACGCCGCCGCGTGGACCGCCGTCGCCACCCCGTTCGTCGTCCACGGAGCCCGCCAGGTCGTGCGCGAGGTCCGTGAGCATCCCGAGAGCCGCCTGCTGCTGGGGGCCGCCGGGGCGTTCACCTTCGTCCTGTCCGCGATCAAGCTCCCGTCGGTGACGGGCAGCTCCAGCCATCCCACCGGCACCGGGTTCGGCGCCGTCCTCTTCCGCCCGCCGGTCATGGCTCTCCTCGGCGGCATCGTCCTCGCCTTCCAGGCGCTGCTGCTCGCCCACGGGGGCATCACCACCTGGGGCGCCAACGTCATGAGCATGGCCGTCATCGGCCCCTGGGTCGGCTACGGGCTCTATGCCGTATGCCGTCGCGCCCGGCTGCCACTGCTGGTCGGCGTGTTCGCGGCGATGGCCGCGGCCGACCTGGCGACCTACCTGACGACCGCCTTCCAGCTCGCGCTGGCCCACCCCGATCCCGCGAGCGGGTTCCCCGGGGCGCTCGCGAAGTTCCTCGGCATCTTCGCCGTCACCCAGATCCCGCTGGCCCTGGCTGAGGGCTTCCTCGGGGTCCTGGCCTTCCGCGTCCTGCGGGACGTCGCGGCCCCCGAGCTGCGGCGCCTGGGCGTGCTGCCGCGCGAGGACACCGGATCGGTCGACGCTGACCGGCCGTCGTCGGGCTCGTCGGGCTCGTCGGGCTCGTCGGGCTCGTCCGCTGCGGCCGTCACGACGGAGGCCTGAGCATGCGAGCGCGCCGACACCTGCTGACCGCCGCGTGCCTGCTGGCCCTCGTGGCGTTGTTCGCCGTCCCGCTGTGGCTGGACTCCCGGCGCACCGGGCCGGACGAGCGCTTCGTCGGGACGGACTCCGCCGCGACCAGCGCGATCGAGCAGACCCACCCGGACTACCAGCCGTGGTTCCGCAACCTCTTCGAGCCGAGCGGCGAGGTCGAGTCGGGCCTCTTCGCGCTGCAGGCCGCCGCCGGTGCGGGCGTCCTCGGTTATGCCGTCGGCTACCTGCGAGGACGCAAGAACCCCCGCCCGCAAGGCTCCGCCTGAGGTGGCCGGCCTGGCGATCGACGACGCCGCGTGGGCCGGCGCGTGGCGGACGCGAGCCGTCGGTGACAAGGCGCTGCTGAGCCTCGGGCTGGTGCTCGTCGCGCTGGTCCTGCCGCCGTGGCCCGCGTCGCCCCTGGTGGCCCTGACCAGCGTGATCGTCATGGTCGGGCCAGCGCGGGTGCCGCCGTCCCTGGTCCTGCGTGCCCTGCGCGCGCCGATGGCCTTCATCGTCGCCAGCGGGCTCTCGGTGGCGGTCAGCGTCGGCGCCCAGGCACCGGGCGAGGGAGGGGCCGGGCCGTCGGCATACGGCCGATGGGGTCCGCTCGCGGTCACCCCCGAGAGCCTCGAGGCAGCCGTCGGGCTGACCGCGCACGCCGTGGCCGGCACGCTCGCGGTGCTCGTCCTCGCCAGCACCACACCCATGGTCGACCTGCTCGCCGCGCTGCGCCGGCTGCGCGTCCCGGACGCGTGCGTGGAGGTGGCGTCGCTGACCTACCGCCTGCTGTTCGTCCTCATGGACGCCGTGCGCTCGATCCGCGAGGCCCAGGCCGGACGGCTCGGCTATCACGGGCATCGCGCCTCGCTCCGCTCGGCCGGGATGCTCACCGCCGCCGTGCTGACCCGGTCGTGGGACCGGGCCCGCCGGATGGAGGAGGGGCTCGCGGGTCGCGGCTACGAGTCCGCGCTGGTGACCCTGCCCCGCGAGCAGCAGCGGTCCGGTGGTTTCGTCGCCGTGAGCCTGGTCGTGCTGGCGCTCCTCGTCGCGTCCTCGATGGCGGTCTCCACGCTGGGGGGCGGGTCGTGAGCCACCGCGACGACTGCCGGCACCCTCCGCTCGCCGGGTCGGCCGAGCGGCTCGTGGCACGTGGGCTGCACGCCGCCTATCCCGGCGGACCTCCCGTGCTCGTCGGGGCGGACCTGCTGGTCAGGGCGGGGCGTCGCACGGCGCTGCTCGGCGCCAACGGCTCCGGCAAGACGACGCTGCTGCGCTGCCTGGCCGGTGGCCACCAGCCGTCGGGCGGTGAGGTGGCGGTCGACGGGGCACGGGTCGACTACTCCCGCAAGGGGCTTCGGTCCCATCGGCAGCGCGTGCAGCTCGTGCTGCAGGACCCTGACGACCAGCTGTTCAGCGCCGACGTCACCCAGGACGTGTCCTTCGGGCCGATGAACCTCGGGCTGCCCGTGGGTGAGGTGCGCGAGCGGGTGGCCGAGGCGCTCGCCCTGCTCGGCATCGAGCACCTGGCGGACCGGCCGACGCACCAGCTGTCCTACGGCGAGCGCAAGCGGGCCGCCACGGCGGGGGCCGTCGCCATGCGCCCGGCGGTGCTGCTGCTCGACGAGCCCACGGCGGGCCTGGACCCGGCCGGCGTCGAGGAGATGCTCGGCGCGCTGGCCCGGCTCGAGGAGCACGGCACCACCGTCGTGCTCGCCACCCACGAGGTCGACCTCGCGCTCGCGTGGGCCGACGAGGCCGCGGTCGTCGTGGACGGCGCGGTGACGCAGGGCCCGGTCGAGGACGTCCTCGGCGACGACCTGCTCGTCGGCCGGGCCAGGCTGCGTCGACCGTGGGCGCTGGAGCTCGCCGACCGGCTCGCGGGGTCGGGCCTGCTCGAGCCGGGCGTGCGGCCGCGCGACGTGGACGGGCTGGTCGCCGCGCTCGCGGGACGGACCGCGTCCACGGCCTGAGGCCCGCACGCCTCCCGCCTCCCGGCACCGACGGGGCTGGTGCGTCGAGGGGACGCAGCTGGCTGGTGCGTCGAGGGGACGCAGATGTCGGTGCGTCGAGGGGACGCAGATGTCGGGGACACGCCGTGCAACGCGACGTTCGAGACCCCTCGCCGTCCGCCGATGCCGCCCGCCGATGCCGCCCGCCGATGCCGCCCGAGCGCCCCAGCCCGCGCCAGAGGGCGCCCGGTCAGCGCGGCCGGTCAGTCGCGCATGGCCTTGATGATCGCGACGGCCTGGGTGATCCGGTCGTGGCCACCCGGCTCGCGGGCGGCCCACCACGCGTTGTCCAGCTCGCGCAGGATCGTCCACGCGCGGGCCCGGGCGGGGTCGATGCCCGCCGCGTCGCACGCGTAGTCCACGCGGAACCGCAGGTGGTTGCGCAGGTTGTGCGCGCGGGCCGCCTCGTCCCAACGGTTCCACAGCAGCGGGGCGACGGTGAGGGCGAGCTCGCCGGCGACGGGCTTGGGGTCGATCGCCAGCCAGCCGTCGACCGTCCCGGCACGCGTCGTGCCCGGGTCGGGCACGCGCAGGACGTTGGCGTCGTGCAGGTCGCCGTGCACCAGCCGGGCGTCGACGCCGGGGTCGGCCGCGAGCTCGGCGGCCAGGTGGAGGCCCTGGTCCACGACGCGGGGCGGGACCGGTGGGGGTGAGGTCGTCAGTCGTTCGCGGATGCGCCCGCACCAGGCGCTGGCCGTGCCGAGACGCGCGATGGCGGGTCGGTCGAGGAGGGCGTGCAGGCGTCCCACCGTCTCGCAGGCGTCGAGGACGGGCTCGCGCCCCAGGTCTCGCTCCGGGTCGAGCCGTTCGAGCAGCAGGGCCCAGCGCGCGGGGTCGGCCGCCAGCAGCCGCACCGCGCCGGACCCGTCCCACGCGCGCAGGGCCAGGTGCTCGTGCGCGGCCTCCGCGTGCGGCCAGCTCACCTTGAGGGCGGCCGGTGCTCCCCGGCGCAGGACGGGTATGACGACCGCGCACTGCCCGTGGCGGGGTCGCCCGTCCACGGCGAGGTCCTGCTCCGCGAGCAGCTCGTCGAGGACGCCGGGCAGGCGTCGCAGCCAGGTGTCGCCGTCGACCGCGTCCCGGACCGACTCGTCCGCCGGGCGGCCGGCCATCAGGGCGGTCAGCGAGGGAGGGACGAGGTCGCGGGTCGTGTCGCTCACGAGGCCAGCCCCGGGAAGGCCCGCAGCGGCACCCCCCACGCAGCCCCGGCCGTCACGGTGTCGACGACCAGCCGGGTCGTGGTGGTCACCGCCTCGGACGACCCCGATCCCGCGGACCACGTCGTCCCGCACGCCGTCTCGAGCGTGGTGAGGGCGTGGGTGACGAGCCGACGGGCGGCCGCCGCGTCGCGCACGGGGAAGGGCAGGGGATAGCCGGCCGGCGGCGCCCCGGTCGAGGCGCCCCGCGACTTGAGGCGCACCACGACGCCCGCCACCCGGTCCAGCTCTGTCGCGAAGGGGGCGCGGGCCTCGGCCGGCGTGCGGGCGGCGGCCACCTCCAGGTGGTAGCGCGCCCGCCGGTGCGCCGCCAGCAACCCGGCGTCCGCGGGCGAGGCGGTCTCGCCCCAGGCCGGCCAGGACGGGGGCGCCCCCAGGACGGCGGCCAGGCGCGCCCGGCACGCCGCGAACGACGCCAGCAGCGGCAGCTGGCCGGCGTGGGCCGTCGCGAGCTCGGCCAGGGCCGCCGGTGACACGGCGCCGGCCTCGGCCCGGGCGACGGCAGTCCGGTCGGGCGGGGCGGTCGGCGTCGACCCGTTCGGTGTCGACCCGTTCGGTGTCGACACGGCGGAGGCCGACGCCGACGCCGACGACGCGGCCGACACCGTCGACCCCGCCGACGATGCAGCCGACGCCGACGACCCTGTCGCCGCAGCCGACACCGTCGACCCCGCCGACGATGCAGCCGTGGAGGAGGCCGTGGGGGAGGCCGCGGGGGAGGTGCGTTGCGCGTCCGGCACCCGGCGGTCGCGCAGCACCTGGTCGAAGGTGCGGGCCTGGACGGCGTGCAGGCGCGATGCCGTCACCCCGTCACCGGCCAGGCCGGTCGTCATACGGCCGAGGTCGGTCGACGCGCGCCAGGCGGCGAGCAGCAGCGCCTCGTCCTCGGTCGGCTCGCGGGTGGGGATCAGCGGCACGCGAGGGGCGTCGTCCTCCAGCCGGACCCGGCAGGCGGTCAGCAGCGCGAGCGGGGCGAGGGAGGCGGCCGTCAGCAGCGCGCGCCGCGAGGGCACCCCGGCGACGTCGCGCGGGGTGAGCGGGGCGGGCGGGGACGACCGGTCGACCATGGCTGCGATCCTGCCACCCGGGCACGGGGCGCGGACGACGTGACACAGCCCGAGAGCACCGGACGCGTGCTGTCATCCCGCTCGCCCGCTCGATAGAGTTCCAGCAGGGCCGATGGCATAGGGTGTGGACTTTGCCGGGCCCCGCGCACAGACGTGCCGCGGCGCAGGCGCACATCACCGAAAGCGGAGGCAACGATGGTCACCCGGAGCACCGAGCAGGACGTCCGCACGCTGCTGGACCCCGCGCTCGCCGAGCTGGGGCTCATGGTCGAGCAGCTCACCGTGCAGCAGGTGGGCAAGCGCCGCCTCGTGCGACTGACCGTCGACACCGACCTGGTGACCACGCCACCCGCCGACGAGACCACGGCCGTCGAGCCGCTCGACCTGGACCTGGTGGCCGACGCCACCCGACGCGTGAGCGAGCTCCTCGACGAGTCCGAGGTCATGGGCGAGCAGCCCTACGTCCTCGAGGTCGGCTCGCCCGGCGTCGACCGGCTGCTGACCGAGCCGCGACACTTCCGGCGCAACGTCGGTCGGCTCGTCAAGGCCTCGACCCCCGACGGCCAGGTCACCGGGCGCGTCGTCGCCGCCGGCCCCGAGCAGGTCACCCTCGAGGTCACCACCAAGGGTTCGTCGTCGACCCGGCAGCTCGCCTATCCCTACATCGCCCGCGCCCAGGTGCAGGTCGAGTTCACCCGCGCGACCGAGGAGAAGAACTGATGGACATCGACATGGCGGTCCTGCGGATGCTCGCCACCGAGCGCGAGATCCCGCTCGAGGTGCTCGTCAAGACCATGGAGGACGCGATGCTCCTCGCGTACTCCAAGACGGAGGGGGCGGCCCGCCGTGCCCGCGTCGAGCTCGACCGCAAGTCCGGCAAGGTGACGGTCTGGGCCCTCGAGGACCTCGAGCCCGTGGCCGAGGGCGAGCCGCGCCCCGAGCCCAGGGAGTATGACGACACCCCCGCCGACTTCGGGCGGGTCGCCGCCTCGACGGCGCGCCAGGTCATCCACCAGCGCATGCGTGACCTCGAGGACGAGTCCGTGCTCGGCGACTTCCGCGGCAAGGAGGGCGACATCCTGTCCGGCGTCGTCCAGCAGAGCTCCAACCCGCGGGTCGTCCAGGTGGCCCTCGGTGGGGGCGTGGAGGGCGAGCTGCACGTCTCCGAGCAGGTGCCGGGTGAGCGCTACGTCCACGGCGACCGCATCCGCTGCTACTGCGTGAGCGTCAAGCGGGGCAACCGCGGCCCGCAGATCATGTTGTCGCGCACCCACCCCAACCTCGTCCGCAAGCTCTTCGCCCTGGAGGTGCCCGAGATCGCCGACGGCACCGTCGAGATCGCGGCGCTGGCGCGCGAGGCCGGGCACCGCACCAAGATCGCCGTCATCGCCAAGGCCCCCGGCGTCAACGCCAAGGGCGCCTGCATCGGGCCGATGGGAGCCCGCGTCCGCGCGGTCATGACCGAGCTGCACGGCGAGAAGATTGACATCGTCGACTACTCCGACCAGCCCACCGAGTTCGTGGCGTCCGCCCTGTCGCCGTCCCGGGTGCTGTCCGTCGAGGTCGTGGACCCCAAGCTGCGCGCCGCCAAGGTCGTCGTGCCCGACTACCAGCTGTCGCTCGCCATCGGCAAGGAGGGGCAGAACGCCCGCCTCGCCGCCAAGCTGACGGGCTGGCGGATCGACATCCATCCCGACACCCCCGTGGGTGGCCGGCAGGCACCGGCCGACCCGGGCCCCGCCGACGCCGAACCGGGTGCCTGAGGCTCCCGGCCCGCCCGGCGAGCAGGGCTCCCCGCACGGCACGGTGCGACGACACGCCCGGGGACACGGTAGGATGGATCAGTCCGGTCGCACGACCACCACGACCTCGCCCGCCCCGGGTCCCGCCCGAACGTGCGTGGGCTGCCGTGGTGTCGGTGACCGGGCGGCTCTCCTGCGAGTGGTGGCGGAGCCGGACGAGCGTGGATCCCTCCACGTCGTCCCGGACCCGCTGCGACGCAGGCCCGGACGTGGAGCCTGGCTCCACCCGGACCCGGCCTGCCTGGAGCTCGCCGTGCGCCGCAAGGCGTTCGGGCGTGCCCTCCGTGCGGACGTCATGACCGACGTCGCCGCGCTGCGGGCGTGGGTGGAGAGCGAGCACGACCGGCCCTGACGGCACCCGTCGCCGAGGCCGTGACAGCACCGTCCGAGAACCGAAAGCGGGTTTGACGCTATGAGCACCCGATGAGTACTCAGCGATGAGCATGCCCCAGCACTAACGACGGTCCGTGACCGGCGGAGGACCTCTCCGCGCCCGCCCGGACCGAGATCAAGGAGAATTGTGGCTAAGGTCCGGGTCTACGAGCTCGCCAAGGAGCTCGGAGTCGAGAGCAAGGTTCTGCTCGAGCACCTGAAGAACCAGGGAGAGTTCGTCCGCGCGGCGTCCTCCACCATCGAGGCGCCGGTCGTGCGCCGCATCCGGGAGTCCTTCCCGGCCGAGCTCGCCGGCGGTTCCGGCGGCTCCCCCAAGACTGCCGCGGCGGCCCCCAAGCCTGCTGCTGGCACCCCGTCCCGTCCGACGCCGGGACCGGCCAGGAAGGCCGCCGCCCCCGCCGAGGAGAAGCCGGCGGCCCCGGCTGCTCCGGCTGCCCCGTCGTCCGCGCAGGAGACGCCGGCAGCCCCGGAGGCTCCCGCCGCCGACACCCCCGCTCCGGCCAAGGCCGCCCCGAAGGCGCCCGCAGCCGAGGCACCGGCGCCCGCCGCCGCCCCTGCTCCGGCAGCCGCTGGCGCAGCCCCCGGCCCGCGGCCGGCACAGCCTGGTCCCCGACCGGCTGCTCCCGGCCCGCGCCAGCCGCAGACCTCCGGCCGCTCCGGCGGCCAGGGTGGTCAGGGCGGTCGTCCCGGAGCTCCTCGCCCCGGCAACAACCCGTTCGCGTCCTCGCAGGGCATGGGTCAGCGTCCCGAGCGCACCGAGCGTCCGGAGCGCACCGACCGCCCTGAGCGCACCGACCGCCCCGAGCGGACCGACCGTCCCGAGCGGACCGACCGCCCCGAGCGGACCGACCGTCCCGCTCGTGACGGCGGCGCACCTCGTCCCGGCGGGGCTCCGCGCCCCGGTGGTGGTCAGGGCTCGGCCCGTCCCGGCAACAACCCCTTCGCGCCCTCGCAGGGCATGCCTCGCCCCCAGGCGCCGCGTCCCGGTGGCCAGGCCGGCGCTGCCGGTCCTCGTCCGGGTGGCCCGCGTCCCGCGGCGCCTCGTCCCGGCGGTGCCCGTCCCACGCCCGGCGCCATGCCGAGCCGTTCGTCCGTGCCGCGTCCCGGTGAGCGTCCCGCCCGTGGTGGCGGCGGCGGTCGTCCCGGTGCGCCCGGTGGTGGCGGCGGCGGCTTCGGCGCGCGTCCCGGTGGTGGCGGCGGCTTCGCCGGCCGTCCCGGTGGCGGTGGTCGTCCCGGCGGTGGCGCCGGTCGCGGCGGCACCCAGGGTGCCTTCGGTCGCGGCGGCAAGCCCGCCCGCGGACGCAAGAGCAAGCGCGCGAAGCGTCAGGAGTTCGAGCAGATGCAGGCGCCGTCCATCGGTGGCGTCTCGGTGCCCCGTGGCGACGGCTCGACCGTCGTGCGCGTGCGCCGCGGCTCGTCGCTGACGGACTTCGCCGACCGCATCAACGCCAACCCGGCGTCGCTGGTCACCGTGCTGTTCCACCTCGGTGAGATGGCGACGGCGACGCAGTCGCTCGACGAGGACACCTTCAAGGTGCTCGGCTCCGAGCTCGGCTACGACATCCAGGTCGTCTCGCCGGAGGAGGAGGAGCAGGAGCTCTTCGCGTCCTTCAACATCGACCTCGAGGGCGAGGAGTACTCCGACGAGGAGCTCCAGGCCCGTCCGCCGGTCGTGACCGTCATGGGTCACGTCGACCACGGAAAGACCCGCCTGCTGGACGCGATCCGCAACGCCAACGTCATCTCGACCGAGGCCGGCGGCATCACCCAGCACATCGGTGCCTACCAGGTCGCCGTGCAGCACGAGGACCAGGAGCGCAAGCTCACGGTCATCGACACCCCCGGTCACGAGGCCTTCACGGCCATGCGTGCCCGTGGTGCCAAGGTCACCGACATCGCGATCCTCGTCGTGGCCGCGGACGACGGCGTCATGCCGCAGACCATCGAGGCGCTCAACCACGCCCAGGCCGCGGACGTGCCGATCGTGGTCGCCGTCAACAAGATCGACGTCGACGGCGCCAACCCGGCCAAGGTCCGCCAGCAGCTGACCGAGTACAACCTCGTCGCCGAGGAGTACGGCGGCGAGACGATGTTCGTCGACATCTCGGCCAAGCAGGGTCAGAACATCGACCAGCTGCTCGAGGCGGTCCTGCTCACCGCGGACGCCGCCCTCGACCTGCGCGCCAACCCCGAGACCGACGCCCGCGGCGTGGCCATCGAGGCCAACCTCGACCGTGGTCGCGGTGCGACGGCGACCGTCCTCGTCCAGCAGGGCACCCTGCGGGTCGGCGACGCGATCGTCGCCGGATCGGCCCACGGCCGCGTCCGCGCGATGCTCGACGAGCACGGCAAGCAGGTCAAGGAGGCGACCCCGTCGCGTCCCGTCCAGGTGCTCGGACTCGCGTCCGTGCCCCGCGCCGGCGACACCTTCGTCGTCGCGCCGGACGACCGCACCGCCCGCCAGATCGCCGAGAAGCGCGAGGCCGCGGACCGCCAGGCCAGCCTGGCCAAGTCCCGCAAGCGCATCTCCCTCGAGGACCTCAACGAGGCTCTCGCGGCCGGCAAGGTCGAGACGCTCAACCTCATCCTCAAGGGTGACGCGAGCGGTTCGGTCGAGGCGCTGGAGGACGCCCTCCTGCAGATCGACGTGGGCGAGGAGGTCGACCTGCGCATCATCGACCGCGGCGTCGGCGCGATCACGATGAACAACATCAACCTCGCCGTCGCCTCCAACGCGGTCATCATCGGCTTCAACGTCCGCGCCGAGGGCCAGAACGCCGAGTACGCCGACCGCGAGGGCGTCGAGATCCGCTACTACTCGGTCATCTACCAGGCGATCGAGGAGATCGAGGCGGCCCTCAAGGGCATGCTCAAGCCGGAGTTCGAGGAGGTGGAGCTCGGCACCGCCGAGATCCGCGAGATCTTCCGCTCCAGCAAGTTCGGCAACATCGCCGGATCGATCGTCCGCAGCGGCGAGATCAAGCGTGGCGCGAGGGCTCGCATCACGCGCAACGGGGTCGTCGTCTCCGAGAACGTCGAGGTCGCCGGCCTCCGACGCTTCAAGGACGACGTCACCGAGGTGCGCGAGGGCTTCGAGTGCGGCATCAACCTGGGGTCCTACAACGACCTCCAGCTGGGTGACCTCATCGCGACGTACGAGATGCGCGAGAAGCCTCGCGACTAGTGAGCTGGTGAGACTGCGGGGACGAGCGGGCCGGACCTACCATCCGCCGCTCGTCCCTCGCGGCTCCCGGCCTCTGCCTTCATAGTCGGGCGGAGGTTGGGCGGTGGCTGGCGTCGGGCCCTGTCGGGACGGGACGGGCTGGGTCTGGCGGGAGCAGCGAGGCACGAGCTGCGGATGGAAGGCCCGTCCCGACAGGGCCCGACGGACACGAAGGACGACGATGAACTCCTACCTGGCGCTCGTGGCGCCTTCGCACAACCGGGTGTATGCCGATCGGGCGCCCGCCCTCATGGCGGCCGAGCTGCGTTGTGTCGCTGATGCGCTCGTGCCGGACGGCGTCATGGACGTCGCGCCGGTCGAGGTGGCGGGGGTCGACTACCTCGGGTTCGAGACGGCGGCGCCGCTGACCGGCGACCCGCTCCGCGCGGTGTCGGCGCTGTCCGGCATACAGGCCCTGTATCTGCGCGAGGGCGACGAGCACGCTGCCCTGCTGAGGCCGGTCGCGCTGGAACGACCGGACCGGTTCCCGAGCGACCTGGTCACGATCCTGAAGTACCAGGGCAAGACCAACGAGCAGTTCACCCGGCTGCTGCTGACCGTCACCGCCATGGCGACGGCGTGGCCCGAGCGCTACCTCGACGGCACCATGACGGTCCTGGACCCGATGTGCGGTCGCGGCACCACGCTCAGCACCGCCATCACGCTCGGGCTCGACGTCACCGGCATCGACCTGGACGCCAAGGACCTCGAGGCCTACCAGGCCTTCCTCAGCACCTACCTGCGCCAGCACCGGGTCAAGCACAAGCTGACCTCCGGAGGCATCCGCCGCAACGGCAAGACCCTCGGGCGCCGCTTCGACGTCGAGCTGGCCGCCGACAAGGACGACTACAAGGCGGGACGCGTGCAGCGCGTGACCTACCTGGGAGTCGACACGACCAGGCTGCAGGGCCTGCTGCCCGCCGGGCAGACCAACGTGATCGTCACCGACACGCCCTACGGCGTCCAGCACGGCAGCCACGGCGACCGCCTGGCCCGCAGCCCGCTCGACCTGCTCGACGAGGCGCTGCCCGGGTGGGTCCGGGCGCTGCGCACCGGGGGCGCGGTCGGGCTCGCGATCAACCGGCACGTGGCCCCCCGCGACGACGTGACCGACCTGCTGGGGCGACATGGCCTCACCGTGGTCGACCAGGGTGGTTACGGTGGACTCCGTCACCGCGTCGACGCCTCCATCGACCGCGACATCGTGGTCGCCCGCAAGGGCTGACCCACGCACCACGCCCGTCGGCACCCCCGCCGGCGGCGTCCGACCCATCACGAAGGGGCACTCTCATGGCAGACCCGGCACGCGCCCGCAAGATCGCCGACCGCATCAAGGTCGTCGCGGCCGAGTATCTCGAGTACCGCCTCAAGGACGAGCGCCTCGGCTTCGTCACCATCACCGACGTCCGCGTCACCGGTGACCTGCAGCACGCCTCGATCTTCTACACCGTCTTCGGCTCCGACGAGGAGCGCGAGGGCACCGCCGCCGCCCTGCAGGACAACCTGGGCCGGATCCGGTCCTACGTCGGCAAGGCCCTCGGCATCCGGCTCACCCCGAGCCTGGAGTTCATCGCCGACGCTCTGCCCGAGACGTCCTCCCAGCTCGAGGACGCGCTGCGCAAGGCACGCGAGCGGGACGAGGAGCTGGCCCGCCAGCGCGCGCAGGCCGCCTACGCCGGTGACGCCGACCCCTACAAGAAGCCCGTGGGCGCCGACGACGAGCTGTCCGGGGTGGGCGCGGCACCTGCCGACTCCGCCGGCGACGTCACCTCCGCCAGCGACGTCACCTCCGCCAGCGACTCGGACTCGGTGGACGGCTACATGGCCGTGCCCCCGCCCGCGTCCGTCAAGGACGGCGGCGTCGACGCCGAGGAGGCCTCCCAGCTCGAGGACGTGGCCGCGCTGGACCTGGTCGACCAGGAGGAGGACGCCGCCCAGGGCACCGGGCGTGCCGATGGCTAGGAGCCGTGACGCCGACGGACCCGACGGCCTGCTCGTCGTGGACAAGCCGGCCGGCTGGACCAGCCACGACGTGGTCGGGCGGGTCCGCAGGCTGGCCGGCACCCGCAAGGTCGGTCACGCCGGCACGCTCGACCCCATGGCCACGGGCGTCCTCGTCCTGGGGCTGGGGCGCGGCACCAGGCTGCTGACCTTCCTGGTGGGCTGCGACAAGGCCTACGACGCGACGATCCGCCTGGGCCAGGCGACGGTCACCGACGACGCCGAGGGCGAGGTGACGGCGACCACGCCGGTGGACGGTGTCACCCCCGAGCGCGTGGCGGCCGCGGTGGCCGGGCTCACGGGCGCCATCGAGCAGGTCCCGAGCGCCGTGTCGGCGATCAAGGTCGACGGGCGCCGCTCCTACGCCCGGGTCCGGTCGGGCGAGGACGTCGAGCTGCCCGCGCGCCCGGTCACGGTGTCCCGCTTCGACATCCACGACCAGCGCGTGGCGGGGGAGACGGCATACGACCTGGACGTGAGCGTCGAGGTCTCGTCGGGCACCTATGTGCGCGCCCTGGCGCGCGACCTCGGCTCGGCCCTCGGCGTGGGTGGTCACCTGACCGCGCTGCGCCGCACCCGCGTGGGCGGCTACGCCCTGGACGTGGCGGCGGACCTCAAGGGCCTGACGGCGGCGTATGACGCCGCGCGCACCCGCCTCGGCGTGGACCGGCTCGACCGCGCGGACCTGCCCGCCCTGCCGCTGCTGGACCTGGCGACCGCGGCGCGCGCGCAGTTCCCGGCGCACGAGCTCACGGCCGAGGAGGCCACGGCGCTGGGCTACGGCCAGCGGATCGGCTCCGGGGTGCCGGGGGAGGGCGTGGTCGCGGGGTTCGCCCCGGACGGTCGCCTGGTGGCGATGCTGGACGAGACGCGGGCGCAGGCCCGCAGCCTCGTGGTGCTGGCCCCGGCCGAGCCGCGCTGACGACGCGTCACCAGCCGGGCATCAGCGATAGAACGCCGCGATCATCGCGCTCTCGGCTTCGGTGAGGTGGTCGCGCATGATCCGCTCGGCGGCGGCCGGGTCGGCGGCGCGGATCGCGTCCAGGACGTCGGCGTGCGCGGCGTGCTCGCTGTCGGCGGCGATGTAGGTCGCGAGCGGGGGCAGCAGGGCGTGCGCGCGGGTGGTCTCGTCGAACAGGTGCGACAGCGTCGCCTCGGCCCGGCGGTTGCGGGCGGCGGCGGCGATCCGCCGGTGGAACAACGACGCGGCACGGACGGCCTCCGCGTGCTCCGAGGCGGACACCTGCTGCTCCAGGAGGCCCTCGAGGTCGGTGACCAAGGCCGCGGTCACCCCGGCGGCGGCCGCGGCGGCGACCATGGGCTCGACGGCCCGGCGCAGCTCCATGACCTCGCGGATGTCGTGGAAGCCCATGCTGCTGACGGTGTAGCCGCGGCGGGGGATGACGGTGACCCAGCCCTCGACGGCGAGCATCTGCAGGGCCTCGCGGACGGGGGTCTTGGAGACGGAGTACTCCTCGGCGAGGGACTTCTCGAGGAGCAGGTCGCCCGGGTGCACGTCGGTCGCGACGATCCGCGCGCGCAGCTCGTCGCGCAGCCGCTCGGACATGGACTCGTGGGACATGGGGCCATCCTGGCAGATCCACCGGCCGAGAACCCTTGCGGATCTCCGTCATATATCTGCAGTATGTCTATCGACACCCCTGAACCAGGAGCTGACAATGACGTCTGCGCGCTCTGCTGCACCCCCCACCGCCCCGCCGGACCGGCTCACCCCCGGCGCCCGCAAGGCCCTCGTCGCCTCCATGGTGGGCACCCTCATCGAGTGGTACGACTACGCCCTCTACGGCGCCGCCGCGGGCCTGATCATCGGCCCGCTCTTCTTCCCCAACAGCCTCTCGGCCGCGGGCGACCTGGCCGCCTTCGCGACCTTCGCCGTCGGCTTCCTCTTCCGCCCCCTCGGCGGGCTGATCATCGCCCACATCGGTGACCGCGTCGGGCGCAACCCCGCCATGATCCTCACGATCGCGCTCATGGGACTCGCCACCGTCGGGATCGGCCTGCTGCCGACCGCGGCCACCCTGGGCATCTGGGCCGCCGTGCTGCTCGTGCTCCTGCGCATCCTGCAGGGCTTCGGGGCCGGCGCCGAGCTCGCGGGCGCCCTGACGGTGGTCGCCGAGTTCGCGCCGCCGCGCCGCCGCGGGTTCTACACCGCCATCGTGCTGTCCGCGCCGCCCGCCGGCACGCTCCTCGCCACCCTGGCCTTCCTCTCCGTGTCGTCGGTGCCCACGGAGACGCTGCTGGGCGGCCTGTGGCGCGTGCCCTTCCTCGTGTCGGCGGTCCTGTTCTTCCTCGCCCTGTGGATCCGCCGCCACATGGACGAGACGCCGGAGTTCGCCGCCGCCCAGCGCCGCCAGGAGCACCAGCGCAAGCAGGCCGTGCCGGCGGCCGAGCTCCTGCGTGGCTCCTGGCGCCAGGTGCTGCTGGCCTTCCTGTCCGTCACCGGGCACAACGCCAACAACTACATCCTCGCGGCGTTCTCGCTCTCCTACCTCACCAAGCAGGCCGGCATGGCCAAGCCCGAGGCGCTCCTCGCGGTCTCGATCGCCTCGCTGTGCGGCGTCCTCGCCTCGCCCGTCGGCGGCCTGATCGGCGACCGGATCGGGGCCGGACGGGCCATGGGGATCGGCGCCGCGATCGGCGTGCTCTACGCCTACCCGTTGTTCCTGGCGATGCAGACGGGCGACCTGCTGATCGTGACCCTGGCGCTGTGCTTCGGCTACGGCGTGGTGCTGGCGCTGACGTCCGGTGCGCAGGGCGCCTTCCTCACCAACCTGTTCCCCGCCCGCTACCGCTTCTCCGGGGTGGCCGTCGCCCGGGAGCTCAACGGCGCGATCGTCGCGGGCAACACGCCGCTGATCGCGGCGGCGCTCATCTCCGCCGCCCACGGCGGGGTCCACCTGGCGGCCGGGTTCCTCGCGCTGTGCTTCGCCGTCACCCTGCTCGCGGTCCTGCTGGCCCGCGGGTCCGCCGACAACCCCCGCACCGAGGTCGCCCCGTGAGCCTGCCCACCGATCCACGCCGTATGCCGCGCCGCCTGCCTCGTCCCGCCGAGCTGCGACCGCTGGTGCGCTTCACGGCGCCGAGCCGCGACCTGACCGGCGCCCGCCTCGCCCGGGCCGCCGACGTCGGCGACCTGCGCCGCATCGCCCGGAGGGTCACGCCGAGCGGCCCCTTCGACTACGTGGACGGCGCGGCCAACGGCGAGGAGGGCCTGCGCCGCAACTGGGCGGCCTTCCGCCAGGTCGAGCTGCGCCCGCAGGTGCTGCGGCCGGTGCCCGCGGTGGACCTGTCGGTCGACGTCCTGGGTGGCCGCAGCAGCCTCCCCGTCGGCATCGCCCCCACCGGGTTCACGCGGATGATGCACACCGAGGGCGAGGTCGCCGGCGCCCGGGCCGCGGCGAGGCACGGCGTGCCGTTCGCGCTGTCCACGATGGGCACCACCTCCATCGAGGCGCTCGCGCAGGCGGCGCCGGACACGCGGCGATGGTTCCAGCTCTACCTCTGGAAGGACCGGCGCGAGGACTGCCTCGAGCTCGTGCAGCGGGCCCGCGCGGCGTCATACGACACCCTCCTGGTGACCGTGGACACCGCCACCGGCGGGCTCCGGCACCGGGATGCCCGCAACGGGATGACGATCCCGCCCACGCTGACCTGGCGGACCGTCCTCGACGCGTCCTACCGCCCCCGGTGGTGGTGGGACTTCCTCACCACCGAGCCGCTGACCTTCGCGTCCCTGACGGACAGCACGACCGCCACGTCCGCCGTGATCGGCTCGATGTTCGACCCCACCCTGGGCCTCGAGGACCTCGACTGGATCCGGTCGGCGTGGCCGGGATCGTTGGTGGTCAAGGGGATCCAGTCCGCCGACGATGCCCGCATGGTCGTGGACCGGGGCGCCGACGCGGTCTATCTCTCCAACCACGGCGGTCGTCAGCTGGACCGGCCACCGGTGCCGCTGCGCGAGCTCCCGTCGGTGCGGGCGGCCCTCGGGCCCGACGTCCCGATCATCCTCGACTCGGGGATCACCTCGGGCGCCGACGTGCTCGCGGCGCTGGCGCTCGGCGCCGACTTCACCATGATCGGCCGGGCCTACCTCTACGGCCTCATGGCCGGGGGAGAGCGCGGCGTGGACCGGCTGCTCGAGCTGCTCACCCGCGAGATGGCCACGACCATGCAGCTGCTCGGGGTGGGCTCGGTGTCCGAGCTCGGACCCGAGCACGTCCGCCTCGACTGGCTCGAGCAGCGCTGAGGCTCGGCCGGGCTCCCGCCCGACGGGCTCCCAGGCTCGACCGGCGCCACGGCGCCGAACAGGGGAGAGTGTGAGATGCGTCCTTCCTTTTCGCGACGCGAACAGGCACACTCGCCCGAAAGCTACTCGTGGGTCACCCCGCACCCATCCCTCGACGTGGAGGAGAAGACATGCCCCTGCTGTCCGCCAAGGACGAGAAGGTCGACTGGCCGGTCATCGACAACCGCATGGAGAGCGTCGCGCACGTCTTCCGTGACCGGGCCGCCAAGACCCCGGACGGAGCCGGCTTCCAGTACTTCCGCGGCGACGAGCTGCAGACGCTGACCTGGCGTCAGGTCAAGGACCGGGCCTACGACCTCGCGGCCGGGCTCATCGTGCTCGGCGTCCAGCACGAGGACCGGGTCGCCGTCGCCTCGACCACCCGGCTGGAGTGGGCCCTGGCCGACCTGGCCATCATGTGCAGCGGCACCGCCACCAGCACCGTCTATCCGACGACCATCGCCAGCGAGGTGGCGTTCATCATCGCCGACTCCGGCAGCCGGGTCGTCTTCGCCGAGGACGACACCCAGGTCGCCAAGGTGCGCGAGCAGCGCGACCAGCTCCCCGACGTGATGAAGGTCGTGACCTTCGACGGGACCCCGGACGGCGACTGGGTCATCACGCTCGACGACCTCGCCGAGCTGGGCCGGACGGCACTCGCCGAGGACCCGCAGCTGGTCGACCGCCGCATCGACGGCATCTCGCGCGAGCACGTCGCGACCCTCATCTACACCTCCGGCACGACCGGCCGTCCCAAGGGTGCGATCCTCACCCACGACTGCATCGTCTACGAGGGCGCCGCGGTCGACGCGGTCCAGCTCGTGACCCAGGACGACCTGCAGTACCTCTGGCTGCCGCTCTCGCACGTCATGGGCAAGCTGCTGCTGGCGCTGTCCTTCCAGGTGGGCTTCCCCACCTGCATCGACGGCCGCATCGACAAGATCGTCGAGAACATGGAGATCGTGAAGCCCACCTTCATGGGTGCGGCACCGCGGATCTTCGAGAAGGCCTACGCCCGCATCAGCACGGTCCTCATGGAGGGTCCGCCGCAGAAGGTCAAGATCGCCACGTGGGCCCTCAAGGTCGGCCGCCAGGTGGCCGAGCTGAAGGAGCGGGGCGAGTCGATCCCCGTCCCGCTGCAGCTGCAGCACCAGCTCGCGGACCGTCTGGTGCTCAGCAAGGTTCGCGCGCGCTTCGGCGGCCGGATCAAGTCCATGGTCTCCGGCTCGGCCAAGCTCGACCCGGAGATCGCGCGCTGGTTCGCCGCGTGCGGACTGCTCATCACCGAGGGCTACGGCCTGTCCGAGACGAGCTCCGCCTCCTCGGTCAACCGTCCCAACCCCGGGAGCTACAGCTTCGGGACGGTGGGGTGGCCCGTGCCGGGCACGCAGTTCAAGACCGCCGAGGACGGCGAGATCCTGATGAAGGGGCCGGGCGTCATGCGCGGCTACCACAACGCCCCCGAGCTGACCGAGCAGGTCTTCACCGACGGGTGGTTCCACACCGGCGACATCGGCGAGATCGACGACCGCGGCTTCATCCGCATCACGGACCGCAAGAAGGACGTCTTCAAGACCTCTGGCGGCAAGTACGTCGCGCCCTCGCAGATCGAGATCCAGTTCAAGGGCCTGTGCCCCTACGCCAGCCAGTTCATCGTCTACGGCAGCGAGCGCAACTACGTCACCGCCCTGATCGCGCTGGACGAGGTCATGATCATGCCCTGGGCCCAGGAGCACGGTCTGGCCGGCAGGTCCTATGCCGAGGTGGTCGCCTCTCCCGAGGCCGAGCAGCTGATCCAGGGGTATGTCGACCAGCTCAACAGCGGGCTCAACCGCTGGGAGATGGTCAAGCGGTTCTCGATCCTGCCTCGCGACCTCACCGTGGAGGACGGGGAGCTGACCCCGAGCCTCAAGCTCAAGCGCAAGGTGGTCTCCGACCGCTTCGCCGACCACATCGAGCGCAACTACAGCGCCTGAGGTCATCACCGCCGCCCAGCGGCCGGGCGAGCCCTCGTGGCTCGCCCGGCCGTTCGCCGTCCCCGCCCGCGTGCGGGTTCTGCGCTGGGAGCGCGGGGTTCGCACGGTGCGGGTGGACGCGCCTGAGAGCATGGGGCCATGTACGTCCCCGCGCACTTCGCCATGACCGACGACCAGGTGCGCGAGCTCCTGCGCACCTGCGAGATGGGCGAGCTGGTCACCCATGGCGAGGACGGGCTGCACGCCACCCCGCTGCCGTGGCTGTATGACGAGCAGGCCGGGCCGCTCGGCACGCTGGTCGCCCACGTCGCCCGCACGAATCACCAGTGGCAGCATGTGAATCCGCAGGTGGGGTCAGGGGCGGTGGCGCGTTCGTCCGAGGCCATGGTGATGCTGCGCGGCCCTGACCACTACGTGAGCCCGGGCTGGTTGCCGTCCAAGGCCGAGCACGGTCGGGTCGTCCCGACGTGGGACTACCTGACGGTGCACGCCTACGGACCGCTCGTGGCCGTCGACGACCCGGATCGGGTGCGTGACGCGGTGACGCGGCTGACGGCGCGCCACGAGACCGGGCGCCCGGAGCCGTGGACGCCGGACGAGGCGCCCGCCCCGTGGCTCGAGGGGCAGCTCCGGGCCATCGTGCGCATCGAGGTGCCGATCACGCGGTGGGTCGCCAAGGCGAAGATGTCGCAGAACAAGACGCCCGCCGACGTGGAGGCCGAGATCGCCGCGCTGCGTGGGTCGGGGAGGCAGGAGGCGGCGGCATACAAGCAGGCTGTCTCCCTGCCCGCGGCGCAGCGACGGGCGCAGGTGCTGGCCGACGTGGGCCGGCGCCGTCGCCCGGGAGACTAGAGTTGGGACGTGCATCGATGGAATGACCTGTCCCAGATCCCCGCGGACCTCGGCCCGACGGTCGTGACGCTGGGCAACTTCGACGGCGTCCACCGGGGGCACAAGGCGGTCCTGCAGGCGGTCCTGCAGCTGGCGTCCGAGCGCGGCGCGCAGACGGTCGCGGTGACCTTCGACCCCCACCCGGTCGCGGTGCTGCACCCGGAGCGCGCGCCCGCCCCCGTCACGTCCCTCGAGCACCGCCTCGACCTGATCGAGCACGTCGGTCTCGACGCGGTCCTCGTGGAGGAGTTCACGCACGAGCTGGCGCTGATGTCGCCCGAGGACTACGTCCGCACCGTCTTCGTCGACGCCCTGCACGCGTGCGCCGTGGTCGTCGGCGAGGACACCCGCTTCGGCCACAAGAACTCCGGCGACGCCGCGACGCTGCGCGAGCTCGGCGCCCGCCACGGCTTCGAGGTGATGACCGTCGCCGACCTGGGGGAGGGCCAGCGCTGGTCCTCGAGCCTGGTCCGGCAGCGGCTGGGCGACGGCGACGTCGCCGGGGCCGCCGCGGTGCTGGGGCGCCCGCACCGCGTGATGGGCACCGTCGTGCACGGCGATCACCGCGGCCGCGAGCTCGGCTACCCGACCGCCAACCTGAGCCAGGACGCGCAGGGGATGATCCCCGCGGACGGCGTGTATGCCGGATGGCTGACCCGGGTCGCCCTGGACGACGACGACCAGGAGCGCGTGCTGCCCGCCGCGATCTCGGTGGGCACCAACCCGACCTTCGAGGGCACGCAGCGACGCGTCGAGGCCTATGTCCTGGACCGCACCGACCTCGACCTCTACGGCGACCAGGTGGCGGTCGAGTTCGTCGAGCGGCTGCGCCCCACGCTCAAGTTCGACTCGGTCGAGGAGCTCCTGGCGGTCATGTCGGACGACGTGGCTCGCTGCCGCGAGGTGCTCTCGTCGATCGTGCCGGCCTGACCTCGCCTGCTGCGCGCGACGGCGTGGCGCGACGTGGTTCGTCCTGGCACGGCTACCGGTGAGTAGGTAGGGTCTGCCCATGCCGTTGCCCCGACGCCTCCCGCGCACCTACGCCGACCTCACCGCCTTCCTCGGGTCGGCCGAGGCCATGCGGCGGTTCATGAACCTCTGGCCGCCATTCCTGTGCTCCAGCATCCACATCACGGCGATCAGCGAGGACTTCCGCCACGTCGCCGTGCGCCTGCGCAAGCACCGGCTCACCGCCAACTACGTGGGGACGCAGTACGGCGGGTCGCTCTACTCCATGACCGACCCCTTCTGGATGCTGCTCGTGCTGCGCAACCTCGGCTCGGACTACGTGGTGTGGGACAAGGCCGCCGAGATCGAGTTCGTGGCGCCCGGCCGCACCGAGGTGTCGACGGAGTTCCGGCTCACCGAGGAGCACCTCGAGCAGATCCGCCGCGAGACCGCCGACGGCGCCAAGTGCCTCGTGTGGTTCGACAACGAGGTCGTGGGGACCGACGGCTCGGTGGTGGCCCGCGTGCGCAAGCAGGTCTACGTCCGGCGCAAGCGCGACCGCGGGGCCGTCACCGGTTGAACGCCGCTCACGGGCTGGTCGCCGAGCTCACGGGCAACGCGATGAGGTCCTGCGAAGACGTCAGCTACTTCCTGCAGAAGTGGCCAGGGATGATGATCTACGTCGGAGCCCACGTCCCAGGCTGCGGCAGCTTCAACCACGCGGACGACGTCCAGTTCGACGAGGTGCGTGTCATCGGCACCAAGCCCGCATCAGGCGGCAGTGCTGCCAGCCGGTCACGGGTGGAGTACGAGTCGCAGCGGGTCTCGCCATTCCTGCCGACGAGGCAGAGCTGTCCGACGTGGTAGCGACAGCAGCCCTCCGCGAAGCGACGCTGGGGACAGGAACCGCACCGAGAGCTAGATGTACTGACCGGACACGTTGATCGGCCTGGGAGGCGGGTCAGGCCCGCTGGCGTGCCCGGTGTCTCCGCACGGCCTCCCGGCTCGCACAGCGTGGTGAGCAGTAGCGCTGGGTTCCGTTGCGGGAGACGTCGACGATGACACGCGCGCATGGCTGGGAAGCGCAGCGCCCAAGCCGGTCGATTCCCCTGGTGGTCAGATGCAGGGCCGTCCCGACCGCAAACACCGACTGCAGCACCAGAGCCACGTCGTCGTCGACGTCGCGGTAGTGAAGATGCCAGCCCTCGCCGTCGTGGTCGGTCAGGCGCGGGTAGGCGGACACCCCGGCCATCTGCGCGTTCAGCAACGCGGCACGCTCGTGAGGGGTGGGTGCATCCACCACCGCCAACCAGCCGTCCACGACCTGACGACACCGATCATGGTCTCCGGCCTGTTCGGGGAACGGCATCGTCATCCCGAACTCGCGGGTGCGCGCCACGATCCCAGCGTGGTCGGCGGGCCAGTCGTCGGCGAGGGACTGTGCCAACAGCACGGCATACTCACCGTAAGGGTTGAGATGCATAAGGTCATTACATCAGGGTCGAGCCATGACATCGCACGCGCTACTTCTCCCGCTCGCCCCCGGTTCCATGGCTGGGATGGCCGTGACCGCCCTGGTGATGGTCCTCACGCCCGGGCCCAACATGATGTACCTCGCCTCGCGCAGCATCGGCCAAGGGCGACGCGCCGGGCTGGTGTCTCTGGCCGGCACCGCGCTCGGCTTCATCGTCTACATGCTCATGGCTAATGTCGGCCTGGCGATCGTGTTCGTCGCCGTGCCCTGGTTGTTCATCGGTTTCAAGGCAGCCGGTGTCGCCTACCTCGGCTGTTTGGCCTGGCAGTCGCTGCGCCCTGGCGGGGCTGGGGTGTTCGAGGTCCAGGACCTTCCCCGCGACTCCGACTGGCAGCTGTTCCGGATGGGGCTGGTCACCAACCTGCTCAATCCCAAGGCCGCGATCATGTACCTCACCGTCATCCCGCAGTTCATCGACCCCGCGCGCGGTCATCGCCTGGCGCAAGGCATCGCCCTGGGCCTGGAGCAGATCATCATCAGCATGAGCGTCAACGCGCTCATCGTGCTGGCCGCCGGCAGCATCGCCGTCTTCCTGACCCGTCGACCCTCATGGACCGTCTGGCAGCGCCGGATCACCGGCACCATGCTTGGCGCCGTCACCCTGCTCCTGGCCCGCGAAGTACCGGCGCGGGCCAGGACTTGAGCCCCGATGTCCCACACGAACGCCGCATCGACGCCCCGCCATCGTCTGATCATCGGCCGTCTCGTCGCCGACGAGGCACCCCTCACCCTGGTCCAGCAGGTGCACGGCCGGTCGTGGTTCTGTCCGGAGAGCGCCCGTCCGACGGTGCTCGGCCCCGGCGACGCGGTGGTCGTCCGAGCGCCCGTCACCTACACCCTGTCCACGGACGTGGACGCGCCACCGTCGATCGTGATCGGGCCCGGGCTGGGGTGCTCGGGATCAGACGGCCGGGACCTCTCGGAGGAGCTGGCGGCCGGGGTCCGGACCTGGGGCAACGACCCGGACGGCGAGGACTGCCTGCTGGTGGGCACCTATCGCAGCGACGGCGAGGTGGGGCGGCTCCTGCTGCGGGCCCTTCCGGCATACCTGGTCGTCCGCTCCCCGGCCCCGCCCGGTCGTGCAGGCCTCGGTGCGGCACCTGCAGGAGAGGCCGGGGGAGCCCTGGACGGTCGAGCAGCTCGCGCGCACGGTGGGCGCGATCGCGCACCGGGTGGGCTACGCCAGCCCGTTCAGCTTCAGCGCGGCCTTCAAGCGGGAGTATGGCGGCAGCCCCCAGGCGTGCCGGACCGGCGAGGACCAGCCGGACCGACTTCGCGGACGACGCGCGGCGGGCCGCAGCGTCGAGGCCTGGGAGGTCAGCCCGTCGGCCGCGTCGAGGTGGGATGACGGTGCGCCCCCACGGGCCGGAGCTCAGCGCCGGAGCTCAGCGCTGGAGCTCGGCCTCGACGGCCTTAACGATGACGCGCTGGCCCTGCTCGTCGGGGTGCTCGCCGTCCTCGGCCAGCAGTCGGGTGGGGTCGACGCTCCCGTCGGCCTTGAACGCCGCATAGGTGTCGACGGTGCCGGCGCCGCGCTCGTGGGCCGCCTCGGCGAGCTCGGCGTTGACCCGACGGGTGAGCCGGTCGGTCCAGGCGTTGAAGGAGGAGGACTCCTCCTCCTTGGCCACCGCGCCGTCCACCGAGACGTTCCAGTAGGTGGTGAGGTAGACCCGGACGCCCGAACGGTGCGTGGTCTCGTCGATGGCGGTCAGGGCGGTCCGCACGTCGGCGCCGACGGCCTCGGCCTTGCTGGCGATGCAGGCGTCGTCGCAGTCTCGGTCGGACGTCTCGGTGAACGTCTCGACCACGTCGTTGGCGCCGATCGTGATCAGGACGACGTCGGCGTCGTCGAGGGCCTTGCGGGTGTCGGCGTCGGTCCTGACCTGCTCGATCAGGTCGGGGGTGGTCAGTCCGCTCACGGCGAGGTTGGCCGACGTGACGGGGGCGCCGGGGCGGGAGAGGTCGGCGGCGACGATGTCCCCGAACGACCGGCCACCCGTCGCGGCACCCTCGGCGACCGAGTCTCCGAGGGTGACGACCTTGTGGATCGGGGCACCCATGGGGGTGGGGGTCGGCGAGGACGACCTGGCCGCCGCCGCGCCGGACCCGCTGACCCCGGTTGCGTTGACGCTGGACCCGCCGGCGCGGGACTGCGCGTGCGCACCCGGGCCGGGCAGGCACGGGTGCCACACCACGGCAGCGGTCACCAGACCGGCTGCGGTGGCCACACCGAGGGGGAGGGCGTGTCGACGCATCACCAAGGATACCCAGCCCGGCTGGGCTCAGACGGTGAGATCCACGCCCTCGCGCTCGTCCAGGTCCTCGACCTCGATCGTGCGCAGCTGCTCGACGGAGGGGTCGTCCTCCTCGCGCAACCGCCAGGCGTGACGCCCGATGGCTCCCTCGAGGGTGTTGCGGGCGAAGCGCCCGTTGCCGAAGGACTCGCCGCGCGGCGTCGCGGCCAGGATCTCGCGGAACCGCGTGATCGCGCCCTCCGACAGGTCGTAGTCGTTCTTGGCCGACAGGTCCTCGATGATCCCCACGAGCTCGTCGTCGGTGTAGTCCTCGAACTCGATGACCGTGTTGAACCGGCTCTGCAGCCCGGGGTTGGTGCGGATGAACTCCGACATCGGCTCGGGATAGCCCGCCACGATGACGACGAGGTCGGCGCGGTGGTCCTCCATCTCCTTGACCAGGGTGTCGATGGCCTCCTTGCCGTACTGGTCGCCGTTGAGCGCGTAGGCCTCGTCGATGAACAGCACGCCGCCGAGCGCGGAACCGACGACCTCGGAGGTCTTGGTCGCGGTCTGCCCGAGGTAGCCCGCCACCAGCTCGGAGCGGTCGACCTCGACCAGCTGCCCCTTGCTCAGCAGCCCGAGCGCCCGATAGATCCCGCCGACGAGACGGGCGACGGTGGTCTTGCCCGTGCCCGGGTTGCCGGTGAAGACGAGGTGTCGCGTCAGCGTGGCGGACCGCAGCCCGGCCTTCTCACGCTTGGCCTCCATCTGCAGCAGGGCGACCTGGCGGTGCACCTCGCGCTTGACGCGGGCGAGCCCGACCAGGGCATCGAGCTCGGCCAGCAGCTCGTCGACGGACTTCTCCGGCTCGGGGGGCGCCACCGGCTCGGCCGGCTCGCTCGGGGTGGTGGGAGCGGCGCGGGGGGCGGACGGCTGCTCGGGGATGCCGGGTGCGCCCGGGCCGGACGGGGGAGGGCCGGCCGGTATGCCGGGTGGCGTCGGCGGGGCAGGGTGCGGGGCATCGCCCACGGACGGGGGTCGCAGCCCGCGCAGCGCCTGCAGGGTCGCCGCCTCGAGCGCCCGCAGCTGCTCGCGGACGGAGTCGGACGACGAGGACGGTGGCGACGCGGATGCTCGCGGCGAGCCGGCGACCCCGGGTGGGGTCGGCGCGTCCGGCATACGGCCGGGTGGTGCTGCCCCGACGGCAGAACCCGGCGCGCCCGCCGCGGCCAGCTGGGCACCGGCGGAGGTGGTCGCGCGACCGACGGCCCCGGAGTCGGCCCCCGGCAGGGTGCACGCGGCCGTGGCGACCTCGACGAGGGCGGACGCGTAGGCCGCGGCGTGGGGCGAGCCGTCGGCGAGCAGGCCCGTCAGCAGGGTGGACGGGGACGACGCGAACCGGCGCCCGCGCGGCGCGTGCTTGAAGAACTCCGACCCCGACCGCCCGAGCTCCGTGGCCCAGGAGGTGTGGACGGTGCTGCCCGGACGTGAGGTCTGGAGCACGGCCGCCGACAGGGCCAGGCCCTCGTCACGGACCCGCTCGGCGTCCAGCCCCGCCGCGCGGCCCGCCTCGACCAGGGCGTCGATCGACGCCCGCAGACCGCCGGGGCCCGACCCGCTCACTGGCCGAGGTCGAGCGAGCCGGCGGCGCGGCGCTCGTCGGTCTGGCGGACGCGAGCGAGGTACTCCTGGCTCTTGGACACCTCGCCCTCGAGGGTGCCGATGGTGGTGGCCATCGTGTCCAGGGCCTCGTTGCGGAAGCTGTCGATGGCGTCCATGGTCGTGTAGATGTTCTGGAAGGCCGCCTGCAGCTGCGGCAGCCCGATCGTCGCCGACGCCGCCTGGCGCTGGATCTCGACGGAGTTGTCGCGCAGCAGCTCGGAGGTGCGCTCGATCATCGTCGAGGTCGTCGCGTTGAGGGCGGTGATCTGCTCGAGGACGAGCTTCTGGTTGTTGAGGGCCTGGGCCACGATGACGGCCGTGCGCAGGGCGCTGACGGTGGTCGTGGAGGCGCGGTCGACGCCCTTGATCAGCTCGATGTTGTTCTTGATCACGATGTCGATGGCCAGGTAGTTCTGGATCGACACGGCGAGCTGGGTGAGCAGGTCCTGGTGCTTCTGGCGGACGTAGAAGAGCACGTCCTCGCGCAGCGCCTTGGCCTTGTCGGGGTCGGTGACGTCCAGCTCCGCGATCTGCGCCGCGACCTTGGCGTCGAGCCGCTCCGCGACGTAGATGTACTGGTTGAGCAGCCCCATCGTGGTCCAGAGCTGGGTCTTCTCCTGGTTGAGCGCGACGTTGTCCTGCTGCAGCTCGGCCTGGCCGTTCTTGAGGGCCTGCAGGATGCCGTCGAGGTGGCCCTGCGCGGACTCGTAGCGGCGGAAGTAGTCGGTGACCTTGTCGCCGAAGGGGATCATCCCGAGGAACTTCTTGGAGCCCCGGGCCTGGCTCGGGTCGAGGTCCTCGACCGTGCGGCGCAGGTCCAGCAGGGACTTGCCGACGCCGGACTCCTGGGACAGGCCGCCCTTCTGCAGAGCCGTGACCGGGGTCTTGAGCAGGCGGTTGGACGACTCCGCGGCCTTGCGGATCTCGGCGTCACCCATGGTGCGCACGTCGGCAGCCTTGGCCTCGAACTCCGGCGACTTGGCCTGCGCGCCGGTCAGGGCCGAGAGGTAGTCGTCGACCTTGGCGTCCAGGCCCGGCATGGCGGACGGGTCGACCGCCGGCGCCATCTTGGGGGCCTGCGTGGCCTGCACGGGCGCGGGGGCGGGCGGGGCCTCGAGGCGCAGGGCGGGCTCGGTGGCGGCTGTGGTCGCGGGAGGGGGCGTGAGCGGCTCGGTCATGGGGTCTCCTCGATCGGTCCGGTGGTCTGGCTCCACCCTGTCACGAGTCGGCAGATCCTGGGTGGACGTCTTCGTCTCTTACCCTTGAGTCATGCCCATCACCCAGAACGCCCCCGGCGCCGTGCGTCACGAGACGCCTGGCGCCTCGTACTACGAGGCCCTCGAGCCGTTGCTGGAGCGGGTCAGCAAGCCCATCCAGTACGTCGGTGGCGAGCTCAACTCCACCGTCAAGGACTGGCACTGCGGCGGCCACGGCCCGGGCGGCGAGGACCTGACCGTGCGGTGGGCCCTGATGTACCCCGACGCCTACGAGATCGGCGTGCCCAACCAGGGGATGATGATCCTCTACGAGGTGCTCAACGAGCGCCCCGACGCCCTCGCCGAGCGGACCTACTCCGTGTGGGCCGACATGGAGGAGCAGCTGCGCTCCGCCGGCATCCCGCAGCTCACGGTCGACTCCCACCGCGCCGTGCGCGACTTCGACCTCTTCGGGATCTCCTTCTCCACCGAGCTGGGCTACACCAACCTGCTCGCCGCCCTCGACCTCGCCGGCATCCCGCTGCACGCGGCCGACCGCGGCGAGGACGACCCCATCGTGGTCATGGGTGGCCACGCGTCCTTCAACCCCGAGCCGATGGCGGACTTCGTCGACTGCGCCATCGTCGGTGACGGCGAGGAGGCCGTGCTGCGGGCGACCGACCTGGTCCGCGCCTGGAAGGCCGCCGGGCGACCGGGCGGGCGCGCCGGCATACTGCTGGAGCTCGCGCGGACGGGCGGGGTCTACGTGCCGAGCCTGTATGCCGTGACCTACCGCCCCGACGGTCAGATCGAGGCGGTCACGCCCACCGCCCCCGGGGTCCCGGAGCGGGTGTCCAAGCACACCGTCATGGACCTCGACGCGTGGCCCTATCCCAAGCAGCCGCTGGTCCCGCTCGCGGAGTCGGTGCACGAGCGGATGTCCGTCGAGATCTTCCGCGGGTGCACGCGCGGCTGCCGCTTCTGCCAGGCCGGGATGATCACCCGCCCCGTGCGCGAGCGGTCCATCACCGGCATCGGCGAGATGGTCGAGCGCGGCCTGGCCGCAACGGGTTTCGAGGAGGTCGGGCTGCTGTCGCTGTCCTCGGCCGACCACACCGAGATCGCCGACATCACCCGCGGGCTCGCCGACCGCTACGAGGGCACGCAGACGGGCCTGTCGCTGCCGTCGACCCGCGTCGACGCGTTCAACATCGACCTGGCCAACGAGCTGACCCGCAACGGGCGGCGCTCCGGCCTGACCTTCGCGCCCGAGGGTGGCTCCGAGCGGATCCGCAAGGTCATCAACAAGATGGTGTCCGAGGAGGACCTGATCAAGACCGTCGCCGCGGCCTACGGCGCGGGCTGGCGGCAGGTCAAGCTCTACTTCATGTGCGGGCTGCCCACCGAGACCGACGAGGACGTCCTGCAGATCGCCGAGCTGGCCAAGCGCGTGATCGAGACCGGGCGACAGGTGTCGGGCCGCAAGGACATCCGCTGCACGGTCTCCATCGGCGGCTTCGTGCCCAAGGCGCACACGCCCTTCCAATGGGCCTCGCAGCTCTCGCCCGAGGACACCGACGCGCGCCTGGCCAAGCTCCGCGAGTCGATCCGCTCCGACAAGCGGTTCGGCTCCTCCATCGGGTTCCGCTACCACGACGGCGAGCCCGGCCAGGTCGAGGGCCTGCTGTCCCGCGGCGACCGGCGCACCGGCCGCGTCATCGAGGCCGTCTACCGCGACGGCGGGCGCATGGACGGGTGGAGCGAGCACTTCTCCTACGAGCGGTGGATGCGCTGCGCCTCCACCGCCCTCGAGGGGACCGGCGTCGACGTGGCGTGGTACACCCAGCGCGAGCGGGACGAGGACGAGGTCCTGCCCTGGGACCACATCGACTCCGGGCTCGACAAGCAGTGGCTCTGGGACGACTGGCAGGACGCGCTCAACCTCAACGAGGTCGACGACTGCCGCTGGACCCCGTGCTTCGAGTGCGGCGTGTGCCCCCAGATGGGGACCACGATCGAGACCGGTCCGACCGGCCGCACGCTCCTGCCCCTGTCGGTCGCCAACCCCGGGACGGCCGCGCTGCGCGCCGCGTCGGTGGGCGTGCCGTCGGCGTCGGGCGGCGAGGGCGCCGGGATGCGGGTCTCGACCGACGACGGCTCCGACGTCTGACCGCCACTCGCTGGTTCTCGCCGCTCGGCTCGTAGCCCCCGCTCGCAACTCCCGCTCGCGCCATTGGTCACCACTGACGTTTTGGATCGTTCACAACCCCCGTCCAGCGTCCATTGGTGACCAATGGCGTGTGATCACGCGTGCGGGCGAGCTGACGACATACGGGCTCTAGGCTCGGACCATGGTCACCGTCGATCGCCTGCAGCCCCGCCGCGACCCCGCGGACCTCGACGTGCTCGTCGAGCTGCGAGCGGCGTGGGCCGCGGATCGCGGGCGTGAGGGGGACCTCGTCGAGCTGCGCCGGCAGCTCGCGGGTTGGGTTGCGGCGCAAGGGGAGTCGCGCCGCTTCTGGGCGGCGTCGATCGACGACGAGCCGGTGGGGATGGTCTCGTTGTTCGTCTACAGCCGTATGCCGGACCTGGCCCGGCCGCAGGGGCGGTGGGGCTATGTCGCCCAGCTCTACGTCCGGCCGCGGGTGCGGCGCCAGGGGATCGCCGTCGCGCTGATGAAGGCGTTGACCGAGCACGCGAGGGACGAGGGGCTGGACCGCCTCGTGCTGCACCCGAGCGAGATGTCGGTGCCGTTCTATGCCTCGCTCGGGTACAAACCGGCCGACGAGCTCATGCTCCTCCCGCTGCGCTGAGTCCGAGTCGCCGGAGGGCGGGTCGTCCAGGAACGGGGTTGTCCCGCCGGGAGCCACGCTGCGACGCTCGATCCATGGGGCTGCACATCGAGGACGACCGGATCGCGCAGGCGGGCGACCTCCGGGCCGGTCTGGGTGGTCTCTTGGAGTACGTCGACCGCGGCCGTCGACGCCCCGTGCTCGACAGCAGGACGGGGGACGAGATCATCGGTTATGACGACGACGGGATCCCTCGTTGACGGGCCGTGCCAGACCAGTCGACGGGGAGCGGGGTCAGGCGCGGGGGAGGGCGAGCGGCAGGGCCCGGGCGCCGGGCAGGGAGGCAAGAGCCGACCCCTCGACCAGGATCTTGGCCCCGCGCAGGCCACCCCCGATCACGACGGGACCCGCCGCGACGACGGCCTCGTCCACGAGGATCAGCCAGTCCTCGGGCAGGCCGATCGGCGTGATGCCGCCCTGGATCATCGCGGTCCGCGTCTCGGCGTCCTCCTGGTCGGCGAAGGACACCTTGCGCACCCCCAGCTCCTTGCGCACGACCTTGTTGATGTCGGCGCGGTCGGTGGCCAGGATCATGACGGCGGCGTAGGTGACCTCGTCGCCGCGGCGGCCCGCGACGACCACGCAGTTGGCGGAGGCGTCGGGCGCGACGTCATACGTCTCGCAGAAGGTCGCGGTGTCCGCCAGGTGCGGGTCGATCTCGGCGACGCGGGCGCCCGGGACCAGGTGCGCCGCGGCCGCGACGGGCGGTGCGACGAGGTCGGCGCGGTCAGCGAGGGGGAGCCAGGTCAGGTTTCCTTCGGCGCTCGGCATGGTCCGACGCTAACTGTCCCAGAGCGCGACCCGCCGGTGTCGTCTCGCCTGGTGATCGGGGAGGATGCCGGTATGACGACCGCCCTTGACCTGGTGCCGGAGCTGGAACGCGCGGGGGTGCGGGACATCCGTGCGGACGCGCTGACGCGGGGGATGTACTCCACCGACGCGTCGCTCTATCGGGTGGTCCCGCAGGTCGTCGTCTGCCCGCACGACGCCGCCGAGGTCGCGGCCGTGCTCGACGTGTGCCGCCGCACGGGGGTGCCGCTCACGAGCCGGGGCGCGGGAACGAGCTGCGCGGGCAACGCCGTGGGCCCGGGCGTCGTCCTGGACTTCTCGCGGCACATGGGGCGGGTGCTGTCGATCGACCCCGAGGCCCGCACAGCGGTGGTCGAGCCCGGAGCGATCCACGCGACCCTGCAGCGCGCGGCGGTGCCGCACGGCGTGCGCTTCGGTCCCGACCCGTCGAGCCACACCCGCTGCACGGTCGGGGGCATGATCGGCAACAACGCGTGCGGCAACCGCGCGCTGGGCTACGGCCGCACGTCGGACAACATCGCCGGGATGGTCGCGCTGACGGGCCCCGGGCACGAGCTGCGCCTGACGACAGGGGTGCTCGGTGACGCGCCGACCGTGTCGACGACCGGGGCAGGTGGCGCCGAGCAGGTCGAGGCGGTGCGCTCGCTCGTCGGCGCCAACCTCGCGACGATCCGCACCGAGATGGGCCGGTTCGGCCGCCAGGTGTCCGGTTATGCCTGCGAGCACCTCTTGCCCGAGCGGGGATTCGACCTGGGGCGGGCCCTGGTGGGCTCCGAGGGCACGCTCGCCGTCGTCACCGAGGCCACCGTGCGGCTGGTCACCGACCCGCCCGAGAAGACACTGGTGGTGCTGGGGTTCGACGACATCTACGCCGCCGGCGACGTGGCGCCCCTGATGAAGCAGCTGGGGGCCGTGGCCTCCGAGGGGATCGACCGCCGCATCGTCGACGTGGTGCGAGCACGACTGGGCGACAACGCCGTTCCCGACCTGCCCGAGGGCAACGCCTGGCTGTTCGTCGAGCCGGTGGCGGACTCGGTCGACGAGCTGCGTTCGCGGGTGGCCGATCTCGTCGGCGCCGTCGGGGCGCGCTCGCACCGGGTCGTCGAGGACCCGGTGGAGGGGCGGGCGCTGTGGCGGATCCGCGAGGACGGCGCCGGGCTCGCCGGACGCACCCCGCGCGACCGTCCGGGCCACGCGGGGTGGGAGGACGCGGCGGTGCCCCCGGAGTCCTTCGGCGCCTACCTGCGCGAGTTCGACGTGCTGCTCGAGCAGCACGACCTCACCGGCCTGCCCTACGGCCACTTCGGCGACGGATGCCTGCACATCCGGCTGGACTTCGACCTCGAGCGGCCCGGAGGCACCGACCGGTTCCGCGAGTTCCTCTATGCCTCGGCCGATCTCGTGGCCCGCTACGGCGGATCGGTGTCCGGCGAGCACGGCGACGGGCGGGCTCGCTCCGAGCTGCTGCCCCGGATGTACTCACCCGGCGCCATCGACCTGTTCCGCGGCCTCAAGGGCGCCCTGGACCCGGACGACTTGCTCAACCCCGGCGTGCTCGTCGACCCCGACCCGGTCGACGCCCACGTGAGGGTCGCTGCGGCGCAGCCGGTCTCGACGAACCGCGACCGGCTGGCCTTCCACTATCCCGCTGACGCAGGGGACTTCACGCAGGCCGTGCACCGCTGCACCGGCGTCGGCAAGTGCCGCGCGGACCACGCGCCGGGCGCCGTGTCGGTGATGTGCCCGTCATACCTCGCGACCCGGGAGGAGAAGGACTCCACCCGCGGCCGCGCCCGCGCCCTGCAGGAGATGCTGAGCCCGCTCTCGGCGATCAAGGACTGGCGCGCGCCCGAGGTGCACGAGGCCCTCGACCTGTGCCTGTCCTGCAAGGGCTGCGCCTCGGACTGCCCGACCGGCATCGACATGGCGACCTACAAGGCCGAGGTGCTGCACCAGACCTACCGCGGGCGGCTGCGCCCGCCGTCGCACTACGCGCTGGGGTGGCTGCCCGCGTGGTCGCGACTGGCGAGCAAGAGCCCGCGGATCACCAACGCGCTCATGGGTGCTCCCGGCGTGGCCAAGGTCGGCATGAAGGCCGCCGGCGTGGACCCGCGTCGTTCGCTGCCGCGGTTCGCCGAGCAGACCTTCTGCGGGTGGTTCGCCGAGCACGGCGCCGACCCGTCCGCCGAGGGATCGCCGGGTCGGCCGGTCGTGATCTTCGTCGACAGCTTCGTGGAGCACTTCTCGCCCCAGGTCGGGATCGACGCGGTGACCGTGCTGCGGGCCGCCGGCTACACGCCGATCGTCACCGGGCGCCAGGTCTGCTGCGGCCTCACGTGGATCTCGACGGGCCAGCTCGACAGCGCCCGGCGGATCCTGACCAAGGCGGTCCGCGAGCTCGATCCGTATGTCGTGCAAGGCATCCCGATCGTCGGCCTGGAGCCCAGCTGCACGGCGGCGCTGCGCCACGACGTGGTCGACCTGCTCGGCACGGACGCGTCGCGCCGCGTCGCCGGGGGAGTGCTGACGCTCGCCGAGCTGCTCGACCGCACCGAGGGCTGGACCCCGCCGGACCTGACCGGCGTCGAGGTCGTCGCGCAGCCGCACTGCCACCACGCCTCCATCCTCGGCTGGGGCGCGGACGCGGCCCTGCTGGAGCGCTCGGGGGCCGAGGTGGTCCGGCTGGGCGGATGCTGCGGCCTGGCCGGCAACTTCGGGGTCGAGCAGGGGCACTACGACGTGTCGGTGGCGGTGGCCGAGCAGCAGCTCCTGCCGGCGGTGCGGGAGGCGGGGCCCGACGCGGTGGTGCTGGCCGACGGGTTCAGCTGCCGCACCCAGCTCGACGACCTCGCGCGGCGCGAGGGCGTGCATCTCGCCACCCTCCTCGCGACCTACCCCCGGTAGAGGCATCGACCGGCCTTCGTTCCCCAGGCTGATGATCCTGCCCGCGGTAGGTCCGGCGCGTCCACGTCGACCGGCACCGGCACCGATTCGTGCGTCGGCAACGCACGTCTGGGCTGCTTGACCTTGACGCAGGGTCAACCCTCCACGAGGTCGGCATGACCTCACGATCCTCGCTCTGGATCTTCCTCACCGCCGAGGCGCTCTCGCTCTTCGGCAACGCCGCGATCGGGATCGTCCTGCCCTGGCTGGTCCTGTCGCGCACCGGCGACGCCTCCGTCACCGGCCTGGTCGCCGCGGCCTCCGGCATACCGTCCGTCGCGGCCGCCCTCGTCGGCGGCTGGCTCATCGACAGGGTCGGGCGCCGCCGGATGAGCGTCCTCGCCGACCTCGGCTCCGCCCTCGCCGTCGCCGGACTCGCCGTCGTCGACCACCTCACCGGCCTCACCGTGGCGTGGTTCGTGGTCCTCGGGGTGCTCGGCGCGGTCTTCGACGTGCCCGGTATGACGGCCCGCGAGACCCTCATGGCCAACGTCGCCACGGCCGGCGGCGTGCCGCTCGACAAGGTCGCGGGCTACCGGCAGGCGGTTTTCGGGGTGAGCTTCCTCGCCGGGCCGGCGCTCGCGGGCACGCTCCTCGCGGTCCTCGACCCCATCCGCGTGGTGTGGCTGACCGCGGCCTGCTCGGCCCTCGCCGCCCTCGCGACCCTGGCGATGCGGCTCGCCCCGGCACCCGCCCCCGCGCAGGACGACGACTCGCCCCGCAGCGGTTGGGCCGTGGTCCGCCGCAGCCCCGCCCTGGTCGCGGTCATCGTGCTGTCCTTCGCCTCCGCCCTGGTCGTCGCGCCCCTGCTCGCCGTCGTCCTGCCCGCGCACTTCCAGGGTCTCGGCGCGCCGGAGCAGCTCGGCCTCGAGACCTCGGCGTTCGCGATCGGGTCGATGGTCGGTGCCGTCCTCTACGCGGTGGCCCTGTCCGGGCGCCGCTGGCTGACCTGGGTGCTCTCGATCGCGCTGTTCACCGGGTCCTTCCTGCTCATCGCACCGCTCGTCGGCTTCTGGCTCGTCGCGGCCGGCATGGCGGCGGCCGGGATCGGCAGCGGCCTCATGGGGCCGATCTCGATGGTGGCGATGACCGAGCACGTCCACGACGCGGTCCGCGGGCGGGTGTTCGGGCTGCTCAACGCCCTCGCGCTGGTCGCCTCGCCCCTGGGTCTCGGCCTGATGGCCGTGCTGCTGCGCTTCCAGCCCCTGGAGGCGGCCGGCTGGGCGATGCTGGTCGCGTGGATCCCGGCCGCGGCCTACGGGATCCTGGCGCCAGGGCTGCGGGCGTTCGTGCTGCCGCCGGCCACACCAGAGGGGGAGACGACGCATGCTGACGATCGGGCAGCTCGCTGACTACGTGGGGGTGACCCAGCGCGCCATACGGCACTATCACCGGCTGGGTCTGCTCCCCGAGCCGGGCCGGGACCACTCGGGCTATCGGCGGTATGACGGGCAGGCCGTCGTCGACCTGACCCGCATCCGCACCCTGGCCGAGGCAGGCGTGCCGCTGTCCCGGGTCAAGGAGCTGCAGGACGCTCCGCCGGCCGAGACCAGGACGGCGCTCGACGAGATCGACCACGAGCTGGGGCGGCGCATCCGCGACCTGCAGGGCAACCGGCGCCGGTTGCGGAGGCTCGCGTCGGGCGATCCGCTCGACCCGGCCGTCCAGGCCTACCTGGACAAGGTCCGCACGCTGGGGGTGTCCGAGCGGATGGTCCGGCTGGAGCGCGACGGGTGGGTGCTCATGCAGGTGCTCTACCCACAGCTCGTGTCCCACTGGCTGCGGATCGGCGTGGACCAGCTGGACGACCCGCAGTTCCGCGACCTCTACCTCGTCACCGACGAGATGTACGACTGGCCGCCCGACGACCCGAGGATCCGCGAGGTGGCCGTGCGCAACGTCGACCACCTGCAGCGGCAGGGCTGGCTGGAGGCCGACCAGGTGGAGGTCGAGCACGGCGCGGCGGCCTATGCGCTGGTGCGGAGCTTCAACGCGGACGGTCGCCCGCCTGGGCGGCCCTGGCGGTGGAGATCGAGGCGGAGCTGGACCGCCGCGGCCTCGCCTGACCTATCTCAGGTAGTCACATTCGCCCGACTTCGCACGCCAGGTCGATGTGACTACCTCAGGTAGATCCGGCAGGGAGATCCGTCAGGTGGGTCCGGCGGGTCAGGCCGGGTCGAGCGCCTCGGCCCGTCGCACGTCAGCCTCGACGAGCTCGCGCTGCTCGCGCCGGTGCTCGCGCAGCGACCACGCGACGGCGCCGATCCAGACGGCGACGATGGCGGCATACGAGAGGTTCTGCACGGCGCCGGAGGCGTCGATCCAGTCGCTGCGCAGCAGGGTCCGCGCGTTGGTGAGCACGATCAGGCCGCCGACGGCCGAGCCGAGGAGGCGCGGTGGCAGGTGCCGGACCAGCCAGGCGGCGATGGGGGCGGCGATCAGGCCGCCGATCAGCAGGGCGAAGGCCATGCCGGGCACGATCGCGCCGCCGCCGAGGCCGAGGAAGAAGCCGATCGACGCCGCGATGGCCACGAGGAACTCCGAGGCGTCGATCGACCCGATGACCTTGCGCGGCTCGAGGCGACCGCTGGCGAGGATGGCCGGCGTGCCGACGGGGCCCCAGCCGCCGCCACCGGTGGCGTCGACGAAGCCGGCGACGAAGCCGAGCGGCGACAGGAACCGGCGGCGCAGCGGCTTGCCGAGGTGCTGGGTCGTCACGCTCTGGACCGTGAACCGCACGAGGATGTAGACGCCGAGGGCCAGCAGCACGAGCGACATGATCGGGGCGGCGACCTCGGTCGACAGCCAGGACAGGACCGTCGCGCCGAGGAAGGCCCCGATGGCGCCGGGGATGCCGATGCGACCGACGACCTTCCAGTCGATGTTGCCGAACTTCCAGTGGCTGGCGCCGGAGGCGAGGGTCGTGCCGATCTCGGCGAGGTGCACGGTGGCGGAGGCGGAGGCGGGGTTGGTGCCGGCGGCCAGCAGCAGCGTCGACGACGTCACGCCATAGGCCATGCCGAGGCTGCCGTCGATGAGCTGGGCGATGAGACCGACGATCGCGAGGATGATGATGGAGGGCATGCGGGGGCTCCTGAGGACGTGCGGTGGACGAGGGGCGGGAGCGGGTCAGCGACAGAGCTGACTGGCAACCCGCTGCAGGTCCACGTGCCGGCGCACGACGCGAGTCAGGTGCATGGCGTGGTCCTCGGGAAGGGCGGCATGCGAGGAGACTAGGGCGGCAACGCTTATGGGGTCAATAACTTCGGATTATGTCTCACGATCTGGTTTGCGGTATGCCGCAACCACCTGCACGTCGTCCCGGAACCCCACGGAGCGATAGAGCCGACCGGCGTCGTTGGTCGACTCGGTGACGATCACCCACTCGCGCGCCCCGCGCTCCGCCGCCCAGCGTGCCGCCACCCCCAGCAGGTGCCCCGCCAGGCCGCGCCGCCGGTGCTCGGCCACCGTCCCCACCGACTGGTAGCGCGCCCGCCGCCCCAGCGCGACGATCCCGAGGTCCGCCGCCAGCAGCCCGTCGTCCGTGAAGGCGCCGAAGAAGGCCGCGCTCCCCGCTGCCGCGAGGCGTCGTCGCGCGGCGATCTGCGCCACGGTGAACGCGTCGTGCTCGCGCGGGTCGTAGTCCCCGGTGCGGGCGTTCTCGTCGGCGGCGGCCCGGCGCACCTGGGCCCAGTCGTCTGGCAGCAGCGCCCGGACGGCATACCCCTCGGCCAGCGGCCGCTGCTCCGGCAGCTCGGTCGTCGTGAGGACGGCGTCGGTGCCGACCTCCAGCCCGTGCACGGCATAGGCAGCGGGGTGGGGGAGCCGCGGCAGCCCGAGCGCCACGTGCCCGGCCTGGGGGAACGCCCTGGCGAACACCTCGAGCCAGCGCCCCGCGTCGTCGGGGTCGCCGGTCGTCACGTGCACGTAGTTGCCCCAGTGGAAGTCGGGGTTGTGCGGCGAGCGCACGACGAGGTGGTCCGCGCCCACCTCGATCCGCGACCCCTGGAGCAGCAGGATCTCCAGGTCGGTGCGCGGCCCCGCCGCCAGTGCGCTGAGCATGCCCCTGACCCTAGGGCGCGAGGGGACGATCCGGTATGCCGACCGCCCGGCGTCTCGTCGTGGTGCTGCGCGGCGGCGAGGCGCGCGGGCCGTGAACTCACATGCACAACGACGCATCGGCGCAGGTCGCCTCATCGATCGGGCCCGTTGTGCGTGCGAGTCGCGGCAGGCAGCCGACCCGGGCCGGCGGCGGCCAGCGGGATCAGGCCATGGCCACGGCCTCGCGCACCAGGCCGTCGCTGGCGCGGACGGACGCCAGGGCCACGACGAAGGACCCGACGATCGATGCCGCGAACAGCACCAGCGCCCCGGCGTTGAAGGCCGTGGCGGCGGCCGGCGCCATCAGCAGGCCGCCCTGCAGCGTGGCCAGCCCGACGCCCACGGTGAGCGGCAGCGTGACCTCGCGGCGGCGCACGGCCCGCAGCTGCGACAGGGGAGTGCCGGCGAGGGCCTGCGCCTGCAGGGTGCCGCGCTGGTCGTAGACGCGGGTCGCGTGGACGACGCCGCTGGACGTCACGGCGACGAGCGCGAGGATCGTCAGGGCGACGGCGCACCCCGTGACGAGATCGTCGGCGAGGTGGGGCGTGGCCGGGTCCGGACGGGCGGAGAACGCCGAGGCCATCGCGCCGCCGCACGCCGCCACGATGACTCCGAGGCAGAGCGCGCCCACCGAGCGCCACGTCGTCTGGGGGTCGTCGGCGATGCGCCTGGCGGCGAGCAGGGTCGTGGGGCGGCGGGCCGCTCGGGCCGCGATCCGGGCGCTGACCTGCACGAACCACGGCCCGACGACGTTGACCGTCGCGACCATGGCGACCATCGCGAGCACAAGCACCCCGGTGCCGGCCTGCCCGAGCAGCTGGAAGCCCAGCGTCCAGACCGCTGCCACCACGAGGGCGAGGACGAGTCGCAGGACCGACTGCGCCCGAGGGGTATGCCGGGCCGCCACGCCCAACGGCGTCACGACGACGCGAGCCAGGGTCGACCCGGCGGCGCCCAGGGCGAGCAGGACCACGCCCAGCGCGACGGCGAGGACGATCGGGACGCCCAGCCACAGGTCCCCCGCCCCGAGCGCCCTTCCGTCGAAGCGGAGCAGCCCGACCGGGACCAGGGCGACGGCATAGGCGGCCACGCCTGCACCGGCACCGACGGCGGCCTGCATCCCCGCCTCGAGGAGAGTCAGCGCGGTGACCTGGCCCGACGTGGCTCCCGCCAGGCGCAGCGCGGCCAGGCGCTGGTCGCGGCGCGCGAGGGCCAGCCGGGCGGCAACGCCTCCGAGGGTCAGGATCGGCACGACCAGCAGGGCCGTCGCCACGACGGCGAGCACGACGTAGATCGCGGCGGGGTCGCCGACCTCCGGGTCCAGGCCGCCCGCCCGCCGCGCGAAGGCCTGCAGCCCGCCCGCCGTCACGAGCAGCGCGGCGGTCGCGACGGCGAAGGCCAGGACCGACAGCACCCCCGTCAGCGAGTCCTGGGCCTGGCGCCCGCGCGCGACCATCCGGGAGATCGTCCACACGGTGCGCAGCGACCCCACGCCCGACGTGCTCGCGCCTGCCCGCTGCGCACTCCTGCGGCGCGCGCTCATCGGGTCACCTCGTCGCTCTCGACGCGTCCGTCGCGCAGCCGCACGACGCGTCGGCACCAGCCGGCGACGTCCGGGTCGTGGGTGACGACCACGAGCGCCGCCCCCTGCGCCGCGCATGCCGTCGTCAGCAGGTGCATGACCTCCTGGCCGGTGGTCTGGTCGAGCGCGCCGGTCGGCTCGTCGGCGAAGACGACCCCCGGCGACCCGACGAGGGCCCGCGCGATCGCCACGCGCTGGGCCTGGCCGCCGGACAGCTCGCCCGGGCGGCGGCGCTCGAGTCCCTGCAGCCCCAGTGGCGCGAACCAGTCCCGGGCCCGCACCTCGGCCTGGCGCCGCGCGGTCCCCGCGAGCATGAGGGGCAGGGCGACGTTCTCGATGGCGGGGAGCTCGGGCAGCAGCTGCCCGGACTGGAAGACGAAGCCGAAGTCGCTGCGCCGCAACCGGCTGCGGGCCGCGTCGCCGAGCCGGGCGAGGTCCTTCCCCCGCCACGAGACGGTGCCCGAGGTCGGGGTGACGACCCCGGCGAGCAGGTGCAGCAGGGTCGTCTTGCCGGAGCCGGAGGGTCCCATGACGGCGACGGACGATCCCGGCGCGATGGCGAGGTCGACGCCGGCCAGGGCGGGTGGCGCCTCGTCCCGCGTGGGTCCGTAGGTCTTGACGAGCGCCCGGCCGACGAGCGCCGCCTCGGGGCTCTCGCTGCTCTCGGGGCTCCCGGTGCTCTTGCGGCTCTCGGGATGGTGGGTCTCGGCGCGTGGGGAGGTGGTGAGGTTCATGCCGTCGACCATCCCGAAGGCGCCGTGTCGCGGGCGTCGGACCACGGTGCCGACCTTTCGTCATACCGGGGTCTGAGCCGGAGGACCCACCGGAGGGGCCAGTGGGACCACGGGGGGACCAGCGGGGCGGAGGACTCCCGTAACCTTGGGCCTCATGGCTCGTCAGCGCACCCCCGAAGGTCCCCCTCCGCCTCCCGCGGTGCAGAAGATCCGGCTGCGCTACGCCAAGCGCGGGCGGCTGCGCTTCTCCTCGACCCGCGACTTCCAGCGGGCGCTCGAGCGGGCGCTGCGGCGGGCCGGCGTCCCGATGGCCTACTCCGCGGGCTTCCACCCGCACCCCAAGATCAGCTACGCCAACGCCGCGCCGACGGGCACCGCCAGCGAGGCGGAGTACTTCGAGATCTCCGTGACCGAGCCGGTCGAGCCATCCCGGGTCGCCGCCGCCCTCGACGAGGCCCTCCCGGACGGCATCGACGTCCTCGAGGCCGCCGACGCGCTGCCCGGGTCGCTCGCCGACCGGCTGCAGGCCTCGGAGTGGATCGTCGAGCTGCGCGGGCTCGACGCCGACCAGCGCGCTCAGGTCGAGCGGACCGTGTCGGCCTTCCTGGCGGCCGAGACGGTCGAGATCAGCCGTATGACGAAGAGCGGGAACCGCACCTTCGACGTCCGCTCGGCGGTGCTCGCCCTCGACCTGCAGGGTGCTGCGGGGCGGGCCGCGGCCAGCGGGGTCACCGTCAGCACGGATGCCCAGCTGCTGCGGGTGCTGCTGCGTCATACGACCCCGACGGTGCGACCCGACGACGTCATCACGGCGCTCGCCGCGACGGGGGAGGGCCTGCCGCAGGCCACCCCGCTGATGACCCGCCTGGTGCAAGGCCCCTGGTCAGAGGCGGACGCCACGGTCGGCGACCCGCTGCGCTGAGGGCCGACCGCGCCACGCCCGGTGGGCGGTCCCCGGGCCACCTGAGAGGTGGGGCGGGCGCGCTGTGCGATACTGCTAGAGGTCACGGTGCGACCCACTTCGTGCCGCTGACCCGACGACATCACGGCGACGTGCGGCGTCGCGACCGATCTGGTCGCCCGTCTCGCCCGACGACCGAGCCGACCGGCTCCGTCGACGTGATGGCGGCGGCACCACGTGAGTGACGCGCCTGGCGCGAGCCGCGCGGTGCAGCAGACGACTTCCGTCGTCGGGGCAACCTGCTCCGGTGACGACGACGACCGCGCACCACGCGGCGACGAGGCGCATCGCGCCGGCAGTGGGCGTGGCCTCGTGGTCGAGAAGGGAACGCCTCCGATGGCACCCGACAACGACACCTTCCCCGCCGACAACGCCGCCGAGGCCGCTGGGGCCACCGAGGGCGCAGAGACCTCGCCGTCCGAGCAGGCCGCCGAGCCTGCCGACACCACGGCGTCTGCGGAGACCACCGAGACCGCGGCGTCTGTTGAGACCACCGAGGCTGCGGCGCCCGCCAAGAAGGCCACCCGCGCCCGCAAGGCCGCCGCCACCAAGCGCGCGCCCCGCAAGGCCGCCAAGAAGGCGCCCGCCGCGGCCGCCGCCCCCAGCGACAGCGACTCCGGCGACAACGACTCCAGCGAGGCCAGCGCCGAGGCGCCCGCCGACGTCGCCGGCCAGGCGCACCGCCCCAGCATCAGCGACGCCGACGACCTGCTCGGCACCCCCGGCACCGATGCCGAGGAGGGCGACGCCCGCGCCGCCGTCGACGCCGTCACCGCTGCCGCGCCGGCCAAGAAGGCCGCCAAGCGCACCCGCCGGGCCACCAAGAAGGCCTCGGCCCCCTCCGTCACCGAGTCCGTCGCCGGCACCGACGCCGACGATGACGCGTATGACGCGCCCGGCCTCACCTCCGGGGTCCCGGACCACGCCGCCGAGCGCGCCGCCGCCCAGGCGGACGCCGTCGAGCAGGCCCCCGAGGTCGCCGCCGCAGCGGCTGACGTGGACGCCGACGACAGCGACGAGGAGGTCGTCGACATCGCCCTGGCCGTGCTCGACCAGGACCACCTCAACGACCTCATCAACGAGCTGCCAGTCCGCTCCGCCGACGACTCCGCCGAGCCGACCGTGTCGCCGTTCGGCCTGCTGTTCCAGGCGCCGGACCCCACGGTGGCCCGCCGCTCGCGGCGCGCCACCTCGCCGAGCGTCGACCCCTCCACCATCCAGCGCGACGAGTCCGACGACGCACAGGGTGCGCAGGACGACACCGACGACCTCGACGACTCGGGCTACGGCCGGCCTCGTGGCCGCGTCTCGCGCTCGCGGGACGAGCGGGACCTGCGTGGCCGGGACTCCCGTGGCCGCGACCTGCAGGACGACGCCGATGTGCAGGGCGGGCGTGGTGTTCAGGGCGACGACGACCGTGCCGAGCGGGACGAGCAGGACGACGACCAGGGTCCGCGCCGTCGCCGTCGCGGCGGCAAGGGCCGTCGCGGTCGCTCGGGCTCCGACGACCGTGGGGACGACCGGGGCGCCTCTGACGAGCAGGCCGACGGCGACGACGACAGCGCTGACCGCGGCGGCCGAGGTCGCCCCGGCGACCGTCACGACCGCCAGGTCGACGACGACACGACCAACACGACCGACACGACCGACACGACCGACGCAGACGACACCGACGACCAGGGCGACGACGGCGAGCAGTCCGGGGGATCCCGCCGCTCGCGCCGCCGCCGCGGCCGTGGTCGCTCCGGCGGACGCGCGGACTCCGACGGCGAGGACCGCAGCGACGACAAGGGCGACGACGAGTCGGACGACTCCGATGACGGCCGCAGCTCCCGCAACGGCCGGGACGACCAGGGCGAGGACGACGACGACTCGTCGAGCTCCTCGCGTCGGCGTCGCCGCCGTCGTCGCTCCGGCTCCGGCGGTGGCGACGAGGACCCGCCCGGCACCGTGACCAAGGTCCGCGAGTCGCGCCGCTCCGAGTCCGCCACGGGCATCAAGGGGTCGACCCGCCTGGAGGCCAAGAAGCAGCGCCGTCGCGAGGGCCGCGAGGCTGGGCGTCGCCGCACGATCATCACCGAGGCCGAGTTCCTCGCCCGCCGCGAGAGCGTCGAGCGCACGATGGTCGTCCGTGACAGCGGCGACCGCACCCAGATCGCGGTGCTCGAGGACGGCGTCCTCGTGGAGCACTACGTCTCGCGGGAGCAGTCGGCCAGCTCGACCAGCATCGCGGGCAACATCTATCTCGGGCGCGTGCAGAACGTCCTGCCGTCGATGGAGGCCGCCTTCGTCGACATCGGCAAGGGCCGCAACGCCGTCCTCTACGCCGGCGAGGTCAACTGGGACGCCGCCGGCCTCGAGAACGGCCAGCCGCGCCGCATCGAGAACGCCCTCAAGTCCGGCCAGACCGTCCTGGTCCAGGCCACCAAGGACCCGATGGGTCACAAGGGTGCCCGCCTGACCTCGCAGATCTCGCTGCCCGGCCGCTACCTGGTCTTCGTGCCCGGCAGCTCGATGACCGGCATCAGCCGCAAGCTGCCCGACACCGAGCGGGCCCGCCTCAAGCGGATCCTCAAGGACGTCATGCCCGCCGACGCCGGCGTGATCGTCCGCACCGCCGCCGAGGGGGCCAGCGAGCAGGAGCTGCGCGCCGACGTCGCCCGCCTGACCGCGATGTGGGACGACATCCAGACCAAGGCCGGCGCCCGCGGCACCAACGCCCCCGCGCTGCTCCACGGCGAGCCGGACCTCACCGTCCGGGTGATCCGCGACGTCTTCAACGAGGACTTCAGCTCGCTGGTCGTGTCCGGCCCCGAGGTCTGGGAGACCGTGAGCTCGTATGTCGAGTCCGTGGCCCTCGACCTCGCCCCGCGCCTCACGCGCTGGACCGGCGACAAGGACGTCTTCGTCGAGCACCGCGTCGACGAGCAGCTCGCCAAGGCGATGGACCGCAAGGTCTGGCTGCCGTCCGGCGGCTCCCTGGTCATCGACCGCACCGAGGCGATGACCGTGGTCGACGTCAACACCGGCAAGTTCGTCGGTCAGGGCGGCAATCTCGAGGAGACCGTCACCAAGAACAACATCGAGGCGGCCGAGGAGATCGTGCGCCAGCTGCGGCTGCGCGACATCGGCGGCATCATCGTCGTGGACTTCATCGACATGGTGCTGGAGTCCAACCGCGACCTGGTCGTGCGTCGACTGGTCGAGTGCCTGGGTCGCGACCGCACCAAGCACCAGGTCGCCGAGGTCACCTCGCTCGGGCTGGTCCAGATGACCCGAAAGCGGGTCGGGACCGGGCTCATCGAGTCCTTCTCCACCACGTGCGAGCACTGCAACGGCCGCGGGATCCTCATCTCGTCCACGCCGGTCGCGCCCGGCACCGAGTCCGGTGTCGACCACTCCCACGACCAGGGCGGACGCCGTGGTCGCAAGGGCAATGGCGGCAACGGATCCGGCAACGGCGGCTCCAGCAACGGCTCGAACGGGTCCAACAACGGTGGGTCCGGCAACGGCGGGTCCAACGGGTCCAACGGCAACGGACGGGGACGGGACGACGCGGCCAAGGCCGAGGACTCCGGCCCGACGCCGGCCCAGATCGCGGCGGCCGCACACGCAGCGGCGATGGCGGCCTCCAAGGCCGTCGTCGACGACGAGCAGCCGGCCTCGCCCGACGAGGTCGCGCGGGCGATCGACGACGCCATGGCCTCGGTCCTGGGCGACGAGCCGGACGCGGCTGCCGCTCCGGTCGGCGCCGTCTCCGACGCCTCCGACGCCACCGGCGTCACCGACGCTCCTGAGGAGGAGCGCCCCGCCCGGGGCCGCCGCTCCGCCCGCAAGGGCCGCGCCTCCAAGGCCGCTGCTGGCGCGCCCGCTCCGGCACCCGTGCCGGCATCGACCCCCGCCGAGGCCGGCCCCGCCGCCACCCCGGCAGGGGAGCCCGACGCCGGCGACGAGGCCGCTCCCGGATCCGACGCCGAGTCGGCCGCCAACGCCGCCGACGACGCCGCGGCGAGCACCGACCACCCCGGCCTCGGCTGGGGTCCCGAGGACACCTCCGGCACCGGCAGCTCCGACCCCGGCAGGTCCGGGGCGGGCACCTCCGGCGCCGGGTGGGGCTCGGACAGCGTCGTCGGCGACGTCGACGCCCCGGTCGAGGCGATCGCGGCAGCGACGTCCTTGCCCGAGGCGGCCCACGAGTCGCCCGCCGAGGCAGAGGCCACGCCCGAGCCCGAGAAGCGCCCCCGGCGACGCCGCGGTCGCGTGGTCGCCCCCGCGGGTCCGCCGAAGCCCCTCGAGACGGGCGGTTCGGCATACGAGCCGGTCGGCCGCGGGGAGGACACCGGCGACACAGAGAGCACTGGGGCCCCGAGCACCGAGGCCTCCGAGGGGACTCCGCAGGCCTGACCCGCCACGGCCCGCGGACGGGGCCGGCAGCGGGACCAGCAGCACGAACCGCCGGGGCGGGGGAGCGAGGCCAGGATTTGGCCGCAGCGCCCCCGCCCCGGTAGTCTGATACGTCGGTGCGTCCACCGTCCCCCGCGTTGCCCAGGCGAAGTGCCAGGCGCGATCGGAGGCCGGTCACGAAGCGACGACCGGTTTCACATCCTCATCAAGAGAGCGAGTCTGCAACGTGTACGCGATTGTTCGCGCAGGCGGGCGCCAGGAGAAGGTCTCCGTGGGCGACGTCCTCATCGTCGACAAGGTGACCACCAAGCCTGGTGAGTCCTTCGAGCTCCAGCCCCTCCTCCTCGTCGACGGTTCCACCGTCACGAGCGATGCGGCGCAGCTGGCCAAGATCAAGGTGACGGCCGAGGTCGTCAAGGCCACCAAGGGCCCCAAGATCACGATCATGAAGTACAAGAACAAGACGGGCTACCGCAAGCGCCAGGGTCACCGTCAGCCGACCACCCAGATCAAGGTCACCGCGATCGAGGCCTGAGCCTCATCGCCCCACAGCTCACGCAGACACGAAGGCAGGCTTAGTCATGGCACACAAGAAGGGTGCATCCAGCTCCAAGAACGGTCGCGACTCGAACGCTCAGCGCCTCGGCGTCAAGCGCTTCGGCGGCCAGGAGGTCAACGCCGGCGAGATCATCGTCCGCCAGCGCGGCACGCACTTCCACCCCGGCGCCAACGTCGGCCGCGGCAAGGACGACACGCTGTTCGCCCTCGCTGCCGGTGCCGTCGAGTTCGGTACCAAGCGCGGCCGCAAGGTCGTCAACATCGTCGCCGGCGAGTGACGCACCGCTGAGCATCTGCTCAGCACACACACATGTTTGCGCGAGGGTGCAGGCCACGAGCCTGCACCCTCGCGTGGTTTCACTGCTGACGAGAGAAGGACCAGGGACATGGCGAGCTTCGTCGACCGGGTGACGCTGCACGTGCAGGCGGGCAACGGTGGTCACGGCGTGGCCTCCGTCCACCGCGAGAAGTTCAAGCCGCTCGGTGGCCCCGACGGCGGCAACGGCGGTCGCGGCGGATCGGTCGTGCTGCGGGTCGACCCGCAGAAGACCACGCTCCTGGACTACCACCACACCCCGCACCGCAAGGCCGGCAACGGCAAGCCGGGCGAGGGTGCCGAGCGCAACGGTGCTGACGGCGACGACCTGGTGCTGGGCGTGCCGCAGGGCACCGTCGTCAAGGACAAGCAGGGCCGGCTGCTCGCCGACCTCGTCGAGATGGGCGGGGAGTATGTCGTCGCCCAGGGCGGTCGCGGCGGTCTCGGCAACAAGGCGCTGGCGTCCACCCGGCGCAAGGCTCCCGGCTTCGCCCTGCTGGGTGAGCCCGGCGACGAGCACGACGTCGTGCTGGAGCTCAAGACGCTCGCCGACGTCGCGCTGATCGGCTTCCCCTCCGCGGGCAAGTCCTCGCTGGTCTCCGTCCTGTCCAGCGCCCGCCCCAAGATCGCGGACTACCCCTTCACCACGCTGGTGCCCAACCTCGGCGTCGTGACGGCGGGCTCCGCGCGCTACACGGTCGCCGACGTGCCCGGGCTGATCCCCGGGGCGCACGAGGGCAAGGGCCTCGGCCTGGAGTTCCTGCGCCACGTCGAGCGCTGCTCGGTGCTGGTGCACGTCGTGGACTGCGCCACCCTCGAGCCCGACCGCGACCCGATGTCCGACCTCGAGGCGATCGAGCGCGAGCTCAGCCTCTACGTCCCCGACGAGACGCTCGGTGGCAAGGCCCTGACCGAGCGCACCCGCATCGTCGTGCTCAACAAGGCCGACGTCCCCGAGGCCGAGGAGCTCGCCGAGTTCGTCAAGCCCGACCTGGAGGCTCGCGGCCTCGAGGTGCATGTCGTCTCCGCGGTGGCCCGCACCGGTCTCAAGGAGCTGACCTACGCCCTGGCGCGCCACGTCGAGGCGGCCCGCGCCGAGGTGGAGCAGGTCGAGACGCGGCGCGTCGTCATACGCCCCAAGGCCGTCGACGACACCGGCTTCGTCGTCCGCAAGGAGAACACCTCCGACGGGGTCATCTATCGCGTCGTCGGCGACCGGCCCGCGCGCTGGGTCCGTCAGACCGACTTCAGCAACGACGAGGCCGTCGGCTACCTCGCCGACCGGCTCAACCGGCTGGGTGTCGAGGAGCAGCTGTTCAAGGTCGGCGCGGTCGCCGGCGACACGGTCGTGATCGGCGCCGAGGACGACGCGGTCGTCTTCGACTGGGAGCCGACGCTGGCCGCCGGCGCCGAGCTGCTCGGCCGCCGCGGCACCGACCTGCGGCTCGAGCAGGCCGAGGGGGCCCGCCGAGCCACCCGCGCCGAGAAGCGCGACGAGCTCGCCGACCTCAAGGCCGCCCGCCGCAAGACCGCCGCCGAGCTGGACGCCGAGCGACGCTCGGGCCACTGGGCGACGCTGCGCGACGAGGACTGACCTGCCGTGGCCGAGAGCGCTGGGAGCGGCGGCACCCGCGAGCGGATCGCCGACGCCGAGCGGATCGTCGTCAAGGTGGGGTCGTCCTCGCTGACCGGCGGGGACGGAGACCTGGACGACCTGGCCATCGGCCGGCTGGTGGACGCGCTGGCCCGACGCTGGCGCGACGGCGCGCAGGTCGTGCTCGTCTCGTCGGGGGCTATCGCCGCCGGGCTCAACCCGCTCGCGCTGCCCAAGCGCCCCCGCGACCTGGCCACCCAGCAGGCCGCCGCGGCGGTGGGGCAGGGCGCCCTGATGGCGGCCTACACCACGAGTTTCGGGCGGCACGGGGCCCGCGTCGGGCAGGTGCTGCTGACCGAGATGGACGTGACGCGGCGCTCGCACTACGTCAACGCGCGACGCACCCTGGTGCGGCTGCTGCACCTCGGCGTCGTGCCCGTCGTCAACGAGAACGACTCGGTGGCCACGCAGGAGATCCGCTTCGGCGACAACGACCGGCTCGCGGCCCTCGTCGCGCACCTGGTCAAGGCCGACGCCCTGGTGCTGCTCTCCGACGTCGACGCGCTGTATGACGGACCGCCGTCGCGCCCCGGCGCCCGCCGGATCCCGGTGGTGCGCGGCGAGGCGGACCTGGCGGACGTCGTCATCCGTGGCTCCGGCAGCAAGGTCGGCACCGGCGGCATGACGACCAAGATCGAGGCCGCCCGCATCGCCACCGGCGCCGGCATCCCCGCGCTGGTGACGTCGGCCGCGCTGGCGGCGGAGGCGCTGGGCGGCGAGGACGTGGGGACGGTCTTCGAGGCGCCGGAGGTGCGTCCGCGGGGCCGCCTGCTGTGGCTGCGGCACGCGTCGACGGCACGGGGTCGGCTCGAGCTGGACGCGGGGGCCGTGGACGCCGTCGTGAGCCACCGCCGTTCGCTGCTCCCCGCCGGGATCGTGGGCGTGAGCGGCAGCTTCGACGAGGGGGATGCGGTGGACCTGGTCGCGCCGGACGGGCGCGTGGTGGGGCGCGGGCTGGTCAACTACGCGTCGTCCGAGCTGCCCGCGATGCTCGGCCGCAGCACCCACGATCTCGGCGACGAGCTGGGGGAGCAGTACCGTCGCGAGGTCATCCACCGCGACGACCTCGCCCTCCTCTGACCCGCCGCCGGTAAAGGCATCGACCGGCCTTCGTTCCCCAGGCTGATGCCTCTGCCGCCGGTAAAGGCATCGACCGGCCTTCGTTCCACCGGCTGATGCACCTACCTCAGGTAGGCGCATCGACCCGGGTTGGACGAGACGGCGGCGGCGTCATACGAGCCGGTGCGGTTTGATGGAGCCATGACAGCCCAGCCCGCCACGTCCATCGATCCCGGTGCCCGCGAGCTCGTCTCGGGGCTCGCCGCACGTGCCCGCGCCGCCGCCCGCGAGCTGGCGCTGCTGCCGCGCGGCCGCAAGGACGAGGCGCTGCGCGCCATGGCCGACGCGCTCGTCGCCGCCACCGACCGCATCGTCGAGGCCAACACCATCGACGTCGAGCGCGAGTCCGCGGCGGGCACCCGGGCCAACCTGCTGGACCGCCTCACCCTCACCGAAGCCCGGGTCGCCGCGGCCGCCCAGGGCCTGCGCGACGTCGCCGGCCTGCCCGACCCCGTCGGCGACGTCGTCCGCGGCAGCACCACGCCGACCGGGTTGCAGGTCAGGCAGGTTCGCGTGCCGATGGGTGTCGTGGGCATGATCTACGAGGCGCGCCCCAACGTCACCGTCGACGCCGCCGGCCTGGCGCTCAAGTCCGGCAACGCGGCCATCCTGCGCGGCGGCAGCGCGGCGGAGCACACCAACCGCGTCCTCGTCGAGATCCTCCGCGAGACCCTGCGCACCCTCGGGCGCAACCCCGACGCCGTCCAGCTGCTCGACGCGCCCGGCCACGACGCCGTGCGCGCTCTGATGACCGCCCGCGGGGAGGTCGACCTCCTCATCCCGCGCGGGGGAGCGGGTCTGATCCAGACCGTCGTGACCGAGTCGACCGTCCCCACGATCGAGACGGGGGTGGGCAACTGCCACGTGTATGTCGACGCCGGCGCCGACCTAGAGATGGCGGAACGCATCACCCTCAACTCCAAGACCCACCGCACCAGCGTCTGCAACTCAGCCGAGTCGCTGCTGGTGCACGAGGCCGTCGCCGACCAGGCCCTGCCCCGGATCCTGCGATCCCTTGGACAGGAGGGCGTCGTCATCCACGCCGACCCGGCTCTCAAGGACGTGACCGAGCAGGCGGGGGCGCGCTGGGTGGAGGCGACCGACGAGGACTGGGCGGTGGAGTACCTCTCGTTGGACATGGCGGTCCGCGTCGTGCCCTCCCTCGAGGAGGCGATCGAGCACGTGCGCCGCTGGTCGAGCGGTCACACGGATGCCATCGTCACCGACGACCGCTCTGCGGCACGGCGATTCGTCGACGAGGTGGACTCGGCCGCGGTGATGGTCAACGCCAGCACGAGGTTCACCGACGGCGCTGAGCTGGGCTTCGGCGCCGAGATCGGCATCTCCACCCAGAAGCTCCACGCCCGCGGCCCCATGGCCCTCGAGGAGCTGACGAGCACCAAGTGGGTCGTGGAGGGCGACGGACAGGTCCGCGTCTGACGGCGCGATCTGCACGCCCCGGCGCCGTGGTTCCTCTAGGTTGGTGCCATTCGACGATGAGAGGACGTGCCGCACGTGGAGGGTCACGAGGTCCGCAAGCTGGCCAGGCTGGAGGACGCGCACTGGTGGTACCGCGAGCGGAGGCACATCCTCGCTCGCCTGATCTCCGGTATGACGCCCGGCCGGGCCCTGGACATCGGGGCCGCCGGGGGAGGCAACACCCGCGTGCTGATCGAGCACGGGTGGCAGGCCGTGGCGCTGGAATACACCCAGGACGGCGCGCTGGCAGCGGACGAGCGCTCGGTGCCGGTGATGCGGGCCGACGCGACGAACCTACCGGTCGAGGCCGGGTCGCTGGACCTCGTCATGGCCTTCGACCTGCTCGAGCACCTGGTGGAGCACGACGCCTGCGTGCAGGAGGTGCACCGGGTGCTCAAGCCGGGCGCTCCGTTCCTCGTGGCCGTGCCCGTCGACCCCAAGCTCTGGTCCGACCACGACGTCGCGGTGGGTCACGTGCGGCGCTATCACCGCGCCGAGATCCTGGACCTGCTGCAGCGCAACGGTTTCGAGATCGAGCGGCGCTTTGCCTGGAACGTCCTGCTGCGGCCGGTCGTGTCGATGCGTCGCCGCACGAGCCAGGGCAGCGACCTGCAGGACACCCACTGGGCGGTCAACGCGGCGCTGCGGGCGGTCATCACCGTGGAGCGTTACCTGCCGGTCAAGGACTTGCCGGGGGTCAGCGAGTTCGTCGTCGCGCGTCGGCGCTGATGCCCCTACCCCCGGCGGGATCATCAGCCTGGGGGACGAAGCCCGGCTGATTGCCCCTACCCCCGGCGGGATCATCAGCCTGGGGGACGAAGCCC